>NZ_DATMNA010000076.1:0-100495 GCF_035569475.1 Phenylobacterium sp.
CGGCGACGGGATGCTGCACCAGATGGCCTTCCGGGACGGCCAAGCCAGCTACCGCAACCGCTTCGTCCGCACCAAGGCCTTCGAGGCCGAGCAGGCGGCGGGCGAGGCCCTGTGGGCGGGCCTTGCGGAGCATCCGGCCAAGTCCAGGCGGCCGGGCTGGGGCGCGCAAGGGTCCCTGAAGGACGCCTCGTCCACCGACGTCGTGGTGCACGCCGGCAAGATTCTCTCGACCTTCTACCAGTGCGGCGAGGGCTACCGGCTGGATCCCTACAGCCTGGAGCAGCACGGACCCGAGGCCTGGGTCCCCGCCGAAGGCGTCTCCGCCCACGCCAAGGTCGACGAGGCCACCGGCGAGCTGCTGTTCTTCAACTACTCGAAGCGCGCGCCCTACATGCACTACGGCGTCGTGGGCGCCGACAACCGGCTGAAGCACTACGTCCCGATCCCTCTGCCCGGGCCGCGCCTGCCGCACGACATGGCGTTCACCGAGCGGTTCTCGATCCTGGCGGACCTGCCGCTCTTCTGGGACCCCGAACTGCTGCCGAAGGGCCACCACGCCGCGCGGTTCTATCGCGACCTGCCGACCCGCTTCGCCATCCTGCCGCGCTTCGGCGGCCCGCAGGACATCCGCTGGTTCGAGGCCAAGCCCTGCTTCGTCCTGCACTGGATGAACGCCTACGAGGAGGGCGACGAGATCGTCCTCGACGGCTATTTCCAGGAGGATCCGCAGCCGCCGCCGCTGGAGGGCTACGGGCCGCGGCTCGGCCAGGTGATGGCCTATCTCGACGAGCATTCGATGAAGCCCAGGCTCTATCGCTGGCGCTTCAACCTAGCGACCGGCGAGGTCCGCGAGGGGCCGCTCGACGACCGCATCCTGGAGTTCGGCTCGTTCAACCAGAAGACCGCCGGCCGCAAGGGCCGCTACCTCTATTCGACCACCGCCAAACCGGGCTGGTTCCTGTTCACCGGCATCGTGAAGCACGATCTGGAGACCGGCGCCTCGTCGACGTTCGAGTTCGGCCCGGGCCGCTACGGCTCGGAGGCCCCTTTCGCGCCGCGGATCGGGGCCCGGGACGAGGACGACGGCTACCTCGTCAGCTTCGTCACAGACATGGCCGCCGACCTCTCCGAATGCGTGCTGATCGACGCCAAGGACATCGCGGCAGGCCCGGTGTGCCGCATCCGCCTGCCGCACCGGATCTCGTCCGGCGCCCACGCGACCTGGGCCGGCGGCGAGGACATCCGCAAGGCCCAGGCGGCGGCGTAACCGAATGGTTCAGCTTGTCGAATAGTCTGCAGGGCCTGCGAAGGGTCCGCATCGGAGGGCGAGCGATGACCACGGTGAACTATCCAAGCCCGATCACGGTCAACGGCTATTCCTGCAAGAACTGCACGGACGTCGACTACGCCAAACAGCACATCGACCCGCAGCATCCCAAGGACGGGCCCTTCGGCGTCAACGCCAAGGACCATGCGCCCTCGACTCTCACGCCGAAACCCGTCTCGGCCGGCGATGCGGCCTCCGCCGACCGCGCGCCGGCGGTCACATTTGGCGGCGCACTGGCCGGCGCGTCGCCGGGGCCGGCGCCGGGGGCTCAGCCCTCGGTCCCAGCGCAGCGTCTCGATATCCTGGCCTAGGTTGAAGACCCAATCAGCCGATTGAATTTATTTGATTACGTCGTGGCCCGGCTTGTCCGGGCCACCCGCGGTCTCGGTATCGAAGGGCATTGCGCGGCGGCGCAGCGGGCCTTTCCGACGCATCGTTGTTCATGGGTCGCCCGGTCAAACCGGGGCGATGACGATCGAGAGGGGGAGATGATCGAGCGTTCAGCCTAGGGCTTGGGGGCGCCGGCCGCCCGGCCACGGATGAGGTGGCAGGCCGGCCGCCTGGCTACCGCCATCGGGATCGCCCGCGACCGGCGACTGCGCGAATCTGTCGCGCTTTGTGGGAAATCGCCCTAACTTCCCGCGAACGGCGATGATTTGGGAATCACCTGGGATGCGGTCGCGACTGTCGGACAAGACCGGGGCGGCTATCCGCAAACTTCGGCTCGCGCGCGGCTGGAACCTGGCGACGCTCAGCGAGGAGAGCGGCGTGCCGATCTCCACCCTGTCGCGGGTGGAGCTGGGCCAGAACGCGCTCAACTACGACAAGCTGATGCGGCTCTGCCGGGCCCTGGAGGTCGACCTCGAAGGCCTGATGACGCGCGAGGCGGAAGGCGCGGCCGCGCCTTCCGGACGCCGCGCAGTGATCCGGGCGGGCGAGGGCGAGCCGGTGCGCGTCGGGCCGGCCGGCGGGCGCGCGGCCGCGGCCGACCTGCTCTCCAAGAGCTTTTCGCCGACCATCCTGGAGGTGACGGCCGAGACCCTGGACGCGCATGGCCCGCCGGTGGTCCAGCCGGGCGAGGCCTATGTCCTGGTCCTGGGCGGCGCGGTGGAGTTCCACAGCCACCTCTACGCGCCCCTGGCCCTGGCGAGCGGCGATGCGGTGCATTTCGACGCCGCCTCGGGCTATGCGCTGCTGGCCCGCGGCGGACCGGCCCGGGTCCTGCTGGTCACCACCGGCGACCTGCCGCCCGCAGCCTAGACTGCCCACCCTGACGCGCTCTCGGCGCATGGGAATTCCCATTTTCTGAGATTCGCCCGACGCCCGCCAGGGCGGCTGGGTCTGCGCGTCCGTCCTCGCGGCCGCCGCCGCCCAGGGCCGGCGCGGGCGAAAATCCCCGCCGACCATTCCCAGTCTTAACCAATATTTCAGCGGTCTCTGGGAAGGTTCCCATGGATCCCGCCAAGATCGGCTGGACGCAGATCGAGACCCGCGATGACCCTCAACAATCTGAACATCTCCCGGAAGCTGACCCTCGGCTTCGCGGTCGTGGTCACGACCGTCGCCATCATGTGCGCGGCGCTGTTCGTCTGCCTGCAGAACATCCGCACCGCTGTGCGCGAGAACGACGCCAGGGTCGCCCGGGTCCAGACCGCCGACGCGATCCTGATGTCGATGGTCGAGCGCCAGAACGCCACGCGCGGCTTCGTCGCCACGGGCGACAAGTCCTATCTCGAGAAGCTCGACCAGCAGGCGAAGATCTTCGACGGCAAGCTGACCGAGCTGGCCCAGATCTCGCCGGAGCACATGGCCGAGATCCAGGCCATGCGCGCCTCGGGCTCGCTGGCCAACGCCGAAGAGGACGCCCAGGTCGCGACCAGCCGCGATCCGGCGCACCATGCGGAGGCCGTGGCGTCCCTGCTGACCACCGGCCGGCTGTTCAAGATCCGCGACCAGATCAAGGCCTACAACGAGCGCGAGGGCCTTGCGCTGAAGGCCTGGTCCAGGAAGCAGGCGGCGAGCCAGGACTTCGCCTCGACGGCGCTCTGCGTCGGCGCGGGCCTGAGCGTGCTGCTCTCGATCCTGATGGGTTGGCTGCTCAGCCGCGGGATCGCCGCGCCGATCAGCAGGATGACCGACGCCATGGGCAAGCTGGCCTCGGGCGACCACGCGGTGGACGTCCCGGCGGCGGGCCGCAAGGACGAGGTCGGCCGGATGGCCGACGCGGTGCAGCACTTCAAGGACGGGGCCATCGAGAAGGTGCGCCTGGAAGCCGAGGCCGCCGAGCAGCGGCGGCAGGCCGAGGCCGAGCGCAAGACCGCCGAGGCCGAGCGCGCCGCCACCGCCCAGCAGCAGACCCAGGTCGTCGACGGCCTGGCCCGGGGCCTGGAGCGCCTGGCCGGCGGCGTGCTGACCTTCCGCCTGAACCAAGCCTTCGCGCCCTCCTACGAGAAGCTGCGCGCCGATTTCAACGCCGCCATGGAGCGGATGCAGGGGACGATCTCCGAGGTGGCCGCCAACTCCGCCGGGGTGCGCTCGGCCTCCACCGAGATCAGCCAGGCCTCCGACAACCTGTCGCGGCGGACCGAGCAGCAGGCGGCGAGCCTGGAAGAGACCGCCGCGGCTCTGGACCAGATCACCGCGACCGTCCGCAAGACCGCCGAGGGCGCTGGCCAGGCCCGCGACGCCGTGGGCTCGGCGCGGGCCGATGCGGAACGCTCCGGCGTGGTGGTGCGCGACGCGGTCGCGGCCATGAGCGAGATCGAGAACTCCGCCCAGCAGATCAGCCAGATCATCGGGGTGATCGACGAGATCGCCTTCCAGACCAACCTCCTGGCCCTGAACGCCGGCGTCGAAGCCGCGCGGGCCGGCGACGCGGGCCGCGGCTTCGCGGTGGTCGCCTCCGAGGTGCGGGCGCTCGCCCAGCGCTCGGCGGACGCGGCCAAGGAGATCAAGGTGCTGATCTCGGCGTCGAGCCAGCAGGTGGACCGCGGCGTGAACCTGGTCGGCGAGACCGGCAAGGTGCTGGAGCGCATCCTCACCCAGGTCACCCAGATCAACGGGGTGGTCATCGAGATCGCGGCCTCGGCTGAGGAGCAGTCCACCGGGCTCCAGCAGGTCAACACCGCGGTCAACCAGATGGACCAGGTGACCCAGCAGAACGCCGCCATGGTGGAGGAGGCGACCGCCGCCTCCCACGCCCTGACCAGCGAGGCCGACACCCTCGCCAGGCTGATCGCCCGCTTCGACGTGGGCGAGCCGCCAAGGGCGCAAGCGGCCCACCCCACCCCGCCGCCGCCCCGCACGGTCACCGCCATGAAGACGGTCGGCCCGCGCGGCGGCGCCGCCCTGGCCGCCGATGAAGACCGCTGGGACGAGTTCTAGGACCGGACATGACCACGACCTCCGACGACACCGATTCCGCCCCGCTGGTGCTGGCCGACAGCCTGGACCTGACGGCGGCGGCGCCCCTGGCGGCCGCCCTGCTGGCCGCGCGCGGCAAGCCCGCGACCCTCGACGCCTCCGGCGTGCAGCGGCTGGGGGCGCAGTGCCTGCAGGTGCTGCTCGCCGCCCGCGCCCTCTGGTCGAGCGACGGCCTGCCCTGGCGGGTGGTCGACCCCTCGCCGGAGTTCGCCGACGCCGCGGCCCTGATGGGCTGCCCAAATCTCGGATTCGATGACCTCGCCCTCGCCACCGCTGTTCAGGACTGACCCCATGAGCATGACTGTTCTCACCGTCGACGACTCCCGGACCATGCGCGAGATGCTGCGCCTGGCGCTGACCGAGGCGGGCTACCGCGTGCTCCAGGCCGAGGACGGCCTGCACGGGCTCGAGGTCCTGGCGTCGGAGACCCCCGAGGTCATCGTCACCGACATCAACATGCCGCGCATGGACGGCTTCGGCTTCATCGAGGAAGTCCGTTCCGACCCGCTGCACCGCGGCGTGCCGATCCTGGTGCTGACCACCGAGAGCGACGCCGAGAAGAAGAACCGCGCGCGGATGGCCGGCGCCACCGGCTGGATCGTCAAGCCCTTCAACCCCGTGAAGCTGGTGGACGCGATCCGCCGCGTCGCCGCCTGAGCCGGGACGAGACCGTCATGGATCCCCTAGCGGCTATTCGCGAGACCTTCTTCCAGGAGTGCGAGGAACAGCTCGCCGAGCTGGAAAGCGGCCTGCTGGCCATGGAGGCCGGCGACACCGACCCGGAGACGATCAACGCCGTCTTCCGCGCGGTGCATTCGATCAAGGGCGGCGCCGGGGCCTTCAGCCTCGAGGCCCTGGTCCGCTTCGCCCACGTCTTCGAGACCGCGCTGGACGAGATGCGTTCCGGCCGGCTGGCTGCGACCAACGAGGTGCTGAAGACCCTGCTGCGGGCCGCCGACGTCCTGGCCGACCACGTGCGCGCCGCCCACGACGGCTCGGCCGTCGACGAGGCCCACACCGCCGAGTTGGCCGAAGAGCTGAAGGCGCTCGACCCCAACGCCGCGGCCGGCGGGGAAGCCGAGTCCGAAGAGGATTGGGGTGACTTCGAGTTCAAGCCCATGGCCGTGGCCGCGCCGGAAGCGCCGCCCGCGGCGGGCGGCTGGCGCGTGCGCTTCGCGCCGCGCGCGGACCTCTACGCCAAGGCCAACGAGGCCGCCCTCCTGCTGCGCGAGCTCGCCCGCCTGGGCGAGACGACGGTGGAGCTGGACGTCTCCGCCCTGCCGGCCCTGGCCGACCTCGACCCGGAGGCCGCTTACCTGGCCTGGACCGTGACCTTGACCGGCGCCGCCGACGAGGCCGCGGTGCGCGAGGTGTTCGAATTCGTGGACGGCGACTGCGAACTGGAGGTGAGCCGCCTGGCCGCCGCCGGCGCGGACGACGCCGCGCCCCTTGTTGAAGATACCGGTGAGACCCTGGACATCGGCGCCCTCCTGGCGCGGGTGCAGGCCGTGGCGGATCCCCCCCCGCCGCCGCTCGAGGCTCCGCCGGCCGCGCCGGCCCCGGCTGCCGTGGCGACCCCCCAAGATCCGTCATCCCCCCCCGACGGACAGGGTCAGCCCCGCAAACCGGAGGCCGGCGCCACCATTCGCGTCGACCTGGAGCGCGTCGACCGGCTGATCGACCTGGTCGGCGAGCTGGTGATCAACCAGGCCATGCTGTCCCAGCGGGTCATGGAGGCCGGCTTCGCGCGGGCCTCCGGCGTGGCCATGGGCCTGGACGAGCTGGAGCAGCTCACCCGCGAGATCCAGGACAGCGTCATGGCGATCCGCGCCCAGCCGGTGAAGTCCGTCTTCCAGCGGATGCCGCGCCTGGTCCGCGAGGTCGCGGCCATGACCGGCAAGCCGGTCCGCCTGGTCACCGACGGCGAGGGCACCGAGGTCGACAAGACGGTCATCGAGCGCCTGGCCGATCCGCTGACGCACATGATCCGCAACGCCATCGACCACGGCCTGGAGAGCCCCGAGAAACGCGCCGCGGCGGGCAAGCCGGCGGAGGGCGTGGTGCGCCTGGCCGCCGCCCACCGCTCCGGGCGCATCGTCATCGAGGTCGCCGACGACGGCGGCGGCATCAACCGCGAGCGGGTCAAGTCGATCGCTATCGAGAAGGGCCTGATCGCGCCGGAGGCCGCGCTGAACGACGAGGAGATCGACAACCTGATCTTCATGCCGGGGTTCTCCACGGCCAGCGAGATCAGCGACATCTCCGGCCGCGGCGTGGGCATGGACGTGGTGCGCCGCTCGATCCAGGCGCTGGGCGGGCGGATCACCATCTCCTCGCGCCCCGGCAAGGGCTCGACCTTCACCATGAGCCTGCCGCTGACTCTGGCGGTGCTCGACGGCATGGTGGTCTCGGTCCAGGGCCAGACCCTGGTCGCGCCGATCACCGCGATCGTCGAGACCCTGTTGCCCAAGCCGGGCGACGTGCACAGCCTGGGCGGCTCGGCCCGGGTGATCGCCATCCGCGACACCTACGTGCCGCTGATCGACGTGGGTCAGGCGCTGGGCTACCGCGCCGGCCCGCTGGACGCGACCCAGGGCGTGGCCCTGCTGATCGAGGGCGAGGGCGGCGCGCGCGCGGCCCTGCTGGTCGACGCCATCCAGGGCCAGCGCCAGGTGGTCATCAAGTCGCTGGAGGCCAACTACCAGCAGGTCCCGGGCGTGGCCGCGGCCACCATCCTGGGCGACGGGCGCGTGGCCCTGATCCTCGACATCGACACCATCGTCGCGGTCTCCCGCGGCGCCGACTCTCTCCGCGCTGAGAAGCGCCTCGCGGCGACAGGCTGAACAGCATGACCCAGACCCATTCCACCGTGGCCGGCGCCCAGGCGGGCGGTTTGCGCGAGCTGATCTCCTTCCGGATCGGCGCCCAGGAGTTCTGCGTCGACATCATGGCCGTCCGCGAGATCCGCGGCTGGACCGCGGCCACCGCCCTGCCGCAAGCCCCGCCCTTCGTCCGCGGGGTGATCAACCTGCGCGGCGCCGTGCTGCCGATCGTCGACCTGGCCGCGCGCCTCGGCTTCGAGTCCTCGGAGACCACCGACCGCAACGTGATCATCGTCGCCCAGATCGGCCAGCAGGTCGTGGGCCTGCTCGTGGACGCGGTTTCCGACATCCTCACCGTCACCGACGACGTGATCCAGCCGACGCCCGACGTCGCCTCCGACACGGCCAAGCTGTTCGTCCGCGGCCTGCTGGCCGTCGACGGCCGGATGATCAGCCTGATCGGCCTGGAACGCGTGATGCCCGATCTCGAGCTCGAGGCCGCATGACCGCCTCAGCCGCCTTGAAGCCCCGGACGCCCGCGCCGATGGTGGAGGGCGAGTTCCTCTTCACGGAGGACGATTTCCGCAAGATCGCCGCCATGATGCACGGCGAGGCGGGCATCGCCCTGCACGAGACCAAGGCCACCCTGGTCTATTCGCGACTGGCCAAGCGGCTGCGCGCGCTCGGCCTGTCGAACTTCCAGGACTACTGCGCCCTGGTCGCCGGCCCCGACGGGCTCGACGAGCGGCAGAAGATGCTGGCGGCGCTCACCACGAACGTGACCCGCTTCTTCCGCGAGCCGCATCACTTCGAGCACCTGCGCGACAAGGTGCTGCCGCCGCTGCTGGCGGCGGCCAAGTCGGGCGGCAAGGTGCGGCTGTGGTCGGCGGCCTGTTCGAGCGGGCAGGAGCCCTATTCGGCGGCGATGACGATCCTGTCGCTGGCGCCCGATGCGGCCAATCTCGACATCAAGATCCTGGCCACCGACATCGATCCCAACGTGGTCGCCGACGCCCGCACCGGGATCTACGCCGAGAGCCTGCTGACCGGCATCCCGGACGACTACCGCCGACGCTGGACCACGCCGCTCGCCGCCCGGCCGGGTTCGGTGCAGATCGCCGACGAGGCGCGCGCGCTGATCACCTTCAACGAGCTGAACCTGATCGGCGACTGGCCGATGAAGCGGCGCTTCGACGCCATCTTCTGCCGCAACGTGGCGATCTATTTCGACGACGAGACCCAGGCGCGCCTGTGGAGCCGGTTCGCGCCACTGCTGCCGCGCGGCGGGCGGCTCTACATCGGCCACTCGGAACGCATCGCCGGCCCCGCCGCCGCCTGCTTCGAGCCCGACGGCATCACCACCTACCGCCTGGCCCGCGAGCTCGCCCGATGATCCGCGTCCTGATCGTCGACGACAGCGCCACCATGCGCAAGTTGATCGCCGCATCCCTGTCGACGGATCCCGAGTTCGAGGTGGTCGGCGAGGCCGCCGATCCGCTGCAGGCGCGCGACGCCATCAAGGCGCTCAACCCCGACGTCATCACCCTGGACGTCGAGATGCCGAACATGAACGGCCTCGATTTCCTCGAGCGCGTGATGCGGCTGCGGCCCATGCCGGTGGTGATGGTCTCGACCCTCACCACCCGCGGCGCGGAGGTGACGCTGGCGGCCCTGGAGCTGGGCGCGGTCGACTGCGTCGCCAAGCCGACGGCGGCCACGCCTCGCGCCTTCGACGCCCTGCCCGACAAGGTGCGCGCCGCCGCCGGGGCGCGGGTGCGCGCGCAGCGCGCGGCGGCCGCCGCCGCCGAGCCGGACGCCCAATTCACGCCCGGCGACCATCTGGTGGCCATCGGCTCCTCCACCGGCGGCGTCGAGGCCCTGTTGTCGATCATCGAGCGGCTGCCGGCCAACTGCGCGCCCACGGTGATCACCCAGCACATGCCGGCGACCTTCACCAAGAGCTTCGCCGAGCGCCTGAACCGGGCGTGCCGGGCGGAGGTGCGCGAGGCGCGCGACGGCGACGCCCTGGCGCCCGGCAAGGTGTTCCTGGCCCCCGGCGGCGACAGCCACCTCGAGGTCGACGGGGTCAGCCACCTTCGATGCAGGGTGAGCCCCGGCCCGGCGGTCAGCGGCCACTGCCCGTCGGTCGACCGCCTGTTCGAATCCGTGGCGCGCGCCGCCAAGGGCCGCGGCGTCGGGGTCATACTGACCGGCATGGGCCGCGACGGAGCCCGCGGGCTCCTGTCCATCCGCGAAGCCGGCGGCCGGACCCTCGGGCAGAACGAAGCCACCTGCGTGGTCTACGGCATGCCCAAGGCCGCCTTCGAAATCGGCGCCGTCGAACGCCAGCTACCGCTGGAAAAGATCGCGCCGGCGATCCGTCAACTCACCAACCGGGAAGGGCCGCGCTGATGCCTGCCGCAGCGACCATCACATGTCTCGTCGTCGACGACCAACAGACCATCCGCTCGCTCGTGCGCAGCGGCCTGCAGGAACTGGGCTTCAAGACCGTCCATGAAGCCGTGGACGGCGAGGAAGGCCTGCGCCAGTTGCTGAACCGGCCGGTCGGCCTGGTGATTTCCGACTTCAACATGCCCAAGCTGGACGGCCTGGGCCTGCTGCGCGCGGTGCGGGCCCACCCGCCGATCCAGAAGACGGCCTTCATCATGCTGACCGGCCGGGCCGACAAGGACCTGGTCCAGCGCGCCGTGCAGTTCGGGGTCAACAACTACCTGGTCAAGCCCTTCACGGTCGCCACCCTGAAGGAGAAGATCGAGGCGGTCTTCGGCGTCCTCGCATGACGCTGGCCGCCGGCGACTGGGAGGCCGAGCGCGCTCAGGCCGAGCCCCGCAAGGTCCATGTGATCCAGGGTGAGTTCCACGTGTCCGACGATGCGGACGTGGTGCTGACCACGATCCTGGGCTCCTGCGTGGCCGCCTGCGTGCGCGATCCGGTCGCCGGCGTCGGCGGCATGAACCACTTCCTGCTGCCGGGCGAGAGCGGCGGCGAGGGGCTGCGCTACGGCGTGCAGTCGATGGAACTGCTGGTCAACGCCCTGCTGCGCCGCGGGGCGCGGCGCGACCGGCTGGAGGTCAAGCTGTTCGGCGGGGCGCGGCTGATCGACGGGCTCACCGACGTGGGTTCGCAGAACGCCGCCTTCGCCGAGCGCTTCGTCCGCGACGAAGGCCTGGTGGCGGCGGGCGGGTCCCTGCGCGGCCAGTGCGCGCGGCGCATCCAGTACTGGCCGGTCAGCGGCCGGGCCCGCCAGGTGCTGCTGGAGGCCGCCGGCTCCCGCGTCTTCGCCGCCGAGCGCCCCCGCGCCGCGGCGCCGCCGCCTACCGAACAATCCGGCGCCCTGGAGCTCTTCTGATGGCCTCGCCTTCCCCGACGCACAGTGGGCCGACCCTGCGCCCGCTGGCCGAACCCCTGCAACTGGCGGCGATCGAGCTGGCCGACCTGGCGCGCCTCAGCGACCGGCTGCAGAAGTCCGTCGCCCGCCTGACCGCCGACCTCGGACCGCCCGACGCGGCGTTCCTCACCGAGGTCCAGGCGATGGACCTGCTGAGCCAGCGCCTCGACGGCATGGCCGCCTTCCTGCGCGTGCTGGCCGCCTCCGCCCCGACCCATGTGAAGACCGACGTGCACGCCGCGGTCATGGGCCTGACGCTTGCCGAGCAGGCCCGCCGGCTGTCCGGGGCGCAGGCCGAGCCGGCCGAGGCGGCCGAGGCGGCGGAAGTCGGTGAACTCCAGCTCTTCGGGGACCTCGGGGACTAGCCATGTCGACCGTTCCGTTCCGCCGCCAGGAGCGTGTCAACCTGTCGACCGCCGAGGTGCTGATCGTCGGCGGCGACGCCGACGGCGTGGAGATCCTGGCGCAGATGTTCGCCGGTTTCGGGGTGCATACCCCGCGCCGCTGCGCCTCGGGCGCCGAGGCCATGACGATGGTGGGCGAGCGCGAACTGAACCTGATGGTGGTGGACAGCCAGCTTGCCGACACCGACGGCTATGATTTCATCAACTGGCTGCGCCGCTGCGGCTCGCCCAACGCCTGGGCGCCGGCCATCCTGGTGACCGGCCACACGACCTCGGCGCAGATCTTCCGGGGTCGCGACGCCGGGGCAAGCTTTGTCGTGCGAAAGCCGGTCCCGCCGCTGGTCATGATGCAGCGCATCATCTGGCTGTTGTCCGACCCTCGCCCCTTCGTGACCTCGCCGGGCTATTGCGGCCCGGACCGGCGGATCCGCTCGATCGGACCGCCCGTGGGCATGAAAGGCCGCCGCCACGACGACCTTTCCGTCGAGGTCGGTGCGGCCAAGACCCCCAATCTCGAACAGGACGAAATCGACGCCCTGTTCCAACCCAAGGCGGCCCTCAGATGACCGATGCGCGTGTGTTCAAGGTTGAGAACAAGCTGGCCAAGATCGCCCGCCTTCCGGGCGGCAAGAACATCAACGAGGCCGTGCACAGCGCCGAGAAACGCATCGAATCGGTGCGCGAGCAGTGCGTCGCGGCCCTGGCGCCCAAGGCCGACCAGCTCGTCCAGGCCGCGGCCGGCGATCGCGCGGGCGGGGCGCACGCGACGCTCGAGCGGCTGTACCACATCAGCAACGCGATCTTCGGCGTGGCCAGCGTCTACGAGCTGGGCGCCCTCGCAGAAGCGGCGTGCAGCCTGTGCGACCTGCTGCAGGGCTTCCGCAACGGCGAGACGGTCAACTGGTCGGCGGTGGACGTGCACGTCGACGGCATCCGCCTGCTGGCGACGGGGCGGTCCGACGGGGCGATGTCGGTGCTGGCCGGCCTGCGCAAGGTGCGCGCCAGGTTCGCGGCTCCGGAATAGGCGGTCAGGCGACGCGGGCGGCCGGCAAGGGAAGGGCGTCCGCGGCCTGGACCAGGACGCGCTCAAGGGCGCGTGCGATGCGCGCCTCGGCGGGGGTGTGCTGCAGGCCCAGGCGCGCCTCCTCGACGATGTCGAGCGTCCTTTGCGGGGCGGCGCGCTCGGCGGCACGGGTTGCCTCTTCCTCGAGCGCGGCCTCTGCGGCGGTGTTCAGCAGGGGCGAGAGCGCGGCCAGCGCCCGCAGGGTCGCCCGGCTGAGCGCAAGCGAGGCCTGCAGGTCGGCGTCGAGCCCGTGCAGGACATTGCGGTCATGTTCGGCCTCGGCCAGGATTTCGCGCACCACGCTCGTCTCTCTAGGGATGATCTGGTGACGGCTTAGCCGTGGCTGGTTAATCGAAACTAAAAATGTGCATTTGCACATATTGTTTCTAGAAAATATCCCGTTTGCACATTCCCTGGGATTGGCCTTGAGTGCGACGGCCATGTCAGCCGCCCGCCCGCCCGGCCCGCCGCCCAACTCCGTAGACCCCGAAGGCGAGTTCCCCTTGGGCGCGCCGGAGTATTTCTTCTACCTGTTGTTCCAGGCGGCGCGGCAGCGGGACCTCTACTTCGACCGGGCGCTGGAGCCGGTGGGCCTCAACATCGCGCAATGGCGCTCGCTGGCGATCATCCGGCGGCTGGAATCCTGCACCATGACGGCGCTGGCCCGCTACAGCACCGTTGAGCGCACCACGCTCACCCGGGCGGTGGACCAGCTCGCCGCGCGCGGCCTCGTCGACCGCTCGGTCCCCGACCGCGACCGGCGCCAGGTCAACCTGGCCTTGAGCGACCTGGGCGCGACGGTCTACGCCCAGGCGGTCGAGATCCTCAAAGAGCGCAACCGGACGGTGTTGGCCGAGGTGGACGCCGAGCGCCTGCGCGCGGCCACGCGGGTGCTGCAGGAGACCCTGCTCAAGCTGGCGGGCGGTGGCGACCTGGCCGCGGATCTGCTGAATTTCGGGAACGCCGCGCCGCTGCCGGACGGCTAGGCCCGCGCGTCTCGCGGCGCCTGGATTCCCACGAATTCCCACTTTTAACGATGGATTATTCCGGATGGTGCAGCTTTAGCGCGAGCCCATCGGGAGATCTTTCGTGCCCTACAACCTGGGTCGCCGCCTGGCCCTGACCAACGCCGTTGCTTTCGTCCCGGCCGGCGCCAGCGCCGGCGCGGCGGTTACCGGTAAGGCGGCGACCGAAGAGGGGCGCGACCGCTGGGTCACGCCGCTGCGGGTGCGCGTGGCCCTGATGGGGGAATCCCTCAGATGATGTCCCCCCTGCTCCGGGCGATCGCGGCGGCGCCGGGCGACGCGTTCGAGCGCGTCCTGGCCTGGCGCGCGCGCAATGTCTGGCAGCGCACCTTGCAGGCGACCCTGGTCGGCCTGCTCTGCTGGCTGGGCGGCGATCATCGCTTCGTCGCTCTCTGGGCCGCGGTGACGATGACGGCCGGCGTCGTCGACGGCCAGCTCAGCCGATGGCTGCTGTATCGGCCCCGCGCGAAGGCGGCCGTCGCCCTGGTCGCGGCCAGCTATGCGGTTTCCGCCGTCAGCTTCGCGGCCTGCGCCCTGGTGCTGTCGCGGCCGCCCACGCCGGCGCACCTGGCCGAGGCGGTGCTGGTGCTCTGCGCGGCCTGCCTCAACAACGCGATGATGTGCAGCGGCTCGCGCCTGGCGACCCTGGTCCTGGTGGGCCCGGCCTCGGCCATGCTGATCGCCGGCCCGGTCCTGGCGCGCCTGGCCGGCTATCCGGTGGCCGCCGCGGACCTCCCCGTCATGGCGATCGCCAGCGTGGTCTTCACGGTCTTCATCGTGCGCACGGCCAACGCCTTCCACGCCCGCGGCCAGACGCTGAAGGCCGCCCTCGACGACCTGGCGAGTGCGGGACAGGCCGCCCAGCTCGACCGGCAGCGCTGGCAGATGATCTTCCGCCACAGCCCGATGGCGCACCGGTGCGTCGACGCCTCGTCGCTCTACCGGCTGCTGCACGCCGAGGGCGGTCCAACCGCGACCGGCCTCGGCGATCGTCTGAAGGCTATGGTCAATTCGGTCGACGACATCGCCGTCCACATTCAGGTGGTCGAAGCGAATGAGGCAGCCGAGGCGATGTTCGGCGGCAGGGGGACGCGGCCGAACTTCACCGAAGCCTCGCTGGACGCGTTCTTCGAGGCCCTGAACGGCGTAGGCGAAGATGGTGTCCTACCCATGTTCGTGGCCCAAGTGGTTCGGACCGATGGCGAGACAATTGAGGTTGAGGTCCACCATCGCGTGGCCCCGGGCGCCGGTGCGCCCTGGAGCCTGTGCATGGCGACCTATGTCGACGTCACCGAGGCGCGGCGGGCGGCGCGCGAGCAACGCGAGGCGCTGGAGGCCGCCGAGGTCGCCAACCGCGCCAAGAGCGACTTCCTCACGGTGATCAGCCACGAGATCCGCACGCCCCTGAACGGCGTACTCGGCATGGCCCAGGCCATGGCGCTGAGCCCGCTCTCCAAGCTGCAACGCCAGCGGCTGCGGGTGATCGGCGAGAGCGGTTCGGCCCTGCTCGCCATCGTCGACGACCTGCTCGACCTGTCCAAGATCGAGGCCGGCGGACTCGAGATCGTGCGCACGGACTGCGACCTTGCCGCCCTGGTCGAGAGCGTCCATGCGGCCTATTCGGCGGAGGCCGCCTCCCGGGGCCTGGCCTTCGTCCTCGACCTCGACCCGGCGGCGTCCGGGCTCTACGAGGCCGACGCCGGGCGCGTGCGGCAGATCCTCGGCAACCTGATCTCCAACGCCCTCAAGTTCACCCACGAGGGCGAGGTCAAGGTTCGCCTGGCCCGCACTGGGCGCGGGGTGCGGCTCGAGGTGAGCGACACCGGCATCGGGATCGCGCCCGACCGCATCGCGGCGCTGTTCGAGACCTTCGCCCAGGCGGATTCCTCGGCGACCCGCCGCTATGGCGGCGCGGGCCTGGGCCTGGCCATCTGCCGCCGGCTGGCGCAGGCCATGGACGGCGACATCAGCGCCTGCAGCCTGCCGGGCCGCGGCAGCGCCTTCACGGTCGATCTGCCGATGGCTCCCTGTCAGGCGGCGGCCGGCGGCGGGCCCCTGGGGTCGACGCCGAGCGGCAAGCCGCTGCGCGTGCTGGCGGCCGAGGACAATCCGGTGAACCGCATGGTGCTGAAAGCCCTGCTCGCCCAGATCGACATCGAGCCGGCGTTTGTCGAAAACGGCCTGGAGGCGGTCGCGGCCTGGGAGGCGGCCGACTGGGACATCATCCTGATGGACGTGCAGATGCCGCAGATGGACGGCCCGACGGCGACGCGCCGGATCCGGGCCCGGGAGGCCGAACTGGGCCGTGCGCCGACCCCGATCGTCGCGATCACCGCCAACGCCATGATCCACCAGGTGGCCAGCTACCGCGCGGCGGGAATGACCGAGGTGGTCTCCAAGCCGATCAGCGTGGAGGCCCTGTTCGCCGCCCTGCTGTGCGCCGTGACCGCCCCGAAGGTTCAGCCGCTGATGGCCGCGACGGGCTGATCGGCGAACGCCGCGGCCAGCTCGCGCGCCAGGTCGGCGCGCCGGTAGGGCTTGCCCAGGAAGCCGGCGCGGCCGTCCATCCGCAGGGCGCGGATCGAGGGCTCGTCGGTGTGGCCCGAGGTGAACAGCACGCGCAGGTTCGGGTTCAGCATCCGCGCCTGATCGGCGAGCTGGCGGCCGTTCATGCCGCCGGGCATGACGATGTCGGTCATCAGGAGGTCGATGTCGGGACAGGCGTCCAGCCGGCGCAGGGCGTCGTGGCCGTTGCGCTGGGCGGTCACCCGGCAGCCGAGCGAGGCCAGTTGCCGCTGGACCTGGTCGCGCAGCAGGTCGTCGTCCTCGACCAGCAGGATATGGCGCGGAGCCGCGGGCGCTGCGGCGCTTTCCGCCTCCTCCTCCGCATCGGGACCCGCGTCACCGGGCGCATCGGTCAGCGGCAGGTAGATGCGCACCTGGGTGCCACGGCCCGGCTCGGAGTCGATCTCCAGGCGGCCCCCCGACTGGCTGGCGAAGCCGTGCACCATGCTGAGGCCGAGGCCCGAGCCCTGGCCTTCGGGTTTGGTGGTGAAGAACGGCTCCAGGGCCTGACCGCGGGTCTGCGGCGACATGCCCTCGCCGGTGTCCTCAACCGACAGCACCACGAAGCCCGCCCCGTCGCCCTCCGCGGCCGGCTCGCGGGCGGCGCGCAGGGTCAGCCGCCCGCCGCCCGGCATGGAATCGCGGGCGTTGATGCAGAGGTTGAGCATGGCCGAGGTGAGCTGCGTGCGGTCGGCCAGGCAGAACAGCGCCTCGTCGCCGGCCTGCGCCTCGATGATCACATGGCTGTTGATCGTGCGCCGCAGGATCGGCAGCAGGTCGCGCAGGAAGCCCGCACAGTCGACGGCCCGCGGGGCGAGCGGCTGGGTGCGCGCGAAGGCCAGCAGCCGGCTTACCAGCTCCGCGCCGCGCTCCGCCGCGTCCAGCGCCAGCCGCGCCAGGGCGCGCAGCTCCGGCGCCTGATCCAGCCCGTCGGCCAGGCTCTCGGTGGACCCGATGACCACCGTCAGCAGGTTGTTGAAGTCGTGGGCGATGCCGCCGGTCAGGCGGCCGATCGCCTCCATCTTCTGCGCCTGGCGCAGCTTTTCCTCGGCGGCCATGTGCTCGCGCATGTCGCGGCCGATGCTGATGACCGTGTCCTCGGATTCCGACCGGACCGCCGACCACATCACCGGGATCACCGTGCCGTCCTTGTGCAGGTGGCGGTTGACGAACGGCGCCACCGTCACGCCCCGACCGACCTGGCGAGCCAGCTCCGCGCCCCTGGCCCGGTCGTCCGGATGCAGGAAGTCCTGATAGCAGCGGCCGATCATCTCCTCCGGGCGATAGCCCCACAGCCGCTCGGCGTGGCGGTTGACCTGCTGGAAGCACCCGTCGAGGCCGACCACGCAGATGATGTCGTGGGAATTGTCGAAGATCGCCTGGGCCGCCTCCAGCGCGGCCTTGAGCTGCTCGCGGCTGGCCCGCAGCTCGTCGGCGGCCAGCTTCTCGACCGTGACCTCGTGGCCCTGGCAGAAGACGCCATAGACCTCGCCCTGGGCGTCGCGCAGCGGCTGCAGCACGAAGTCGGCGTAGGCCTCCTCGTCGGGGCCGCCGGGGCAGCGGTTGATCAGCAGCTTGGTGGCCCGCTGCATATGGGGCCGGCCGCTGCCGTAGACCTGATCGAGCAGCCGGCCGAAGCCGCGGGAATAGCCGCGGGGCATGGCGACGCGCGCCGGCTGGCCGACGATCGACGGCTCCAGGCCCGTGAACGCCAGGTGCGCCGGGTTGGCCATCTGCACCACATGGTCGGGGCCGGTGAAGACGATCATGCAGCCGGGCGCCTGGTCGAACAGCTCCCGGATCCGCTGCACCTCGGTGTCGGAATGCGAGGCCACGCGGCTGTGACCTATGGGCGCAGGGGGCGCGGTTTCGGGGGGAAGCGGCGGGATCATCTCGGGCGCCCCTCGCGGCTGGGCTTGATTTCGGGGGACATTGGGGGGTTCATTTCAGGAGAGGCGTCGCCCGAGGGGGCCCCATGTCGCATCTCGCCCGCGCGGCCGGGTTGACCGGCTTTGTCGAACTGGCGCTCTTGCTGGGTGTCGATCCCTATAAGGTCGCCGCTGACGCGAACCTGCCGGCCGCCGCCTTCACCGACCCGGACCTGAAGGTCTCCGCGCGGGCCCTGAGCCTGATGTACGATCTGGCGGCGGAGCGGTCGGGCGCGGAGGACTTCGCCCTGCGCATCGCCGAAAAACGGCGGCTGTCCAACCTGGGCCCGCTGGCGCTGGCGGTGCGCGAGCAGCCGACCCTGCGCAAGGCTCTGGCGCAACTGGCGCGCTACATCTGGCTGCAGAACGACGCCTATTCGCTCCACCTGGAGGAGACCGGGGACCTGGCGCTGATGCGCATTGCCGCCCCGGCCTGGATGGCGCGCCAGGGCGCCGAGCTCAGCCTGGGCGTCGCCATGACCGTGATGCGCGACCTGCTGGGCGAGGCCTGGCGCCCGCAGGAGGTCTGGCTGCCGCACGCCGCGCCGGCTAGGCTCGACGTCCATCGCCGGCTGTTCGGCGTGACGCCGCGTTTCGAGCAGGACTACGCGGCCCTGCTGTTCGACCGCGCCGACCTGGAGCGCCCGATCGGCCGCGCGGACCCGGCCTTGGCCCGGCAGATGGTCCGCTACCTGGAGCAGATCGCGGAGGGCCGCGGATCGAGCTTCGGCGACAAGGTGCGCGAGATGATCCCCATGCTGCTGCCCAACGGCGACTGCACGGTCGAGCGGGTGGCCCAGCGGATGGGCATGGACCGCCGCACCCTGCATCGGCGCCTGGCCGCCGAGGGACTGACCTTCTCGGGCCTGCTGAACACCGCGCGCCGCGAGGTCTCCGAGGCCCTGCTCACCCGCAGCGGCCGCTCGTTCCAGTACGTGGCCGAGCTCGCCGGCTTCTCCAGCCTGAGCGCCTTCGCCCACTGGTTCCGGCGCCAGTTCGGCTGCACGGCCAGCGACTACCGCGCCAGGCGGACGAGCGGCCCGGCCGCCGCGGTGGCCGGCGAGTCGCCCATCGCCGTCGGCTGAAGCCCGCGCCGCGCCGGCGGCCCGGGTCATGCGGCCCGCGTGGCGAGGACGTCGTCGGGGTCGCGCATCACATAGCCGCCGCCCCAGACGGTCTCGATGTGCTGGCGGTCGGAGGCGGTCGCCAGCTTCTGGCGCAGCTTGCAGATGAACACGTCGATGATCTTGCCGCCGGGTTCGTCCATGCCGCCGTAGAGGCTGGTGAGGAAGACGTCCTTGTGCAGCGTCTTGCCGCGCCGAAGCGCGAGCAGCTCGAGCGTCTGGTATTCCTTCCCGGTAAGATGCACCCGCACGCCGTTCACGTGCACGGTGCGGGCGTCGAGGTTGAGGGTGACGTCGCCCACGGTGATCGTCGAATCCGCGTGGCCGCTGGAACGTCGGATGACCGCGCGCGCCCGGGCGGTGAGCTCGTCCTTGTGGAACGGCTTGACCAGGTAGTCGTCGGCCCCGCCGGCGAAGGCGCGCACCTTGGCCGCCACCTCGCCGGAGCCGGTCAGGATGATCACCGGCGTCTGGACCTTGGCGCAGCGCAGGGCGCGCAGCACGTCCTGGCCGCTCATGTCCTGCAGGTTCAGGTCGAGCAGGATCAGGTCGAAGCCGTAGGCCTGGGCCAGGTCGAGGCCGTGCTCGCCGGACCCGGCGATCTCGACATTGAACCTCTCGGCCGTGAGCATCAGCTCGACGCTGCGCGCCGCGGCGCGGTCGTCTTCGATCAGCAATACGCGCATCCTGGTCTCCTTGGTTTTTCTGGCGTTGGGCAGGCGGAAGGGGTCGGCGCCGCGGACGCGGTCGCCGGGTCGGTGCGACGGCGGGGGGCCCTACGGCGCGATGGCGATCCCGGGCCCGTGGGCGGCTTCGGCCTCGTAGCCCGGCGGCCCGGACGGCGGCCGGTCGAGCACCACCCGGGCGGCGGTGATCAGCGAGGACATACGGAACGGCTTGGCCAGGACCTCATCGGCGCCCAGCTCCTGGGCCCAGACCAGGAAGTTCTGGCTGCGCCCGTAGTGGCCGCCGCCGGAGATGGCGATGACCCGGGTGTCGGGCGCGACGCGGCGCGCCTCCATGATCGTGCCGATCCCCTCCATCTCCGGCATGACGATGTCGGTGACCATGAGGTCGGGCTGCAGCGCCTGCAGCAGCTCGACGCCGACGCGGCCGTTCCTGGCGCAGTAGGTCTGGAAGCCTTCGCGGACGAAGGCCGCGGTGAGCAGCAGGAGCAGGTCGGGGTCGTCCTCCACCAGCAGCACCCTGCGCGCCCGCTCCTGGCCCTGGGGCGGCATGTCGTCTACGGGCAAGGCCTGGGACGTCGCCGGGCCGTCGCCGGCCGAGCCGCTGTCGAGCCTGAGGCCGGCCAACAGGCCCGCCGCGCGGTCGGCGGCGAGCATGCCCACCCGGGCCAGCTCGGCGTGTTGTGGCGAGGCCTTCAGGTTCTTCGCCAGGGACTCGCAGACGCCGATGACCACGGCCAGCAGGTCGTAGAGGTCGCGTGCCCCGCCGGCCGCCGCGGGCGCCGCTTTGGGGTTTGCCAGAGCCGTCGACGGGCTTGAAAACGCGTCGGAAACACGGTCATGGAGAAACTCTGGGCGCATTTCGGTCGTCGATTTCGAACTAGGGTTTCCGAGAACGATCACCCTGTGAAGGAACCGTGGCCGGGCGGCCGCCGGTTCAGTCCCCGAGGGGGTGATTCGCGGCGGTTCCCCTACATGGTTAACGGCGGCCAAGCTTGCTCTGAGGGGACAGAAATTTGATTATCCGGGACAGGTATGTGCATTTGCACCTATATCGCCGGCTTACCTTGTAAACCCGTGGCGCGCAGCCGCGCCGGTCCCGCCCTCAGTCGACGATCCGGCGCAAGGCGGCGGCCAGGGTCTCCTGCGCGCGCTTGGGCGACAGCCCCTGTTCGTTGCGCAGTCGCGACCAGGTTTCGAAGCTGAGCAGCAGGTCGAGGATGTCCAGCTTGAGCTGGTCGCGCGCCACGGCCGGCGGCAACTGGCGCTTCAGGATCTCCCGCTGCGCCGTCACGAACTGGGTGTGGTCCGCCTCCAGGTGCTTCGACCGATGGCGGAAGATGGTCGAGGCGCGCAGGAAGGGCGCGATCTTCTCGAAGGCGTAGGCCCGCCGCTCGACCAGCTCCAGCACCCGCCCGCGCCAGTCCTGCGCCTTGAACGGCCGCTCGGCCCAGGCGCGGACCTCGGCGGAAATCACCCCGGACATCTCGCGGTAGAGGCTGTCCATGTCCTGGAAGTGGCGGAAGACGGTGCGCAGGCCGACGTCGGCGCGCGCGGCCACCTGCTCGGCGCTGGGCGCCATGTCGCCGGAGTGGATGATCTCCAGCATGGCCGCGACGATCCGGGCGCGGTTGTCCTGCCCGCGCCGGCGGCGGCCGTCGCTCGAGGCGTCGGCGGGCGCGGGAGAGAGGGCGACGGGATCGGTCATGCGCATCTCTCCTCGGGCCCGGCGGATGGGGTTCAAGCGTCGGTCAGGTTCGGCGCGTCGCCATCATGGCCCAATCGGAGGGTCCCGTGGAAGCGTCTCGGATGCCGCTCAGCCGGAGCTCTCCCGAAAGCTTGACGGCAGTCGGGGATAGTGACACGCATATTGCCACTATATTCCAAGGCGTCAACTGGAGGAGCCGCGAGGTGGAGACCCTGAGAACCCCCGACGAGCGTTTTGAAGGCCTCGTCGACTGGCCCTTCGCGCCGCGCTACGCCACCCTGATCGATGCGGACCGCACGCCGCTGCGGCTGCACTTTGTGGACGAAGGGCCGCGGGACGGGCCGGTGGTGCTGCTGATGCACGGCGAGCCGTCCTGGGCCTACCTCTACCGCAAGGTCATCGCGAACCTCGCTGCCCAAGGTCGCCGGGTCATAGCGCCGGACCTGATCGGCTTTGGCCGCTCCGACAAGCCGGCGGCCCGCGGGGACTACACCTATGAGCGGCATGTCGCCTGGATGAGCCAGTGGTTCGCCCTGATGGATCTGAGCGACGTGACCCTCTTCTGCCAGGACTGGGGCGGACTGATCGGGTTGCGCCTGGTGGCCGCCTTTCCGGAAACGTTCGCCGGGGTGGTCGTGGCCAACACCGGCCTGCCCACCGGCACGGGCTGGACCGAGGGCTTCAGGGCCTGGTGCGACTTCAGCCAGCGGGTCCCCGAACTGCCGATCGGCTTCATCCTGAACGGCGGCTCGGCCCGCGACCTCAGCCCCGGCGAGATCGCCGCCTATGAGGCGCCGTTCCCGGACGAGCGCTACAAGGCCGGCGCGCGCCAGTTCCCGACCCTGGTGCCGGTCACGCCGGAGCACGCCTCGGTGGCCGAGAACCAGGCGGCGTGGAAGGCGCTGGAGGCTTTCGACAAGCCGTTCCTGACGGCCTTCAGCGACGGCGACCAGGTGACCCGCGGCGGCGAGGCGGTGTTCCAGGCCCGCGTCCCCGGCGCCAAGGGCGAGCCGCACGTGACCCTGCACGGCGGGCATTTCCTGCAGGAAGACAGCCCCGACGAGATCGCCACGCTGATCGACGGCATGATCGCCCGGCGCGTGAAGGGCTTCGCCTGATGGAGGTGGTCAACCAGGTCATGCCGACCGCGGCGCGGGCCATGGCCTTCTTCGGCGGCGCCGAGGACGGGCCTTTCGTCATGGTCAACCTGCTGAAGTTCAAGGCGCAGGCGGAATATGCCGACGGCTCCGGGGCCGGCCTCACCGGCGCCGAGGCCTACGCCCGCTACGGCGCGGGCGTGCGCAAGCTGGTGGAGGGCCTGGGCGGCAAGGTCCGCTATTCGGGCGCGGTCACGGGCCTGATGCTGGGCGAAGTCGAGGAGCTGTGGGACCTGGTCGCGCTGGCCGAATACCCCTCGCTGGCGGCGTTTCGGGCCATGGCGATGTCGCCGGAGATGCACGCTATCGAGCATCACCGGAAAGCGGGCCTCGCCGGCCAGCTCAACATCCGCACCAAGCCGGGCAAGGGGTTCTGAGGTGGGTCTCCCGATCAAGGCGCCAAAAAAAGAGGTGATGGAATGGCTATCTTAGCTGGCCTTCCGCGGCCTCAGCGACAGCGCCAGGAAGACCGCCGCCAGCACCACCGTCACCGGGCTCCCATAGTGCTCCGGCGGGTGGTGGCCGTTCGCGGGCGGCCGCAGGACCCAGCCCTGCAGGCTCATCAGGCCGCGCTCGACGATGACCAGGGCGAGGAACAGCGGCGTCAGCGGCTGGTAGCGCCAGACCACCGCGGCCATGCCCAGCCCGAGCGCAAGCTGGGTGGCGCCCTCCCAGCCGAAGACGCCGATCACCAGGCTGCGCTGCGCGCCGAGATCGAGCCCGGCGATCCCCTCGGCGCCGCCGCTGGGCGCGAAGCTGTGGATCAGGCCCGGGATCAGGGTCAGCACCGTGGCCAGGCCCAGGAACCAGACTGCGGAGCGCGCCCCGCGGTACTGCCCGTTCGTCGAGGGTGGCAGGAAGCTCATGGCAGCGTCCTCAGAGGTCAGTTGTCCCACAGGATGTATTCCTCGCCCCGCCGCTGCGGGACGCCGCTCGGATGGTCGATGAAGACCGGGCCTTGCAGGAGCGACGGCCACAGGGGCTTGACGCTCTGGGCGTCCTGGGCGGCGATCAGCGCCAGCATGGCCTTGGTCCGCGCCGGCTGGAGCGCGGACAACTCGCGCCGCTCGGTCGGGTCGTTGGCCATGTCGTAGAGCCAGACCTTGTGCTGGCCCTCGCTCGACTGCAGCTTCCAGTCGCCGTCCAGCACCACCTTGTACTGGCCGGAGCGCCAGAACAGCGTCTGGTGCGGCCGCCCCTGCGCCTTGCCCTGGATGTAGGGCAACAGGTCCACGCCATCGATCACCCGGTCCTTCGGAACCTGCGCGCCGCCGGCCGCCGCGGCGGTGGCGAAGATGTCGATGTGGCCGACCGGATAGCTGTAGCGGGAATTGGCCGCGATGACGCCGGGCCAGCGCATGAAGAACGGCGCGTGGATACCCCCTTCGAAGAAGGTCGACTTCCACCCGCGGTAGGGCTTGTTGATCTCGGGAAGGCCGATGTAGCCGGCGCCGCCGTTGTCGCTGGTGAAGATGACGAGCGTGTCCCGGTCGAGGCCGTCGGCCTTCAGCTCGGCGAGGATGCGGCCCACGTTCCGGTCGAGGTTGCGGACCATGGCGCCGTAGACCCTCAAGCGGTGGTCCCTGATCTGCGGCAGGGCGTCGTAGTCGGCCTTGGTCGCCTGCAGCGGCGTGTGGATCGCGTTCGGCGCGAAGTACATGAAGAAGGGCCGGTTCCTGTTGGCCCGGATCGCCTTGACCGCCTCGTCGGTGAGGTAGTCGGTCATGTAGCCCTTCGGCGCGAACATCGGACTGCCGTTGAACTGCACCGCGTAGGGCAGGTTCGGCCACAGGAACCTGTCGATCGGATCCCAGGGCTGCTTGGAATTCACCACGCCCGGATCGTGCTCGGGCAGGTACATCGAGGCGCCCGGAATGAAGCCCAGGCTTTCGTCGAAGCCCTGGTCCTCGGGCCGCGACCCTTTGATCCCGCCCAGGTGCCACTTGCCCAGGTGCACGGTGTGGTAGCCGCGGGTCTTAAGCACCTCGGCGATGGTGATCTCGCTCGCGGGCACGCTCAGCATGTTGACCGCCGAGGTCGAGGCCGCCGTGGAGCCGGGCGGCATCTGGGCCAGGCGGTCCTTGAAGAACTTGGGTCCGACCACCGCGTGCGGCTCGGCCTCGGTCCCGACCATCCTCTCGAAGGCCACCGGCGCGGGCGTGAACTCGAAGCCGAAGCGGGTGGGATAGCGGCCGGTCATGATCGCCGCGCGCGAGGGGGCGCAGGTGGCGTTGCCGCAGTAGCCGTTCAGGAAGTCGACGCCCTGATGGCCGATGGAATCGATGTTGGGGGTCGGGACGGCGCCCCGCGCGACGCCGCCGCCGTGGAAGGTGATGTCGTTGTAGCCCATGTCGTCGGCCAGGATGAACAGCACGTTCGGCGGCCGCCGGCCGGGCGGGGCGCCGGGCGGGCCCTCGTTCCAGTCGACCTCGTGGTTCGGCTCGACGTGCGGCAACCGTGCGTGGGCGACCATGGCGAAGATCGTCGCCTTGTTGCCCCACGCGACGCCCAGGGTCGCCACGATGACCAGGGCGATCGCGCCCAGCCAGGTCCACAGCTTCATGGCGCCCCCCACGGCGTCGCTCGACGACGGGAAGCCTATATAGTGACATTCACAATGTCGATAGATGTCGGCGAACGCCGGTCGGGGGCGAGGCCTTGCTCCAGGGCCGCGGCCCGCTAGCATCGGCGCGAAGCCGGCGGCCGGGTCTCTTGGGGAGTTTGGAATGGTTCTGGGACCCGGCGAGGTTCAACTGCCCTGCGCGGACCTCGCGCCCGCCCTGGCGTTCTTCACCGGCGAGCTGGGGTTCCGGGTGGAGACCATCTTCCCCGCCGACGATCCGCAGGTGGCGGTGATCTCCGGCCACGGCCTGCGGCTGCGGCTCGCGCCCGGCGAGGGCGATCCGGGCGTGATCCGGCTGGCCGCCGATCCGCGGCCGGAGCCGCCCATACTGACCGCGCCCAACGGCACGCGGATCGAGTTCGTCGATCCCGACCCGCCGGTCGAGGTCCCGCCGCCGGCGCCCGAGTTCGTGCTGACCCGCCGGGCCGACAGTCCCGGCGCCGGCGAGGGCCGCGCGGGCATGCTCTACCGCGACCTGATCCCGGGCCGGCTGGGCGGGCGGTTCATCGCCTCGCACATCGCCATCCCCGACGGCGGGCCGGTGGCCGACTGGGTGCATTTCCACAAGGTCCGCTTCCAGATGATCTTCTGCCGGCGCGGCTGGGCGAGGCTGGTCTACGAGGATCAGGGGCCGCCGTTCCTGATGCAGGCCGGCGACTGCGTGCTGCAGCCGCCGCGCATCCGCCACCGGGTGCTGGAAAGCTCGCCCGGCTTCGAGGTGGTGGAGATCGGCTGCCCGGCCTTGCACGAGACCCTGGCCGACCACCAGATGGAGCTGCCGACGGCGGCGCTCCGGCCCGATCGGGACTTTGGGGGCCAGACCTTCCTGCACAGCGTGGCCGCCGAAACGCCCTGGACGCCGCTGGGCGCGACCGGTTTCGAGGCGCGGGAAAGCGGCATGGCGGATGCGACGAGGGGCCTGGCCGACGTGCGGGTGATCCGGCCCGCCGGCGCGCCCGGGTTCGTGGCGCCGCCGCACGACGCGGAGTTCTTCTTCGGCTTCGTGCTGGAGGGCTCCGTGACCCTGAACCGCGCCGGCGCCCACCCGCTCGGCTCCGCCGACGCCTTCGTCATTCCCGCGGGCGAGGCGTGGGGGTTGAGCAAAGCGTCGGAGGATCTGGAATTGCTGGAGGTCGTGCTGCCCGCCGGCGCTTCGGCCGCCTGACTTTCCTCTTGTCGCTCATCCCGCTTTCGCGGAGGGGAGCGGAATGGGGGTGGAGATCAGGGCGTGAAGCGCCGCTTCTGCGGGCCGCCGGCCAGGGGCAGTTTGCTTTCGTCGACGATCTGGCCGCCCTTCATCACGAAGGCGATCTTCTTGACGTTCTCGATGTCGGCGGTGGGATCGGCGTTGAGCAGCAGCAGGTCGGCGAACTTGCCGGGCTCGATGGAGCCCAACGTATCGGCCTTGCCCAACAGGACCGCGCCGTTGTGAGTGGCGATGGTGAGCACGTCGAAGGGCTTGATGCCGGCCTGGACCAGCAGCTCCAGCTCACGTTGCAGGGCAGGCCCGCTCGACTGGTCCGTGCCCGCCGCGACGACGCCGCCGGCGGCCCAGACCTTGCGAATATTCTCCTCGGCGACCGGGGTCATCAGCTTCATCCAGGCGGTCCACATGCGGGCCTGGTATTCGGCCCGGACCTTGGTCTTCAGGGTCTGGCGATCGGCGGGGCTGAAGGTCGCCGCATAGAGCGGCTGGTCGAGAAATTCCGGGTGTTCGGCCAGGCGGCTGTAGTTCTCGCCGATGGTCAGCGTGCTGGCGAAGGGCGTCTTCTTGGCCGCCATCAGCTTGACGAAGCTGTCGCTGACCGGGCCCTGGATCACCGGGTGGGCGAGGCTGTCGGTCCCGGCGAAGATCGCTTCCTCGGCGCGCAGCTCCGACGACACGTGGATCGTCGTGCGGATGCCGTGCAGGTTGTAGTAGCGGATGATGTCCCGGAGCAGCGGTTCCGGCATCAGCGTGATCATCGGCCGTGCGCCCCAGCCTTCTTCCTCCAGGGTCAGCTTGACGACGTCGGGCTGCTGCTCGGCGATGTGCCTGTCGAGCTTGTCCTTGTCCTTCTCGAAGTCCTGGACGTTCACCGCCATGCCCGTGCCGTGGCTACCCGGATAGGTGATCAGGTTGCCGGTGGCGAAGATGCGTGGCGAGGCGATCCTGCCCGCCCGCTCGGCGGCGCGGAGCGGCAGGATGTTTTCGGTCTGGTTGCCCGCGTCGTAGATGGTGGTGACGCCGGAGTAGAGATAGCCGGCCAGGGCCTGGGTCCGGGTCTCCGCCGTGTCGGTCTGCTGGTCGACGCCCCCGTGCAGGTGGATGTGGACGTCCATCAGGCCCGGCATCAGGTATTTGCCGTGGGCGTCGATCATATGGCCCTTGGGCGACTTCGCGAGCGCGCTGGGCGTGACCGCGGCGATCCTGCCGCCGTCGACGGTCACCGTCATGTCGGGCTGCGGCGCGTGGCCGGTCCCGTCGATGAGGGTGACGTGCTCGATCGCCCAGGCCTCGGCCCGCGCGCTGAGGGGCGCGAACGCCACGGCCACGCAGGCCGCCAGAAGCGCTGCTCGTTTCATGATGCTGATCCCCGATACTGTGGCCGCGACCTGCGGCCATCCCCGAGCGGCACCTTAGCGGCCCTGCGACGTCAGGCCAGCAGTTCCCGGTGCGCCGTCAGGCCCTCGACCAGGGCGCCTATGTCGGAGACATCGTTATAGGCGTGGAACATCGCCCGCACGTTGCCGTCACGCCACGAGGCGATCACCCCGCGTTCGGCCAGCCGCTCGGTGAGCGCCGCCGCGTCGGTCGAGCGGATCGCCACCTGCGGCCCGCGGCGGGCGTCCTCGCGCGGGGTGGCGAGCTTGCAGCCGGCCTCGGCCAGCCGGTCCATGGCCTCGCCAGTCAGGTCGCGGATGCGGGCCTCGATGGCCGCCACGCCGACCGCCTGGATCAGCCCGACGCCCGCCTCGGCGGCGTAGCAGTTCATCACCGGCGGGGTGCCGGCCTGGAAGCGCGCGGCCGTGGGCGAGGGGTCGTTGGCGAAGATGTCCATGGCGTTGGTGTCGGCCTGGGCGAACCAGCCGCCGACGGTGGGGACCATCTCGGCGATCCGGCGGCGGTCCGCGTAGAGGAAGCCGATCCCCGCGGTCCCCAGCAGGTACTTCAGCATCCCGCCCACCGCGAAGTCGACGCCCAGCGCCTTTACATCGACCTCCAGGGCGCCCACCGACTGGAAGCAGTCCAGCAGCACCAGCACGCCGCGCTCGTGGGCGATCCTGGCCACGCCCGCCACGTCCAGCCGCTGGCCGTTGCGGTAGCAGACGTGGGTGACCTGCACGAGCTTCGTCCGCTCGTCGATGGCCCGCTCGAAGTGAGCCAGCGGGATGCCGCCGTCCGGGCCTTCCGGCACATGCTCCACGACAGCGCCGCGCCGTTCCTGGGCGTGCCAGATCTGCGCCCCCGTGGGGAACTCGAAGTTGGACACCACCACCTTGTTGCGGGCCCCTGAGACGTCGAGCGCGCTGGCCAGGGCATTGATGCCCGCCGAGGCCGAGGCCGTCACCGCGATCTCGTCGGCGCCGGCGTTCAGCAGGGCCGCCATGCCGTCGCGCACCGCCTCGGCCCTGGCCACCCAGCCACCCCAGTCGGCGCCCTTCTCCAGCCGGTCTTCCATATAGCGCCGGATCGCCGCCTCGACCGGCGCGCCCAGCAGGCCATAGGAGCCGCTGGCCAGATAGGCCTTGTGTCGAAGGGTCGGGAACAGCGCGCGGAAGGCCGCCCAATCGGCGCTCACGCCGCGGCGCCCGCTCTTGTGCGCGTCTGGAATCCTGCGTTCATGAGGCGGGGACTGTCCGGGGGGCTGACTGTTGGGCGACGAAGACGCGATCATCGAGCGCGAGGCGGGACTGAGCAAGGGCCTGACTCGCGCCCAGATCACCATGATCGGCCTGGGCGGCGCCATCGGCACGGGCCTGTTCATGGGCTCCGGCATCGCCATCGGCTACGCCGGGCCCGCCGTCGTCGTCAGCTACGCCATCGCCGCCTTCATCGCCGTGGTCATCGTGCTCAGCCTCTCGGAGATGGCGGTGATGCACCCGGCGGCGGGCTCGTTCGGGGTCTACGCCGAGACCTACCTCAGCCCGTGGATCGGCTTTCTCGTGCGCTACACCTACTGGTTCGCCCAGGTGATCGCCATCGGGGGCGAGGCGGTGGCGGCCGGGACCTACATGGGCTTCTGGTTTCCCGGCGTGCCGGTCTGGGTCTGGGCCATCGCCTTCGCCGTCGGCATCGTGTTCATCAATTCCCGCTCGGTGAAGAACTTCGGGACCTTCGAGTACTGGTTCGCGACCATCAAGGTGACCGCCATCCTGCTGTTCATCGTCCTGGGCGGGGCGGCGATCCTCGGCGTCGGCCAGGCGGCGGTGGGTTTCCACAACCTCACCGGCCTGCCGGGCGGCTTCGCCCCGCATGGGCTCAAGGGGATCTGGATGGGGGTGATCATGGGGATCTTCTCGTTCACCGGCATCGAGCTGATCGCGGTGACCTCCGCCGAGACCCCGGACCCGAAGGCGGCGATCCCGGCGGCCCTGCGCTCCATGGCGCTGAGGCTCGGCCTCTTCTACCTGCTCGCGCTCACCATCGTGGTCAGCTTCATCCCCTGGACCGACACCGGCGCGAAGATCGTCGAGCAGAGCCCGTTCGTCCGGGTTTTCGCCCACACCGGTGTGCCCTACGCGGCAGGGGTGATGAACTTCGTGGTGCTGACCGCGGCGCTCTCCAGCATGAACGCCAACACCTATCTCGCCGGGCGGATGCTGTTCTCGCTCTCGCGAGGCGACTATGCGCCCAGGCGCCTGGGCCGGCTCAGCGCCGCCGGGGCGCCGACCGCGGCCATCGTGGTCTCCGGCGCGGCGATCCTGGCGGCGGCCGCGCTGTCGAGGTTCACGCCGCTGGCCTACAACGACCTCTTTGGCGTCGCGACGTTCGGGGCGATCTTCACCTGGATGACCATCCTGTTCAGCCACCTGGCCTTTCGCCGCCGGAACAGGGCCGAGGACCTGCCGGTGCGGATGCCGTTCTTCCCGTGGATGCAGATCGCGGGCCTTGTCCTGCTGGCCGCCATCCTGATCACCATGGGGCTCGACACCGAGTTCTGGAACATCTCCTGGATCGTCGGCGCGCCCTGGCTGGTCCTGCTTTCCCTGGCCTATGTCCTCCTGCGGCGAGGCCACCGCGTCCAGCCAGCCTGAGGCGACCATGGAGAAGGACTTCGTCCAGTCGCTGACCCGGGGCCTCGCGGTCATCGAGGCCATGAACCGCAGCCGGGTGAGCTCGCTCTCGACCCTGCATTCGATCACCGGCCTGCCGAAGTCGTCCCTGGTGCGCCTTCTGGAGACCCTGATCGAGGCGGGCTACGTGGTGCGGGTCTCGCGGCGCGAGGGCTATTGCCTCACCGACGCGGTGCTGCGCCTGTCCTCGGGGGTGCGCCACCGCGACCTGGTGGTCGACGTCGCGCGGCCGCTGATGGAGGCCTTCACGCGCCGCCACAAGTGGCAGGTGTCGCTGGCCACCAGCGAGACGGACAGCATGCTGGTCCGCTTCTCGACCCGCCACATCAGCCCGTTCGCCCGGGAGGAGAACTTCCTGAACCGGCGGGTCGGCATGCTGCAGAGCGCGGTCGGCCGCGCCTATTTCGCCTGGTGCTCGGACGACGAGCGCAGCTTCGTGCTGAACGTCCTGCGCGCCGCCGGCGACGCGCTCGCCCTGCCGGAGCGGCGCGTGGAGCTGGACGCCCTGCTGGCGCGGGTGCGGACCGACGGCTACGCCACGACCGAGCGGCCGCGCACCAACCCGACGCGCAGCTTCGCGGTGCCGGTGATGGAGCCGGGCCAGGACGGGCCGTTGGGCGCGCTGGCCTTCTTCTACTACCGCTCGACCATGACCGAGGCGCAGGCGACGCGCCGCTACCTGCCGCTGGTCTCGGCCCTCGCCGACGAGATTTCCGCCGGCCTCGAGGCGGCTCGCGCGCGCACCGAGCCCGCCGGTCCCTAGAGCCGGGACAGGATCTAGGCCAAGCCGTAGGGCTGCTCGTCCGGCTTCCAGTCGTTGATCATGCCGACCATGGGGCGGCCGCCGACATCGGCGCGCACCACGCGGCCGTACCAGCGCCGGCCGAAGATCGGCACCTCGTAGCGCTGCACCGTCTCGGCCGAACCCTCCACCCGCCGGCCGTCCTTCAGCACGGCGACGAAGCGGCGGGTGGGCGCCCATTTCTCGATCCGGAACGCGGCGAGCGGCGTGTCGACCCCATCGGCGTCCAGGTCGCCATAGCCCCGCGCGGGGCTCAGGAGCCCGATCAGGCCAGCGTCGGCGCTCCACAGCATGGCGTAGGTGAAGGGGGCGGTGAACCGCGGGTTGGTCTGGGTCTGCTCGTGGGCCTTGCCGACCCCGGAGAGCCGCACCGTCCTGCCGCCCGCGCGCACGGTGGCCTCGACCCGGCCGGTGCGCTCGAAGCGCCCGGCGGGCGAGCCCGCGTGCAGCGGGCCGGGATGGAACACGCCCTCCACCTTGACCGGGCTGCGGCCCGGGCCGTCGGTCCCGCTCGCGCCGCGGTGGGCCATCAGTTCGGCGCTGAACGACATGGCCTTCAGCTCCGCCGACGGGCCGAGCCGCGAGATGCTCACCTTCAGCCCGGGGCAAGGATAGATCGCCGTCGGCTGCTCGGCGGTGGTGTGCTCGGGCGAGCAGGGCACGGCGCTGTCGGTGAATGCGTAGAGCTCCCCGTCCACCAGCAGGTGCAGCCAGACCCAGGTCGCGCCGCGGTCCGGATAGCGCGAGATGCGCAGCGACAGGCCGTTCCTCAGCTCGGGGTCGAAGTAGAGGACCATCGCCGACTCGCTCCAGGTCGGCTGGCCCTCGACCACCCCGCGCGCGCCGGCGGTCCGCGCCGAGGTTGCCGCGAGCCCGAGCAGGCCCGCGGTGGCGAGGCGTCTGTCGATCATCATTCTGCGTCTCCCTTGGCGGCCGCGAGGCCGCCGGCGATGAAGCGGGCGAAACGGCGGGCCTGGGCGGGCGCGGGCTCCGGCGCGTCGGCGATCTTGTCCCCCAGGCGCGACAGGGCGCCGATGCACAGGGTGGCGAGCGTCTGGGCCGCGCCGGGCGCGACGCCGTGGGCCTGGGCCAGGATGGCGGCCAGGTCCCGCGTCCGCCGGTCCAGCCGTTTGCGCCAGGCCTGGAAGACCACCGGATCGCCATCGGCGACCGCCAGCAGCTTGCGGATCCGGTAGCGGTCGGAGGCCATGGCGACCAGATAGTGCTCGACCCGCTCGACGACCGAGGCTTCGAAGTCCGGACCGCCGCGGAAGATGGCGTCGAGATCGGTGTCGATCTCCGCCCAGCGGCGCTCCAGCACCGTCAGCAGAGCCTCGCTGGCGTTGGCGAAATGGCGATAGACCACCGGCTTGGCGACGCCCGCGACGTCGGCGATCCGCTGCATGGTGACCGACGCCAGGCCCTCGCCGAGCGCCAGCTTCTCCACCACGTCGAGCAACTGCACGGCCCGCGCCGGATGGGCCATGCGCGCGCCGCGCGGAGGGGCCTGGAGGGTCGTCTGCATGGCGCGCCTTGGCTCCCGAGGACTTGCTACGTTACGTAACAAAAGGCCACCTGCCAAGCCGTCCGAAGCGTCCGCCCACGAACGACCGTCACCGCTGTTTCCAACCCGCAATCAAAGAGTGGCGTTGTGCTGACGCTTAGGGCTCGACTCGCGCCAGCGGCGAGCTAGGGTCGCCGCATCCTGCGGGGCCGGCTGTATCGGAACCCGCGTGTCGGATGGGGGATCTGCATGAAATCGGCGTTGTTCGCGGGCGTGGCCCTGGCCCTGGCGTGGCAGAGCGCGGGGGTTGCCCAGACGCAGCACATCACCACGCCCAAGCAGGCGTTCAACGGCTCCGAGCCGGGCGACGACTACTTCCTGGCCAACTACGACCAGACCACCGCCTACTGGAAGAAGCTGGCCGCCGAGAGCGACCGCATGAAGCTGGTCAGCCTCGGCAAGAGCGTCGAAGGCCGCGAGATCTGGATGGCCGTCGTCTCCTCGCCGCAGAACCTGAAGAACCTCGACCACCTTCGCGAGATCTCCCAGAAGCTGGCGCTGGCCAAGGGCCTGAGCGATGAGCAGGCCCACGCCCTGGCGCGCGAGGGCAAGGCCATGGTCTGGATCGACGGCGGCCTGCACGCCAGCGAGGTCTCGTCCGCCCAGTCGCAGATCCAGATCGTCTACGAGATGCTGTCGAAGAACGACCCGGAGACCCTGCGTCTGCTGAACGACGACGTCACCCTGTTCGTCCTGCCCAACCCGGACGGCCAGCAGCTTGTCGCCGACTGGTACATGCGAAAGGCCGACCCGAAGGCGCGCAGCCTCGCCGACCTGCCGGTGATCTACCAGCGCTACGTCGGGCACGACAACAACCGCGAATACTACATGTCGAACCAGCCCGAGACGACGGCGATCAACCGAGCGATGTTCAAGGACTGGTTCCCGCAGATCGTCTACAACGAGCACCAGACCGGCCCGCTGGGCGCAGTGGTCTTCGTGCCGCCGTTCCGCAATCCGTCGAACTACCACTTCGACCCGCTGGTGCTCAGCGAGCTGGACGGGGTCTCGGCGGCCATGCACGGCCGGCTGATCGCCGAGGACAAGCCGGGCTCGGCGGAGCGGTCGGGCGCGCCCTATTCGACCTGGTTCAACGGGGGCCTGAGGACCACCGGCTATTTCCACAACGTGGTGGGCATCCTGACCGAGATCATCGGCAGCCCGACCCCGATGCAACTGCCGTTCGTGCCGTCCAAGCAGCTCTCCAACCAGGACGAGCTCTATCCCGTGGCGCCGCAGACCTGGCACTTCCGCCAGACCGTCGAGTACGTGAAGACCATGAACCGGGCGGTGATGGACTATGCGTCCAAGAACCGCGAGGACGTGCTCTACAACCGCTACCTGATGGGCAAGAACTCCATCAAGCGGGGCAGCCAGGACAACTGGACCGTGACGCCCAAGCGGGTGGCCGCAGTGGTCGAGGCGGCCAAGGCCGCCGGGCCCGCGCCGCGCGCCCGGGGCGGCGACGGCCTGGCCGGCAACGGCGACCAGAGCACGGTGGTGGACGCCAAGCTCTACGACACCGTCCTGCACGATCCGGCCGAGCGCGATCCGCGCGGCTACATCCTGACCCCCGACCAGCCGGACATGCCTACGACGATCAAGTTCCTGAACGCGCTGATCAAGTCGGGCGTGGTGGTGGACAAGGCCACGGCGCCCTTCACCGTCAAGGGCAAGACCTATCCGGCCGGCAGCTATGTGGTGCTCTGCGACCAGGCCTACCGGCCGCACGTGCTCGACATGTTCGAGCCGCAGGACCACCCGCAGGACTTCGAGTACCCGGGCGGCCCGCCGATCAAGCCCTACGACATCACCGGCTATAACCTGAGCTACCAGATGGGGGTGAAGTACGACCGCATCCTCGACGGCTTCTCAGGCCCCTTCCAGCCGATCACCGAGGTCATGGCGCCGCCGCCGGGCAGGATCGTGGGCTCCGGCGGCGCGGGCTGGATCCTGGACCACAGGACCAACAACAGCTTCACCCTCACCAACCGGCTGCAGAAGGCCAAGGTCCCGGTCTATTGGGTCAAGGACGCCGTCACCGCCGACGGCCAGTCGTTCGGGCCGGGCTCGGTCTGGGTTCCGGCCACCGGCGCGGCCAAGGCCATCGTCGGCAAGAGCGTCGCCGACCTGGGCATCAACGCCTACGCCATGAGCTCGGCGCCCAAGGGCGAGAAGATCGCGCTCAAGACCCCGCGCATCGGCATCGTCGACAGCTACGGCGGCCTGATCACCTCCGGCTGGATGCAGTGGGTCGTGGAGCAGTTCGAGTTCCCCTACACCCTGGTCTATGCGCCCGAGCTGGACGCCGGGAACCTCAACGCCAAGTACGACGTGCTGCTGTTTGTCGACGGGGCCATTCCGGGCGGCGACAGCCGCTACGGCGGCGGTGGCGGCGGGCGCGGCCTGCCCACGGCCGAAGAGGTGCCCGAGCAGTATCGCAAGATGCTGGGCCGGGTGACGGCGGAAAAGACCCTGCCGCAGGTCCAGGCCTTCATCGACAAGGGCGGCACGGCGGTGGCGCTCGGCAGTTCGACCCGGCTTGGCGAATATCTGAAGCTGACCGAGAACGGCCTGGCCGCGCCCGGCAAGGACGGCAAGCTCGCGCCCCTGCCGTCGACCAAGTTCTACATCCCCGGCTCCATCCTCTCGGCCAAGGTCGACAACAAGGAGCCGCTCGGCTTCGGCTTCGCCGACAAGGTCGACGTCTTCTTCGATAGCAGCCCGGTGTTCAAGATCACCGCCCCGGACAAGGCCCGGCAGGTGTCCTGGTTCGAGGGCGCCGACCCGCTGCTCAGCGGCTGGGCCTGGGGCCAGAAGGCGCTGGACGGGACGGTGGGCGTGGTCGACGCCAACTACGGGAAGGGCAAACTCTTCCTGCTCGGGCCGGAAGTCGCCATGCGCGGCCAGTCCTACGGCACCTTCAAGTTCGTCTTCAACGCCCTGGAATACGGCCCGGCGGCGGCCGGCAAGGCGCCCGCCGGGGCGCACGGCGACTGACCATGGCGGACAGCGCGTCCGCACCCGGCCGGTCCGACCCGACCCTCGGGCGGTCGATCGCGATCGCGGGCGCGCTGTTCTTCGTCACGGGCTTCGTGACCTGGCTGAACGGTCCGCTGATCAGCTTCGTGCGGCTGGCCTTCGATCTGGACGAGGTGAACTCGTTCCTGATCCTGATGGTCTTCTACCTGTCCTATTTCGTCCTGGCCCTGCCGGCGTCCTGGATCCTGCGGGGCACCGGCCTGAAGAAGGGCCTGGCGTTGGCCCTGACGGTGATGGCGGCCGGGGCCGGCGCCTTCGGGGAGTTCGCCACCCGGCGCTGGTATCCCGGCGCGCTCGCCGGCCTCTTCACCATCGGCGGCGGCCTGGCGCTGCTGCAGACGGCGATCAATCCCTACGTCAGCATCCTGGGCCCCATCGAGGGGGCCGCGCGGCGCATCGCCCTGATGGGCATCTGCAACAAGCTCGCCGGCATCGCCGCGCCCCTGGTGATCGGCGCCCTGGTGCTGCACGGGATCGGCGACCTGGCGGACGCCCTCAAGGGGCTGAGCGGGCCGGCGCGCGAGGCGCTGCTCGACCGCTTCGCGGCCAAGATCCATCTGCCCTACCTGGCCATGGCCGCCATTTTACTTGCCGCCGCTGTCGGGGTGCTGAAATCGCCGCTGCCGGAGCTGAAGGCCTCGGAGGCCAACGCTTCGGCGCACGACGCCGGCGGGCCCGCGCCCAGCATCTTCCGCTATCCGCACCTGTGGCTGGGGGTGCTCTGCCTCTTCGTCTATGTGGGCGTCGAGGTCATGGCCGGCGACGCCATCGGCGCCTATGGCCGCGGCTTCGGACTGCCGCTCGACCAGACCAAGTTCTTCACCGCCTTCACGCTCGCGGCCATGCTGCTGGGCTATCTGTCGGGCCTGCTGCTGACGCCGAAGGTCGTCTCGCAGGAGACCTATCTGCGCGGCTCGGCCCTGCTGGGCGTGGCGCTGGCGGCGGGCGCCTTCGCGACCCATGGCTATGCCTCTGTGGCCTGCGTCGCGGCGCTGGGCTTCGCCAACGCCATGATGTGGCCGGCGATCTTCCCGCTGGCGATCCGCGGCCTGGGCCGGGCGACCGAGACCGGATCGGCGCTGCTGGTGATGGGCATCGCCGGCGGGGCGATCATCCCCCAGGCCTTCGCGGTCCTGAAGCAGCACTTCGATTTCCAGGCGGTGTTCCTGGCCCTGATGGCGCCCTGCTACCTCTACATCTTCTTCTACGCCTGGCGCGGCCATCGGACAGGCCGGCTCATCGCGACGCCGGCCGTCTTGGCGGCGGGCGCGGGCGGGCCTTAGACCACCAGGATCCAGTCGGCTTCGGTGAGTTCGACCTCGTCGAGGTTCTGGCCCGGTCCGGCGCGGTCGATGACCAGGAAGTCGCTCTCCGCCTCCAGCGGCAGCAGGAAGTGGTGCCAGACGCCCTTGCGGTAGTTCACCCCCTGGTGCGGGCCGGCGCGGAAGACGCGGACCGCGGCGGGGTCGAAGTCGCCCGCCGGCGCCGCCGCCGCCAGGAACGGACGGCCCTGCAGCGGCGTGAAGCTCTGGCTGCCCAGCGGATGGCGCTCGAAGATCTTCAGCACCGGAGGCGCCAGGGGCCGGGCGCGGAACAGGCTGACGACCGCGCGGCCGCCCTGGTCGCCGACGTCGATCGCGGCCAGGTCGTTGAAGCGGGTCGTATAGCCATAGTTGATCGCGACCTGCTCGGCTCGATCGGAGGCCTCGATGACGTCCCCGAAGGGCGCGAAGGCTTCGGCGGTCAGCGGTTCGGGGGTGAGATTACGCATCCGAATACCTCCAGATCGCCATCCTCCGGTCAGCCGCAGGCTGATCCGGGGGACTCAAGCCGACTCGCGAAATCGCGACCTCAGCCTGGGTCCCCCGGATCGCCTCTTCGGGCGACCGGAGGATGACGAGGCTGGTGGATGGGTTCACGATCCCACCTTCGCGCCGGCCTTGATCCAGGCGCCCAGGCTGGCGCGCTCGGCGTCGGTCATGTGGGTCTCGTTGTTGAGCGGCATGGAATGGGTGGCGACGGCGCGCGCGTAGACCTTGGCGGCGTTTTTGGTCAGGCCGTCGTCGGTGGCGAGGATCACCCCGTTGGGCGGGGCGCTGACCCCCTTGTGGGTTGGCGAGGCCGCGTGGCAGGCGACGCAATGCCGGTCCACCAGGGCGCGCACCTCGGCGAAGGGCGGTACGGGAACGGTGGCGGGCGGCGGCGGCCTGGCGGTCTCGTTGAGCACCGCGACGGTGACGAAGGCGAGCGCGCCCAGCAGCAGGACGTCGTAGCGGACCTGGCCGGCGTTCCTGAGGTTGAAGAAGTGGCGGATGGTCCAGCCGACCACGCCCAGGCCCGCCAGCCACAGCCAGTTCAGGGGCGCCGAGACGATCATCGGATAGTGGTTGCTGATCATGATCAGCAGCACCGGCAGGGTCATGTAGTTGTTGTGGATGGACCGCTGCTTGGCCTGCTTGCCGAGGCTGGGGTCCGGCGTCTCGCCAGCCAGGACCTGGGCCACGACCTTCCGCTGATTGGGGATGATGACCAGGAAGACGTTGCCGGCCATCACCGTGCCGACGATGGCGCCCAGGTGCATCACCGCGCCCAGGTCGGAGAAGATGCGGGTCAAGCCCCAGGCCGCCACCGTGAGGATCAGGAACCAGGCCACGCCGAAGGCCCGCAGGTTGGCCCCCAGGGGCGAGCGGCAGAGGCCGTCGTAGACCAGCCATCCCACCGCCAGCGAACCCACGCCCACGCCGATCGCCTGCCAGCGGGTCAGGGCGAGCCGGGAGGCGTCGATCAGGTTCACGTCGGCGCCGACGTAGAAGATCAGCGCCAGCAGCAGGACGCCGGAGATCCAGGTTGTGTAGGCCTCCCACTTGAACCAGTGCAGCTCGTCCGGCAGGCCCTCGGGCGCGACCATGAACTTCATCTGGCGGTAGAAGCCGCCCGAATGGACGCTCCAGAGTTCGCCGGCGACGCCTTTTGGCGGGTTGGTCGGCGGCTTCAGGTGGCTGTCCAGCCACATGAAATAGAACGACGAGCCGATCCAGGCGATGCCGGCCGTCAGGTGCAGCCAGCGGATCGCCAGGTTCGCCCAGGCCCCCCATTCGAACGTCATCTGGCGAACCTCACGCCGCCGGGTCCCGCGTCAGTTGCAAGAGCTCCGCGGCCAGGGCCACGGCGATCACCGCCGGCGCCTTGCCCGGCAGGCCGGGGATGCCGATCGGGCAGGTGAGGCGCGCGAGGTCCGCCTCGGTGAAGCCGTCTGCCTTCAGCCGGTTCTCGAACCGGACGCGCTTGGTGCGCGAGCCGATCAGGCCGAGGTAGCGGAAGTCGCCCCTTGCCAGCACGGCCCTGGTCAGCCGGTAGTCCAGGTCGTGGCTGTGGGTGAAGATGGCGAAGAGCGTCCCGGCCGGCGCGGCCTCGATACAGGCCTCCAGCTCGTCCTCGCCGAGGATCTCGGCGTGGGTCCCCCCGGCCTCTGGGCGCAGGTCCTCGCGGCTGGCCAGCCAGGCCAGGTCGAAGGGCAAGGGCGCGAAGGCCCGCGCCACCGCCTGGCCCACGTGGCCGGCGCCGAAGATCGCCAGCCTGGGCCTGGCGGGCCGCATCAGCTCCGACAGGCGGCGGACCTCAGGGATCGGGGTGCGTGGGCTGTTGTCGGCGGGGTCCTCGCCGGCGGCGGGCTGCACGGAGCGACGCAGGTGGGAGCTCTCGATGTCGGCCTGCAGGCGGAAGGGCGTTCGGGCCTGGCGAGCGCGCTCGGCCTCGGCCAGCCAGCGGCGGCTGTCGCCGTCGATCCGTTCCACCAGCAGGCGCACGCGGCCGCCGCAGCACTGGCCCAGCATTGGGCCCAGCGGATAGTCCTGCAGGGCGTGGCGGCGCGCGTCCTGGGCCAGCAGCCTGCGCGCCTGGTCCAGCGCCTGGCGCTCCAGCGAGCCGCCGCCGATGGTGCCGGTGAAGCGGTCCGGCCAGATCAGCATCCGCGCCCCGATCTCCCGCGGCGTGGAGCCCTGGGCGCCGACCACGGTGGCCATGGCCAGCGCCTCGCCGCGGCTCACCGCCTCCAGGGCCTCGGCGATCCACTCACTCATGGGCGGCTCTCCGGCGCACGTCCTCGACCGCCGTCAGGATACGCTCAGGCGTGGCCGGGGCGTCGAGCCTGGGCAGGATCTTGTGGTCGGCGGCGCTGGCGACGGCGTCGGTGAGCGCGCTGAACACCGAGATCGCCAGCATCAGCGGCGGCTCGCCCACGGCCTTGGAGCGGTGGATGGTGGCCTCGCGGTTTTCGCCCCGGCTCCAGATCGACAGGTTGAAGGCGTCGGGCCGGTCGCCGGCAGCGGGGATCTTGTAGGTGGACGGGGCATGGGTGCGGAGCGCGCCGGTCCCGTCGAACACCAGCTCCTCCGTGGTCAGCCAGCCCATCCCCTGGATGAAGCCGCCCTCGATCTGGCCTGCGTCGACCGCCGGGTTCAGCGAACGGCCGCAGTCGTGCAGGATGTCGACGCGGGTGACCCTGTTCTCGCCGGTCAGGGTGTCGACGACGACCTCCGAACAGGCCGCGCCATAGGCGAAGTAGTAGAAGGGCCGCCCCTGGTGGCGCGCCCGGTCGTAGTGGATCTCCGGGGTTCGATAGTAGCCGGTGGCCGAGAGCGAGACGCGGCTGAAGTAGGCGCGGCGGACCAGTTCGGTGAAGCTCAGGGTCGTGGCGCCGGCCTGGACGCCGTCGGAGCCGAAGATGACGGCCTCAGGCGGGCACCGGAATTCCTCGGCGGCGAAGGCGACCAGCCGCGCCTTGATCGTCTCGCACGCCGCTTGCGCGGCCATGCCGTTGAGGTCGCTGCCGGAGGATGCGGCTGTGGCCGAGCTGTTGGGCACTTTGTCGGTCCGGGTGGCGCTGATCTTCACCGTCTCCAGCGGGACCTGGAACTCGTGGGCGACCACCTGGGCGACCTTGATGTTCAGTCCCTGGCCCATCTCGGTCCCACCGTGGTTCAGGTGGATCGAGCCGTCGGTGTAGACGTGCACCAGGGCGCCCGCCTGGTTCAGATGGTTGGCGGTGAAGGAGATGCCGAACTTCACCGGCGTCAGCGCCAGGCCGCGCTTGAGGATGACGTTCCGCGCGTTCCAGGCGGCGACCGCCTCGCGCCGCGCGCGGTAGGCGCAGTCCTCCGCCAGCTCGGTCATGATCTCGAAGGCCACGGCGTCGGTGACGGTCTGGCCGTAGGGCGTCTGATCGCCGGCCACGCCGTAGAGGTTGGCCAGGCGCACATCCAGCGGGTCCTTGCCGAGGCGCCAGGCGATGGCGTCCATGGCGCGTTCGACGCCCATCATCCCCTGCGGCCCGCCGAAGCCGCGGAAGGCGGTGTCGGAGACAGTGTTGGTGCGCAGGCGGTGGCTGACGATCTCGGCGGCCTGCAGGGCGTAGGCGTTGTCGCAATGGAACATCGCCCGGTCGTTGATGGCGATGGACAGGTCGGCGGAGTGGCCGCAGCGGGAGGCCAGTTCGAAGGCCGCGCCGCGCAGCCTGCCGTCGGCGTTGAAGCCCACCTGCCAGTCGACGGCGAAGGCGTGGCGCTTGCCGGTCATCACCATGTCGTCGTCGCGGTCGAGGCGGATCTTGGCCGGGCGGCCGGTCTTCCGGACGGCCAGGGCCGCGAGCGCCGCGTAGTGGATAGACTGGGTTTCCTTGCCGCCGAAGCCGCCGCCCATGCGCCGCACCTCGACCACCACGGCGTTGTCGCGCAGGCCGAGGCACCGGGCGATCAGGTGCTGGGTCTCGGTCGGATTCTGGGTCGAGGACCAGACGTGCAGGTCGCCGTCCTCGCCGGGCATGACCAGGGCGACCTGGCCTTCCAGGTAGAAGTGGTCCTGGCCGCCGGTGGCCAGGGTCCCGGAAAGCGCGTGCGGCGCCGCGGCGATGGCGGCGCGGGCGTCGCCCAGCCGCATGGCCTGGCTGTCCTCGATCAGGGCGTTGGCCGCCCGGGCCGCCTCGATGGTGAGCAGCGGCGGCAGGTCCTCGTACTCGACCACGGCCAGGGCGGCGGCGGCGCGGGCCTTGGGCAGGCTCTCGGCGGCGACGGCGAACAGCGGCTGGCCCACGAAGCGCACGACGCCTTCGGGCAACAGCGGCTCGTCGTTCACCACCGGGCCGATCTCGTTCCTGCCGGGCACGTCGGCGGCGGTCAGCACGCAGGCGACGCCCGGCGCGGCGGCGACGGCGGAGAGGTCGAGCCGCATGATCCGCGCGTGGGCCCGCGCGCTCTGGCCGACGAAGAGGTGCAGCAGGCCCACCGGCTCGGGCAGGTCGTCGATGTAGAGCGCCTCGCCGGAGACGTGCTTTTCGGCGCTGTCGTGGGCGATGGCGCTGTGGACGGCGGAAAGCGTGCGAAGGGCGTCTCCGGCGTCAGCCATGGGCCACCGCCTCGGCTTCGAGGACGCGGAGCGGCGCGCCGGGGCCGCTCTCCAGCCAGGCGCGGATCAGCAGGTTGCCTGCCGCCTGCAGGCGATAGGCGGCCGAGGCGCGCAGGTCGTCGATGGGCTGGAAGTCCTCGGCCAGGGCCTCGGCGGCGGCGCGGACGGCGGCTTCGCTCCAGGGCTGGCCGGTGAGCGCGGCCTCGCAGGCCGCCGCGCGCCTGGGCGTCGTGGCCATGCCGCCGAAGGCGATGCGGGCCTCGGTGACGCGGCCGGCCTCGACGCTGATCGAGACGCCGGCGCAGACGGCGGAGATGTCCTGGTCGAAGCGCTTGGAAAGCTTGTAGGCGCGGAACACCCGGGCCGCCGGGATGCGCGGCACGACCACCGCCTCGACGAACTCGCCCGGGCGCCGGTCCTGTTTCCCGTAGGCCAGGAAATAGGCCTCCAGCGGCAGCGTCCGCCTTTCCTCGCCGCGGCGCAGCACCAGGGTCGCGCCGGCCGCGATCAGGGCCGGGGGCATGTCGCCGATCGGCGAGCCGTTGGCGATGTTGCCGCAGATAGTGCCCAGGTTGCGGACCTGCAGGCCGCCCAGCCGGCGCAGCAGGTCGCCGAATTCCGGATGGAGGTCGGCCAGGGCGGCATGGGCGTCGGCGTACCTCACGCCCGCGCCGACGCGGATGGCGTCCGCCTGGTCGTCGATGCGCCGGAGCTCTTCCGCCTCGTTCAGGGAGATGACCACGGCCAGGTCCCGGTGCTGCTTGGTCACCCACAGGCCGACGTCGGTGCCGCCGGCGAGGATCACGGCGTCGGGGTTCCGTTCGACCGCGGCGGCGAAGTCCGCGGCCGTGCGGGGGGCCAGGAAGCGGCGGCCCCGGTGCTCGACCTCCAGGCTTTCGGCCCGCCGCAGGCCCAGGAGAGCCGCCGCCAGCGCCCCGGTCTCTGCCGCTTCCGGATCGCCGCCCATGGCCTGGCCCGCGGCGAGGATCGGGCCGTAGCCGGTGCAGCGGCAGAGGTTGCCGGCCAGCGCATCCTTCAGGGTGGCGCTGTCGGTGGCGGCGCCGGAACGCTGGTGGGCGTAGAGGCTCATGACGAAGCCCGGGGTGCAGAAGCCGCACTGCGAGGCGTGACAGGCGACCACGGCCTGCTGCACGGGATGCAAGGCGCCGTCCGGCCGCTTCAGGCTCTCGACGGTGAAGAGGGCGCGGCCGTCCAGCATGGGGGCGAACAGAAGGCAGGCATTGACCGCCCGGAAGGCGACCTTGCCGTCCGCCAGTTCGCCCAGCACGACCGTGCAGGCGCCGCAATCGCCCTCGGCGCAGCCTTCCTTGGAGCCGGTGCGGCGCAGGTCGTAGCGCAGCAGGTTGAGCACGGTCAGCGTCGGGTCAGCGTCCGCCAGTTCCCGAACCTCGCCGTCCAGCAGGAATCGGATCGGGCGGCCCATGGTCAGCTACCGCGATAGGTGGAATAGCCGAACGGGCTGACCAGCAGGGGCACGTGATAGGGCTGGACCGGCTCGGCGATCCCGAACTCGAGGGCGACGGTGTCCAGGAAGGCCGGATCGGGCAGGGCGACTCCGAGCGCCCGGAAGTAGGGGCCGACGTCGAACTCCAGCCGATAGGCGCCGGCCGTCAGGGCCTCGCCGGCCAGGAGGGGCGCGTCGCACCGGCCGTCGGAATTGGTCCGCGTGCTGACCAGAACCTGACCGCCCCGCAGCAGGCGCACGGCCATGCCGGCGGCGGGCCTGCCGTTCGCCGTGTCCAGCACGTGGGTGGTGAGACCGCTCATTTGCCTTCCGGGACCGCCAGCCGCCCAGAGTCGGTCCAACCCCATGCAATTGCAACTCTTTGGCCTAGTATGCGGTCCGACATGAGTGACGACGACTATCCACGCGATCTCGTCGGCTACGGCCGCGGGCCGCCGCACGCCCACTGGCCTGGCGGGGCGCGGATCGCCGTGCAACTGGTGCTGAACTACGAGGAGGGCGCGGAGATGAGCGTCCTGCACGGGGACGCCTCGTCCGAAACCTTCCTCTCCGACCTGATCAACCCCGCGCCCGTGTTCGGCGCGCGGCATATGAGCATGGAACAGATCTACGAGTACGGCAGCCGCGCCGGGGTGTGGCGGCTCTTGCAACTGTTCGCCCGCCGCCATGTGCCGGTGACGGTGTTCGGGGTGGCGATGGCCCTGGAGCGCAATCCCGCCGTGGTCGAGGCCTTCCTGGAGGCGGGCCACGAGATCGCCTCGCACGGCTGGCGCTGGATCAACTACCAGGACGTGCCCGAGGCGGTGGAACGCGAGCACATGGCCCGCGCCATCGAGGTCCACACCCGGCTGACCGGCGACCCGCCGCTGGGCTGGTACACGGGGCGGACCAGCCCCAACACCCGCCGGCTGGCGGCGGAGGCGGGTGGCTTCCTCTACGACGCCGACGACTATTCCGACGACCTCCCGTTCTGGACGCAGGTCGCGGGGCGGCCGCATCTGATCGTGCCCTACACCCTGGAGGCCAACGACATGCGCTTCTCCGGCGGCGGCCTGGTCACCGGCGACGATTTCTTCGCCTACCTGAAGGACGCCTTCGACGTGCTCTATGCCGAGGGCGAGACATCGCCGAAGATGATGTCGGTGGGCCTGCACGGCCGCCTGGCCGGACGGCCGGGCAAGATGGCCGGGCTGGAGCGGTTCATCGCCTACGCCCAGGGCCACAAGGACGTCTGGTTCTGCCGCCGCGTCGACATCGCGCGCCACTGGCGCGAGCGGCATCCCCATGAAGGATGAGGCGTCCCCAACCCCCGTCATCCTCCGGTCGTCCGAAGAGGCGATCCGGGGGACCCGAGCTGAGTTGGCCATTTCGAAGATCAGCTTGGCTCCCCCGGCTCAGCCTGCGGCTGACGGAAGGATGACGACAGCGTTTGGGGCTCAACAGTGAAGCCCAGCTCTCTTTCCCACGCCCAATTCCTCGCCGTCTTCGGCCCCGTCTACGAGGCCTCGCCGTGGGTGGCGGAGGGCGTCTGGCCGGCGGCAGAGGCAGGACGGCTGGATGCGCCGGGGGCGCTGGCGCAGGCGATGCGGGCGCAGGTGGACGCCGCGCCGCAGGAGATGCGGCTGGCGCTGATCCGCGCGCATCCGGAGCTGGCGAGCCGCGCGCGGATGGCGCAGGCCTCGGTGCGGGAGCAGTCCGGCGCGGGGCTGGACCAATGCGACGCCGAGGAGTTCGCGGCGTTCCAGCGGCTGAACGGCGCCTATGACGCACGCTTCGGTTTTCCCTTCATCGTCGCGGTGAAGGGCATGACGCGGGCCGACATCCTGGCGGCGTTCGAGGCGCGGCTGGCCAACGACCCCGAGACGGAGTTCGCCGCCGCCATCGACCAGATCCACCGCATCGCCGGGTTCCGGCTTGCCGAGCTGACCTGAGAGGGACCGCGCCATGTTCGACGACCTGCGCCGCCGTTACGTGGACCTGGCCCAGCCCCGGCTGGGGTCGCAGGTGGTCTACGCCACCGACGACTTCTTCGCCGACAAGGCCCGCCTCATCTCGCCGGACGCGCCGGTCTGGATCGACGGCAAGTACGACGACAACGGCAAGTGGATGGACGGCTGGGAAAGCCGCCGCAAGCGCGTGGAGGGCCACGACTGGTGCGTGGTCCGCCTGGGCGTCCCCGGTGAGGTGGCGGGCTTCGAGATCGACACCGCCTTCTTCACCGGCAACTACCCGCCGGGCGCGATGCTGGAGGTCGCGCGGTCGGAGGCGGAGATCCCGCCCGACGAGGCCTGGACGGCGGTGACGCCCAAGCTGGAGCTGAAGGGCGACGACCGGGTCTGGGTCGCGATCGGCCATGCCGAGCCCGTCACCCATGTACGGCTGCACATCTATCCGGACGGCGGCGTGGCGCGCTTGCGCGTCTGGGGCCGGGTGCTGCCGGACTGGACCAAGGCGCCGGCCGACGAGGCTATCGACCTCCTGGCCGTGGCGAACGGCGGGCGCGGGATTATCGCCAACAACGAGCACTATGGCGCGGTCGCCAACCTCACCGCGCCCGGCCGGGGTGTGAACATGGGCGACGGCTGGGAGACGCGCCGGCGCCGCGAACCTGGGCACGACTGGGCGGTGCTGGAGCTGGGCGCCTTCGGGCGGATCGAGGAGGTCACGGTGGACACCGCCCACTTCAAGGGCAATTACCCCGACCGCTGCTCGATCCAGGCGTCGGCGCGCGCGCACGGCTCGCCCGAGGAAATCGCGGCGCAGGCCGAGGGTTGGCCGGTGTTGCTGCCGGAGGTGAAGCTGGCGGCCGACACGGCGCACCTGTTCCGCGACGAGCTGGCGACGCTGGGGCCGGTGAAGTTCGTGCGCCTGAACATCTACCCTGACGGCGGCGTCAGCCGGCTGCGGGTGATGGGGAAATTGGCGCGCTGAGTCGGCTCTCCCTCGGCTCCGCGCGGATCGGCGGCTCGCAAGGCGTTCGGCCGGCGCTTTCCGTTTCGGTCCGGATTGGGCAGATACTGGCGGCCTGTAAGCTTTCGGAGGTCCGCAGATGTCCGCCCTGTCCCGCAGATCCGCCCTGACGCTGGCCGTCGCCGCCGCTCTGGCGCCGGCCATGGCCCAGGCCCAGGCCGTGCGCACCTTTTCCCGCACCGACGCCAAGGGCAAGGTGACCATCGCGGCCACGGTGCGGGGCAAGGGACCCTTGGTGGTGCTCGTGCCCTCGCTCGGGCGCGGCGCGTCGGACTTCGACGACCTCGCCGCGCGGTTGGCGGCGGCCGGCTACCAGGTCGCCGCGGTGGATCCGCGGGGCCTGGGCCAGAGCCGCGGGCCCATGACCGGCGTGACCATGTTCGACCTGGCCGACGACTTCGGCATGGTCGCCCGGGGACTGTCGGACAAGCCGGCGGTGTTCATCGGCCACGCACACGGCAACCGCATCGTCCGCGCGCTCGCCTCACGCCGGCCCGAGCAGGTGTCGCGGCTGATCCTGCTGGCCGCCGGCGGGCAGGTGAAGATGGAGCCGGAGGTGCAGACGGCCCTGCAGAACGTCTTCGTCGAGACGCTGTCGGCGGAGCAGCATCTGGCGGCGGTGAAGACCGCCTTCTTCGCGCCCGGCAACGACCCTTCGGTCTGGCGCGGGGGCTGGTATCCCGACGTGGCGGCCGGCCAGACGGCCGCCGGCGCCGCGACCCCCAACGGCGAATGGCTGGACGGCGGCCACGCGCCGATCCTGATCGTTCAGGCCGCCAACGACCGCGTCGCCGCCCCGACCAACGCCGAGGCCCTGAAGCAGGCCCACCCCGACCGGGTGACGGTGGTCACCATCCCCAACGCCGGCCACGCCATGCTGCCCGAACAGCCGAAGCTGATCGCCGACATCGTCATCGGCTATCTGAAGACGGCCCCGCCGGTCTAGGCTACCGTCTCGAGCCGGGTCAGATAGCGGGAGAGCTTGGCGACCCATTTGCGCGAGGCGTCGGCGTCGGACTTCTCCGCGGCGTCTTCGAGGCCCGCGCCGATGTCGGTGATGGCCGGGAAGCCGAAGCCGCCGCCCGAGCCGCGCAGATTGTGCCCCAGGACGGTCACCGCCTCGAAGTCGGCGCGGTCGAGGGCGTCGTCCATGTCGATGACGTTCTGCCGGCAATTGAGCAGATAGGCGGGCGTTCGCTCGGCGAGCCTGCGGTCCGTCCGCGTGGGCGGGTTCTCCGGGTCCGCCGCCGGCCTGGCCGCGGAATAGTCGGCGATCGCCTGCAGCAGGACGTCCTGCTTGATGGGCTTGCTCAGATAGGCCGTGCAGCCGGCGGCCAGGCAAGTCTCCCGATCGCCCTTCAGCGCCGAAGCCGTGAGCGCGATGATCGGGGTCGGAGTCCGGCCGTTGGCCTCTTCCCAGGCCCGCAGGGTGCGCGTCGCGGTCAGGCCGTCCATGACCGGCATCTGGCGGTCCATGAGGACCAGGTCGTAGCGGCCGGCAGTGAACATCTGGCAGGCGATGGCGCCGGTCTCGGCGACGTCGATCCGGTAGGGCGTGTGCTCGAGATAGGCGAGCGCGATGGTGCAGTTGTCGGGCGAGTCCTCGGCCAGCAGGATCCTGAGCGCCGGAAGCTGTCCCTTGGGCCCGGCGCCCGCCGGCGCCGCCAGGGGTCGGTTGGCCTCGGACCAGACCTCGAAAGGCACGGCGAAGCTGAAGGTGCTGCCTTCGTCCAGGACGCTCTCCACCCAGATCCGGCCGCCCATGAGCTCAACCAGCCGCTTGGAAATCGTCAGGCCCAGGCCCGAGCCTCCGAACCGGCGGGTCGTGGAGGAGTCCGCCTGGGTGAAGCGTTCGAACACCCGGCTGAGCTTATCGCCCGGGATGCCGATACCGGTGTCCGACACGGTGAACCGCAGGGCGGTCGGCACGGCCTTGTCCCCGTCGGGCTCGACGTTCAGCGAAACGCTTCCGCCCGGCGTGAACTTGATCGCATTGCCGAGCAGATTGAGCAGCACCTGGCGCAGTCGCGTCGGGTCGCCGACCAGGTCGTTGCTGACGCCAGGCGCGATTTCCCACACCAGCGTCAGGCCCTTTTCCTGGGCGCGGGGCGCGACCATCTCGATCACCTTCTCGAGGTGGTCGGCCAGGGAGAATCCGGTGCGCTCCAGGTCGAGCTGGGAGGCTTCCACCTTGGAGAGGTCGAGGATGTCGTTGATCAGGTTCAGGAGGTTGTCGCCGGAGCGGCGGAAGATCTGAACGTACTTGTCCTGCTGCGGCGTGAGCTCGGTCTTGGCCAGCAGGTCGGCGATGCCCATGACCGCGTTCATCGGCGTGCGGATCTCGTGGCTCATGCTGGCCAGGAAGTCGGACTTGGTCCGACTGGCGCTTTCGGCCGCCGCCTTGGCCTGCTGCAGTTCGCGCTCCACCCGCTTGCGCTCGGTGACGTCGCGGGCGGCGGCGAATACGCCCTGCAGGGTGCGGCTGCGGTTGTAGAAGGTCGTGGCGTTGTAGGAGACCACGGTCTGCTTGCCGTCGCGCGCGCGGGCGGTGAGCTCGTAGTCGGTCACGGACTTTTCGCTGAGCACCCGCTTGATACCGGCCTCTGCGCGTTCCGGATCGGTGAAGCACTCCTTGAACGGCGCGCCGATCAGCTCGTCGCGGGTGCAGCCGGTGAGCGCCTCGGTCTGCTTGTTGACGTCGGTGATGATGCCGGCGGGGTCGATGGTCATCAGGGCGTCGATGTTCGATTCGATCAGCGAGCGGGTGTAGAACTGCTGGTCCCTCAGCCGCTGGTCAGACTTCTTCTGTTCTTCCTCGACCAGCTTGCGCGCGGTGTTGTCGGTGCCGATCAGCAGATAGCCGATGATCGCGCCCAGCGGATCGCGGAGGGCGGTGACCGACACGACCGCCGGGAAGCGCGTGCCGTCCTTGCGGATCTTGGTCAGCTCATAGATGTCCTCGATGCCGCGCGAGGCCTTGAATACCAGGGCCTCGAACCCTGGGGTGATCGGGGTGGCCAGCTCGACGCTGAGCGCTTCGGCCCGGGCGATCAGCTCGCGGGGATCGGAGAACTCCGCCGGCGTGATCTTGTTCATCACCTCGGCGGCCGTGTAGCCGAGCATTCGCTCGGCCCCGACGTTGAAGATCTGGATCACCCCCTGGGCGTCGGTGGCGATGCTGGAGAAGTTGGCGCTGTTGAAGATCGCGCTTTGCAGGGCCCCGGCCTTGATCAGGGCTTCCTCGGCCTGCTTGCGCGCGGTGTTGTCGGTGCCGATCAACAGGTAGCCGATGATCTTGTCCTGCGCGTCGCGGAGCGCGGTGACCGAGACCACCGCGGGAAACCGGCTCCCGTCCTTGCGGATATAGGTGAGCTCGTAGATGTCCTCGATGCCGCGCGAGGCCTTGAACACCAGGGCCTCGAACCCCGGGGTGATCGGGGTCGAAAGCTCGGCGCTGAGGGCCTGGGCGCGGGCGATGAGTTCCTGCGGGTCGGAGATGTCGGCCGGGGTGATGGTGTTGATGACCTCGGCGGCCGTGAAGCCGAGCATCCGCTCGGCGCCGACGTTGAAGATCTGGATCACGCCCTTGGCGTCGGTGGCGATGCTGGAGAAGTTGGCGCTGTTGAAGATCGCGCTCTGCAAGGCGCTGGCCTCGACGATCGACTCTTCGGTCTGGCGATGGGGCGCGTTCTCAGAAGCCGCGGGGCCGCGGCCGGAGGCGAGCGGCTTCGTTTTTGAAATCCCGATGGGGTTTCCTAGTTCAGGTCTGCGGGGGCGGGCGTTGCGGGGGTTGCAACACATCGCGGCGGCTATTGTAGCAGCTCTCCGAGAGAAAATCCGAGTTGCGCGGCGGAGTAGGGCTTCTGGAGGAACCGGCCGCCTTCGACAAAGCGTTGGCTCATGGTCTCGGCCAGGGGCGTGCCGGAGGTGTAGAGCACCCGCAGGTCAGGCCGGATGCCGACGGCCCGGTCGGCGACGTCGTAGCCTCCGAAGGCCAGGGTGTTGAGGCGGATATCGACAAAGAGCCCGTCGATGGGGGCCGCGCCCGTCAGGTGGGCCAGGGCCTCGGTCAGATCGCCGGCCAGCAGCGGCGTGTGACCCAGGTCCTGGATCGCCCATTCGGCGCTTTGGCGGATGAAGACCTCGTCCTCGACGACCAGGATTGTAGCCATCAGAGCGCCCAAAGGCCTGCGCGCGGTAAGATGGCAATACCCTCCCCGGCGCACCTCACAGGTTTCCCGCGCCGAAGACGCAACGCCCCGATCTGGGATTGGTTCCACCGAGTATCCGCCCAGATGAATTCGAGGTGAGCGGGGAGGGCTCTACGCCGCGATCAGCGCCTCGCATCCGGCGTCCGCCAGGGTCGCCGCCACGCTTGCGCGCTGGCCGGAGTTGAGGGCGGCGTACTCCTCCCGCAGCCAGGCCAGGCACTTGGCCTGGTAGGGGAAGGGCTGCTGGATCCAGGGCTGGCCGCCGATCTCTGTTTCGACCCGCTCGGCGCCGGCCTGCACGGCCTTGGCGTTGGCGATCAGCAGCGGGGCGTAGACGCGGCCGACCTCCGCCAGGATGGCCTTGAGGCTGGCGGGCAGGGCGCTGGGCGAAAACCAGTCGGACGGCGCCGGCTCCAGCCCCGACAGGTCCTCCACCGCGCCGACCCAGGCGAACACCCGTTGCGCGCGCGCCGCGGTGATGGCCATGGGCGTCGGGTCGAACATGGCGAGCTGGGTGAGCTGGCCGAAGGCCCCGAAGTCGCCGCCGCCCGGCCGGGCGCCCAGCAGGAAGGCATGGTCGCGAAGGTGCGCCTCGAAGGCGTCCAGGAAGCGCATGTAGCTGGCCTCGATGACCGGCCCGGTCACCTCGTTCGATCCGACGTAGCGCAGGCGCGGGATCTGGCGCGCGGCGATCGCCTTGCCGGCCTCGGCCAGGGCGGCGTCCGAGGCGCGCCCGCGCCAGGCCGGCAGGACGTCGGAGGCCCGCTTGATGTCGGGCTCGTAGCGCCAGCGGTAGTGGAACATGGCCTTGGTCAGCCACTCGTCGGCGTAGTCCTCCAGGAGGGAGTCGAGGAAGGCCAGGGCCGGGTCTTCGGGCCGGACGCGCCGGGCCGGATGCTCGGCGTCCAGGCGGCGCAGGATCGGCGAGGAATCGGTCACCGCCTGCAACTCGCCGTCCGGGCCGGGGAAGAAAAAGGTCGGCAGCAGGCTCACCTTCGGCATGGGCAGGCCCGGCGCCTCGTGCGAGGCGAGGATCAGCCGATAGGGCAGCCGCCGGTAGCGCAGCAGCGCGAGCATCTTGCGGGTGTAGGGTGAGCCGGGCACGCCCTTCAGCGCGATCGGGGACAATTCGGTCATGGCCTGCTTCCTCGGGTCCGTCGCTCGCCGCCGCGTTGACAGGCGGCCGCGCTTCAGGATTAAGTGAACTGAAATTCCGGTTCCGTTCAAGCGGAACCTCGGCGGCCGTCAGAGCCGCGGGCCAAATCGGGAGGAGGACATCATGGGTGCGCGGATGGGCGAACTGGGGCGCCGCTGGGCGCTCATGGCGACGACCTTGTTCATCGCGGGGTGCTCGGCCCAGGCCGATCCGGTGGCGAAGCCCGCGCCCAAGGCGTCCAACGCGCCGGCGGCCGCCGCGGACCGGCGCGCCTATTTTGGCGAACTGCACCTGCACACCGCCTATTCCTTCGACGCCTGGAGCCTGATGGGCACCAAGACGACGCCGGACCAGGCCCTGAAGTTCGCGCGCGGCGAGACGATCCCGTTCGGCGCGACCCACGCCCACCGGGCCTGGCCGCTGGATTTCGCCGCGGTCACCGACCACTCCGAGAACATGGGGGTGATGAACCAGCTGGATCATCCGCCGAACCCCTTCTCGCTGAGCGAGGTCGGCAAGCGGATCGCCAAGGATCCGGCCTCGGCCTTCTACATCCTCAAGAACGCGGTCGACCGGCGCACGCCAATCCCGGAGATGAACGCCAAGCCGGCGATGAAGAACGCCTGGGAGGCCGAGAAGCAGGCGGCGAACGGCAACTACCAGCCCGGCAAGTTCACGACCTTCATCGCCTACGAATGGTCGTCGATGAACCAGGGCCGCTATAACCTGCACCGCAACGTGATCTTCAAGGGCGACGACGCGCCGCTGCCGTTCACCTCGGCCGACTCGCCGAAGCCCGAGGACCTCTGGTCCTACCTGGAGAAGAACCGCGCCGGCGGCGTCGAGGCTCTGGCCATCCCGCACAACGGCAACGTCTCCGGCGGGTTGATGTACGACTGGAACGACAGCGCCGGCCGGCCGATCGACGAAGCCTACGCCCAGCGCCGCGCGCTGAACGAGCCACTGACCGAGATCGCCCAGAACAAGGGCCAGTCGGAGACCAATCCGGAGCTGTCATCCTCCGACGAGTTCGCCAATTTCGAGATCTTCGACCACCTGCTCACCCACCCCGAGGAGAAGAGCAAGTCGCACGGAAGCTACATCCGCGAGGCCTTCGGGCGCGGCCTGGTGATCCAGCAGAAGGTCGGGGCCAACCCGTACAAGATGGGCGTCGTCGGGGCGTCCGACATCCACAACGGCCTGAGCGCCAGCGACGAGAACGCCATGGCCGGCGGCCCGTTCGGCATCGACCCGAACACCATGCTGCCCGACGTCGAGACCGCCAAGCACCGCCTGAACCTGGTCCCGACGCCGGCGCTCATCGACGAACAGGCCGAGGCGACGGGCGGCGAGCACCAGAACGAGGACCAGACGATCTTTTCGTCCGCCGGCCTGACCGGCGTCTGGGCCGAGCACAACACGCGGGAATCGATCTTCGCGGCGCTCAAGCGCAAGGAGACCTTCGCGACCTCGGGCCCGCGCATCCGCGTGCGGGCGTTCGGCGGGTGGTCCTTCACGCCGTCGATGCTGGCCAGGCCGGACTGGGTGGCCAAGGCCTACGCGACCGGCGCGCCCATGGGCGGCGACCTGCCGGCGGCTCCGCGCGCAGCCAAGGCGCCGACCTTCATCGTCCAGGCGATGAAGGCGCCCGAGAGCGGCAACCTCGACCGGGTGCAGATGGTGAAGGTCTGGCTGGACGGCCAGGGCTACAAGGAAAAGGTGTTCGACGTGGCGCTGTCCGGCGGCCGCAAGGTCGACCCGCGGACCGGCAAGGCCCCGGCGGTTGGCGACACCGTCGACCTGAAGACCGGCAAATATACGAACACCATCGGCGCGCCGGTGCTGCAGACCGTCTGGCGCGATCCCGAGTTCGATCCGGCCCGGCCGGCGGTCTACTATGTCCGGGCGCTGGAAATCCCGACGCCGCGCTGGACGACGCTGCTGGCGATCAAGCGGCATCTGCCGTTCCCCGCGGGCCGCGACAAGACGATCCAGGAGCGGGCCTGGTGCTCGCCCATCTGGTACACGCCGCCGGGGACCAAGGTGGCGCAGATCCCGGGCCCGGATCGGCGATAGGCGGCCCGCGAGCCGGCGCCGTCCATGTACGTGCTCTACGGCTCGCGGCAGAGCCTGTTCACGCGCAAGCTCGAGGCGGCGCTGACCTTTTATGGCGCGCCCTTCGAGTTCGTCCTGAAGCGCGGGCGGCCGGACGCCGAGGAGATCGAGCGGCGCGCCGGGACCCATCAGGTCCCGGTCCTGCTGACGCCCGAGCGCTGGATGCTGGCCGACACCACGCCGATTATCGACCTGCTCGACCAGCGTTTCCCCGACCGGCGGCTGTTCCCGGAGGGCCCGCTCGGCGTCCTGGCGCAGGTGGTCGAGGAATATCTCGACGAGTGGGTGGCGCGCACCATGGTGCACTACCGCTGGCACTACCCGGCCAGCGCCGAGTTCGCCTCGCGCGCCATCGCCGGCGGCGACGAGACGGCCGCTGAGTTCATCCGCGGCTGGGGTCCGCGCGCCTGCCGCGCCACCGGCACCGAGACGGCCTTCCACCAGGCCGCCGCCGAGGCGGAGTACGAGCGCCTGCTGGCCGCCGCCGACGCCCAGTTGGCGCAGACCCGCTACCTGCTGGGCGACCGGCCGAGCGCCGCCGACTGCATGATGCTCGGAGGGTTCCGCGCCCACACCCTTCACGACCCGGATCCGCGCAAGGTCGTCGAGCGCTTTCCGCGGCTGGTCGCCTGGGCCGAGCGCGGCGCCGACGACTGGGACGGCCTGGGCGCCTGGGCGGCCTTCCCGACGTCCACCGCCTTCGCCCGGCACGTGCTGGAAGAAACGGCGAGCCGCTATGCGCCGGTCCTGGCGGCCAACGCCGCGGCGGTGGAGAGCGGGGCGAAGGCGTTCACCGTCGACACCTATGGCGAGCCCGCCAGCTACCTGACGCGGACCTATCCCGTGCAGTCGCGGGACCTGATCCGCGAGCGGATCGGCCGCCGCCTGTTCGGCCGCGAACGGCACGAGGTCGAACGCTGGCTGCAGGACCTGAGCCTGGCCGAGGCGTTCGCGCCACAGTCCAAAACATGAGCCGCCGTTCCGGTTGACAGCCCCGGCGGCCGGGCGGATGCTGAAGCGGAATTCACGTTCGCGTCTAGACGAACGGAACGGCCTTCATAGGGGAACATCCATGATTTCATCCGCGCTCACCCGCAGTCTGCTGCTTGGCGCTTCGCTCGCCGCGATGGCTGCGCCCGGCCTTGCCCACGCCCAGGCGACGCCGACGGCCGCCGCCGCCAGCGCCACCGAGGTCGAGACCCTGATCGTCACCGCGACGAAGCGGGCGCAGGACCTGCAGGACGTGCCGATGTCGGTCTCGGCGTTCAGCGGCTCCAACCTCGAGCGGCAGGGCATCGTCAACTTCACCGACGTCGCCAAGCAGATGCCGAGCGTCCAACTGGTCGCCTCCAACAACAACCGAAACACCACCATCCTGGTCCGCGGCATCGGCTCGTCGGGCACCAATCCGGGCATCGAGCCCAGCGTCGGCATCTTCCTGGACGGCGTCTTCATGCCGGCTGCGGGCCCGATCCAGTCGAACATCCAGGACATCGCTTCGATCGAGGTCCTGCGCGGTCCGCAAGGCACGCTCTACGGCCGCAACACGCCCGTCGGCGCCATCAACATCGTGACCCGCGACCCGACCGCCGCGCCCGAGGCCGGGATGACCGCGGGCGTCGGCAACTTCGACGAATTCCACGTCTCGGCCTATGTCGGCGGCGCGATCGCCGACAATCTGAATGGCCGCCTGACCGCCTGGACGAACGGCCACGACGGCTACGAGAAGAACCTCTACGACGGCTCGCGCACCAACGACGGCCAGCAGCAGGGCGTTCGGGGCCGCATCAAGTGGACCCCGACCGACGACATCACCGCCAACTTCATCGGCTACTACACCCACCTGCATTCGCATTGCTGCACGGGCGAGCCGATCAATCCGACCGGGCCGGGCGGCATCGCCACCCCGGGCTTCCTGGCGGCGATGGTCGCGGCGGGCCACCCCTTCACCAAGTTCACCAGCCTGGACTTCACGGTGGACGACGAGACCGTGGGCGACGACGTGACCCAGATCTACGGGGTCTCCAGCCAGGTCGACGTCAAGGTCCTGGGCGGCCACACCCTGACGTCGATCACCGCGTTCAACGAGTTCTACGACAACATCAAGACCCTGTCGGCGGACGGCCTGCCGATCGACGTCGGCACCGGCCCGCAGCCGCTGAAGTCCATGAGCTACAGCGAGGAGCTCCGGATCGCCTCGCCGACCGGCCAGCGCCTCGAATACCTGGGCGGGATCTACCTGTTCCGCGAGTCGGAGGACTACCAGAACCGGCTCACCGCCCACGTCGGCGCCAACCGGGTGTTCCCCGGCGCCACCGGCAAGATCACCCCCGGCGACAACACCTTCTATTTCTACAACCAGACGACCAAGAGCATCGCCGCCTTCGGACAGGCCACCTTCCACCTGACCGACGCCTGGCGGGTGACCGGGGGCTTGCGCTACTCGAACGACAAGAAGGACGCCGTCACCGCCAGCGTCGACAATCCCGGCGCCTCGGCCGCCTTCAAGGCCTCGTTTCCGATCAATCCGCTTCAGTCGCTCAGCCGCGAGGACCACAAGCTGACCTGGTCGCTCGGGACCCAGTACGACATCACCCAGGGCGTCATGGCCTACGCCATCGCCGCGACCGGCTTCAAGGACGGCGGCTTCAACGCGCGCCAGACCTCGGCCGGTACGCCGCTCGCCTTCAATCCGGAGACCTCGACCACCTACGAGGCCGGCGTCAAGTCGACCTTTTTCGACCGCAAGGTGCTGCTGAACGCCGACGTCTTCCGGATGGAGCTGAACGGCTTCCAGGAATCGACCCTGAACCCGCTCACCGGCATCGGCTTCATCGTCGGCAACGCCGGCGACCGCCGCATCGACGGCCTGGAGGTCGACCTGCAGTGGGCGCCGGTCGAGCACCTGACTATCGCCGCCAGCGGCCAGGTGAACGACGCCAAGTTCACCAGCTATCCCTCGGCCCAGTGCTATGTCGGCAGGACCCCGGACGGCGCGAAGCCCGGGACCTGCAACTACACGGGCCTGCGGCCGGCCTATAACCCGGCCTCGTCCGGCAGCCTGTCGGCCAACTGGGATTCGCCGCTGGGCTCCACCGGGCTCGACGGCTTCGTCAACGGCAGCGTGACCTACCAGGCCAAGCAGCTCGAGGACGGCACGCTGGATCCCCGCTCGTTGCAGGGCGCCTATTCGCTGCTCAACCTGCGCATCGGTGTCGGGTCGGAGTCAGGCAATTGGAAGGTCTCGCTTTACGGCCGCAACCTGGCCAACAAGGCCTACTACGTCGCCACCGCCGCCGAGCCGCTGGGCGGCCTGATCAGCGGCGGCGGGACCGCCGGCGCGCAGGGCTTCTTCGGATGGTACGGGACCCCGCGAACCTTCGGGATCGAACTGACCGTCAAGCACTGACCCTGGCCGCGCGTCCGGCCTCGCCGCAGCCGGACGCGCGCCTTCGAGAAGCACGGACTTGAGGACCCGCCGATCACGATGGCGAAACCGCCCCGCATCCCACCGTCGGCTTCACCGGGGCTTGACGCGGCTTCATCCGCCGCGCGTTCCTGGGTTGACGTGGAGGCAGCCGGAGCGCGCTCGATGGACCTGGAGGAGCCCCGCCCGGAGGCCGGCGATCCGGCATGGGCGAAGCCCGCCTACCAGCAGCGCAGCCGCCAGCAACGCGACCGCCTGCTGAAGGCCGGCGAGCGGGTCTTCGCCGAAAAGGGCTTCTGGCAGGCGCACGTGGCCGACATCGCCCAGCGGGCGGGATGTTCGGTGGGCAGCTTCTATCGGCGGTTCCAGGACAAGGAGGCCTTCTTCCTGTCCCTGCAGACCGACATGGCCGCGCACGGCGAGGTCAATATCGCCCGCTTCTTCGACGATCCGGCCTGCCTGACCGACCCGCTGATGGAGGTGTTCGTCCGCCTGGTGCGCAACACCGCGCGCACCATGAAGGGGATCGAGGGCTACTACCGCGCGCTGTTCGAGCTCAGCCTGCGCGGCCACGACGTCTGGCCGCCCATGCGGCGGATCGAGATCCTGGAGGCCGGCCGCATCGTGGAGCTGTTGCGCCGGCGCGGCGCGGCGCCCGACGATCCTGCGTTGACCGACCGCGCCCACCTGGCGATGCGCATGCTGCACGGCCAGATCATCAGCGCCATGCTGCACGGTCCCGGCCCGTTTTCGGTGGAGGATCCGCGGCTGCACGACGAGCTGGCGCTGATGCTGTTCCGCTACCTGGGCCTCGAGGCGTCCGCGCCGCGAAGGTGAGGCCGGTTGTTTCGGGATGCGGAATGCTGCGAGGTCCGGCTGTCCCACGCCTGGGGAAGGCCATAGGATTCAAGGTCTGGAGCGGACAGCTGGGGCGGCGCGGTCATCAAGATAGACATCAACAAGCCCTCCGCGCGCGGCGGAATTCGCCCAGCCGGTGACGGCGCCCGGGGCTGGCTGCGGCGCGTGCTGAGGGAGCCGCTGTTCCACTTCGTCATTCTGGGCCTGCTGCTGTTCCTCGCCGGGCGGGCCTATCAGACGCGCACCGACGTCTATCGCATAGAGGTGACGCCGGCGCATGTGGCGCAGCTCGCGCGCAGCTACGCCCTGCAGTTCGGGACGCCGCCGGACGCCGCCACCCTGGAACAACTCATCCAGGACGACCTGCGTGACGAAATGCTGTTCCGCCAGGGCCGGGCGCTGAAGCTCGACCAGGACGACGAGATCGTCCGCCGCCGGGTGGTGCAGAAGGAGCAGTTCCTGATCCAGAACCTGCACGCGCCGGCCGAACCGACCGAGACAGATCTCGCCGCCTGGTACGCGGCCCACGTCGACCGCTACGCGGCCCCCTCGCGGGCCGGGTTCAGCCACATCTATTTCGCCGTCGGGCCCGGTGGGGACGCCGCGGCCCGGGCTCGCGCCCAGGGGGCCCTGGCGCGCATACCGGCGGGCGTGACCCGCGGGCCGGAACGCGGCGACCCCTTCCCCGACCTCTACGACTTCTCGGCCTTCGAGCCGGAGCAGGTGGAGCGGCTGTTCGGCCGCACCGAATTCGCCCAGGCGGTGTTCACCGCGCCCACGGGCCGCTGGAGCGGGCCGTTCCGCTCGGCTTACGGCTGGCACCTGCTCTATGTGGCCGCGCGCGATGCGCCGACCCGGCCGCCCCTGGCCGCGGTGCGCGAGCGGGTGCGCTCCGACTATCTTCAAGGCGCCCAGGACCGGGCCAACGCGGCGGCCTTCGAGCAGATCGCGCGGCGGTTCACCGTCGTGCGCGCCGACCGCAAGGCCGCGCCATGAGGCGCCGGCTCCTGGCCCTGCTGCTGGCCCTGGCCTGCGGCCTGCTGGGCGCCCGCGCCGCCCTCGCCCACGAGGTGCGGCCGGCCTACCTGGAAATCGATCAGACCGGCCCCTCGACCTACACGGCGACCTGGAAGCAGCCGGTGATGGGCGATGTGGCGATCCACCTGATCCCGCACCTGTCCAACGGCTGGCTGGAGCAGCCGCCGGCCGACCAGTACGCCACCGGCGGCTTCCTGATCCGGCAGTGGACCGTGCGCGCGCCGGGGCCGTCGCCGCTGCAGGGCCGGACGGTCTCGATCGAGGGCCTGCAGAACACCATCACCGACGTTTTCGTGCGCATTCGGCTGAAGGGCGGCGAGGGCGTCGACACCATCGTGCGGCCCGAGGCGTCGCAGTTCCGCATCGACCTGAAGGCCGGCGCGCCGACCGCCGTCTCGGCCTTCCTGCTGCTCGGCATCGAGCACATCCTCACCGGGCCTGACCACCTGCTGTTCGTGCTCGGCCTGCTGCTGATCGTGCGCGACCGCTGGATGCTGGTGAAGACGGTGAGCGCCTTCACCGTGGCGCACAGCCTGACGCTGGCGGCGGCGACGCTGGGCCACATCCAGCTTTCCACGCCGCTGCTCAACGCCCTCATCGCGCTCTCCATCCTGTTTGTGGCGCCGGAGGCGCTGCGCGCCGCGCGCGGCGGGACCAGCCTGACCATCCGCTATCCGTGGATCGTGGCCTTCGCCTTCGGCCTGCTGCACGGCATGGGCTTCGCCAATGGCCTCTCGACGCTGGGCCTCGACAAGGGCGCGCTGGTCGGCGCCCTGGCGCTGTTCAACGTCGGCGTCGAGATCGGCCAGCTCGCGTTCCTGGCCGTCGTGCTGGCGCTGATCCGCGCCTTCCGGCTGATGGCGCTCGACTGGCCGCGGCCGGTGACGGCGCTGCCGGCCTACGCCATCGGGGCGCTGGGCGCGATGTGGACCTTCCAGTACAGCGCCGTCCTGCTGGGGGCGACGTGATGGGCGCGCGCCGCCGGCTGGTCCTGGCCGCCCTGGCGCTCGCGGCCGCCGTCCCGACGGCCGCCCAGGCGCACCTGGTCGCCACCGGCATGGGCCCGATCTACGACGGGATCACCCACTTCGGCCTCAGCCCCGAAGACTATCTGCCGGTGGTGGCCCTGGCCTTCTTCGCGGGCCTGCGGGGCCCAGCGACCACGCGCCTGCTGCTGGCCGTACTGCCGCTGGCCTGGCTGGCCGGCGGGATCGCCGCCATGGCGGGCCTCTCTCCCCCGGCGGCGGGCTTGTCGGGGGCGACGGCCGTGATGTTCCTGCTGATCGGCGGCGGCCTTGCGGCAAACCTCGATCCGCCCCGCATCGGCAGCGCCGCCGCGGCGGCGGCTCTGGGCGCTTTGCGCGGGGTGGCGGACCTCGCCGGCGTGGACGCGAGCCTGCCGCACCTCGGGAGCCTGGCCGGCATGGCCGCCAGCGTCTTCGTGGTCTTCGCCGTCGCCGCCTCCCTGACCCTGCCCCTGACACGCGCCTGGATGGTGGTCGCCGTGCGGGTGAGCGGCAGTTGGCTGGCCGCGTCCGGCCTGCTGCTGGCCGGCTGGGTCTGGCGCTACGGCGCGCGTGTCACCGGTTCATGAGTGAGAACACCCGAGGGAGGCTTTGATGAAGTATCGCGGACTTTGGATCACGACGGCGCTGGTCGCCGTGGCCGCGACGGCGGCGTTTACACAGAGCGCCTTCACCCAGACCGAGGCCGGCGCCCGCAAGGCGGCCGCCGCGCGCCCGACGAAGATCGACCCCGCCGCCCGCCGCGCCTTCTTCGGCGAGTTGCACCTGCACACGGTGATGTCCTTCGACGCCTGGGCCTTCGGCACCAAGGTCACGCCCGACCAGGCCTACAAGTTCGCCCGCGGCGAGACGATCATGGTGCCGGCCAGCCAGGTGGCCATCGAACAGGGCGTCAAGGCGACCGCCGCCGTCCCGGCCCGCCGCGCCTGGCCGCTGGACTTCACCGCGGTCACCGACCACTCCGAATACCTGGGCGCCATGACCCAGCTCGACGATCCCAATAGCGCCTTCTCGCAATCGGACATCGGCAAGGAGCTCGGCAAGGGCGGCCAGCAGGCCTTCTTCAAGGCCGGTCAGATGCTGCACGTCGAGGGCGGCGGCGAGACTCCGCCGATCATGAAGGAGGCGGCCAAGGCCGCCGACGGCTGGAACGTCGAGATGCGGGCCGCCAACGCCAACTATCAGCCCGGCAAGTTCACCACCTTCGTGGCCTACGAATGGACCTCCTCGCCGGGCCAGGGCATCCACATGCACCGCAACGTGATCTTCAATTCCGATCACGCGCCGAACCCGTTCACGGCTGTGGATTCCAACAAGCCGGAAGACCTCTGGAAATACCTGAACTCGGTGCGCAAGCAGGGCATCGACGTGCTGGCCATCCCGCACAACTCGAACCTCAGCGACGGCCGCGACTTCGACTGGAACATGTCCGACGGCCGGCCCATCGACGAGGCCTACGCCCAGAACCGCGCCCTCAATGAGCCGCTGGTGGAGATCGCCCAGACCAAGGGCACGTCCGACACCACGCCGGAGCTGTCGCCCAACGACGAGTTCGCCAACTTCGAGATCATGGACCGGGTCTACAAGGGCGAGACCTCGCCCAACCAGCACGGCTCCTATGTCCGCGAGGCCTTCGGCCGCGGCCTGGTGGTCCTGTCGCAGGTGGGCGCCAACCCCTTCAAGATGGGCATCGTCGGGGCGTCGGATCTGCACAACGGCCTCAGCGTCAGCGACGAGGACAGCTTCGCCGGGCGCATCAGCGGCCTGGACAAGCACACCATGCTGCCGACGGGCGCCGGCGCGCGCACGGCGCTGGGCATGGCGCGCGCCGAGGGCGAGGTGGGCGTGCGGCCGAACGGGCAGCGGGAGAACGATCCGCTGCAGTTCGCGGGCGCCTCGATCACCGGCGTCTGGGCCGAGGAGAACACGCGCGCCTCGATCTTCGCCGCCCTGAGGCGCAAGGAGACCTTCGCCACGACGGGCACCCGCATCCGGGTGCGGATGTTCGGCGGCTTCGATCTCGCCCCGACCCTGATCGGCAAGGCCGACTGGGTGAAGGAGGCCTATGCCAAGGGCGTTCCCATGGGCTCCGACCTGCCGGCCGTGGCGCGCGGCAAGGCGCCGCGCTTCATCCTGCAAGCCATGAAGGATCCCGACGGCGCCAACCTCGACCGCGCCCAGATCATCAAGGTCTGGCTGGTGGGCAAGGACTACAAGGAAAAGGTCTTCGACGTGGCGCTGTCGGGCGGGCGCAAGGCGGACCCCAAGACCGGCAAGGCGCCGGCCGTGGGCAACACCGTGGACCTGACCACCGGCAAGACCGCGAACACCATCGGCGCGACGACCCTGACCGCCGAGTGGCAGGACCCGACCTTCGACCCGCATGTGCCGGCGGTCTATTACGCGCGGGTGCTGGAGATCCCGACGGCGCGGTGGACGACCCACCTGGCCATCGCCAACCATCTGCCGATCCCGGCCAAGGCGCCGGCGACCATCCAGGAGCGGGCCTGGACCTCGCCCATCTGGTTCACCCCGCCGAAGGGTTAGGTTAGGGCCGCCCAGAGGAAGAAGGCGCCGCAGGACAGGATCGCGGCGCCGGTTCCCCGCAGGGCCATGCGGCCCCACGACCAGCGGTGCACGAGGCCGAGCGCGATGCCGCTGGCGTGCAGCAGGCCGGTCGCCAGCACGAAGCCCAGGCTGTAGAGCAGGGCGTTGTCGCCGGGCGGCAGTTCGGCGCCGTGGGCGTAGCCGTGGAAGAGCCCGAAGATCCCCACCAGGATCGCCGCGGCCCACAGCGGCGGACGGAACTCGGCGAGCACGGCCGCGCCCAGGCAGACCCCGGACAACGCGATCGCCACCTCGCTGCCCGGCAGGGGCACGCCGATCAGGCCGAGGAAGCCGCCGAACGCCATGACCAGGGGGAAGGTCACCGGCAACAGCCAGATCGCCGGCCGGCCGAGCTGCGCGCCCCACAGGCCGACGGCCACCATGGCGACGATGTGGTCGAGGCCCGAGATCGGATGCTCGAAGCCGCTGAAGAAGCCGACCGCCTCGCCGCGCACCACATGGGCGGCGGCCGCCGAGGGCAGGGCCAGCACCAGCAGGATCAGCGGGAAGGCGAGGGGAAGATCACTGACCTTGGTCCGGCTCAAGACACGCTCCGACGGCGATGGCGTTTGTCTTGAGAGTCATCATGCCGCGGCGTCGCGCAAGCCTCGATCACTTGCGAAACGCTGAATCGCTATCCATCCTGACGCGCCTTTGTTACGTCGGCTGCGGTCGCGGCGGCGTGTTGGAGACCTTTGCAGAATGGCGACGGCGCCGCGGACGACTTCGAGAGCCGAGAAGGGCGTCGCCAGGCAGGAGCAGATCCGACTGGCGGCCTCGCGCCTGTTCGTCGAGAAGGGCTTCGACGGCGCTTCGATGCAGGACATCGCCGATGCGGTGGGCCTGACCAAGCCCGGCCTCTACCACTTCGTGGAGAGCAAGGAAGAGCTGCTCACCGAAATCGTCGACGCCGGGGTCGAGCGGCTGGAGCGCGAGGTGATCGAGCCCGCGCGGGCGATCAAGGATCCCGAAGCCCGCCTGGCCGCCATGATCCGCCTGCACGTCGAAAACATCAGCCACGTGGAATCCGACGTGGGCAATCCCGTCACCGCCCTGGTCGAGAACCTGATCGGGCTGAACGACGCGCGGCGCCTGGAGATGGAAGGCCGGCTGCGGCAGGTGTTCGAGGTGATCCGCGGCGCGCTGGACGAACTCAAGGCCGAAGGGCGCCTGGCCGACGGGCTCGACACCACGGTCAGCGCCTTCTCGATCATCGGCATGGTCATGTGGACCAACCGTTGGCGCCGCCCCGGCGGGCGGCTGACGTCGAAGGCGGTGGCCGACAGCATCGTCGCGCTGGCCCTGCACGGGGTGCTGAAGGCCTGACGCGACGCGGCGCCCCGCGCGCCCTCACCACTTGTAGATGAGCTGGGCTCCGTAGGTCCTGGGTTCGTTCCAGCGCCGGGAGGTCGCGGCCTCGAACTCGATGTAGGTGGTGTTGAAGATGTTGTTGGCGTAGGCGGCCAGTTCGATCGGGCCCTTGCGGACGCCGAACCGGGTGTTGAAGAGCTGGTACTGGTGCAGCTTCGGCGTCTGGGCGATCTCCTGCACCCCGCCGAAACGGCCGCTGTAGACCAGGTTCACGAAGCCGGTCGCGTCGAACGCCACGGCATGGCTGTAGTCGAGGTTCGCCGAGGTCAGGTAGTGCGGCAGTTGCGGCGGCATGTCCCCGCTGTAGACGCCGCCGGTGATCTTCCCCTCCTGGGTCGAGGCGCCGAACGTGCCGACCAGGTCGCCGTCGAACGGATGGAAGTTGATCGTGGCCTCGACCTCCAGGCCGCGGACCCAGGCCCGCCCGCCATCGGTGGCGAAGTTGGTCTGGGCGACGGGGCAGACCGGGTTGGTCGCCTTGCAGCCGTTGTCGGTCTGGATGATCAGGTTGTCGATGTCGGTGTAGTAGGCCGCGGCCGTCACGTAGACCTGCCGGATCAGGTTGCCCTTGGCGCCGAGCTCATAGGAGGTGGTGTTCTCGTTGCCGTAGCTGACCGGGATGGGGATCGGCTGCTGGGGAACGCCGAGGTTCGAGTTGAAGCCGCCGGCGCGGAAGCCCGTGCCGACCTTGGCGTAGGCCATCCACTGGGGTGAGAACTTGTAGGCCGCGGTCACGTCGTAGGCGGTGTTGCTCGGGCTGAACGTCGCGTTGACCAGCTTGCCGGCGGTGGCGAGGCCGGTGCCGAAGTCGAACTGGTTGGCGGTGAAGGTCTTGTCGTCGCTGGTGTAGCGAACCTCTCCGGTGACGTGCAGCGGGTCGGTGACGGCGTAGTCGAGGCTGGCGTAGGCGGCCCAGGACTTCAGCGTCTGCGACGCCGGGGAGACCGCGCCGGTCGAAGGATTGGCCTTGGTCGGCGTGCGGGTGGCCGTGACGGTGTCGTCGTCCTGGATGCGCAGGTACTCCGCGCCCGCCAGGTACTTCCAGCGCGGCGTCAGGTCGCCGGACAGGTAGAGCTCCTGGTTGAAGCTGCGGGTGTGGCCGTGGTTCTGCTGCGTGCCGTTGACCTCGCCGAGCGCGGCGCCCTTGGCCAACAGGCCGGCGGCGGCGATCTGGGCGGCGAGCGCCGGGTCGAGCAGGTCGTTGTCGAACTGCTGGATGTCCTTGCGGTCGCGCCACAGGCTGATCCAGCTCAGCGTGCCGAAGTCGAACTTGTAGTTCGAGGTGAACTCGACGTCGTTCACCGTATCGGTGTCGTCGTCCATGAAGTTGTGCGGCCGCGAGAACTTGGGCTGGATGAAGACGCCGTTCGGCTCGGTGGCGTTCGGATAGACCCAGAGCTGCAGGTTGAGCGCCGGGTAGCGGTTGTTGGCGTGCTCGACCATCAGGTTGGCGTCGAACGGGCCGTTCTCGTAGCGCAGCTGGCCGCGGTAGGCGTGGGTCGACTGGGCGTCGAGGTAGGCGTTGAGGTCGGGGTTGTAATAGAAGCCCTTCGGCTGGCCCATGACGTCGGCGCTCAGGCGCAGGGACAGGTGGTCGGTCAGTGGGTGGTTGACCACCGCCTCGACCTCCGTGAACTCCTTGTTGCCGGCCTTCACCGACAGCGAGCCGGACTCGGTCTGGTTGGGGCGCGCGGTCAGGATGTTGATGGCGCCGCCGACCGCGTCGCGGCCGTAGAGCGCGCCCTGGGTGCCGCGCAGCACCTCGATCTGGCCGGCGTCGAACAGGTCGAAGCGGCTGTAGGTGCGCCCGCCCTGCGCGCCGCCGCCCACATAGGCGCCGTTGCGGTAGAGGCCGACGCCGGAGTCGGCGCTGGTGCCGCGGCTGGTGCCGGACCCGCGGATGGAGATCTCGGAGGTCAGCGGCGTCGAGGTGTCGCCGAAGGCCACGCTGGGGATGGTGGTGACCAGGTCCTTCACCCCCTGCAGGCCGCCGCGCTGGTCGATGTCCACCGAGCCGATCACGCTGGCGGCGATCGGCACGTCGCGGAGGCGCTCGGTGCGCTTGCGCGCGGTGACGACCAGTTCGCCGACCTCCGTGGCGTCGGCCTTGCCGGCCTTGGTGGCGGCCGACGACTGGGCCTGGGCCGTGGAGCCACCGCCGGCGACGAGCGCCGCCACGGAGGCGAATCCCAAAAGGAGCCTTCTCATGTCGTTTCCCCTTGCTGGGGCGGGATCGGCGCAAGCCGTCTCGCCTCTGATCGGCTCGCCGGGGACGATGAGCCTCCGGCGGCCCTTTTGGGTCGGCTGTTTACCGACCGGTCGGTTTGTATCCTACGGGCGATCCGGTTCCCTCACAAGGGTTCACGCCGGACGGCGCAGGGCGGCGCAGGTCGAGGCGAGCAGGTCCTGCAGCATCCGGGGACCCGGCGCCTGGCCCTGGCGGACCACCACCAGATCGAGGGACGGGACCACGAGGACCACCTGCCCGCCGGCGCCCAGGGCCGCGAAGGTGTCGCGGGGCGAGCCTTCGAACCGCAGTTCCGCGGTTCCGCGCACCGCCTCCTCGGCGCCGAAGCCGGGCCTGGCGTTCTCCCACCACAGGAAGCCATAGGCCGGGTTGAGGTCCTGGGACGGCGAGGTCGCTCGGCGCAGATAGTCGGCGCTGACCACCCGCTGGCCGGCCCAGCGGCCGCCGCGCAGGGCGAAGAGGCCGAAGCGCGCCAGGTCGCGGCCCGAGCAACTGGCCGTGTAGTAGTTGGTCACCGGCCCGCCGGCGCCCTGGCCGATGCTGGTGACCCAGTCGGTATGGCGCATGCCGAGCGGCCCGGTGAGGTTGCGCGTGGCGAAGGCCTCGAACGGCTCGCCCGCCGCGTGCGCCACCACGTGGTAGAGCAGGTGGAACACGGCCGTCTGATAGGCCCAGCGCGTCCCGGGCGGCGCCATCTGGGGGGCCGCCGCATTGATCGCGAACTGGTCGCCGGCGACGCCGCGCAGCGCCAGGCCCCGGTCGTCGAGGCCGCTGGTCATGGTCAGCAGGTGGCGGAGGGTGATCGCGGCCTTCGGCGTCCCGCGCCAAGGGGCGATGAAGTCGGCGGCGCTCTGGTCGACGGACTTGATCTTGCCCTGGTCGATGCAGACGCCGACCAGCACCGACACCATGCTCTTGGCCGCCGAGGCGATCTGCTGCTTGCGGTCCACGCCGCCGTCGGGAGTATAGCGCTCAGCGGCGATACGGCCGCCGCGCAGGACCAGGACATCGGAGCTGCGGTCGGCCATGGCCGCATCCATGGCGGCGGCCAGGCGCTGTGGATCGAAGCCCGCCGCCGCCGGCTCCACGGCCTCCCAGCCGGTCAGGCTCGGCCAGTATTCCGCGGCCGCCGCGGCCCGGGCCGCCGTTCCGCAGGCCAGGCCGCCCAGGGCCAGGGACGCCGCCGCCGCGCGCCGCGTGATCATCACCGTGCCCCTCCCCGGATTCTTACCGACCGTTCGGTAGAGATCAGCAGCTTGCCGGGGCCGACGCAAGCGATCCTGTCGCGGCGCCGGCCCGGGCTTCAGACCCGCTCGATGATGATCGCCGGGGCCATGCCGCCCGCCGCGCACATGGTGACCAGGCCGCGCTTGAGGCCACGGCGCTCCAGCTCGTCGACCATCGTGCCGATCAGCATCGAGCCGGTGGCGCCGATCGGGTGCCCCAGGGCCATGGCGCCGCCGTTGACGTTGACCTTCTTGCGGTCGAGCCGCAGGTCACGGATGAACTTCTCGGCGACCACCGCGAAGGCCTCATTGATCTCCCACAGGTCGATGTCGTCGACGGTCAGGCCGGCCTTGGCCAGCACCTTGCGCGCCGCCGGAACCGGGGCGTTGAGCATCAGGGTCGGGCTGTCGCCGACATTGGCCATGGCGACCACCCGGGCGCGGGCCTTCAGCCCGTGCCTGGCGGCGTACTCCGGCGAGGCCAGCAGCACGGCGCCGGCCCCGTCCACGACGCCCGAGGAATTCCCGGCGTGATGGAAGTGCTGGATCTTGAGGTCCGGATAGACCTGGTTGATCAGGCCCGCGAAGGTCGTGCCCTTCTCGTCCAGCGGAACATTGGCCATGGCCTCGAAGGAGGGCTTCAGCGCCGAGAGGCCCTCCATCGTGGTCTGCGGGCGGGGGAACTCCTCGCGGTCGAGGGCGATGGAGCCGTCCTCGCGATAGACGGCGACCAGCGACTTGTCGAAGTGGCCGTTCCTGATGGCGTGGTCGGCGCGCTGCTGGCTGAGCAGGGCGAGCTCGTCCAGCGCCTCCCGGGAGATGCCCTCCATGGTGGCGATGGCGTCGGCGCAGACGCCCTGGTGCGACTGCGGGTGCTTGGCGCGCAGGGAGAGGTTGCCGGAATCCATGAGCATCGGGCCGGCGTTGGGGTCGCGCGGCGGGGCGCTGGAGGCGGTGTAGGACATCATCTCGGTGCCCCCGCCGATCACCAGGTCCTCCATGCCCGACATGATCTGCGCCGCGGCCAGGTTCACCGCGGTGATGCCGGAGCCGCAGTAGCGGTCCAGCGTGACGCCCGAGGCGCGCACGTCGTAGCCCGCGTCGAGCGCCGCCATCCGGCCCAGGTCGCCGCCCTGCTTGCCGCGCTGGGACGAGGTGCCCCAGATGATGTCGTCCACCTCGGCGGTGTTCAGGCCGTTGCGCTCCGCCAGGGCCTTGAGCACCGTGGCGCCGAGCGCCTGCGGATGGTGGTCGGCGAGGGCGCCCTTGCCGACCTTGCCGATGCCGCGGGGCGTGCGGACGGCGTCGATGATGAGGGCTTCGGGCATGGCGCTTCCTGCGGGGCTGTCGTTTGCGGGCCGCCACCGTCGCCGATGGCCGTAGCGTCAGTCTAGCCCGCTGTGTGACGCGGGGCCGCCCCGCATCCCCGTTCATCCGGCCCGCGCGAAGAAAAAAGTTCGGCTGGCCGGAATAACTGCAAGGCACGGGCGTCTTACGGGCCAGACACCTTCTGGAGCCCATTTCCATGCCTCGACGCGATCGCCGGATCGGAACCGTCGTCGCGGTCCTCGCCGCGGCTTCCTGTACGCTTGCCGCGTCCGCCGCCCTCGCGCAGGACGCCGCCGCGGCCTTCAAGGCCGAGAACGCCACGGCGATGGACAGGATGATGGCCGGCATGTCGATCCGGCCGTCCGGCGATGTCGACCGGGACTTCGCCGAGATGATGATCCCGCACCATCAGGGTGCGATCGAGATGGCCGAGTCCGAGCTGCGCCACGGCAAGAACGAGCAGCTCAGACGCATCGCCCAGGAGATCATCGTCGATCAGCAGCAGGAGATCGCGGCCATGCGCCTGGCGCTCGGCGACCCGCTGCCCGCCTCCACGCCTTCCCCGACTCAGCCCGCGGCGGATAGCCCGCACGCGGCGGCGCATCATCTGCATTCGGAGCCACGTCAATGAATACGAAGATCCTGGTCTCGGCGCTGTTGGCCTCCAGCGCGATCGCGACCGCCGCTCTCGCCGGTCAGGCCCCGGGCAAGGCCGCAAGCCCCGATGTGGCGGTGAGCCACAAGGATCGCGTCTACGCCGCCGAGCAGTTCTCGAACACCGTCTCGGTCACCGACCCCGTCGACAATCGGCTCTTGGGCGTCATCCGCCTCGGCGACCCGCAGCCCGGCAATTTCTCGCCGCTCTACAAGGGCCAGGTGCTGGTCCACGGCATGGGCTTCTCGCCGGACCACAGGACCCTCGCGGTCGTGTCGATCGGCTCCAATTCCGTGACCTTCATCGATACGGCGACCAACGCGGTGAAGCACACGACCTACGTCGGCCGCTCGCCGCACGAGGCGTTTTTCACCCAGGACGGCAAGGAGGTCTGGGTCACCGTTCGCGGGGAGGACTACGTGGCGGTGCTCGACGGTCGAACCTTCGAGGAAAAGGCGCGCATCAGGACGCCGGCGGGACCTGGCATGACCATCTTCTCGCCGGACGGCCGCTACGGCTACGTCTGTTCCTCTTTCAACCCGGAGACAGACGTCGTCTCGGTCGCCGCCCACAGGATCGTCGGCAAGGTCGTCCAGCCCAGCCCCTTCTGCCCCAACATCGCCGCCACGCCGGACGGAACGCAGGTCTGGTTCACGCTGAAGGACGTCGGCAAGACCGTCGCCTTCGACGCCAGGCCGCCGTTCAAGGTGCTGAAGGTGATCGACACCGGCCCCATCACCAACCACGTCAATTTCGTCCGCACGTCAAAAGGGCAGTTCGCCTATGTCACAATCGGCGGGCTCAACGAGGTGCAGGTGTTCGACACAGCGACCTTCGCCAGGGTGGCCACGATCCCGGTGGGCAAGCTGCCGCACGGGATCTGGCCGTCCGGCGACGGCTCGCGGGTTTATGTCGGCCTGGAGAACGCCGACCAGTTGGCGGTGATCGACACCACCGCCAACAAGGTCATCGCCAACGTTCCGATCGGGCAGGCGCCGCAGGCGCTGGCCTATGTGCCGAACGCCGTGCCGGACGGACAGGGCGTGAGCGGCCTCCAGCCGCTGGGCCTCGCCGGCCAGGCGGCGCACCTGACCCTCGACGGCGCGACGGCGAAGGCTGCAACGAGCGTCAGCCTGTTCGACCAGGGCCTCGTCCAGGTCGTGCAAGCCTCGGCCGCCGGCCTCGAACCCAAGACCGCCTATGTGCTGGCGCTGGCGGGCAGGCCCGACGGGACGGGTCCGCTGCAGCCGCTGTCGGGTTTCACCACCAACCCGGCCGGCTCGGCCATCGTCAACGCCGTGGGTCCCATCCGCCAGCTCGTCCAGGCCGACGCCGGCGACATGCGGCGCTACCTGGTGATCGCCCAGGGCACGCCCCAGGCGCCCGGCGCCGTCGTGCAGCGCCAGACGCCGTAGCGGCCGCCATGCAGGACGCCATAGCCCTCATCGAGCCGATCATTCCGGCCCTGCGGCGCTATGCGTTCGCCCTGGTGGGGCCTGACGGCGACGCCGACGATCTGGTGCAGGACTGCCTCGAGCGGGCCGTCGGCCGTTGGGGACAGCGCCGCGCCGACGGCAACGTGCGCACCTGGCTGTTTTCCATCCTGCACAACCTCGCGGTCAGCCGCTTCCGCCGGACCCGGCGCCGCGGCCTGGGCGTCGCGCTCGAAGACGCGCCGGCGTCGGCGCTCGCCGTCTTGCCGGCCCAGGAGGACGTTGTCCGGCGCCGGGAGTTGCTGCGCGCCCTCGGCCAACTCTCGGAGGATCAGCGGAGCGTGCTCCTGCTTGTGTCGGTCGAGGACCTGACCTACGCCGAGACGGCGCGGGTGCTGGGCCTGCCGCTGGGAACGGTGATGTCGCGTCTCGCCCGCGCCCGCGAGACCCTTCGCAAGATCATGGAGGGTCAGCCGGCCAAGGCCGCGCGGCCCGCTCTCAAGATAGTCAAATGACCGATCGCCCCATCACAGAAGAAGACTTGCACGCCTACGTCGAGGGCCGGCTTGACGACGCCCGGATGGCCGCCGTGCGGGGCTATCTCGCCGATCACCCCGAGATCGCTGAGACCTTGGCCGGCTACAGCGCCGACCGCGCGATGCTGCGCGACGCCCTGCGCCCCTTCGCCGAAGCGCCAATACCGCCGACGCTCGACGTCCGGCGCCTCGTCGAGGCGCGGCGTGGCCGGTCCGACGCCTGGCGCATGCCCGTCGCCGCCTCCCTGGCTCTTGCAGCCGGCCTCGCCGGCGGCTGGGCCATGCGCGGAGTGGCGGTCCCGCAGAACGGCGTCGCCGCCTTGGCGCGCGAGGCGGCCGAGAGCTACCGCGTCTATGCCAATGACACCACGCGTCCGGTGGAGATCGCCGCGGCGGACGAGCCCAAGCTGGTGGCGTGGGTCTCCGACCGGCTGCAGCGCCGCGTCGTCCCTCCCGACCTGACCGCCGCCGGGTTCCGGCTGCTCGGCGGACGCCTGGTCACCACGCCCCACGGCCCGGCGGCGATGTTCCTCTATGAGGGCGCGAAGAGCGAGCGGCTGGCGGTGGTGGTCCGGCCCATGGCGAACGACGAGACCACCCGGATGTCCGAGCATGGCGACCATGGGGTGGGAGGCGTCGCCTGGGCCAACAAGGGCCTGGGCTACAGCCTCGTCGGCTCGGCCAGCGCGCGGGAACTGCATCCCATCGCCGACGAGGTTCGACGCGCCGCCGAAGCCCACGTGTGACGCCCGCGCATCGTGCAGCGGCTGGCGACAGCCACGATGGACTCTACGCGGCCTCGGAGGGACTCGAACCCCCGACCTTGGCTTTAGGAAAGCCCTGCTCTATCCGGCTGAGCTACGAGGCCACGCGAGTGAAATCAGCCACTTAGGCCCCGTCCCTGGTCCGTGTGTGTTTCGTGGGGCACACATGGGGCACAAACGACAAGGTTTCGAGCCTGATCACGCGCTCGGATGCCATGGGCGCTCGATCCGCGCAATGACTGCGTAGTGCCCGTATCACCGGCTGGCCGGTGTTCATTCCAGCGTCTGAGCGTCAGGATCACCTTCGGGAAGGTCCAGTAGCCAATCGCCCTGTACGCGGCGCGCTCGAAGGCGCCCAGCGATGGCATACACGTCTTCCATCTGCTGAAGCAGGCCAGCCACCTGAGGGTCCTGGCCTTGTGCGGCTGCACCTGCTGCCCTGCCGGCTGTGATCAGGGTGTCGACGACGATACACTTCCCGTCGACATCATCGATCAGCGAAAGGGCAGCGGGGCCGAGGCTGAATCGAGGAAGACCATCGAGCAATAGCCGCACTTGCCGCACTCTACCGTCCTGCAGTCGGGCCGTTCCGTCGCCGACCTCACCGGCCTTAATGAGGTCGCCCACCGAGATGACCGAGGCAGCCAGCATCTCAATGGCTCGCTGGATCGCACGCTTGGCGCGTAGACACTCGGATCGGCATTCGACCGACCTCATGTGCAGAGGCACCCAAAGCGCGAAACCCGCCGAGGCCAAGATCGCCGCGACCACACCGAAGGCCTGCGCCCATGCTGCCTGTCCCTCGTGCGCGTCCATGCGGCACCAGACATCCGCGAGTTCGGTGACCGTCGCAGCGCAATGCATGGGATCGACCATGGTGACGACGCTCTCACGATTCCGCCCCGCCGCTGAGTGGGTCCCTAGCTGTGGAGAACGACCTATTAAGCTTGACGAGGAGCGGTGCACCGCCTCCATGTTCCGCAATTGTTCTCGGAGAGCTGCATGGGAGATCGTCGCGGCCCAATCCATGTCTTGGCCTGGCAGCGCACGCTCGGCGAAATGGCGTTTCACAAGACGGTCCTCGCGCTCTGCTGCGACGACCCGAAGTGCAAGGCCTGGACCGAGCTCGATGTCGCCGGCATGGCGCGGTTCCGCGGCAAGGCCACGTCCTTGTGGGACTGCCGCCCGCCGTGCCCGATATGCGGGGCAGGGGGCCACTACATGGCGTCGCTCGGCCACGGCACGCCCTTCAGGCCCCTTCTGACGCCGCCTGGGCGCAAGGTCTTCGGGCTGGAGGGGACAGCCAACGACGACGCGCCTCCGGATGACCCCGCCGCGCGGCGGAAGGCCTGGCTACGGTCCTTCGGCTTCACCAGGCGCGACACGCGCCGCATCAAGCAGTTGGCCGAGGACTGCCGGCCCGGGTGGGCACCACCGGCATTGGACGACCTGGACGTTCCGGTGCGCGTCGCCGCCGCGGCGATCGAGGATCGGCACAAGCCGAACGGCGAGACCCTCGGGACCTGGGCCGGGGCGATGCTGCTGTATTGGAGGCTGACCGGCCGGGATTTCGAGGCTTGGGCTAGGCGCCTGCGTCAGCGGGGGTAGGATCGCGCCCATGACCGACGACGAGATCGAGCGCAAGGCGAAGGCCGAGTACGAGGCGTCGGCCGAAAGCGGTCTGCAACTGCCCTGGGAAGAGATCCCCGAGGCCCGGCGGGCGATGTGGCGCGAAATCGTCCAGGGCAATCCCGGCGCGGCGGAGGCCTGATCCTATGTGCGGCCGCTTCGACACGTCTCATCTGACCTGGGCGGACATTCACCGCCAGCTCTCGACGCTGCTGCCCGTCACCTCTGCCCCGCTGAACGTGCAGCCCAGCGCCGACGTGCGGCCGACCACGCCCCAGGCTGTGGCGCGCGTCGAGGACGGCGGGTGGATCGTGGAAAATATGCGCTGGTCGCTGGTCCCCCACTACTGGAACGGCAAGCCGCTGAAGGACACCGAGAAGGGCAAGGGCGACGGCTTCAAGCTGACCACCTTCAACTGCAAGACCGAGCCCTTCACCGACCCGGACGGCAAGCCTTCGGTGACCTGGGCCGGCCCCTTCAAGAGCCGCCGCTGCATCGTGCCGGCGAGCGCCTGGTTTGAGTGGACCGGCGACAAGGACTCGAAGGCGAAGCACCGCTTCGCCCGCGCCGATGGCCAGCCGATCTGGTTCGCGGGCCTCTGGAGCCCCTGCCGCACGCTGGACGAAGGCGAGATCAAGAGCTTCGCGATCTTCACTGGCCCCTCGGGCGGCTGGCTGAGCGACTATCACGACAGGGCGCCGGTGATCCTTGAACCGGACGAGTGGAGCACTTGGCTGGACTCGCCCCAAGGCACCGTGGAGCTGATGAAGTCAGTCCGGCCGGAACGCTTCGAAGTGGACGTTGCAGCATGACAGCGGACGAAGCCGATGAGGCGCTCGCCAAGTACGGGCCGGACGACTTGGCTTTCGCCCTGGCGTACGCCGCGAAGCACGAGGTCGATCCGGAGTGGCGTAGCGCGCTGGACCGCGCGAGGGCTGCTGAGGGCGGCGGCGGCCGGAAGTCACGGGACCACCGGCGCGGGCGCCGGGGCTGAGGTTCCGCAAGCCGGGGATTACAAGGGTTGGCGGCTGATGGAACCGCGTCCGGCGCAGCGCCTTTTGTCGGACGCGTGACGCCAAACCCGCCTTCCCACCAGAAGCTGTAAGGCGTCACGTAGGGGCGGCTGCTGCGTTGTAGCCGCCCCACCCCGCCACGACGGGCTACCGCGGGACTACGAAGGGGTGGCGGCTGGCTTAGGCAAGAACCTCTTTCAGGTTTTCCTCATACCACGGCTGGAATAGTCCCGGCACATATAGCTCAGGTATCTTGAGCCGCAGAGCGACCGCGTAGTCTGACAAATCCGGGCCCCGCGCATCTCGCTCGGCAATTAACGCTTGACGCTGGGGCTCCGGGCACAAGGCTGCGAGGGCCCTCCAGAAAGCTTTTATCTCGCCGGTCATCTGTTCGGAGCGTTTCATGTTCTCAGAACTGGTGAACTCCTTGAGTAGATTATCGAACTCTTCGCCAGTATCAGTGGCTTCATCTTCGGAATCAAAGGCGTGCATGTACTCTTTGACTTCGACGAAGCGCTCCCAGCAGTTGTTGTTCCCCTCCCTGGGAAGAACAACAACGTTGGTTCCGAGCTGCTGGACTATGCGCGAGTTGGTGTTTCTTGCCGAGAGGTACATCCCCCGGCATACCTTCACGTCCATTGTCGTCTTAGCGATGCGAATCTTGATGCCGGTCAACTCGGCGACCTTCGCGCGAATCACACCACGCCCGATGGCGGGCGTTAGTGGCTGGCAATGATCAAAAAGCTTTTGATAGGTCATTTACGCCGAGGGTATGCCCCCAGCGCCGCCGAGGATGATTAATCCTCGGATTGTACCTCTTCAAAGTCGCCCTCTTCAAGTTGAGTGACGATTTTGTTGACCTGCTCGGCGATTTGCTGAGGGGTCTTTTCCCGGCTCGTTCCTGGGAAAAGTTTGAAATTACTCGCGTGGAGACCATCGTCTCCAAAGAGACGACGCTTCGCGATATCCGTTTGCGTCGACATTTGCTTCTCCTGCGACGAGGCGGAGTGGGCAAAAACTGCCTAGCTCCGCGCCGTCAAGCGCGAATTTAACTCAATTAGTGGGTTTTGCCCACATATTTTTGTTGACACCCGATTCTCGGGGGAGATTCAACCACTCCGAGAGGGGAAAATGCCTACGCAATTAGATGGTTGCAAGGGGAATTCCGAAGGCGGCGCGTTATTAGTTGGTAATGTGTCCCAACTCAAGTCCCTCGCCGCCAATACCCCTTCCATTTGCGGCTGACCGGGTGCGCAGAGATAGGGTGCATGAAGTCGAGCAACCCGGGCAACGACGACCTTGGTCGGAGGACAATCGCGGCTCGACTGCTCATCGGGCATAGTCCACGTCAGTGGGATAGCTCATCGCGCCGACACGAGGGGCCGCCCCTGGTGAGACTGTGGCCGGATCCGGAGCGATGGTTCCGGCGGCCGCCGGGGCGCTGACGGGTCGCACCGGCACCTTGTGCGTCTGGGTCGAGCCGTTCGGCTGCTTGATGGTGACGTGAATATCGCCGTGCACCGTGGTGCGGCCGGCCGAGCCGCCATCGGAGGCCAGGCGCATGGTCTGGGCGTAGCGGCCGGACCAGTCCTTCGCGTCCGTATAGTTGCCGAGGACGCGGTTGTAACCGCTTGGCCTCTCGAACTGGACCATCGCAGCAGCGGCCTTGCGCGGATCGTCGCCAGCAGTGGCCAGCATGTTGCCGGCATCCCACTCGCTGCCGCCCAACTCCACCTCGGCGTACTGCATTTGCGAGCTGGTTTTCCACGGATCCAGCCCATTCGCCTGAGCCCACTTCAGGAACGGCTTCCAGCGGTTCGCATGCAACTGGAACATGCCGAACGCTGTCGGTCGCCCGTTCTTGTAGTCGCCGAGCGCATGGCTATCGAGGTTGCTTTCCTCGATGCCTGCGCCGACGATCGCGGCCGCCTGGGCGCGGGTACGACCTCCGGCCATGTAGTACTGCATCATGGCCTTCTCGATCACCGAGCGCTGGGCACTGCCTGCTTTGCCAGCGCCGAGGTTCCCGCCGGCCCATGGCGCGGTCCCAACAGCGCGACCGCCCGACGTATCGACGTAGCCCGGCGCGATTTTCTCAGCCATCTGCACCACGGCGTCGCGGATCGGATTCAGCACCTGCAGCAGCCCGGCGCCGGCCTGGGTCATCTTGTCAGTCAGGTCGACCACGGCTTGGCGCGTCTCGCTGCCTGGCGTCTTCTCCTGGTAAAGACCGGCCACAGCGCCCGCCATGGCTTGACGCACGGTGTCCTCGTTGCCGCTCTTCATGGCGTTCGCCACGGCCTCGGCGAACTTCTGGCGCGCGGCCGGCGTAAGGTCGCCGCGGCCGCCGATCTGGCCGGCGAGCGCCTGAAGGTTCCCCATGCCGTGGGTGTTGGCGATCTGCCCGATGGTCGCGTAGCCGGAAGCGCTAAGTGAGGCCGGATCTATGCCAGCATGCCCCAGCATCGCCGCGGAGGTTCCCAACAGGCCTTGGTCTTGAAGTCCGACCAGTGCCGCCGCCTGGGCATGCGACGACAGCCCGAACGTGTTCTTGACGGCGTCCAGCATATAGCCGCCGTTGCCATAGAAGCGCCGGAACTGCGGGATCACCTTTTCGAAGTTCGTCTTGTCGTTGAGGCCAACTCCCCGGCCCATCATCCCAGCCAGCGGGCCGGAACCGAAGGTGCCGCGCGTCGTCCCGAACAGGCCACCCTCCATGAGCGCCAGCGCGTCGACGGGCTTGATCCCCGGAGACGAATTCCGCAGGGCCGCATACATGAAGTTCATCGACGCCTCGCCCATCGCGCCGCCGCGCCGCATGGCGGAGTCGGCGGTGCCGATCAGCGCGGCCGCGCCGGCGGGATCGAGACCCGGCAGGCCGCGCGAGGTCAGCGACGTCAGGGCGTTCGCATAGGCCCCGACATTCGAGACGCCCAGCGTGGCCCGGGCGTTCGCCTGGGTGTAGTCGGCGATCGCCGAGAGCAGCTCGCCGACCTTGCCGGTGTAGCCGCTCTTCGCCACCGCATCGCCGATCAGGAGCGCCAGGCGGCGTGCTCCGGCATCATCGCGACCGATGCCGTTTCGCGCCATCTGGCCGAAGAACTGCGTGCCTTCCATGGGGTCGATGCCATAGGCGCGCGCGAACCCCACGCCGGTGCGCAGGCGGCCGCCGATGTTGTCTCCGGCGCGGATGTTGCCGACCTCGCCGGCATAGGCGTTCCCCAGCCGCTGGAGCTCGACAAAGCTGACCCCGAGCCCGACACCGGCTCCGCGGACCTGATCACGCAGCCGGTCGAAGTCGACGCCAAGGTCGCCCATGCGGCGCTTCAGCGTGTCGAAGCCGGTCGATTCTTCGGTGGCGAGGTCCACAGACCGGGTCGCCATGCCCATGACGGAACTGATGCCGGCCAGCGCCAGCATGGACCGCCCGAAGCCCATGGCGCTGTTCATCGCCCGATGGACGCCGCCCTGGAAGGACGACCCGCCACCGCCGCCGCCCCCACCACCTCCGCCCCCGCCGCCGCCGCCGAGGTTCGGCACGCCGGAGCCGGCGAACTGGGTGCCCTGCATTCCGTAGGTCAGGACGCGCCGACGATGCTCCGCGGCTCGCCGCTGATCACTGAAGAGCCCCTGGTGTCCGGCATACCAGTCCTGCTCGGTTCGGAAGCCGCGCAGGCTCGCCGAGCGCGGCTGCATGCCGGCGAAGTTGCGCATGAACGTCGTGGCGTCGCCGCCGCTGATCGGCGTACCGAACTCGCGCGACAGCATGGAACGGGTCTCACGGGCGCGCCGCAGCAGGTCGGCGAAGCCGCGGTTCGCGGTCTGCGTAGCGCCGGCAATGCCGGCGACGGCGGCGGCGACGTCCTCAAAGGATCCGGCGAGATCCTCCGCGGCGCGCTGGGCGCCGCCGGTATCCGCCCGGATGGGAATTTTGACTTCTTGGACCATTGGATCAGGCCGCGACTGGCGTCAGCCCAAGTCGGTGACGAGCGGCGCCGATCTTCGCCTCGTGAGCCTCGAGTTCGGAGAGTCTCCAGCGCGCGGATCTGCCGAAATGGACGGGTGCCGGCAGCTCCCCGCGGTCAACCAAGTTGTAGACTGAGTTGCGGCAGATCCGCAGGCGTGCAGCGACTTCGGCGACGGTGAGGTAGCGTTCAGACATGGACGGTGGGCCTCCGATTTCTCAGAGAGCTTTGCGTCACGACGCTGAGCGGTCTTGGGCTGCGTTGGACCTCAGTGCGTCGTGACCTGAACTTGGCGGTGAGGAGTACCGCCATGCACACCGCCGAACATCAGGCCACAAGCGACTTCCAACCATCCGATGAAGACCTCGCCGAGGCGGACGAAGCCGCCGAGATCCTGTTCCCGCACGACCTTGAGGCCGCGGCCTGGGGGGAGATCGACGACGCCGAGTTGATGGCGCGGGTCGATTTCAGCGAGGAGCTGCACCGGTACGCCGAAAATTCTGGCAGCCCGTACTTTCACCTGCTCGCCGATGTAGTTGCCTCGCCGGGCATCCATGCATTCGCTGCCTGGGAAGCGGCCTACGCGAGTTGGGACGTTCGCGCCGTGCTCCATGGCAGCGTACCGCCGACATCCATCACGGACGCCCTCCGGGAGTCCACGAAGGCCGTGCGCAACACGGCGCCGGCGTCGGACTTGGAGACGGCTTGGTGGCTGCGGATTCGAAGCTTGGTCGCCGCATACGCTCAGGTGCGCCGCCAGTTCCCTCGAGGCGGTTCACGGGCTTGGGCCACGTTCGTGGAGCTTACGGCCTTTCACGGCGGCGGCCGCACTGGCCCTACGGCGCGCCGGACACCGACTGAGGCGTTGTTGGTGGCCGAGGCCCGAGCCGAAGGGTGTCTTGTCGACTTCTAAGAGCGCCGGAAATCGCGCGCCGGACCGAGAAATATCCCAGCAGCGTCCGCTGTATCCCGGTGAATTCCAAAATACCGCGTTGGTCCCCGCATGTACCCGTTTTCACCCGCTTATCCTCGCGACGCGGTCATCTCCCGCATGGGAGGTTTTGAGCAGCCTTGGGATCGAATGAAAGAGGTTGAAATGAGCGATGGACCTCCAGAGCGGCTGCTACCCGAGCCGGTCGTGAAAGACCTGACATCGCTTTCGTACGTGACCCGCTGGCGCCTCGTGAAGACGGGCCAATTTCCCGCGCCGGTGCGCCTCACCGCGGGCCGCGTCGGCACGCCTGAATCTCAGGTGCGGTCATGGATTGCCGAGAAGATGGCCGCGGCGAAATGAACCGCGACCTATTCGAAGACCGCGACGATGACGTCCCGCCGGAGCAGTGGCAGGAGGCGATGACGACATCGCCCAACCTGCAGGGCGGCCTCGACGCGCTGCAGAAGATCGAGTCGCCGGGCCGCTGCGCAGTTGTGTACGACGTCGCGGCGATGACGAAGGCGGGGAATGACGCGATCGCCGACAAGAAGAACCTCCCGGTGAGACTGTCCGAGGCTGATCGGGACATAATCAGGGACACGTTCCGTGCGGCATCCGACGAGGCTCATGCTCTCATCGAACAGCGCGGCCTAGTGTTCGCGGATTACATTGCGGCGGTGAGGAACGGCGAGGTGGTCACCCTCAGGGTCGCTTCGGAATTATGGACCATCGCCAAGGTGCGATTGCCACAACTTCAGGAGAGGGTGCCCGCCGTTGTCGAAGCGGATCCTTCAGATGGGAGTGCCGCCGCGGGCTCGACGCTGACGGTTGTCCCGGCCGCACCAGCGACCGTGGTCCAGCTTCGGCCTCGCGGTCGCGCTGGCGGTGCCGCGCCCGCTCAAGCTCAGCAGGCCCGCGAATATCCCCAAGCTGAAGACGCCATCCACGCGTTCAACAAGCGGTTTGCGTTCGTGCGCATGGGCTCCCGGCTAATGGTCGCCGTCGAGAAGTCGGACAGGGTCGACTTTATGCTCGAGAGAGATTTCCACAGCCTGACCGATAATGAACGTGTCGATCTCGACGGCAAGCCGGCTCCCATCTCGAAGTTGTGGAAAGCGTCGCCGATGCGCCGGACTTACGAGAACGGCGTGACATTCTCGCCCGGCCGAGAACCCGAAGCCGGGACCCTGAATCTGTGGCGCGGCTGGGGCGTCGCCCCGGACCCGCTCGCCAGTTGCGAGCTGTTCCTCAACCACCTCGCCGATGTCATCTGCCGGGGAAACGAAACGGCTTACCTCTACGCGCTCGGATGGCTTGCCCATATGGTTCAGAGGCCTTGGGAAAAGCCCGGGGTGGCGTTTGTTGTTCGCGGGCTCAAGGGGGCGGGCAAGGACACTGCTGCGGAATACGTCAGCCGGATGGTGGGCTCGCGCCACGCACCCGGCGTTTCAGATCCCAACCAGGTGACAGGGAGGTTCAATTCCCACCTCAGCTCCGCGCTCATCCTCCGCGTGGAAGAAGCGTTCTGGGCGGGCGACCACCGCGCCGAGGGAAACCTGAAATCGTTGATTACAGCACCCAGTGTGTTCATCGAGCGCAAGGGCGTCGATGGCGTCTCGGTGCCGAATTTCACGCGCTTCTTCATTTCCGCCAATGCGTCGTGGGTTGTCCCGGCGACCTTCGACGAGCGGCGGTTCTTCGTGCTGGAGGCGTCCGAGGAACGGCGCGGCGACACGCGGTATTTCGGCGCACTGTACGCGGAGATCGAAGGGCGGGGACCAGCAGCTCTGCTTCACTATCTCCAGAATTTCGATCTGGCGGGGTTCGATGTCCGCGCGGTGCCGCAGACCAAGGGGCTAGCCGAACAGAAGCTCGCTTCACTTCGCGGACTGCCGCGCTGGTGGTTGGAGCGGCTCCAAGAGGGCGATCTCTCGGATCAAGAGAAGTGGGAGCACGGGTACGTCCAGGTCGGCCGGGAGGAACTCCGTGATCGGCTGGCCAAATGGCTAGAACGGCGACGCCACGATGGCGATCCGTTGAGCGCCGAGCAAATCGGCACAGAGCTTCGGAAGATGCTGCCTGATCTGCGCAGCAGCCAGCCCCGTTTGAACGGGGAGCGCCGACGCGCCTACATTTTCCCATCGCTTGAGGAATGTCGGACGGCCTTCCAGAGGTTCATCGGCCATACCATCGACTGGGGCGATGCCGTTGTTGGGCGGACCTAACACCATGTGACGCGTGTGCCAGCCTGTTCCAGCGGTCACACTATAATTGGTTGTTTCTTCTAGATATTTCCTGGGTGGAACAGGTGGAACAGGTGGAACAGGTATTTTCCCACACGCAGCTTTGGCCTCTTGAGAGCCGTCATCCGAGCCAGCTAACCAGTCGTATCCCACATGGGGAATTTGCCCACCTGTTCCGGGTGTTCCGCCTGTTCCAAGGGCCAAAACTTGGAGCGTTTCTCTGAAATTCCCCGAGTTTTTCGGAACAGGCAGCGTTCATGATGAGGCTCATTGAGCCGGTGCCGCCCGTGCCTCGCCTTGCCGCTGCCGGCAGGCTCTAATGGATCAGCTTACTCATGTTCCGGCATGCGTCCAAACCGCGGACGAAGACGAGCATCCCGCCCTCAGGGCCGGAGTGGCGCAGCCTCGCCACACCATCATCCACTTCAACTTCGTCAGACGAGGCGCCGGATTCCAACTGGGGCAGCAGCGTTGGCTTTGCCATCGCAAGAGTCGTCTCGACTGGCGTGCAGCCAGCCTCCACAACGTACCACTTCCGATCACCTGCAGCGGCCGCCGGCGCCGCCGCCGCCGATCCGCTTCCGGCACTGACCGCATTGCCGTCGGCCGCGGCGTCGGCCGCTCTGGCGGCATTTTCCTGCGCCAGGTTCTCCGCCGCCGGTGCCTGGTCAGCGTGGGCGTCCACTACGGGCGCCGACTTCTGGCACCCTCCGACGCTCACCACCGCCAACGCGGCGATCACCATGGAAAATCGCACGGCGTCTCTCCCCCAACTGGTCCCGGCCGAATTTACGCACACGCGACCTGATCAGTCCGGGGAAATTCCGTCGGCGGCCGGTGGTGACACTTCGACGACCGCCGCTGGTGATGTCGCCGGCCGAGCAACCTTGACTAATCAGGGGGGAGGGCCAGGCTCGCGGCGACTGAAACTCGGGGCTTGGAAATGAGAGACCTGATCAGGTTCGCCGCCGCCGTCTTCGTCGTCCTGGGCGGGATCATCTTCGCAGTGTGCGCGGCAATGACCTTGGGCATTTTTGCGAGCGAAGCCGGCGTCGACGGCGCGACCATACCTGGAATGGTGGTGGCGTTTGGCGGCCTCGTGTCAGGGTCGAGCATCGTGCTCGTTGGTGGTACCGCATACCTGATGGCGTCGATCGACCAGCGGCTGGAATTCGCGCTGCGAAAATCCGACTTGGCGCCTGCAGGCGGCTCGATGACGGCGGACGAACTCGCGGCAGCACAGGTCGGCTAAGGCGCAATTCTGGCGGAGCTGAAATGATGCCGGTTGAGCGTATCGAAAGGATCATCAACGGTGCCGTCGTTCAGAGGGCTGAACCTGCCCCTAACGGGCTCTACGCGTGCTTGCCTTCCGGGGCCAACATGCGCCCTGTCCTATTGTCGACGCTCGACGAGGTGGCGGACTACCTGCGGGCCAATCCCGGGTCGGGAGTCCGGATGAACCCGGGATGGTCGAAGATCTCCAAGCGCGTGTTTATCGACGGACTGCCTCGCTAGTCTGTGGCCCGGCCAGGTGCCGGCCCAGAGTGACATTTCGCGGCAAGCTCCACTAGGCGTGCCAGTCTCGAAAATCCGCCTCCTAGCTCGTGACACCCGAGCCGGCCTCGTTGACACCACCATGACACCTCTGGCGACACCACAACGGCCGGCGCGGCGCTGAATTAAATTCGGCCTGCGACTGTCGATTTCTCGGCCGGCCGAATTTCCGTCGCAACCCTCCCGCACGCGGCCGCCGTCTCCGCGAAGAGCACGCCAGTTGTGGCCCAACCCACGCCGGGGGACCGGGCTCCCCAACCACCCTAGCTGGTCGTGAGATTACACCGGATGCAACGCCGCCGATTAGGACGGAGGATTCCTGGTCGGATCTCCCCGTGGCGGCGACAGGCCAAGGCGCTCCATTTCGGGATGCCGATCTACGCGGTCGAAAGGTGAGGAATGTCTGCAGCACTGGTCGATCAGGCCACAGGGCAAGCGTTTGCGCCGGCGGGGCGCAAAGCGACCGGCGCCACCCTCGTCGAAGTGGTGGCCGGCGGTGCGAGCGTCAGTGCGGTCGCGACCGCCTCGGCGCCGGCATATGCAGAGGGCTCCACAGAACCCCTGAGCCTCGACGACAACGGCAATCTGCGGGTGAAGGACGCCGCGGCGCTTACTGCGCTGAACGCTCTGGTCGCCGCCGCGACCGACACCTCGGACGTGAACGTCAAGGGGCCGCCTGCAGCAGTGGCTTCCGTCGCACCGGCGGTATCGATATCGCCGGCCTACAGCACCGGTGACTGTATCGGCGGCATGATGACCTTCGCGGGGATGGGGCGGACGGGCATCCTGAGCGGGATCTTCGAGAGCCTGACGATCCAATGCAAGTCCGCGCAGAGCTTCGCCGGCGAACTGTGGGTCTTCAACGACAATCCGACCTCGAGCACGATCACGGACAACGCCGCTTTCGTCCTGGCGCCGGCTGACTTCGATAAGGTCGCGTTCGTCGTGCCGATTACCTCGGCGAATTGGTACGCGGGCAACGTCGCATCGGTCGCCAGCATCGGCGGCCTCGCCCAGCAATATCTCACCGCGGCCGGCTCGCTCTACGCGGCGCTTATCGTGCGTGCCACGCCCACCTTGGGGTCGAGCACGGACATCAAGGTGGTTGCCAAAGCGATGCTGGACTAGCCCATGGCGCTGCTTCTTGGGCCTCGACGCGCGCTTCTAATCCCGAAGAAGGTGGCCGCAGCCGGCGGCGGGGTCATCGCGGCAACGACGCTAGATCCCGCACACAAGGGTGCGTCTGCGTCGGTGGGTGCCGACAAGCTGACGTACACGACTACGGCGGCGGAGAGCGCCGTGCGCGGTCTGATCCCCGTGGCTACGGGAAAGTACAAGTGCGAAATCACCTTCGGGGCGACGCACACGGGGTCCTGGGGCTTTGTGGATGGAAGCTGGACCCTGGACGGCCAGTTCCTCGGCAACACGTGGTCTAGCTGGGGGTTCGGTTCGGACGGTTTCCCAGGCACCTATCAGGTCGTCGGGGGCGGCGGGAACACCGGGGACACCCCCCAGCCCGGTGACACCGTCGCCATGGAATTCGATGTCGACGCGAAGCTGGCCTATCTGGTCACCCCGCGCGGCCGCTATGGGCCGTATCCGGTCAACGGCGGTGGCATGCCGGGGCCGTACTATTTCGCCTTCAGCCAGAACTCCACGAGCGAGACCTGGCACATCAATTTCGGCTCGACCCCGTTCGTTCTGCCGAACGGCGGCGGCTTCTCCGGTCTCTCCTAGGATAAATGGATGACGAGTCGTTTTCGTCTGCGTTCACGCATCGGAAGCCTGCAGAGGTTCAATGCTTTGAGCCTGAGCAGCCTGACCTCCCTGGACAACGTTGGGGCCGGTGCGACGCTGGCCACGGTCACAGGGAGGACCCCAGGCTCGACGCTATCCATCTCGCCGGGCGATGGCCGCTTTGTGCTGAACGTGAACGGCACGGCAGTCCTAAGGGGGCTGACGGCATGGACCGATGGTCCGGTCACCTTGACCATCACGGAATCGAAGTTCGGCTTCGTCACCAGCGTCAACACCTTCACCTTCACCGTGACGCCGCCGGTTGCCATCCCGGTCATCACACCCTCGACGAACTACAACGGGACGCAGCTCTCCGGAGGGACCCCGCCAACTGACCCACTTCGGATCGGGCAAAGCGGCGGCAAGCCGGCGATGGGCTGGATCTATGGCTACCGCGGTCAAGTCGTCGCCGGGACGGACATGCTCATGGCGGTCGAGGCGGAGTGCGTCGGCGGCGTAAAGTACGTCGACATCTGGTTCGAGGGCACGACGCAGCGGGTGCAGCGGACCAAGCAATCGGTCTACGACAGCTCCACCGGCCTCTACGAGAATCGCGTCGCCTACTGGTTCTATCTCCGCGTTCCGGCTGGCCAGCGCGGCGCCGGCTATGTGGCCCGAGTCTTCGCCACGGCCACGCCCAATGACAACACCATGCAGCCCCGGACCCTGGGCTGGCAGGACGGCACGCTCAACAGCAACATCGTCCCGGCCGACACGTCGGTGACCGGCTACCGCGCTCCGGTCGACAGCGGCGAGAGCGGTGCCTGGATGCCTTTCTGGGTCTTCCCCCGCCCCAACCAGTTCGACGCCGTGAAGCACGTCAAGGCGGACGGGACCGGCGACTACACCACGTTCGGGGCCTGCCGCGACGCCCTGATGTCCGCGATCTACGCCGGGACCGCCGAGCACTGGGACATCGTCCTGCACGACGCGAATAACGAACTCGGCATCCCGTCGACCTTCGTCAACGCCTCGGGGGGTGCGGGCGGGGCTCCGGCCTCGCGGGTGCGTGCCGCGTCGGGGGTCAGCGCCCGGCTCTACCACAACTCCACCTGGGACCCCTACAACACGCCGGTCACCCGGAATGGGCAGTTCGGATCAACCGTCACTATCCCGTCCTGGGACGCCTTCCTGGGGGTCAATAACTGGGAGTTCTACGGCGGCGCGAACGGCACCACCCCCGATGGCCAGGCGCACGGCGCGCTACGGATCGACCACGCCAATTTCAACAACCTGATGACCCAGGCGCAAGATGCGACCTTCGTCCTCAACGGGGCCAAGATCACCAACTCGGCGATGACGTCGAACGACATGTTCCACGTCTACGGGAACGGCCTGCCCGGCGGGATCGTGACCAGCCACCCGGGGATCGGGCCTGGGCCGATGTACCTCCAGAACCCGAGCCGGGTCTGCGTCTCGCTGATCGACAGCGTCCAGGAATACGTGACCTTCGGCTACGGGGCGCTGCAGGACTATCGCAGCAAGCGCGTCAACGGCCTCTCGAACCCGCACGACAACTGCCACGTCATCGTCGAGAACTACACCTGCGGCTTCGACGGGACTTACCTGATCGCCAACAAGGAGGCGATGCGCGTCGGTTACACCGGGACCGGGACGGTGGCGGTGATGCACTTCGCCGCCGAGACCACCCAGACCGGGACGCCGACCTTCAGCCTGGTCGTCGACGGGACGACGGTGGGCTCAATCAGCATCATCAATCCCGGGTTCTACACCGACCCAGTGATCGGCACGGCGGCGACCGGCTGCTCGGCCGCGACGATGCAGCAGCTCGTCAACTGGATCGCGGCGCAGCCCAACTTCACGGCGACGTGGACCAGTGGCGGCCTTGGCGCGAACTTCTGCGCCTACACGCTGATGCGGACGAACTACTACCAGAACCCCTACGACTCCCCGAACCTGAAGGCGGGCAACATCCCGCTCTACAGCACGATCGACAGCCACAACGAGTGGATGCACATCCTGTCGTTCGGCGGCGGCGCCGAGAACTTCCTGTGCCTGCGCTGCATCGAGACCCAGTCTCACTGGTCGACCGGCCACTTCCACATCGAAGTCAACGATGCCAACAACGGGACCAACCTGGCGCGCGACATCATCATCGCGTCGTTCCTGTCCTTCGCCACCAACCAATCCTGGCAGCAGCTCACCGGCACCGGCGGCCCAGCGAACCTCAATCGAACCCGGCTGATCGGGGACCACACGGCGGCGATCGACTGCACCTCGGACAACGGCCTCCTCATCGAGGATAATTCCTCTACTCAGAAGATCGGGCCGCGCACCGGCATGCTGCGGAACATCTGGGACTACGTCCAGTATGACAGCGCCCCCTGGCAGACCACGACCATCGTCCAGGTCCAGAACAACGCTCACGTGAACGGCGGCGCCAACCCGCCCTATGCGACGACGGATTTCATCTGGTCGACCTTCAATGCGCTGTTCAACGGCGTGACCGCGTCTGTGGCGTCCGCCGACTTCCGGCCGAACGCGTCGGGGCAGCTTGCGGCCCACAAGGCAGCCCGCGCGGCCAGCCTGCAGTGCTACGACGTACTCGGGAACCTCTACGACACGGTGAACCCCGACTACATCGGCGCGCTCGCTGGAGCGGCCTCGGCGGTGCCGGTTGTGTATCCGACGTTCTCAGACGCGACCTTCCCCGTATAGGTTGCGGCGGCTCAACGATCCGGCGGCCATCCTCGGTGGCCTCCTGCACTATCTGGACCGCCACCGGACGTGAAGCGCACCGGAGGGCCGGCCTCCACATCCGGCTCCGGGGCCGAACCTTCGAAGCCTGGTCCCAGCCCGATACGCCGGCTGGCGCGAACTGGCCGGCAGCCCGATGGGCGGCGCCCGTAGACATCTGGCAGGAAAGCGGGCGGTGGGATGCGGGCCTTGGCCCGGAGCCCGGAAGTCCACGGTGCAAAGCCCCGCGAGACCCTTCAGAAAATCCGCGTCGTCGGCGTGTCCGAGACGTCTGCTATCCAGGGAGCGAGAGCATGACCGACCGTCCCAGCTCATCCGGCCCCGCCGGAGAGTTCAGCTACTCGTCGATGCCGCTCTCTTCCTCGCTCTCCCATTCAATGGCGATGGTGAGCATGTCGGCGTGTATCTCCAAAGGCGCGCCGAGCACCTCGCGGCCAGAGATCACCAACGACGAATCGCGCCCGGTCTCGGCCACGTACTCGGCCTTGAGCGCGTCCCATGCCGCGGTCGACATCACAATTTGCCGAGGCTCCCGGCCGTTCGCCTTAAGACGAGCGAGACGCGCCCGAATCTCCGCCAAACCACTCATCGTGACCCCCTGCTCAATGATCACCCTTCGGCGCCGGAGCCGGGAGGATCTTCACGTCCGGCCCAGGCTTGCACTCCTTCGCCTCCGTCCACGTCCCGTCCGGTTGGCAGGTCATGCACTGGTACTCAGCGCACCCCTTCTTCTTGGTCTTCGAGCACCAGGCGTACTCGAACTTCTCCGGGTAAGACTTCGTGGCAGCCACGCAGAGCTTTACTGCCGGCCGCCCCCGAAAGCGCGATATCACCGAGGCATCGGCCTGCACGGCGCCAACAAGTGTGAAAATCGCGACGCAGGCCGCGGTCGTCTTCAACATTGTTCCCCCGACACAACTGTTGCGCGAGTGAGCTGCGGTATCTGGATTGAGTCAAGCCGCCCCGCCACGTTGAGAAGGGTCCGGTGATGTCCAGGCCTGTCCTCACCCCACGCCCCCGCATGGTGCTGGACCGCTTGGCCGAAGTCGATGGCCCGTCGCCCGATCGGCGTGGAGTTCGCCGGCACGCCAATAAACGGGGGCTTCGTGAACAAGCGGGCCGAGATCTGGTGGGCGCTCGCACAGTGGGTGAAGGGCGGCGGCGCGCTGCCGAACGATCCGGAGCTGGTGGGCGAGCTGACGACGCCGACCTTCTTCTTCAAGGGCGACAAAATCCAGATCGAGTCCAAGGACCAGATCAAGGACCGGCTGGGCCGCTCGCCGGACATCGCCGACGCCCTGGCGCTCACCTTCACCTTCCCGGTGACGCCGCGGTCGGTCACCAAGGGCGAGGGTCGCTACAGCCGGAACCGCGGTGGCGTGCGGACGTCGGCGTGGGCGGCGTGAGCGGCGACTGGCTGAACCAGCTTATCGAGAGGTGCAGTGCATTGCTTCTTGCCTGATGTCCTCAATGATCTTCGCGACCTTGGCCTTCACCTGATCGCGAGCAGCGTCGGCATTCCTGGCCCCCGAAAACCCAACGTTCAGGCTGAAGGTGGTGCCGGGACATGGAGCCGCGTTTACATTTACGAAGCCGGAATAGGTGTCTGTCCCGGCATCGAATGAACTGAGAACGACCGTTTGTTGAATTTGCGGGCTCGCCGGTGGCTGCGCAAAGCCAGGCCCGGCGACTAAGAGTGCGGCGGCAAATAGGATCGATCGGCGAAACATCACGCCCCCATGCAGAAGACCCCGGAGTATCCCGGGATCGTCACCATAAGAGGATTCCCCTTTCTCGCGAAACCTGAGGTGTTTGAGGAGCGCGCCTTCTGCTTATGCGTGTGCGCCTTCACTCCGGCGGCCGAGGGGTCAGCCGCTTTCGGCTGAAACGTTTCAGGGACTAGCCCGCGCCCCCTCGTACATGACGAGCCTTGTCCAGGAGGCCCGGGGCGTGCCCGGTGCGGCGCCGACGTAACGCGGCACCTGCCACGCCGAACCCGACGATCATCAGCGCCCAGGCGGCGGGTTCGGGGACTGAATCGACCGCTTCGATGAAGTCAATCGTCAGTATTCCGTTCCCCAAATGAGACCCCGCTTCTTGCGTCGTGTTCGTAAAGGCCGCCGCCACATAGGAACTTCCACCAGTTCCTCCATGGACTGTGGAGGAGTCGCCGCCGGTGTAGCCGCCGCCCCCGCCACCAACATTCCAACCCGCGCCGCCGCCGCCGCCAAAGCCGCCGGTGCCCTGTTCGGTCCCGCATTCATAGGGATGCCCGTTGTCGCAGCCGGTCGTGTTGCCGCCGAGGAATGAGCCAGGTCCCTGACCGCCGGTTCCGATAGGAAAATCTCCCTGAGCAAAGTTCCTGGGTGGGCCGCCATCAGAGCCAGGTCCTAACCAACCTCCACCCCCGCCCCCGTCTGCTCCTTGACCGCCGAAGCCGTTGCCCGTGGTTATCTGACCCGCGCCGCCGCCATGAACTGGATAGCCAATCCAGGAACTACCGCCGCCGCCCCCCGCTACCAAAAGCGGATCAGAAGCATCGGGGACGAATATCCAGGACGCGCCGCCGCCGCCGTATGCGTAATTGCCCCCACCCCATTTGCCCGCGCCGCCAACGACCAAAGACAGCGAGGTTCCGGCGGCTAGAGTGATTTGTCCCCCAACATGTGCGCCTGCGCCTCCCGGGAATGTTTGATTCCCGCCGCCTTGCGCGCCCCAGGCGTCGATTTGGTAGATGCCCGTCGTCGGCACCGCCCAACTCTGCACAGACCCGGTGAAATCGAATGTCGTCGTGGCGCCTACGGGAAGCGCCCACGAAATCGCCACTGCGCTCAGCGCCCAACACCACAACTTACCCATTGAACCGGTTCCCCAGCCATTGAGGGTCCAGCGAACGCCGAAAGGTTAACGCGAGTCAACGGGAACCACTCGCGAGGCGCGTGCTGCTGGAGGTGCCCTCGTTGACTTTCGCCCATCGAGCGCGAAGGCTGATTCAGCATACTGGGGGCGGGCGCGACCATGAAGAAAATGAAGCTGTCGGCACTAGGCGCGGCGTTGGCGTTGGCATTCGCTGGTCACGCAGAAGCGACGACGCTCTTCGACTTCACCGGTTCCGTACAAAGCTGGACGGTTCCGACGACAGGCCTCTATCAGGTCGACCTCTGGGGCGCTCAAGGAGGCACCTGGGCTGGCGTTGCAATTGGCGGCCTCGGTGCGCAGGTCGGTGGAGAGGTCCAGTTCACCGCCGGGACTTCATATTCGATCGTGGTGGGCGGGACCGGAACCACCTTCTCCGGCGAAACTGCGGCGGGTGGCGGCGGAGCGAGTTGGATGTTCGTCCAGGGCGCCGCATCGCCGCTCGCTATTGCTGGTGGAGGTGGCGGAGGAGATTTCTTCACGCGGCTTCCGGGCGGAGCGGGCTTAGTTAGCCAGGGCGACGGAAGCGGCGGCTCGAGCCCCGGGGGGCCTGGCGGCGCTGGAGGGGGCGGTGCTGGTTGGCTGTCTGCGGGCCAGGATGGGGGCTCGGGCGGGGACGTTCTTCAGGCGGGCCACTACCCATACGGCCTGGGAGGTCAAAACGGGCCGACATTCCAAGGCGGCAATACGTTTGGGTACGTCCCCCCAACGCCATTCGAATTTTACGACTACCCGACCGGAGGGTTCGGCGGTGGTGGCGGCGGCGGTTACAATGGAGGCGGCGGCGGCGGCGGCTATAGCGGTGGCGACGCCGCATGCTGCTTCCAAGCAGCCGGCGGAACCGGAGGCACGTCCTACCTAGATGCCGGATTCACGAACACTCACGAGGCTTCCGGGGTCGGGGCCGGCAACGGTCAGATCGCCATCGATCTAATTAGCGTTCCCGAACCCGCCACCTGGATTCTAATGATCGGCGGATTTGGCTTGGCCGGCGGGGCGGTTCGGGCCGCGCGGAAGGCCGCTGCCTAGCAGGCACCACGGATCACTTTGACGCGCCGCCGATCCGAAGAACGGCGGCGCGTCATGTCCGGAAACTATGGCCCGGATCGGGCGGTTGAAGCCCATTTTCCCCTTTAGCGCACTCGGGGAGGTTGCGCTTTCGCGACATGCCCCCAGGCTCGGCATCCCGAAGTGGCGACTTGGGGCTTCAAAGGACACTGGGACCGCCCCCCTTGCGGCACGACCGATCGCCAAGGCCGCCGGCATATCCGCGCTGATCGACATGAAGAGCGCCCTTGTGGGCCGAAATCCCATTTGCCTTCCATCGCCCAGGATAGGCGGTCGAGCTTCCAAACGGGAAGTCGACCGCCGCACTCATGGCCTCCGCGCCTTTGGCAGGCTATCTAGGAATCGCGTGAGCTCGTCGACCAGGACGATCGTCGAGAATTTCTCGGCTTTGCGCTTGGCGATCGCCGCCTTCACGCCCGGCGACATTGTCGCCTCGTCATATTCGGCGCTCAGGCCGCTGTCGCCGGGAATGTCAGGATAATCGAGCGGGTCGCCGTGTCTTGGCTCGGTCAAGGCGTTTTCCTGGGACTGAATGGAGAGCGTGATCCTGCCTGTCCAGGCGTTCAGCGGCCTGGTCCATGACAGGTGATCGACGGGCGACAGTGCCGGTCGATCACCATAATTCGCGGCCGCCCCGGAAAATCCGCAGCCGAATTAATCGGCCCTCCGATTTATTCTACCACACACACTCCGACGCCTCCGCCGTGACGCCAACCTCACGGTATCAGTCAGGAGGGCCACGGTTGCCGCGACGCCGAAAAATCGAGGAGCTACCACCGCCGGCGGGACCTCCACGAGAGGCCGACGGCGTCGTCTACAGCGCCATCGAGAGCGCCCCTGGGCTGAAGTTCTTCCGCTGCGACGCCTACCACGCCACCCTCTCCATGGCGGGGTGCGCCAGCCGCTGGGTGCAAGCCCAGACGGCGACGGGTGAGGCCGCCGATCGGTACGCAGCCTGTCGGGGCTGTCCGATCGGCGCGCCTCACGCCGGGTATGCACCGGTGCGCTACTCCACTTGGTATGGCGTGGACATCTGTCCCCGTTGTTCGAAGGGCACGACGCGCATGATCGGCAATCGCGTCTGCGTGTCCTGTTACAATAGACAGCGCGAGATGAAGGCCGGCAAGAACGCCCGCGGGAACCGTCCGATCGAACTGTTGGAGAGGCCGGTGCATAAGCTCGAAGTCATGGTAGAAGTCGACGGGATCGCCCGCCGGTTTCTCGACCCGGCCACGTGCAGTTTGACCGAGACTGTTCTCCGAATTTCGCGCACCACAAAAGGCGAGATCGCATTCGGCTGGGCCGGTGGCGGCATGGCGCCGCTCGAGGTGGATCCGTTCGAGCCGGCGAATGACCTCGCCACCGAGGCCGATCAGGTGACGGTGGAGGAGGCGGGTGCTGACGGTTGGCACCTCACTGACTTCCGCTGCCGCCCCTGCCGCGGGACCATGCTGCGGAGCGTTCGATCGCCGGCGATTTGCCGGTGCGCGGACTGCGGCCGCCAACGGCCTGCGGAACCGGAGCTTGTGGCCGAGAGCAACCGCACCGCCGCCGCCGTGGCGCCGGATGGGAGCGGCGTTCATCGGAAGATTGAACGGCATCGGGCGCTGCTGTTCGGGACTTCGGCGCTCGTGCCGGGTCGGTGGCGGTAGAGCGCCCCGCGGGCGCCCTGGTCGACCCACCCGCGCCGGCCCGCAGCGAGGGCTGCCGCCAGGTGTGCCGCTATCGGGGATGGCTGTTCGGACCGCGACGCGCTTCTTGTAGGGTTCGACGGCGTTCAGGCGGGCCAACGGAGCTGGGGGGCTGCTAGGGCTATCGCCCAAAGCGCGATCGCGACGGGAATCAACGCCTCCGCTGCGGCGCGCAAATATCTCACTGCCCGGACTAAGTTGGTGCGTCCGAGGCGTTGATCGACAGTCTCCACTGCTGACTGGGCGGCCTGCCAAACCTTGTAGTAGTCATTCCACCAGGGGTCCGGATCTTCGTCACCGCGATCGTCCATACTAGCGTCCACGTCTCGGGCAGCCTTTCGGGCCGCCTCGACCTGCACACGCCAGGTAAAGGCCGTAATCCGCTGCTCGACCTCGACGAGAAGCCCGATCTCCATGAGGACGCGGATGGTGAAGTTCGCCAACGAGAGGACGACGAGGGCGGTCAGCACCGTCGGCAGGACATCGGGATGCTTGAAGGTCAGTGGGAAGAGGGACGTCGACGAGACCTGGGCGCCGAATTTGACGACCGCCACCTGGAGCAGGCTGAATAACAGGAGATTGCGCCCAGCCTTCAGGGTCGCGGGCCGAAGCGGGTCCCCGTAGAGCGTCTCGATAAAATCGAGTTCGGCGGCGCGCGCCTCATCAGCTTCGGCCATGGCAAAGCCTAGCCGGTCTCTCGCGACGGCCGCAATCCGTGAAAAAAGAACCCCCGCCGCGACCGGGTTCGCGACGGGGGTCCAGTTGAGGAACGCCGCGAGAAGCCAAACTCGCGACGCCATCATCCTGCGATCACGACGCGCCTGGTCGTGAACATATCTTCGTCGGCGGCTGCATGGTGCGGCCCGGCTCGGAGGAACGGGCCGCTACTTTGAGGAACCTGAGATGAGAGACCACACCGACGAATTCAACGCTGGCCTGGATCGGCTCAATGATGAGCTGGCCAAGGCTTATGGCGCTCCCCCGCAGATGACGAAATCAACGGTGGCCGGGGCCTTCGGTTCGCCGAAGGACGACGACGAGGCGCCGGGCGAAATGATCAGTGGCCCGGAGTTCATGGCGAAGGCTCTGAAGGCCCACAAGGCTGGGCATATCACCAGCCAGCACCTGACGACGGCCGAGCTCAGCATCAACGCCCGCAAGGCGCCGCCCCCCAAGATCGTGAAGGCGGTCATGAGGGGCGAGCACTACGACGAGTGGGGTTGAGCCGTGACGAGCAAAGTGCCCAAGAGCGCGTTCGAAGCGCTCCTAGATGAAATCTGTGCCGACTACCCGCAGATCGCTAAGGCAATGGCCAGTACGCTGGACACCGCGGAAGACGACCAGCGCATCGCTGAAGCCGGTGGTGAAGAGGCGGGCGGTCAACGCCAACTTGGTCCTGATCACGTCGCTGTCCTGAAGATGTTCAACAAGGTCACCAAGGTGATCACCGCCCTGAGCGAGCAGATCGAGGATCTCAAGGATGAGGTCTCGTCGCTTAAGCGCGACGACGCCAAGCCCATGACGAAGGCCATGCGCCAGCGCGGACGGGTGCGAGAGCTTGGCGACCAGTTCATGGCGAAGGCCATCGTCGCCCAAGGCGCTGGGCGGATCACCGCCTCTCAGGTGGCAGTCGCGGAGGCGTGCATCAACGCCGGCAAGGTGCCACCGCGGGAGATCGTTGTGGCCGTGGTGGGAGGTGCGGTGGGGTAATGCATCCGACGGTCCGCTTTGCGGTCGGAAGCTAATGCGGCTTTCGACCCATCTCGGACGTTGCGAAGGCATACTTCTGAGCGCGGGGCCATTGCTACTTAGGTCACCGGAACATCAAGGCGCGCCCAACTTCCGAAAGAAGGGCACGACTCCGTCCGGGGCGTCCGCGCTCCCAGCCCAACAGGAGAGGGAATCTGAGACGGTCGGAGCCCGGAATTCGAGCGATCAGCGATCCAGCGCCAGCCAAAACCCCGAGGACTACAAACGTGCCAAGCAGGCCCCAGAGGGTGCCTTCGAAGTCATAGATTCCTAGCCTCACCAGTGCGGCGTCCGTGAGGACCAACGCGAGGGTCAGCCACGCACCGACAATGCAAGATGCGACTAGGAGGGCCAGGGTTCGACTATATTTCATCGATAACCATTGTAACTTGGGTCCTGCGCCCCGATTGCTTCACCCGCGCCAGCAGCAGCACCCTCCCATATGGAAGTGTAGACCTTTCCGGCCTCTGCTGATGCGCCGATTAGATTCCCGAAGATTGAGGTGGCGCCTGCGAGTAGGGCTACCCTGACCGAGGCGTGCTCGATGGCATAGCGCGGCGTGCAACCTATGTTGCCCACCAACTGGCCAGCATAGCTGGCGACGGTGTTCGCAAGAAAGACGGCAGAAACACCTTCAGTCGGCAGAACGAGCCCAACCACTCCACCGACAGCAGCACCGCTCAATGTTCCCTTCAGCGTCCCACCGCTTGAAATGTAACCGCCAACGCCTCCGCTGATCGTACCGAGCACGAGGCCGGAAAGTCCGATATGGCCGTTCCTATCGACCAAATAGGTCGGTCTCCCATCGACGTACCCATACACATTCTGCCCGGCGGCGATCCCGAGCGGGTCCGCCTCGATGTACCGCGCCAAGCTCGTGTCGTAGTCGCGGTTCCAGTTCTGGCTGATCGCGACACCGGTCTCGGATTGCGCGAACTGACCCGGCAGTCGCAGATCGAGATCGGGACCGGTCGCGAAGGTCTGCGCCGCGCCGAACGGCTCCACGTAGGCATCCCAGACCTTCGCCTGGCCCGCGTCGGTCATCATCTGCGGCTCTTCGATCTGGCCGGTGTGGATGTAGTAGATCGCCGGCGAACTTCCCGTGGAGTCGATCATCGCCACCGGCATGTTGTCCAGCCAGACGTACTCGCGCAGGACCGCGCCGGTCGCACCGTTGTGCTCGGCCAGCAGGTGGCCCGCTTCGTCGAAGATGTAGTGGGTCTGCGGGTTGGGTGTGGCCGTTGACGTCCGCCACACACGCTGACCCTTGAAGTCGTAGCCGTAGGAGCCCGCGTCCACGCCGCTGACATTCACGTCGATGACCCGTTTGCGGGCGTTGTAGGTGTAGCTGTAGGTCGCCCCCGACGTCACCGCGTCCTGCGAGAGGTCGCCGCCGGTCCGGTAGGTGAGGGTCCGGGTGGTCGAGCCGCCCCCGTCGTGGACCTGGGTCACCTGGTTGCTGGTCGACGCCAGGATCGGCGTGGCGTGCGTCGTCACGCCGCCGATGGTCCGCGTCATGTCGCTGCGGTTGCCCGCGGCGTCATAGGTGTAGGCGTCCGCGCCCCACGGCCCCGTCGCCGAGTTCAGGCGCCCAGCGTCGGTATAACCATAGGTCGCGCCGCGGCCGGTGGAGGCGTTGTCCGTGACGCCCGTCAGCGCCCCGTTGGCGTCGCGCCCGAAACTCAGGTCCAGGCGTGTGACGCCGAGACCGCCGGTCACCTGGGTCCGGGAGAGCCAGTAGTTGGCGTCGTAGGTCCGCGTGAGATTGAGCCCGTTGCCGTAGGCGAGGCTCTGCAACGGCCCGAACGGCAAGTAGGTGACGCTCGACGCCACGGTCTGGGACGACGAGGTTGGCGTCGCCTGGGTAGCGATCCCCGTGATCAGCCCGTCGGCCGCGCGGGTGTACGAGACCGTCCGGCCCGACGGTAGGGTGATCTGGGTCACCTTGCCGTTTGCGTCATAGGCGTAGCCCACCGCATAACTCTGGGTCTGGATGGTCTTGGCGTCGGTGATGACGCGGCCCTGGGCGTCATAGGTCAGGCCGGTCGAGCCGGATTCCTCGGTTACCCCCGTCAGCCGGCCGACCCCCGCGTTGCCGCCGCCGGTCGCATCGTAGGTGTAGGTGATCGCCTCAGTGGAGTGGCCGGGATAGCTCGACCCAGTCAGCCGACCGGCGACATCGTAGGCGTAGTCCGCCTCGACCCCGTCACCATCGACCACCTTGGTCAGGTGATCGGCCGCATCGTACCAGTAGGTCAGGGTCCCGCGGTCCGGGCTGGTTTCCCGGATCGTCTGGCCGAAGCCGTCGACTACGCGGGCGGTGTCCAGGTTCCGGCCGTCCTTATGGTCGTTCAGCGTGTCGGTGGGGTCATAGGCGTAGTGGACGCTGTGGCTCTCAGGATCGGTCTGCACGATCACTCGGTTCAGCGCATCGAAGGTCGCGCCGTAGACCTTGCTGCGCGCGTCGGTGGCTTGGACCTGATTGTCCAGCTTGTCGTAGGCGAAGGTCCAGGTCTGCGACCCAGCGCCGATCTGCTGCAACATCCGGCCGAGCTCGTCGTAGGTGGCCGTCTCCTGCTGGGTCAGGGTGGACGCGGCGTCCTTGGTCTGCGCCGTCAGCCGGTCGCCATTGGCGTCGTAGGTGAAGGCCTGGGTCTGGCCGCGGTCGTTGGTGACCAGCGTCAGCCGCCGCGCGTCATTGTAGGTGTACTGAAGATAGGCGCCGCCCGGCAGGGTGATCTGGGAGATGTCGCCGGCATTGGTGTAGGCGAGCTGATACTGCGACTGGCTCGCGCCAGGGTTCACGGTCACCGTCGAGACCCGGTCGTCCAGATCATAGGTCAGCGTCGTGGTGATCCCGTTCTGGTCGACGATGGTGGTGGGCTTGCCCCGTCCGTTGCGCGCCGTAATCGACGTCACATGGCTCAGCGGATCGGTCACGCTCGCAAGGAAGCCGCCGGTATCGTAGGCATAGGTCGTCACCCCCGTGATCGGGTTGGTAACGGTCTGGAGCAGGCCCGCCGTCGTATAGGTATAAGTCCAGGTCTGCGTCCGCCCGTTGGTCGTATAGGGCGAGGTGAACGTCGTGGTGTCCGTCACCACCTTGGTCAGCACATTGCCGAAGCTATCGAACGTGTAGTTCGTGGTCCGCGTCGGCTCAGTCACCTGGCTCGGCAGGGAGAAGGTGGTGTTCCAGGTTGTCGCGATCGTCCGCGCCTGAGCCGTGCCATAGGCCTCCGTCCGGCTCGTCTCGTACCCGGACGTGTAGGTGTACTGAGTGACGTTGCCGTTCTCGTCGGTCGCGCTCGTTGGGAAGCCCGAGCCATTGAATGAGAAGGAGGCGCTCGCGGCCGCCGTATGGGTCGAGGCCGCACCGGAGACGTGGGTGAGGATCCAGGTGATGCCGTCCGGATTGCCGAAGGTGTAGGTGGACTGCTTCCCGAGCGCGTTGGTCACCGTCCGGGTCATGGCCGTATCGTCGTAGGTGATCGTCGTCAGATCGGCGCTGCCCGGATGGGTAGAGCTCGTCACGCGCCCATTGGCGTCGTCATAGGTCCAGGTGACATATCGGACGCCGCGCTCGTCGGTGATGCCGGTCAACGCATTGGGGAATGCCGCATCCTCATATTCGTAGGAGACAGTCCGCGTGACGCCCGATTGCGTCCGCGCGACGCTGGTCAGGTTCTGAACGGCCAATCCGGTGGGAGAGGTCGCCGCAGCATAGCCGTAGTCGATGCCGATGCCGTCCGGGAAGTCGATATGGGTGACCTTTCCCCCGTTCCAGGTGACGGTCGCCGTGCGGCCCAGGTCGTCGGTGATGGTCTGGAGGACACCGGAGGTGTCGTAGTTGAAGGTCAGGGTGTGCCCCCCAACCTCGGTGATTCTAGTGACAACCCCTGGGCCGCCGGAGACGAGCTGTGTGAAGGTGCTGACCTCGCCTTCGGCGGATGTCCAGACCCAGGTGGTGGATGTGGGATGGGTCAGGCTGTCCCGCCGGCTGCCGGAGTGTGGCGAGCCGCCTGCGAATACGAAGCGCTGGCCGCCTTCGATCGAGACGACATCCCAATAACCCGACGAATCGTCGAGCCGCCGGTCAATGACCGAGCTCCAGTTCATGCCGAAACTGGCGCTCGTGACGGCTGAGGTCCGTCCAGCGACCCCCGGCGTGGACGGCGTGGGGTTCTGGAAGGAATAGGATCGCCCGAACCGGAATGGATGTGGCCCCGCCGTCTCGAAGTCCACCTCGGTCTCGTTGAGGTCCCCGGTCGCCAAGGCGACCGGATCGCCCGCGGTCACCAAATCCAGGACATGCCCCATCAAGCACGGAATGCAGATTGGCGTTGGAGGCTGTGAGACCTTGAAACAGCCCTGCAGCGACGGCTTGTATCCGTAGGGGCACCAGAAAGTCATGGATA
>NZ_DATMNA010000077.1:0-3856 GCF_035569475.1 Phenylobacterium sp.
TTCACTACGTCTCCGAAAAGGAGGGCGCCCTCGCCCAGGAGATCGACCGCCTGCTGGCGGCTGGCGAGGCGATCACCGAGACCGTCGGCGAGGCCCTGGCCGCCCAGTTCCTGCCCGAGGCCAAGCTGAACGGCGACATCCTGGAAGCCGGCGACGTCCTGTCCAAGGAATTGCAGTCGGTCACCGCCGCCATCGACGCCGCCCAGCGGTCCAGCGAGGAATACGGCCATGAACTGGCCATCGCCTCCGGTCGCCTGGAAGACGACGACGCCAACACGGTCAAGTCGGTGGTCGAAGACCTGACCGCCGCCACCCGCAAGGCGCAGGGCGAAAACGCGGCCCTGGAAAGCCAACTCGCCGACACCACCGCCGAGCTCGGCCGCCTGCGTGAAAGCCTCGACCAGGTGCGCCGCGACGCCATGACCGACGGCCTGACAAACCTGGCCAACCGCAAGGCCTTCGACGAAGGCCTCGAAAGCGCCTGCGAGCACGCCGACGCCGTTGGCCAGGGCATGACGCTGGCGATCATCGATATCGACCATTTCAAGGGCTTCAACGACGCCTGGGGCCACCAGATCGGCGACCAGGTGCTGCGCTACGTGGCCAGCGTCATCGGCCGCATGGGGGCGACGCCGCGCATGGCCGCCCGCTACGGCGGCGAGGAGTTCGCGATCATCTTCCCGGCCGAGAACGGCCGCACCGCCAAGGCCGTGCTCGAGGAGATCCGCGAGGAGGTCTCGTCGCGCTCCCTGAAGCGACGGTCCACCAACGAGGATCTGGGCACCATCACCGTCTCGGCCGGCTATGCCGAGCGGATCGCCGGCGAGACCGCCATGAGCCTGGTGGAGCGGGCCGACGCGGCGCTCTACGCCTCCAAGCACGCCGGCCGCAACCGCACCACCGCGGCCCAGGCCATGGCGGCGGTGGTCGCCGCGGCCTAGGGATTGGAACTCATCCGGCCTTCGCCTGAATGAGCGGGCGCCGGCCGGCGCAACGCTTTCAGCTAGGCTTCCGCAAGGGTAAAGTCCTTTAGATCGAGCGATAGTCTCGAGCTGGAGGAATTCCCATGGACGGCGCCCAATCGCCCGCAAAGGTCCGGACCGAGGTCCAGGGCAAGATCGGCATCATCACCCTCAACGACCCCGCCACGCTGAACGCCGCCGGGGTCGAGCTGATGGACGGCCTGACCGCGGCCTTCCAGGGCTTCGTGGCCGATCCGGCCGTCCGCGCCATCGTGCTCACCGGCGAGGGCCGCGGCTTCTGCTCCGGCGCCAACCTGTCCGGCGGCGGCGGGCGGATCACCGAAAACCCCACCGGCCCCAATCAGTCGCTGATCAAGGTCTACAACCCCTTCGTCAGCGCGGTCCGGAAGTCGCCCAAGCCCCTGGTCGCCGCGGTCAACGGCGTGGCCGCCGGCGTCGGCGCCTCCCTGGCCCTGGTCTGCGACCTGATCGTCGCCGCCGAGAGCGCCTATTTCCTGCAGGCCTTCCGCCGCATCGGCCTGGTGCCCGACGGCGGCGCGACCTACCTGCTGCCGCGGCTGGTGGGCAAGGCCCGGGCCATGGAGCTGACCCTGCTGGGCGAGAAGCTGCCGGCCAGGACCGCGCTCGAGTGGGGCATGATCAACCGCTGCGTCCCCGACGCGGAGCTGATGCCGACGGCCATGGCGCTCGCGACCCAGCTTGCCGACGGCCCGATCTCGCTCGGCTACACCCGCAACCTGATCTGGGCCTCCATGGACGCCGCTTGGCACGACCAGGTCGAGGCCGAGGCCTATGTGCAGGGCGACGCCTCCCGCACCGAGGACGCCCGCGAAGGCATCATGGCCTTCGTCCAGAAACGCCCCGCCGAGTTCAAGGGCCGCTGAGCAGGTCCACGAACCCGGCCCTGGGACGATGACCGACCGCCCCTAGCGCGTCCGCACCACTGCGAACGCGATCGCCACCGCGACCAGGCACAGGGCCAGAACGATCGCGGCGCTGCGCAGCGCCAGCTTCAGCAGGCTGAGCTGCAGCGCCCATCGCGGCCAGGGCCCGTGCACCACCCGGTAGTCGGCGTCAACGTCTGGCGGTCGTTCGGAGTCCATCGCCCATGATGGCCCGCGGCGGCGCGCAAGTCACCGCGCGCGACGCGAGCAGGGTCGCCCACCCTCCCTTGTCGCGCGAGTCGCCTCACGGCAGATTCCCCTGAGAGGCGATTAACCGACATAGATCAAGGGCTTGGAGGCCCAAAACCGCCATTTTGGGGATGGACTCCGAGAGAACGCGGGTATTTTTTTAGTCCGGGCCTGGAAAGAACGCCGCGGAAATCCGCGGCCCTGATGGGGTGATTGCGATGTTCGCCAAATTCGCCGCCGCCGGCGCAGTGTTCGCTTCCGCCGTCCTGTTCGCCTCGACCGCGAGCGCGACCCTGATCCACGACTACGAACTCAACGGCAACCTGCACGACTCTGCGGGCGGCGCCGACATCGTCAGCAATGGCGGAACCCTGGGCGCTTCGGGCGTCACCTTCGGCGCCAACCAGGGGCTCGCCATCGGCGGCTACAGCAACACCGGCGTCTACACGATCGCCACGCGGTTCGACTTCGACCAGACCACCGGCTACCGGAAGATCCTCGACTTCAAGGACCTCGCCTCGGACAACGGCCTCTACAACCTCAACACCGCCCTGGTCTTCTACAATGACGCTTTCGGAGCCGTGGGCGCGATCAACCCGGGAACCCTCGTCGATGTGGTCCTGACCCGCAACAGCGGGGGCGTGACCACCGGCTACATCAACGGCGTCGAGGCCATCCAGTACACCGACGGCATCGGCGACTCGGTGATCCAGGACACGCTCAACCTGTTCGTCGACGACCACGTCACCGGGCAAGGCGAGGCTTCGAGCGGGTTCGTGGACTATGTCCGCACCTACGACACCGCGCTCAACGCCGATCAGGTCAGGCTCCTGACCGACGCACCGCCGGTGATCGGCCCCGGCGTCCCCGAGCCTGGCGCCTGGGCGATGATGATCCTGGGCCTTGGCGGCGTGGGCGCCCTGTTGCGCCGGCGCCGCCAGCAACCCGCCCTGGCCTGAGCCGTCCGTCCGTCCGTCCGTCCGCAATTCTTGCGAATCCCCCGTCGTCGAGAGACCCGGGGTATTCGTTTTAGCGTTGCGTCAACGGTTTAGGGCGTGAGAATGGACAGGTTGTCGCACCCTCGGCACCGTTGTTTACCTTGGTCCCATGATGGATCGTCTCGCCGGCCGCCACGCCCTGATCATAGAGGATGAGATCCTCATCGCGCTCGAGGTCGAAAGCCTGTTGTACGACTTCGGCTTCGAGAGCTGCGACATCGTCGACAATCCCGCCGACGCGGTGAAAAGCGCCCTGGCCCACCGGCCGGACCTGGTCACGGCCGACCTGCGCATCCTGGGCGGCACCGGCGTCGAAGCCGTCGCGGCCATCACCGAGAAGCTCGGCCCCGTGCCGCACATCTATGTGACCGGCAACGCCGACATGCTGACCGGGAAGACCGCCGCCCCGGTGGTCGACAAGCCCCTCACCCGCCGCGCCCTGGCCGAAGCCTGCGACCGCGCCTGCGCGGCCTAGACCTGCGCCGGCCGAAGGGCCGGCGGCGATCCGGCGGCGCCGCAACCTAGGATTTGTGGCTCTGATAACGCTGTTGCGCGATATTCGCGCCGCGCGTTTCCGAACCCTCAGGCTCCGGGATTGCGCCAGGGCGTCGTCCGGCGAAAGCTAGGCGACGCCTTTTGAATTTGAAAGCGCGCCCGACGAAGCCGAGACCCGGTCGACCCTATGCCTCCGCGGCCAGCTCGCTCACGAAGTCCGGCAACCAGGGATTGCGGCCCGGCTTCA
>NZ_DATMNA010000078.1:0-59677 GCF_035569475.1 Phenylobacterium sp.
GCGGCTCGGCCTTCATCGTGCTGATCCGCGCCATGGTGGCCGACGTGGCCGACGAACTGCGGCTGGAGACCGGCCGGGAGCGGGCCGGCGTGCTCTACGCCCTGGTGACCCTGACCCAGAAGCTGGGCTCGTCCCTGGCCGTGACCATCATCTACCCGATCCTCGACATGGTCGGGTTCATCCCCAAGCCCGGCGCGGTGAACACACCGGCGGCCATCCGCGGCCTGGAGATGTGCTACGTCTTCGCGCCGATCGTCCTGGTGGTCATCGGCTCGGCTTGCCTGATCGGCTACAAGCTCGACTCCAAGCGGCAGAGCGAAATCCGCACGGCCCTGGAAGACCTCGAAGCGCGCAACTTCGCCGCGTCCATCGAGGTCATGGGCGGCCCCGGGGAGAACATCGCCGCGCGGGCTAGCTGATCAGCCGGCGCGCAATGTCCATGAAGACGTGGGCGGCCGGGCTGTCCGGCTTGGAGGCCACCAGCGGCTCGCCGTCGTCGCAGGCCTGACGCAGCGCCACGTCGATGGGCGCCTGGCCCAGCAGGGGCACGCCGAGCGCCTGGGCCTCGCGCGCCGCGCCGCCCTCGCCGAAGATCGGGATTCGCGCGCCGGTGGCGGGATCGGGGAACCAGGACATGTTCTCCACCACGCCCAGGATCGAGGCGCCGGTCTTGCGGAACATGGTGGCCGCGCGGCGGGCGTCGATCAGCGCGATCTCCTGCGGCGTCGAGACGATCACCACCCCGTCGAGCTGCAGCTTCTGGACCAGGGTAAGCTGTATGTCGCCGGTGCCGGGCGGCAGGTCGATGACCAGCACGTCCAGCGGGTCCTCCGCGGTGCCCCAGACGCTGTTCATCAGGGTGCGCAGGGCGGAAGACGCCATCGGCCCGCGCCAGATGTTGGCCGTGCCGTCCTCGACGATGAAGCCGATGGACATGACCTTCACGCCCCAGGCCATCAGCGGGATCAGCCGCTTCTCCTCGTCGAAGGTCGGCTCCTCGTGCTTGATGCCCATCATGTGCGGGGCCGAGGGGCCGTAGATGTCGGCGTCCAGCAGGCCGGCCTTCAGGCCCAGCCGCGCGAAGGCCGCCGCCAGGTTCACCGCCACGGTGGACTTTCCGACCCCGCCCTTGCCGCTGGCGATGGCGATCACCTTTCCGACGAAGGGCGGGCGCTCGGCCTCGCCCATGGGCGAAAGCTTCGCCTGCGGATCCTCCTGCACGCGCGCGGTCGGGCGGCGGCGCGGGGCGAGGTCGAACTGGGCGCCGGCGCTCTCGGCGGTCAGCACCACCTGGGCTGTGGCGACGCCGGGCACGGCGGCCATGGCCTTCTCGGCCGCGTCGCGGACCGGGGCGTAGAGCCCGGCGTCGGCCGCCGGGATCTCCATCATGAAGGCCGCCTTCTCGCCGCGGATCGTCAGGCCGCGGACCAGACCCGCCGTCGTCAGTCCCTGGCCGGACTTCGGGTCGCGCACGGCGTCCAGGGCGGCCAGGATCGCGGCTCTATCGGGGGCGGGCTGTTCGCTCATGACGCCTTAAGCTTGCTTTGACGGAGGCTGGGTCTCATATCCATGGACCGCGCCGGCCTTATATGGGCGCTGGGCCTGGATCGACCATAACAAAGCCCAAAGCGTAAGAACAAAGACCGACCCGGCAAATGCCCTGGAACGACAACGCCAATCCCGGCCCCTGGGGCTCCCCGCCCTCGGGCGATGACGGTGAGCGCAAGGATTCGCCTCAGCGCCGGCCGGGTGGCGGCGGGCGCGGGCCCAGCCGTCCCGGCGGCCCGGACCTGAACGCCGGCATGGAGCGCCTGCGCGAGCGGCTGCAGGCGCTGTTCGGCGGCGGCGGGCGCGGCGTGCAGCCGGGCGTCATCGCCGTGGTCGCCGGCGCGGCCTTCGCGCTCTGGGCGCTCTCGGGCCTCTACCAGGTCGGGCCCAACGAACAGGCGGTGGTCACCACCTTCGGGGCCTATTCGCGCTCCGAGGCGCCGGGCCTGCGCTACCACCTGCCCTATCCGATCGAGGCGGTGGAGAAGGTGCCGGTCACCAGCCTGCAGCGCCTCGACATCGGCGGCGGCGGAACGGCCGACAGCGATGTGCCGCAGGAAAGCCTGATGCTGACCAGCGACCAGAACATCGTCGACCTCAATTTCAGCGTCACCTGGCGGGTGGCGGACGCCAGGAGCTACGTCTTCGCGACCCGCAATCCGGAAGAGGCGGTCAAGGCCGTCGCCGAGAGCGCAATGCGCGAGGTGATCGGCAAGACCCTGCTGGACTCCATCTTCACCAACGGCCGCGGCAAGGTGCAGTTGGAGACCGCCGACCTGATGCAGAAGACCCTGGACAGCTGGGGCGCCGGCATCCGGGTGGTCGAGGTGCAGATCCGCGCCGTGAACCCGCCGCAGGAAGTGGTCGCCGCCTTCCGCGACGTGAGCAACGCCCAGCAGGACGCCTCCACCGCCGTCAACGAGGGCGAGACCTACTCCAACCGCGTGGTCAACGAGGCCAAGGGCGACGCGGCCAAGATCGTCCAGTCCGCCCAGGGCTATCGCGAGCAGTCGGTGCGCACCGCCACCGGCGACGCGGCCCGCTTCAACTCGATCTACAACGAGTACAGGCGCGCGCCCCAGGCCACCCGCGACCGGCTCTATCTGGAGACCATGGAGCGCGTCCTGGCCGCCTCCAACAAGGTGGTGATCTCCGGCAAGGGCGTGACCGCCCCCGTGATCCTGCCGCCCGACGTCTTCCGCCCGCGCAGCGGCCCGGCCGCGGCCCAGCCGCAGGCCCCCGTGCAGGTCGCGCCGGCGCAGCAGCAGCAGCAGCAGCAACAACCGGCGCCGTCGGGAGCGTACCAATGAGCCGCTCCACGCCCCTGTTCCTCTGGCTGATCCTGGGCTTCGTGGCCTTGATCGTGGTCGCCAACACCCTGTTCGTCGTCGACCAGCGCGAGGAGGCCCTCGTCCTGCGGTTCGGCGAGCCGGTGCGGGTGATCCACGCCCCCGGCCAGCCGGGCGCGGGGCTCAACATCAAGCAGCCTTTCGTCGAGAACGTGATCAAGTTCGACCGCCGCAACCTGGCGCTCGAGGCCGACCAGGAAGAGATCATCGACGCCGACCAGCAGCGGCTCGTGGTCGACGCCTTCCTGCGCTACCGCATCTCCGACCCGTTGCAGTACTACCGCACCCTGCGCAACGAGCAGATCGCCCAGGACCGCCTGGAGCGGCTGGTGAACTCGTCGCTGCGCCAGGTGCTGGGCTCCACCACCCAGTCGGACATCATCTCCGCCCGCCGCGACCAGTTGATGCAGCAATCCAAGCTGGACGTGGCCCGCCGGGCCAAGGAATCGCGCCTGGGGATCGAGGTCATCGACCTGCGCATCAAGCGCGCCGACCTGCCCGAGGCCAACCGGGTCTCGGTCTATCGCCGCATGCAGACCCAGCGCCAGCAACAGGCCGCCCAGATCCGCGCCCACGGCGAGCAGCAGAAGCGCGAGATCATCGCCACCGCCGACAAGCAGGTGGCGATCACCCTGGCCGACGCCCAGCAGATCGGCGAGACGACCCGCGGCGAAGGCGACGCCCTGCGCACCCGCATCTTCGCCCAGGCCTACGGCAAGGACCCCAGCTTCGCGGCCTTCTATCGCTCGATGCTGGCCTATGAGGCGGGCCTGGGCCAGGGCGACACCACCCTGGTGCTCTCGCCCGACAGCGCCTTCTTCAAATACTTCGAGCAAGGGCCCAACGCGGGCGCCGGCGGCGCCAAGCGCTGATGCCGACGCTCGTCCGGCCGGACCTGGCCTACATGGCCAGCTACGTCGACGCCCTGCACGAAGGCTATTCGCGCGACAGCCTGCGGCCCGAGAGCCCGGGGCTGATCGCCCAGATCGCCCGCGAACCCGAATGGTTCGTCCGCCTGGTCAACAATCCGCCGACCACCATCGTCCTGCCCGACGCGACCCTGGGCGAGCGCGTGCCGGAGACCGAGCTCTGGTGGACCGAGGGCGATCGGTTCCTGGGCTCGGCCAGCGTGCGCCATCGGCTGAACGAAATTCTGGAGAAATGGGGCGGCCACATCGGCTATTCGGTCCGTCCCGCCGCCCGCGGCCAGGGCCACGCCACGGCCCTGCTGGCCGCGATGCTGGACCACGTGCGCGCCAACCTGCCGCTGGAACGCGTGACCCTGACGGTCAACCTGAACAACCCCGCCTCCATGCGGGTGATCGAGAAGAACGGCGGCGTCTTCCGCGACGAGGTCCCGCACCCCTGGGTCGAGGGCGACATCGGCCGGCGCTACTGGATCGTGCTGCGCTAATCCCCTTTGAACCGCTCTTCCCGGCGAAGGCCGGGATCCAGATGGAATGACTCAGACGCGCACTCTTTGGGCTCAGAGCCCCTCCGATCAGCCATCGTGCTTTGAGATCTGGATCCCGGCCTTCGCCGGGACGAGCGGCTTGGGTATGGGCTCATGGGGCGCACTGCGCCTCCAGCAGCTCGCGCACCTCATGCAGGTCGCGGGCGATGCGGACGGTGAGGGTGCGCATCTCCTCGGTGGGGTCGAGCATGTCGGGGACCATGATGGTCATCATCCCCGCGGCGCTGGCGGAGCGCACGCCGTTGTGGCTGTCCTCCAGGGCCAGGCAGTCGGCGGGATCGACGCCCAGGGCCTCCGCCGCCTTCAGGAACGGTTCGGGGTGCGGCTTGCCCTGCGTCTGGACGTCCCGTGGGATCAAGGCCTGGAAACGGTCGAGCAGGCCGTGCGGCGTGAGGTTCCGCCGGATGGCCTTGAGGCTGGACGAGGTGGCGATGGCCCGCGGCACACCGGCGCGGTCGAGATAGTCGACGATTTCCAGGACCCCGGCCTTCAGCGCGACGCCCGCATTGCGTTCTTCGTCGGCGTAGACGCGCACGGCCCTCGACCAGGCCTCAAGGTCGAAGCCCGGGCCGAAATGCTCCACCACGATGAGGTCGGAGTCCGTATCCTGCAGGCCCACCATCCGCTGGAAGACGGAGAACGGGATCTCAGCCCCGATGTCGGCGCTGGCCCGCTCCATGGCGTGGAAGATCAGGGTTTCGGTGTCGACCAGCAGGCCGTCCATATCGAAGACGACAGCTTTGACGGTGCGCGGCAGGTTCATGGGGCGGACTAAGCGGAGTCGGCTCGGCAAGCCAAATCAAGGCGGACTTCAGTCTGTAACGAAGGCGTCTTCCGAGTAGCCCTGGAAATAGAGCAGGGTCGTGAGGTCGGTGTGCTCGATCCGCGCGTCGGCCCGCGCGGCCACGATCGGCTTGGCGTGGTAGGCGACGCCCAGGCCCGCGGCCTCGATCATCGCCAGGTCGTTGGCGCCGTCGCCGATCGCCAGGGTCTCGGAAAGCGGGATGTCGCGAGCCTTGGCCTCCTCCATCAGCGCCGCCAGCTTGGCCTCGCGCCCCAGGATCGGCTCGCCGACCCGGCCGGTGAGCGCGCCGTCCGCATCCTCGAGGATGTTGGCCCGGTGGGCGTGGAACAGCGCCGCCTGCGCCACGCGGCTCGTGAAGAAGGAAAAGCCGCCGCTGACCAGCACGCAGCGCGCGCCGTTGGCCGCCATGGTCCGCACCAGGGTCCGCGCCCCGGGGTTCAGCCGCACCCGCTCGTCATAGGTGGCTTGCAGGGCCGTCACCGGCAGGCCCTTCAGCATCGCCACCCGCTCGCGCAACGCGCCCTCGAAGGCCAGCTCGCCGCGCATGGCCCGCTCGGTGATCGCCGAGATTTCCGCCTTCAGCCCGGCGAAGTCGGCCAGTTCGTCCAGGCACTCGACATTGATGATGGTCGAATCCATGTCGGCCACCAGCAGCCGTTTTTTCCGGCCCGCCACCGGCTGGACGCACCAGTCGAGCGCCTGGCCGGCCATGGGCTCCTCGAGCGCCGCGCGCACCGCCGCCAGGTCCGGCGCCTCCAGGAAAACGTCGGTGGCGGCGCTCTCGCCGGCGTCCAGCTTGCGCGACGACGTCCCCTTCGCGCCCACGCTCGCGAAGATCTCGCGCAGCGCCAGCGAGAAAGCGCCTGCGTTGGGCGGCGCAACAACGGTAAGAACCAGATCCATGGCGCCCCGCATCTGGCTGATCGCCGGTCCCACCGCAAGCGGCAAGTCCGCGCTCGCCCTGCGCCTCGCCGAGGCCACAGGCGCCGAGATCGTGGGCGCCGACTCCATGCAGCTCTATGCCGACCTGCGCCAACTCACCGCTAGGCCTTCGCCAAAGGACGAGGCGCGCAGGCCGCACCACCTGTTCGGGACGGTGGACGCCGCCGACGCCTGGTCGGTGGGCCGCTGGCTGCGGGCGGCCCATGAGGCGCTGGCCGCCATCGCCGCGCGGGGCCGCCCCGCCGTGGTGGTCGGCGGCACCGGCCTCTACTTCCGCGCCCTCACCCGAGGCCTGGCCGAGGCGCCGGAAATCCCGCCGGAGGTTCGCCGCCAGACCGCCGCCGACTACGACGCCCTGGGACACGACGCCTTCCGAGACCGCCTCGCCGGGGCCGATCGGGCGGCGGCGGCCCGCATCGAGGTCAATGACCGCCAGCGCCTGAGCCGGGCCTGGGAAGTGTTCGCCGCCACCGGCCGGCCCCTGACCGCCTGGCAGGCCGACAACGCCCTCGCCCTCCCCGCCGGCGCCTGGAGCGCGATCGCCCTCGAGCCGCCGCGCGAGGCGCTCTACGCCCGTTGCGACGCCCGCCTGGCGGCCATGCTGGAAACCGGCGTCCTGGACGAAGTCGCCGCCTTCGCCGCGCGCGGTCTCGACCCCGCCCTGCCGCTGATGAAGGCCGTGGGCTTCCGCGAACTGGCCGCCCACCTGCGCGGCGAGGCGTCGCTGCTCGACGCGCTCGCCGCCGCCCAGCAGCAGACCCGCAACTACGCCAAGCGCCAGACCACCTGGATGCGCGGCCAGATGGCCGGCTGGCCCCGCCTGACCGAAATCGACCCCGAAGGACAGTGGGGGCAGTTTCTTGCTCTTAACCCCGCCTTGACGCCCTAGGCGCAGCATGCGAAACGCCTGATCCAGTCCTTCTAGGAAAATCTCGTGCGCACCATCCTTGTACTCGTAAGGCGGCCCGCCACGGTCTGAGATCCGCTCAGTCCGTCAACGGTCGCTTGCACCAGGCCCCCCGTGGGCCTTTTTTATTGCCCAAACCAGAGCCGACGCCATGACCGCCCACACGCCCACCATTGAAGCCGAAACCACCACCCTGTCCGGGGCCGAAATGGTCGTGCGGGCGCTTATCGACCAGGGCGTCGAGGTGCTCTTCGGCTATCCGGGCGGCGCGGTGCTGCCGATCTATGACGCCCTGTTCGCCGAGCCGCGGCTGCAGCACGTGCTGGTCCGCCACGAGCAGGGCGCGACCCATGCGGCGGAGGGCTATGCCCGCTCCACCGGCAAGCCCGGCGTGGTGCTGGTCACCTCCGGCCCCGGGGCCACCAATGCCGTCACCGGCATCGTCGACGCCCTGATGGACTCCATCCCGCTGATCGTCATCACCGGCCAGGTCGCGACCCACCTGATCGGCACCGACGCCTTCCAGGAATGCGACACCATCGGCATCACCCGGCCGTGCACCAAGCACAACTACCTGGTGAAGGACGTGGCCGACCTGCCGCGCATCCTGCACGAGGCCTTCCATATCGCCACCTCCGGCCGCCCCGGCCCGGTGGTCATCGACATCCCGAAGGACGTGCAATTCGCCAAGGGCGCCTATCAGGGGCCGGCCGAGGTCAAGCACGTCCACAACTACGCGCCGCGCACCAAGGGCGACCCGGCCCGCATCGCCGAGGCCGCGGCGATGATCGCCAAGGCCCGCCGGCCGATCCTCTACACCGGCGGCGGGGTGATCAACGCCGGGCCGGAAGCCGCCAAGCTGCTGCGCGAGTTCGCCGAGCTGACCGGCGCGCCGGTCACCTCGACCCTGATGGGCCTGGGCGCCTATCCGGCGTCGAGCCCGCAGTGGCTGGGAATGCTGGGGATGCACGGCTCCTTCGAGGCCAACAACGCCATGCACGACTGCGACGTGATGGTGGCCATCGGCGCGCGGTTCGACGACCGGGTGACCGGCCGCCTCGACGCCTTCGCCCCCGGCTCACGCAAGATCCACATCGACATCGACGCCTCGTCGATCGGCAAGAACGTGCGCACCGACATCGGCATCGTCGGCGACGCGGGTTCGGTCCTGGCCGACCTGATCGAAATCTGGAAGTCCAAGGCCTATGGGCTGGATCAGCGCGCCATGGCCGACTGGTGGAAGCAGATCGACGCCTGGCGGGCCCGGGACTCCTTCCGCTATGCGCCGGACGCCAAGCTGATCAAGCCGCAGTACGCCATCCAGCGGCTCTACGAGGCGACCAAGGACAGGGACGTCTACATCACCACCGAGGTCGGCCAGCACCAGATGTGGGCCGCCCAGTTCTACCGCTTCGAGGAGCCCAACCGCTGGATGACCTCCGGCGGCCTGGGCACCATGGGCTACGGCCTGCCGGCCGCGGTCGGCGTGCAGATGGCCCACCCGGGCAGCCTGGTCATCGACATCGCCGGCGACGCCAGCGTGCAGATGACCATGCAGGAGATGTCGACGGCCGTGCAGTACGGCCTGCCGATCAAGATCTTCATCCTCAACAACGAGTGGATGGGGATGGTGCGCCAGTGGCAGCAGCTGCTGCACGGCGAGCGCTACTCGCACTCCTACTCCTCGAGCCTGCCCGACTTCGTGAAGCTGGCCGAAGCCTACGGCGGCGTCGGCTTCCGCGCCGAGCACCCCGACGAACTGGACGGCCTGATCGCCGAGATGATCGCGGTGGACAAGCCGGTGATCTTCGACTGCCGGGTCACCAAGGAAGAGAACTGCTTCCCGATGATCCCCTCCGGCAAGGCGCACAACGAGATGATCATGGCCGAGGAAGCCCGCGACCTGGGCTCGATCATCGACGACGCGGGCAAGCGGCTGGTGTGAGCAACGGCTGGGGCTAGCGAGCCCCCAGCCGCACCATCACCTCGCGGGGGATCTGGTAGTCGGCGACGATCTGGGCGCGGTCGCGCAGGCCCATGACCTCGCGCTGAACGAAGTAGCACCAGACCGCATCGGCGGCCTTCTTCAGCACCTCGGCGCGGCCCTCGCCCTCGTGAGCGCGCAAGGCCGCCAGCGCCGCCTCGGCCTTGCGGCCCATCCGCCCCAACGCGGCGGCCTGTTCCTCCGCCACCTCGTGCTGGAAGGCGGCCTCGGCCCCCTCGCCCGACGGGCGCCTCAGCAGGTTGAACAGCATCTCACGCGACGGCATGGCCCCCATGTTGGCGCCATGCCGCCGCCGCGCAAGCTTGACCGTTGACGGCCCTACTTTTGTTCCACTAATGTTCTCGCAAGGGGGCGACGATGCACAACCTGCTGCTGCGGGCATACCATCGCTGGGATACGAAGCGGCGCATTCGCCGCTTCGGCTGGACGGCGATCTACGTCGGCGACTATCAGTCCGCGCCGACCTGGGCCTACACGATCGGGTTTCACGCCTCCCTGGGCGCCCCTGAGGTCATCGTATTCGATGTCCCGATGGCGTCGGCCAATGGGCTCTTTCATGAAATCTACAACGATCTCAAGGCGGGAAAGCTCGTTATGCGCGACAAGGAGGCGTGGCGGCCCGGAGAGTTCGAGCATCCCCTCATCTGGCGCGAAGTGCACCCCAGCCGCCTCTACGACAACGATCCTGAGAACCCGTGGCTGGGCCTGGCCGAGGATTTTGCGACAATCCTCGCGCCCGAAAAGGGGCCTATCGCGGCCTTCCAGTTGGTGATTTCCGACCCCGACGGCCATTTCCCGTGGGAGCCGCAGTACGACGAACGTCTGCGGCCCCTCCAGCGGGAGCTTTATCTTCCAACCGGCACTGCCGGCGGCTAGCCGCCGTAGAAGAACCGCTCCTCGGCGATCTTTCCGTCCTTGAGCGTGTAGACGGCCATCTCGTCCATGGTGATCCGCTGGCCGCTGGCCTTCTGGGTGATATCCATCTTGAAGCGGACCACGAACTGGTCGCCGTTGACGTAGGGGCCCTCGACCTCGACGCCGTGGACGTCGTGGTTGGCGGTCCACCACTCGCCCTTGCCGCGGGCCGCGTCGATGCCGCGGCTGACCGGGTCGCCGCCGCCCGGGGCGCCGGCCTCGACGCTGACCACGTCGGCGGCCCAGTACTTCTCGCCGCTCTCGGCGAACTTGCCCTGCTTGCACAGCGCGACCAGATCGTTGGCGATCTCGTGAGTGGTCATGACGAACTCCCTTGCCTAGCTTGTGGGTCCAATCCTGCGCCGCCCCGATGACGGTCCGGCGTCAGGCCCCCAGTGAAGACGCGCCGTGGGGCGCGAATGCGACACCGACGTTCTAGCCGCCGCTCGTGACAGCGTGCTGGCAGCAGCGCGGCGGCCAAGGCTATAAGGCGGCCATGACCGACACCGCCCAGCCCGCATCCGTCTACGACCTGGCCCACTCCGAGGAGGTCGAGAACCTGGCGACCTTCGCCGTGCTGGTCGACAACGAGCCCGGGGTGCTGCACCGACTGGTCGGGCTGTTCGCGGCGCGCGGCTACAATATCGAGAGCCTGACGGTGGCCGAGACCGACCGTAAGGCCCACACCAGCCGCGTGACCATCGTCACCCGCGGCACGCCCCAGGTCCTGACCCAGATCGAGGCCCAGCTCACCAAGATGGTCTCCACCCGCCACGTGCAGGACGTGACCCGCGACCCCAACGGCCTGGAGCGCGAACTGGCCCTGATCAAGGTCAGGGGCTCGGGCGCCGAGCGCGTGGAGGCGCTGCGCGTGGCCGACATCTTCCGCGCCCGGGTGATCGACACCACCCACACCAGTTTCGTCTTCGAGCTGACCGGCGCGCCCTCCAAGATCGACAAGTTCGCCGACCTGATGCGCCCGCTGGGGCTGGTGGAGATCTCCCGCACCGGGGTGCTCTCCATTCAGCGCGGCGTCGAGGTGCTGTAGAGGCCGGGCCCTACGCCGCCATCGCCTGGGCCTGCGCCTGCGCCGCCTCGGCCGCCATCTGGGCGCGAACCCGCCGTTCCACGATCAGCCGGACCGTGACGAACTGCACGCCGAACAGCCCGAGCTTCGAGGCCATCGGGACCACCGCCACGAAGGCCGGCCACAGGGCCGGAAAGCGCCAGGCTACGATCAGGTTGGCGGCGGCGGTCAGGAACATCAGGCCCGCCCAGACGTAGCCGAACCCGATCATCAGCGGCGCGCCGTGCTCGCCCGCGACCGGCGGCAGGTAGCGCAGCATCCAGCCACGCTTCAGCATCACCGCCCCGATGGCGAGATAGATGATGCTGGGCTTGACCATCAGGAAGCGCAGGTCGTTGGTCATGACGCCGAGCGTCCCGAACACCACCACGAGGCCGAGCGACGCCCATTGCAGCATCTCGACCTTGCGCTTCAGCAGGACCTGGACCGTCACCTGCGCCACGCCCACCAGCAGGGCCGCGGCCGTCGCGGCCCGCACGTCCACCTTCAGCGCCACCAGCACCGCGAAGACGATGGTGGGCAGGAAGTCCGAGATCAGCGGGCGCGCCGCGAAGAGGAGGCCGTTCATGCGAAAACTCCAAGGAAAACCGATGCCTGGGAACCTACCGCCAGCCGCCTCGGCGGCCCAGGCCGCTCACGAAGCCCGCGCGGCGATTGGCGGAAAATCGCCCGCCGTCCACGCTTCGCGAACGAACGAGCACTTCAGTTCTTAACCCGCGCGGCCTATATTGCCGGCGTCAGGGCTTGCTCTGACTATGGAGATAAACGCGCACGCAATAAGCGGACTGGACCCGGGTGCGATTCCCGGCGGCTCCACCATTCTTCTCCCGGGTATCGCCGGGCCCAACTCTGGGATGGAAGTGAGGGGCCGATCAGCATCGACAGACGTGTAAAGGTGTTGCTTTCTTCCGGCCTGACCCACCGTTCCGGGTCTTAAACTAACTGCGAACGATAACTTCGCTGGAGAAGTCCGCCTGGCCGCGTAAGCGGTTCGACGGTTCTCAATCTAAGTCCTAGGGGTTCAGATCCTTAGGCGGGGCCCGGGAGGCGCCTGCCAACAGAAGCCTCCCACTTCATCACCGCGCACCCCATCTATGAAAGCAGCCACGAACCGGCTTTGCGCCTCGCGGCGCAAGCGCTAGGTTCGCGCACCTTCGTTGGAGACCCCATGGCCCAGGACCCGCCGGCCCAGGACTTGATGCGCTATGAGGCGATGGCCCAGGATGCGTTGCGCGGGGTCGTGAAGACCGCGCTGAAGCGCGCGGCCGCGCCCGAAGGCCTGCCCGGCGCGCACCACTTCTACATCACCTTCAAGACCGACGCCCCGGGCGTGTCGGGTCCGCCGGACCTGCTCGGCAAGTACCCCGACGAAATGACCATCGTCCTGCAGCACCAATACTGGGACCTGGCGCCGGGCGAGACCTTCTTCTCGGTGACCCTGCAGTTCGGCGGCCAGCCCAAGCGGCTTTCCGTGCCCTACGCGGCCGTCACCCGCTTCTACGACCCGAGCGTGCAGTTCCTGCTGCAGTTCGAGCCGCCGGTCGCCGCCGAGGCCAAGGCGGCCGAGCCGGAGGCCAAGGCCGCCGCCGGCGCCGACCCCGACGCGCCGCCCGCCGACGGCGAGGCCAAGGTCGTCTCCCTCGATCAGTTCCGCAAGAAATGAGCCGCCCCTGATGGACGACGTCGCCAGCGCCGACCCGCTGACCCTCACCGACGCTGAAATCCTGGAGCGCTTCCAGCGCACCAAGAACCAGCCCACCGGCTCCCAGACCCTGGGCTTCAGGATGCTCTCGGTGAGCCAGGCGACGAAAACCGTCGAGGTGGAGTTCGAGGCCCGCGCCGAGCTGCTGCTGAACCCGATGAAACAGATCCAGGGCGGCTACCTCTGCGCGATGCTGGACGAGTGCATGAGCGTGGCCTGCATGGTGGCCTCGGGCATGACCGCGGTAGCCCCGACGCTGGAGATGAAGACCAGCTTCTTCCGCCCGGGCGCACCGGGAAAGCTGCGCGGCGTCGGGCGGGTGGCCAAGTGGGGCCGCCAGGTGGCCTTCACCGAGGGCGAGCTCTACGACGCCGACGGCCGCCTGCTGGCCAAGGCCACCGGCACCGCCATCCCCACGCCGTTCCAGAACTACAAGAAGTAGCGATGCGGCGGATGGCGCGCCTGGTGTGGCTGATCGGCGCTCTGCTGGTCGGCGCGCTCGGCCTTGCGTCCGCCGCGTCCGCCTCGCCGTTCAGCGACTGGAGCTGGGTGGTCGTGGCCGGCGACTGGCACGCCCACTCCGGCGGCCCGTCCGAGGCCTTCGACAACACCCGCCGCGACGTGATCCATGAGTTCGAGCAGGCGGGCTTCGACCCGGCCAACCTCAAGCAGTTCTCGGTGCGGCCGGAGCGCTATCCCGGCGTGGCCCTGATCAAGTCCGAGCCGCAGGCGATCTACGACGCCCTGGCCGACCTGACCCAGAAGGCCACCGGCGGCTGCCTGGTCTATTTCAGCTCGCACGGCGCGCCGATGGGCGTGGTGGTCGACCAGGAATTCCTTCCCCCCGGCGTGCTGGCGCACATGGTCGACACCACCTGCGGCAAGCGGCCAACGGTGGTGATCATGTCGGCCTGCTTCTCGGGCGTCTTCGTGCCGCCGCTGGCGGGACCCAACCGCATGGTGCTGACCGCCGCCCGGCCCGACCGCTCGTCATTCGGCTGCGGCGAGGCCGACAAGTACCCCTACTTCGACCAGTGCGTGCTGGAGACCCTGCCTAAGGTCGGCAACTTCGCGGTCCTGGGGACCGCGGTGCAGGCCTGCGTCGCCGCGCGCGAGACCCGGGAAGGGATGAAGCCGCCGTCCGAGCCGCAGCTCTTCATCGGCGCGGCGCTCAAGCCCATGCTGCCGTTCTACTCGCTCGCCTCGGGCGGGCCGAAGGGGAACTGACGCGCCTTCGACGAGCGTCCGGCCGCGTTGCAAGCTTGGAATGAATCACCGCGGCGCCTACAACCGGGCGAGCGTTCCGCTCCGGTCTCCAGGGTTCTCGATGCGGTCCATCGTCTTCGCCGTCGCCGCAGCCGCTTTGTTGCTCTCGCCCCAGGCCGGCGCGTTTGCGCAGGACGAAGGCGCGCCGCCTGCAAAGCACGCCGCCCCCGCCGCCAATCTGCCCAGGGCGCCGATCCCCTACGTCAAGCTGCAGCCCAAGCCCGCCAAGCCGAAGCCGAAGCCGGCGGCCACGACGCCATCCGCAGCGCCGCCGCCGCCCGCCCCGCCAAAGTCGGCGCCTGCGGCGCTGCCTGCCGACGAAGCCATCGCCCCCGCGACACCCGCGCTGCCGCCTCCGCTGCAGCCGCAGCCGCAGCCGCAGCCGGCCGCGCGGGCCGTCCCGACCGGGCGGCTCGCCGCCGGCCAGGCCATTCCGCCCGCCGAGCTTGAGGCTTTCGCCGATGGGCTGCTGAAAGACGCCATGGCCCGCGAGCACATCGCCGGGGCCACGGTTTCGGTGGTGCAGAACGGCCAGGTGATCCTGAAGAAGGGCTACGGCTTCGCCAGCCTCAATCCACAGCGGGCGGTCGATCCGGACCGGGCCCTGTTCCGCCTGGGCTCGATCTCCAAGACCTTCACCTGGATCGCCCTGATGAAGGAGGTCGAGGCCGGCCGCATCCGCCTGAACCAGCCGGTGAACCTCTACCTGCCGGAAAAGGCGCAGGTGAAGGACCAGGGCTACGACCAGCCGGTCCGCGTGGCCAACCTGATGGACCACTCGGCGGGCTTCGAGGACCGCGCGCTGGGCCAGCTCTTCGAGCGCAACTACGACCGCGTGCGCCCGATCGACCTCTACCTTCGCCAGGAGCGGCCCAAGCGCGTCCATCCGCCGGGCGCGGTCTCCAGCTATTCGAACTACGGCGCGACGCTCGCCGGCGAGGCGGCGACCTACACCGCCGGCAAGCCCTACGAGCGGCTGGTCGAGGACGAGATCATCAATCCCCTGGGCATGGCCCACACCACCTTCCGCGAGCCGCACGAGCCCAAGGCCGGCCTGCCCGCCCCGATGCCCGCGTCGCTGGTGGGCGACATCTCCGACGGCTACCGCTGGACGCCCCTGGGCTTCGCGCCCCGCGACTATGAGTTCATCGGCCAGATCGCCCCGGCCGGCGCCGGCTCCTCCACGGCCGGCGACATGGCCCGCTACATGCTGATGCAGCTTGCCGGCGGCCAGTTCGGCGGCGCGACCGTCTACGGCCCCGTCACGGCCCAGGCCTTCCGTACGCCCTTGCGCAAGACCCCGGTGGGGATCAACGGCTGGGCGCACGGCTTCATGGTCTTCGACCTGCCCGGCGGTCACCGCGGTTACGGCCACGGCGGCGCGACGCTGTCGTTTTTCTCCAACATGGTGGTGGTCCCCGACCTGAACCTCGGCGTCTTCATCTCCACCAACACCGCCACCGGCCGGCCGCTGGTGACCCGCTTCCCGGAGCGGATCGTGCAGCACTTCTACGCCCCGCCCGAGCCGTTCCCGCGGGCCGGATCGCCGGAGCTCGCCCAGCGCGCGGGCGACTTCGCGGGCTACTACCTGACCACCCGGCGCGCCTATTCCGGCCTGGAGGGCTTCGTCGACCAGTTGAACGGCGCCGCGACCGTCGAGGTCAGCCACGGCGGCCAACTGGCGATCAGCGACGCGGCCGGTGTGCGCGCGTTCGTGCCCGAGGGCCCGTTGGACGAGGGCCGCTTCATCGCGTCCCAGGGCTCGGAACGGATCGCCTTCGACTTCGCCGACGGCGCCGCGCGGGCCTTCCACGTGGCCAACGGGACCCAGGTCTTCGAGCGCGCGCCGGTCTGGCGCCAACCGAGGACGCTGGCCGGGCTGACGGCGCTCGCAGCCAGTGCGGCGCTGATCACCCTGATCGGCATCGGGGTGCGCAACCGCCGCGAGTTCCGCGAGAACCAGATCCAGACCCGCGCCAGCCTGGTGCAGAACATCCAGGCGGTGCTGTGGCTGGTCGCGCTCGGCCTGTTCGGCCTGTGGATCTCCAAGAGCGGCGATCAGGCGCAGATGATGTACCGCTGGCCCGGCGCCCTGATGATCACCGCCTCGGCCTGCGCCCTGGTGGCCGCGGGCCTGACCGCCACCACCTTCATCGTCCTGCCCGCGATCTGGCGGGGCGGCCGGCGGGTGGATTCCTGGACCCACCTTCGCAAGGCCTTCTTCACCCTCACCGTCCTGATCTACGCCGCCTTCTCGACGGACCTGGCCCTGTGGGGCGCGCTCAGCCCCTGGAGCGGTTGAGGCAGAGTTCGTTTCCCGTTCGGCGGATCGAGCCGACCGACCAAGCTGCACCAATCGCCGCCCGTCTAAACCCCGCGTTTACCAAGCACTGGGTAAATCCTGCCTAGCGGTAGGCAATGACAGTTCGCCCGCCCGCGAATTGGGGTTTTTCGGAAGGGCTCGGCGTTGAACCAGATCCTGGCTGCGCTTCAGAGGTTCGGCATCGGACGACTGGCGGCGATCCTCGGGATCGGCGCGGGCGTCGCCGCGGCCCTGTTCTTCGTGACCTCCGGCCTGGGGCAGCCCAAGGCCCTGCTCTATTCCAACCTCGACCTCAAGGAGGCCGGCTCGATCACCCAGGCGCTCGACCAGGGGAACATCAAATATGAGGTCAAGGGCGACGGCTCGACCATCCTGGTGCCGCGCGACCAGGTCGCCTCCACCCGGCTGATGCTGTCGTCCAAGGGCCTGCCGACCGCCGCCTCCGTCGGCTACGAGATCTTCGACAACAGCAACGCCATGGGCCAGACGGACTTCGTCCAGCAGCTCAACCGCCAGCGCGCCCTGGAGGGCGAGCTCGGCCGCACGATCATGAGCCTGGACGGCATCACCTCGGCCCGCGTCCACCTGGTGCTGCCCAAGCGCCAGTTGTTCGAGGAAGAGGCCGAGCAGCCGTCCGCCTCGGTCTCCGTCGGCGTCGGTGGGCGCGAACCCGGCCCCGACCAGGTGCGCGCCATGCAGAACCTGGTGGCCGGCGCCGTACCCAACCTGAAGCCCGACCGCGTCACCGTCATCGACCAGCACGCCAAGACCCTCTCCGGCGGCGAAACCGGCATGGCCGCCGAGGCCGACGGCCGCAAGACCGAGGTCGAGCAGCGCATCGCCAAGCAGTTGAAGACCCTGGTCGAGGGCATCGTCGGGGTCGGCAAGGCCCGCGTGAACGTCAGCGCCGACGTCGACATGGCTCACGTCACCACCCAGAAGGAAGCCTTCGATCCGGACGGCCAGGTCGTCCGCTCGGAAAGCACCACCGACGAGAATTCCAAGGAAGGGACCGCCGGCCAGGGGACCCAGGCCTCGGCCGCGGCCAAGATGCCGGGCGGGACCGGGATCGACCCGGGCGCGGACTCCAGCAACGCCAGCGGCAAGCAGGAATCGACCACCAACTACGAGATCACCAAGACCGTCACGACCCAGGTCACCGAGCCGGGCGCGGTCAAGAAGATTTCCGTCGCCGTCGCCGTCGACGGCGCCTATGGCCCGCCCGACAAGAAGGGCAAGCCCGGGCCCTACACGCCGCGCTCGGCCGCCGAGATCGCCCAGATCGAGACGCTGGTGCAGGCCGCGGTCGGCTACGACCAGGCGCGCGGCGACGTGGTCAAGGTGGTCAACGTCAAGTTCCCGACCGCCGAGGACCCGGACGGCGTCACCGCCGCCAACCCGCTGATGGGCTTCGACAAGAACGACGTCATGCGCGCCGCCGAGTTGGGGGTGATGGGCGTCGTGGCGATCCTGATGATGCTGTTCATCGTCCGCCCGCTGCTGCGCGGCGCCCTGGGCGGCGGAGGCCCGATGGCCATGGTCGGCGGCCCCGGCGTGACGCGCATGGTCACCAGCCCCGACGGCCAGCCGATGCAGATCACCGTCGACCCGATCACCGGCCAGCAGATGCTGCCGGCTCCGCTCAACGAGGGCCTCGAGCAGAAGATCGACATCGCCCGCATCGAGGGCCAGGTGAAGGCCAGCTCCGTCAAGCGGGTGGCCGAGTTCGTCGACAAGCACCCGGATGAATCGGTCTCGATCATCCGTAGCTGGCTGCATGAATCCGCATGAACGCACGGGCGAAATCCAAGGGCATCTCCGACGCCGGCAAGCTGACCGGGCCTGAAAAGGCCGCCGTGGTCCTGCTGGCGCTGGGCGAGGACCACGCCGGCGTCTGGCGCGGCCTGGACGAGGAGGAGATCAAGGTGATCTCCCAGGCCATGGCCGGTCTCGGCCAGGTCACCTCCCAGGTCGTCGAGGACCTCCTGGTGGAATTCGTCTCGGGCATGGGCGGCGGGGCCATCACCGGCTCGGTGGAGCTCACCCAGAAGCTGCTCTCGTCGATCATGCCGGGCGAGAAGGTCGACACCCTCATGGAGGAGATCCGCGGTCCGGCGGGTCGCACCATGTGGGACAAGCTCGGCAACGTGAACGAGGCCGTTCTCGCCAACTATCTGAAGAACGAATACCCGCAGACCGTCGCGGTGGTGCTGTCGAAGATCAAGTCCGAGCACGCCGCGCGGGTGCTCACCTGCCTGCCCGAGGACTTCGCGCTGGAATGCGTCACCCGCATGCTGCGCATGGAGCCGGTGCAGCGCGAGATCCTCGACAAGATCGAGCAGACGCTGCGCACCGAGTTCATGTCCAACCTGGCGCGCACCTCCAAGCGCGACAGCCACGAGATGATGGCCGACATTTTCAACGCCTTCGACCGCCAGACCGAGACCCGCTTCATCACCGCCCTGGAGGAACGCAACCGCGAGGCGGCCGAGCGCATCCGCGCCCTGATGTTCGTGTTCGAAGACCTCTCCAAGCTCGATCCGGGCGGCGTGCAGACCCTGCTGCGCTCGGTCGAGAAGGATCAGCTTGCGCTGGCGCTGAAGGGCGCCTCCGACAGCCTGCGCGACATGTTCTTCTCCAACATGAGCGAGCGCGCCGCCAAGATCATGCGCGAGGACATGGAGACCATGGGTCCGGTCCGCCTGCGCGAGGTCGAGCAGGCGCAGATGACCATGGTGCAGTCCGCCAAGGACCTGGCCAACAAGGGCGAGATCGTCCTGGTCGGCGCCGGCGGCGACGACGACGAGCTGGTGTACTGATGACCGTCTCCGCCCCCAAAGGTCCGGTCGAAAAATTCGGCTTCGATACGATTTTCGAGGCCACCGGCGAGGTGCTGTTCGCATCGCCCCGGCCCAAGCGCACCTTCACCGCCGACGAGGTCGAGCAGATCAGGCGCGCGGCGGAAGCGGCGGGCGAGGCCCGCGCCATGGCCGGCATCGCGAACCGCCAGGCCGAGGCGCTGGGCGTCATCGGCCGCGCCGCCCAACAGGCGCTGCCGGGCCTGGCCGCGGTGGCCCACGAACATCGCGTCGGTTCCGCCGAGCTGGCGCTGGCCTGCGCGCGGGCCATTTCGGCCGCCGCGCTCGACAGGTTCCCGCAGGCCCCGGTCCGCGCCGCCCTGGAAGCGCTGGCCCGCGAGATCGAGGCCGCGCCGCGCCTGATCGTCACCGCCGAGCCGGAGCTGCTGGAGGGGCTGCAGGCCGTGCTGGAAGAGACCGCCCAGGCTGTGGGCTATCCAGGCGCGATCCAGGTCCGCGCCACGCCCGGCGTCGGCCCGCACGCCTTCACCCTCGACTTCGGCGACGGCTCGGCGAGCTTCGATCCCGCCGCCGCCGCCGACCGCGTCGCCCAGGCCCTGCACGCGGCGCTCGCCGCCGAGGGCCTGCACGCCGAACCCCTGATCCCTGGCGGCGGAACCCCCGCTCCAGGCACCCGAGAGCCCTGAAAGCCAGGCCATGTCCGAAACGCCAGATCCCGAAACCTCCGAAGAGCTGAAGCTGGACGAGTTCGCCCAGGGCGAGGGCCCGCTCGCCGAGACGATGAGCGACGAGGAGAAGATCGCCACCGACCTGGCGCCGGTCTTCGACGTCCCGGTGAACATCTCCGCCGTGCTCGGCCGCGCCAGCCTCTCGGTCGCCCAGTTGCTGCAGCTCGGCCAGGGCAGCGTCCTGGAGCTCGACCGCAAGGTCGGCGAGGCCATCGACATCTATGTGAACAATCGCCTGGTCGCCCGCGGCGAGGTCGTCATCGTCGACGAGCGCCTGGGCGTGACCATGACGGAAATCATCAAGGACGGTGACAACGCAGCCTGACGGCGGCGGGGTCTGAGGGAGATCGAATATGCGACTTCTAGTCGTCGGCAGATTGAACGGGCAGCTCTCAACCGCCGTGAAGATGGCGATGAGCGCGGGGGCCAAGGTGAGCCACGTCGAGACCATCGAGGCGGCCACCCACGCGCTCAGGGCGGGGCAAGGCGCCGACCTGATGATGGTCGACTACGAACTCGACATCGCCGGCCTGATCGCCGCCAACGAGGCCGAGCGGATCCGGGTGCCGGTAGTGGCCTGCGGGGTGGCGGCCGACGCGGCCGGCGCCGCCGGGGCCATCCGCGCCGGGGCCAAGGAGTTCATCCCGCTCCCGCCGGACGCCCAACTGATCGCCGCGGTGCTCTCCGCCGTCGCCGACGACAACCGCCCGATGGTGATCCGCGACCCGTCGATGCAGGCGGTGATCGCCATGGCCGACCAGATCGCCCCGTCCGACGCCTCGATCCTGATCACCGGCGAAAGCGGCGTGGGCAAGGAAGTCATCGCCCGCCACGTCCATCAGAAGTCCCGCCGCGCCGCGAAGCCCTTCATCTCGGTCAACTGCGCCGCGATCCCGGAGAACCTGCTGGAGAGCGAGCTGTTCGGCCACGAGAAGGGCGCCTTCACCGGCGCCGTGGCCCGCCGCATCGGCAAGTTCGAGGAAGCCAACGGCGGCACCCTGCTGCTCGACGAAATCAGCGAGATGGACGGACGCCTGCAGGCCAAGCTGCTGCGCGCCATCCAGGAGCGCGAGATCGACCGCGTCGGCGGCGCCAAGCCGGTCAAGGTCGACATCCGCATCCTGGCCACCTCCAACCGCGACCTGGCCCAGGCCGTGCGGGAAGGGACCTTCCGCGAGGACCTGCTCTACCGCCTGAACGTCGTGAACCTGCGGATCCCGTCGCTGCGCGACCGCCCGGGCGACGTGCTGGCCCTGGCCGAGTTCTTCGTGCGCAAGTACGCCGCCGCCAACGGCATGCCGGAACGCGCGCTGTCGGCGGAAGCCAAGCGCCGCCTGGCCGGCCACCGCTGGCCCGGCAATGTGCGGGAGCTGGAAAACGCCATGCACCGCGCGGTGCTGCTGGCCACCGGCCCGGAGATCGAGGAGGACGCCGTGCGCCTGCCCGACGGCCAGCCCCTGTCCGCCGCCGACCCGCACGCCCGCACCGCCCAGGCGGCCTCCCTGGCCGCCGAGACCGCCAGCCGCTCCTATGTCGGCCAGACGGTCGCGGCCATGGAGCAGCAACTGATCATCGACACCCTGGAACACTGCCTGGGCAACCGCACCCACGCGGCCAACATCCTGGGGATCTCGATCCGCACCCTGCGCAACAAGCTGAAGGAATACACCGAGGCCGGCGTCTCCGTGCCCGCGCCCCAGATGGGAGCGGCCAGTGCGGCCTGATCCGCGTCCCGCTCCTCCCGGCGAAGGCCGGGATGCAGATCGCCAAGCGCCGGTTGCGGTTGGATTTCTGCTGAGCCCCTCGAACCCGGGTCTGAGCCATTCCATCTGGGTCCCGGCCTTCGCCGGGATGAGCGGCCTCTAAGAGATGGCCGACGCCTCCGTACCCTCCCGCTACGGCCAGACCCCCACCGCGCGTGAGATGGTGGGCTGGGTGGCGCGTGGCGAGGTGGCCTTGGCGCTTGGCGTCGTCGGCATCGTCGTCCTGCTGATCCTGCCGATCCCGGCGTTCATGCTGGACATGCTGCTGTCGATCTCGATCACCAGCGCCGTCCTGATCCTGATGACCGCCCTGCTCATCAAGAAGCCGCTGGAGTTCACCGGCTTCCCGATGGTGCTGCTGGTCACCACCCTCTTCCGCCTATCGCTGAACATCGCCTCGACCCGCCTGATCCTCGGCCACGGCCACGAGGGGGTCCACGGGGCGGGCCACATCATCGAAGCCTTCGGCAAGCTGATGACCGGCGGCAGCTTCATCATCGGCCTGATCGTCTTCGCGATCCTGGTGATCGTGAACTTCGTCGTCATCACCAAGGGCTCGGGACGCATCGCTGAGGTGGCCGCCAGGTTCACCCTGGACTCCATGCCCGGCAAGCAGATGGCCATCGACGCCGACCTCTCGGCGGGCCTGATCGACGAGACCGAGGCCAAGAAGCGCCGCAAGGAGCTGGAGCAGGAATCGACCTTCTTCGGCGCCATGGACGGCGCGTCCAAGTTCGTGCGCGGCGACGCGGTCGCGGGCCTGATCATCGTCGCGATCAACATCATCGGCGGCATCCTGATCGGGGTGCTGCAACACCACATCCCGATCGGCGTCGCGGCCACCACCTACACCCTGATGACCGTCGGCGACGGCCTGGTGAGCCAGATCCCGGCGCTGATCATCTCCATCGCCGCCGGCTTCCTGGTCTCCAAGTCCGGCGTCGAGGGCTCGGCGGACAAGGCCCTGGTCACCCAGCTCGCCATGAACCCGGTCAGCCTGGGCATGGTCTCGGCCGCCGCCGGCGTGATCGCCGTGGTGCCGGGGATGCCGATCCTGCCGTTCGCGGCCATCTCCATCGGCGCAGGCGCGCTCGCCTGGCGGCGCTCGCAGAAGGCCATGGAGCCGCCACCGGTCGAGATCCAGCCCATGACCGAGGCGGCCGAGGAGCCGATCGCCCAGACCCTCGCCATCGACGAGATCAAGATCGAGCTGGGCTACGGCCTGCTGGGCCTGATCAACGACCTGGAGGGCCGCCGGCTCACCGACCAGATCAAGGCGCTGCGCAAGACGCTCGCCTCCGAATACGGCTTCGTCATGCCCTCGGTTCGCATCCTCGACAACATGCGCCTGCCCTCCCAGGGCTACTGCATCCGTATCAAGGAGATGGAGGCCGGCGCCGGCGAGGTCCGCCTGGGCCACATGATGGCCATGGACCCGCGCGGCGGCCAGGTGGAGCTGCCCGGCGAGCACGTCAAGGAGCCCGCCTTCGGCCTGCCCGCCACCTGGGTGGACGAGGCGCTGCGCGAAGAAGCCACCTTCCGCGGCTACACCATCGTCGATCCGGCCACCGTGCTGACCACCCACCTGACCGAGATCCTCAAAGAGAACATGCCGGACCTGCTGTCCTACTCGGAGGTGCAGAAGCTTCTGAAGGACATGCCGGCCGAGCAGAAGAAGCTGGTCGAGGACCTGGTGCCCTCCATCGTCACGGCCACCACCATCCAGCGGGTGCTGCAGGCGCTGCTGCGCGAGCGGGTCTCGATCCGCGACCTGCCGGCGATCCTGGAAGGCATCGGCGAGGCCGCCCCGCACACCACCTCGGTGACCCAGCTCGTCGAGCAGGTGCGTGCGCGCCTGGCCCGCCAGCTCTCCTTCGCCTACCGCGGCGACGACGGCGCCCTGCCGATCGTCACCCTCACCCCGGAGTGGGAGAACGCCTTCTCCGACAGCCTCGTCGGCCAGGGCGAGGACCGCCAGTTGGCGCTTGCCCCCTCGCGGCTGCAGGACTTCGTGCGCGGGGTGCGCGAGACCTTCGAGCGCGCGGCGCTGGCCGGGGACTCGCCCGTCCTGCTGACCAGCCCCAACATCCGCCCCTACGTCCGCTCGATCATCGAGCGCTTCCGCGGGCAGACCCCGGTGATGAGCCAGAACGAGGTCCACCCCCGCGCCAAGCTCAAGACCGTCGGCACCATCTAAGGCCCTTGCCGCGCCGGCCGGGATGGGCGAACTTTGGTTGAACAGTCAATCAAGAGGTCTCGCCATGCGCGCCTGGACCCTCGCCGCCCTCAGCCTGCTTGCGAGCCGCGCCGCGGCGCAGCCGGCGTCACGCGGGTTCGAGATCAGCGGCGTGGTCCACGCCCCGCCAGCGGCGGTCTGGCAGGCCCTGACCACGGCCGAAGGCTGGCGGCGCATGGGCGTGCCCTTCGCGGTGGTCGACTTCCGCCTGGGCGGGATCATCGAGACCAACTACGCCGCCGACGCGCACGTGGGCCAGGGCGACAACATCAAGAACCAGGTGGCGGCCTACATCCCCGGACGGATGCTGGCGCTGCGCAACGTCCAGGCTCCGCCGAGCTTCCCCTATCCTAAGGAGTTCGCCACGACCGCCACGGTGTTCGAGCTGAAGCCCGAGGGCGCCTCGGCCACGCGGCTGACGGTGACCGGCGTCGGCTACGGTGAGGGCCCGGCCTACGACTGGCTGCTGGACAAGTTCAAGCAAGGCGACGCCTGGACCCTGGACCAGCTCGACCGCAGCTTCCGTGGAACCGCGAAGGCCGCCCCACCGGTCCCGAGCTTCACCAAGGCCCCCTGAACCTCGGCGGCAGGACTTCCCAGCAGGCGCCTCGTCCACGAAGCCCGCCCGCGCCCGCCGGCCCTCTTCCGTTGCAGGCGCCCGCCCGGGCTGGTAGCGGTGCGGGCGACGGAGCGGCGATCTAGGCTTCGAAGAGTCTTAGGAAACGGATGCGGCGACCTCTCAATCGACCCAAGGGTGCGGGTTCCGCCGTCCTCTGGGACCTGCTCACCTTCGAGCACCTGATGACCAACCAGGTGATCCACGTCATCTATTGGGCAGGTCTGGCGCTGATTGCGCTGGGGGCCTTCGGCACCATTGGCGCCGCGGTCGGGGTGGCGATCCGCGACCCCTTCCCGTTCGGCCTGCTGCTGGCCGTGCCGGTGGTGGTCGGCGGCCTGCTGGTGATGGGCGCCCTCGTACTGCTGTGGCGCTCGTTCTGCGAGTTCTACGTGGCGATCTTCAAGATCAGCGAGGACCTCGCCGTGCTGCGCGCCGACGTCGAGGCCGAGCGCAAACGCGCCGCGCCCTAGGCCGGACATCCGACCCCATGCCTCCGCCCGAGCTCGCATCCGTTGATCCGGCCGAGGAATTCCCCTTCGCGGTCGATGACTACGTGCTGCATCTGGTGGTCGCGATCTACCAGTTCCGGGACTCCCGGATGGACGCCGCCCTGCGGACGCTCGGCCTCAACGTCAGCCGCTACCGGGTGCTGGGCGTCCTCGACCGGTTCGGGGCCAGCACCATGACGGAGCTGGCGAACTTCACGGCCATGCAGCGCACCACCCTGACCCGGATCGCCGACCAACTGGTCGCCGCCGGCCTGGTCGACCGCCACGCCGAATCCCGCGACCGCCGCCATGTGGTGCTGGACTTCACCGACCTGGGCCAGGAGACCTATCGCAAGGCCCTGACCGTGGTGCTCAACCTCAATCAGCGCCTGCTGGACGGCGTGCCGGAGGCCGAGCGCCGGTCGACGGCCCGGGTGCTGATGCAGGTGGTCGGAAACCTCGCCCCCAACCAGCTCGCCCGGGACGGCATCATCCATTTCAGCCGCGAGGGGCTGGGCCGCGGCAAGGCGAACGGCTGAGGCCGAACCCGGGCTGTTCGTCGGAGGCCGCAGTTCGATCCCCCGGCGCGCGTTTCGACCCGAAATTTTCGATATCGACGTTACGCCACGCCAAAAATGTGGCTTCCTGTCTCCTGGCGATGACGCCAAGACGAAACCAGGGGGACGGAACATGCGACATGCGCTCGTTGCGGCGACGATCGTGGGCCTGTGCGCGATGGGCTTCGGGGCCTCGGCGGCCGGGGATCCCAAGGACGAGCTCGTCAAGCTGGAGGCCGACTGGTCCAAGGCCAGCGTTGCGAAGGACACCGCCGCGGTCAGCAGGATCGTTGCGCCCGACTGGACCGGCCAGAACCCCAGCGGCAAGCTCACGACCCGCGACAAGATGCTGGCGGACATGAAGAGCGGCGTCGATGCGGCGACATCGATGACCAATCACGACGTCCACGTCCGGCTCATCGGCGACATCGCCATCGTCCAGGGCTCGGACGACGAGAAGAGCACCCACATGGGCAAGGACACGAGCGGCGCCTACACCTGGACGGACGTCTTCCAGAAGAGAGCCGGCCACTGGGTCGCCATCGCGTCGCAGGTGACGCCGGTCGCGCCGGCAAAATAGCCGGTCGTCATGGCCGGACGCCCCGGTCGCCGGTCGGCCGGGGCAGCCGCTTCAAAGCTCGACGCTGAACGCCAGGCAGCTATGAAAGTCCGCTGGGGTATCCCGGCTGGGCAGGCGCCGCCCCAGCACCGCCTGCAGGGACAGGCCCTCGCGAAGCCACCACGTGGCGCCGGCATTGACCTCTGTCTGCCCACTGCCGGGCGTGCGCATGGGCAGATCGTTGGCGTATTCGACGCCGAGGCTGAGGCGCCTGGTCACGGCGCGCTCGATCAGCAGGCTGACGGGCGTGTAGTCCGCTCGTGCGTCGAGCCCCACCCGTTCCAGGCCGAACTGGCCCGACAGCTTCCAGGGGCCGAAGGTCTTGCCGATCAGCAGCAGCATCTCGATCGCGACCCGTCCCTCTCCAAGGCCTCGCTGGGCGGTGGGAAGAGTCAGGTTGGGCTCGATCGCGATGGCGGGCCGGTGCGCCGTCTCCGACAGCCACAGGTATTCGGCGGCGAGCTCGGTGTCGCCGAGCCCTGCCGCCCGCCGGTCGCCATGGGCGGCCTCCACGAACCGCGGCTCGACGGTGAGCTCCCATCGCGGCGCTATCGGGATCGCCAGGTCGAAGCCCAGGGTATTGGAATGCGCCCCGGCATGGATGGCCGACTGCAGGAAGCTGACGAGTTCCGGCCGGTCGGCGATCGCGGTGTCGGTGGTGGCGTAGGGCGGGGAGTCCGCAAGCGCCGGCGAACCGCGGATCAGGCCGCAGAGGAGCGCGGCCGCAAGCGCCGGGAGCGGACGCAACCTCAGGCCACCCGAATCTTGTCTTCCGCCAGCCCGCGCCAGGGTCGCACCGCCAGCAGCGCCTCGTAGAGTTTGGCGACCTGAATGGGCTTGGCGAGGTGAGCGTCCATTCCGGCCGCGAGATATTCGGCCACCTGGTGGGTCATGACGTTGGCCGACAAGGCGACGATCCGCGTCCGAACGGCGCCGGTCTCACGCTCCAGCCGCCGGATCTCGCGCGTCGCCGCCACACCGTCCATCAACGGCATCTGGATATCCATCAGGATGAGGTCGAACCGCCCGCGAGCCCAGGCTTCGACCGCCTGCCGTCCATTCTCCACAAAGACGGGGCGCACGCCGAGCGACTGGAGGACGGTGTTCAGCACGAGCTGATTGGTCGCGTTGTCCTCCGCGGCGAGGACGCGGAGGCCTTCCAGGCTGAACGCCGCGGCGCTCTCGCCGTCGCCGTCGATCGGCGCCGGAGGCGACGGCAGCACGGCGGCCGGGCCCAGCCATGGCAACGGCAGAATGACGCGGAAGACCGTGCCGTCTCCCAACCGGCTTTCAACGGTGATCGCCCCGCCCATCAGCTCGACGATCTGACGGCAGATCGTCAGCCCCAGGCCCGTGCCGCCAAACCGCCGCGTCATGGTGCTGTCGGCCTGGACGAACTTCTCGAACAGCTTGGGCAGCACTTCGGGCGCGATGCCGATGCCGGTGTCGCTGATCGAGATCAGCAAGGCCTTGCCCGCGTCGGAAGGCGCGCCCTCGATCTCGACCCGAACCTCTCCGCTCGGGGTGAATTTCAGGGCGTTGGAGATCAGGTTGTAGAGAACCTGGCGCACGCGCACGGAGTCGCCTCGCCACAGCCCCGCGGCCTCCTGGGCGATCGACATCGAGAACGAAACCCCGCCCGCATTGGCGATCGAGGTGAAGGTCGCATAGGCGCCCGAGACGACCTCGCCGATGTCGAACGGCGCCTGCTCCAGCTCCATCTTGCCGGCCTCGATCTTGGACAGGTCCAGCAGATCGTTGAGCACCGACAACAGGGTCGCGCCGGATTTCTGGACGACATCCAGATGCGCCCTTTGCACGTCGCTCAGCTCTCCCATCGCCATGACCTGGGCCATGCCCAGGACGCCGTTCAGCGGCGTGCGGATCTCGTGGCTCATATTGGAGAGGAACTCGGACTTCATGACGTTGGCCTCTTCGGCCGCGTCCTTCGCGATGGTCAGTTCCGTGAGCGCCTCGCGAAGCGCGTCATGGGTGCTCAACTCGACGAGCAGGGTGTTGAAATGGCGGGTCAGCCGACCCAGCTCGTCATTCGAGCGCGGCGCCACGTGCACCGAGAAATCCTTGGTCCGGCTCACCCGGCCGATCGCCTGCTCAAGGTCGCTGAGCGAGCTGAGGACGTTGCGCATCAGCCCCCGCGCGGCGACGCCGGACAAGGCCGCGCCGAACAAGGCCAGGCCGAGCGCCACCAGGATGTTGCGATTGAGCGAGCGCCAGACTTCGGCCTGGCTGGCGACGAGCATGAGTTCGCCCGCGCGCCGGCCGCGGAGCGTCACCGGAACATAGACCGTGAGGTTTCCCCCGCGATAGATCGCCGTGTCGCGGGCGACCTCCATAGGCTTGAGTTCCGACGCGGATTGGCCGGGCCGCACCAAGACCAGCCGGTCCCCGCTTTGGGAGACGTAACTGGCGGCCATCCCCACATCGTCGTTTTTCAGGATGGCTTCAGCCGTCGCCGCCGCGTGCGCGTCGTGGCCCTCGACCGCGAGGCTGGACACGGCCGCGAGGCTTCGGGCGATGCTCAATTGCTCGGTGACGAGGTCCGATCGATCCGCCGACCAGTCCTGCCATTGGAACAGGCTGAAGGCCAAGGCCAGGGCGCCGAAGGTGGCGGCGACGCACAAGATAATGATCTTGAGAGAAAGAGAATAGTTGCTCCGATGAAACCTGTCTCGGAATTTCAGAATATTTTCCATGGAAGCGCACCATCCGTAACTATACGTATCGACCGGAAGATTTTTGATTCAATCATGCTTTGAAATTGTGCAGTATTATTATGGCCCGCAGGCGTTAATTGATGTCTTTCGCGGTAGATGCTCAGCGCGAATATTTCGCGCCAAAACGCCGCAGTCCGAGACTTGTCGTCTGGATGCGTGAACGCCCGGTCCGGCTAAACCTGGGCGCCGCCCGCAGCGCGGGCCATCTTCTCCGGCCGTCAATTCGGCTGAGGCGCGCCCTGTGCGGTGCGCCTTTGTCGGCGTTTTCCGTGAGGAGCCGCGACGCTACGGCAGGGCCGCCCTGCAGCCGCGCCGAGGTCGGCTAATCCCCAGGGGGCGGACGTCGCGGGCCTGGACCGTGTCCCGGCTATTTGAGGCGCGTCAGCCGGAAGAACCGGGGCGTCGCCTTTCCGCTGAGGGCCTTTCCGATCCACCCGCGTTGATTCGACGCGAGCGGGACCGGCCCTATGCGGCGTTTCCGCTCGCGCGGCGCGCGGCGCGCATGCCGACTTCGTCGAGTTCGGCGTTCTCGCGGCGGCTGGCCTCCTTGACCTCCGCCAGCCGGGCGCTTTCGGCGACCTGCTCGTACTTCTTCTGCTCCTCGAAGGCCTGGGCGAGCGCGTCGCGGGCGCCGCGTTCCTCGGCGGCGATGGCGTCGATCTCGGCCTTCAGCGCGGCCTTGCGGATCTTCAGCCCCTCGGCGTAGCCCGCCAGGTACCAGCCCGCCTCGGCGTTCTGGCCGGCGTGCTTGGCCTCCGCCTCGCCCTCGGCGATCAGCACCGCCAGGCGGGTGTTGGCGTCCGCCAGCCGCTTGGCGATCTCGGCCAGCCGCAGTTGCCGGTTCTCGACCTCGTAGGTGGCCAGCTTGATGAGGGACTCCGACCAGCTCATTTGCGAATACTCACTCGGGGACACTGTTCAGGATGGCGGCGAGCCGCTCGAAGCCGGCGTCGAGGCTGGTGACCTCGTCCTTGTCCTGCGCCAGGAAGCTTTCCAGCGCGGGGTTGAGCGCGATGGCCCGGTCGACCTGCGGGTCGGCGCCGGTGCGGTAGGCGCCGATGCGGATCAGCTCTTCCATGTTGGCGTAGGCCGCCAGCGTCTGGCGGGCCGACTTCACGATCTCGCGCTCGTGCGGGCCGTGGCAGCCGGGCATGGTCCTGCTGATGGACTTGAGGACATTTATCGCCGGAAATCTTCCGCGCTCGGCGATGGCGCGCTCCATGACGATGTGCCCGTCCAGGATGCCGCGCACCGCGTCGGCGATCGGCTCGTTGTGGTCGTCGCCGTCCACCAGGACGGTGAAGATGCCGGTGATCGGTCCGGCCCGGGTGCCGTCCGGGCGGATCGGCCCGGGGCCGGCGCGCTCCAGCAGCTTCGGCAGTTCGGTGAAGACGGTCGGCGTATAGCCCTTGGTGGTCGGCGGCTCGCCGGCGGCCAGGCCGATCTCGCGCTGGGCCATGGCGAAGCGCGTCACCGAGTCCATGAGGCACAGGACCTCCATGTCCTGGTCGCGCAGGTATTCGGCTATGGCCATGGTCATGTAGGCGGCCTGGCGGCGCTTCAGGGCCGGTTCGTCGGAGGTGGCGACCACGACGATAGCGCGCTTCAGGCCCTCTTCGCCCAGCGTCTCCTCGATGAATTCGCGGACCTCGCGGCCCCGCTCGCCGATCAGGCCGACGACGACGGCGTCGCAGTCGGCGTTCTTGGCCAGCATGGACAGCAGCACCGACTTGCCGACCCCGGAGCCGGCGAACACGCCCAGGCGCTGGCCGCGGCAGCAGGTGGTGAAGACGTTCATGGCGCGCACGCCCATGTCCAACCGGCCGCCTACGCGGGCGCGGGCGTGGGCCGAGGGCGGCGCGGCGCGCAGCGGATAGGCCGCCAGGCCCTGGGGCAGCGGGCCCTTGCCGTCGACCGGATGGCCGAAGGCGTCGACGATGCGGCCGAGCCAGGCCTTGGTGGGACGCACCGCCGAGCCCAGCGGCTCGATGCGGATCTCCGCGCCCGGCGCCACGCCCTCGACGGGGCCGAACGGCATCAGCAGCGCGCGGGTGTCGCGGAAGCCGACCACCTCGGCCGACAGGGGCTTTTCGCCGAGGCGGACGATCTCGGCGCGGGCCCCGACCGCCAGCCGGGTCAGCCCGCCGCGGGCCTCGATCAGGAGGCCGTTCACGGCCGCCACGCGGCCGGAGACGGTCAGGGGATCGAGCCGCTCGACCGCGGCCACCAGACTCTTCAAGAACAGCCCTCGAAATCAGGGCCGCAGAGTCGCCTGGTCACGCTTAAGGGGTGGTGAAGATCGGCGCCCTTTGGCGGCTTTGGCGGGGCGCATGCCGAGCAAGGCCCGGCTAGCGCAGGGCCCTGGCCAGCTTCACGGCGGGTTTGGGATATTTGGCGACCATCTTGGCCACCATCAGGGGCCGTCGCTTAACCACCCCTGTCAACATTGGGCGCACCGCGCGCGCCAGCCGAGGCCGCGCCGCGGCGGCGGCCTGGCCGATCCGCCCGCGCCCGAACCACAGCGCCGCGCCCGCCACCGCCAGCAGGCCCACGCCCACCAGGACGCCCGGATGCTTGCGGGCCTGGGTGACGGCGGTCAGCCGCGCGCCCTTGGCCGCCAGCGCCATCTCGCCCATCGGGCGCGTCAGGGCGTGAAGCGACGCCCGCGCCGCGGCCAGCGGCGGGCTGTCCTGGCGCCAGTCCTTGGGCAGCTTGACCAGGGTCGCGGCCACCTTGCCCTTGGCCGCCTTCAGCTCCGCGCGGGCCGCCTTGCCCACCTGCCGGCCGAAGCCCACCAGGGCCCCGGGTTCGCCGCGGTCGCCGATCTGCTGGGCCAGGGCCCGGGCGGCGTGCCCGAGGACGGCCTCGACGCCCGAAGCCTCGATCCAGCTATCGATCCGTCCGAAGCGGGCCGCGGCCGCCCGCGCCACTCGGTCGCAGCCCTCCGCCGTGGCCGTATCGCCGGCCACCGGATGGGCCCGGCCGCCGTCGCGCGCGATCTCGTCGCAGGCGGCGCGCACGCCGTGCTCCTCGTGGGCGGCCAGCACCACCGCGGCCCCGGCCCTCGCCGCCAGCTTCGCCGCTTCCAGGCCCACGCCCGAGGCCGCGCCGGTCACCACAATCACTTGCCCCGCAAGGGGTTTGAACTTCGAAGCCATGGATCCTCCCGACGCGGCCGACAGCGGCCGATCTGGGGATGAAACGGCTGGGCTCCAAGGGCTGTTCCCCCGCGAGTCCGGACCCCCGCGCTTCGGCCGCCGTGTCCAATCACAAAAGATTCAACAGGCCTGCGACTCCGCAGCCGTCCAGCGACTCTTGAAGCGGATTCCGCATCGGATTAACGATTCGGCTCGGACGGACACTCCCGATTAACCAGTCTTAAATTAACTCGCAGGCAGGTTAACGGCGAGGTCCAGGGCGGATTCACTGAATTCGCGGGGCACGCGGGTACGCACTGGGAGAGTGAAATGCGGGTACTGTTGATAGAAGACGACAGCGCCACCGCGCAGAGCATCGAGCTGATGCTCAAGTCGGAGGGCTTCAACGTCTATACGACGGATCTGGGCGAGGAAGGCGTCGATCTGGGGAAGATCTACGACTACGACCTGATCCTCCTCGATCTGAACCTGCCGGACATGAGCGGCATGGACGTCCTGCGCACCCTGCGCGTCGGCAAGATCAACACCCCGATCATGATCCTGTCGGGCTCGGCCGAGATCGACACCAAGGTGAAGACCTTCTCCGGCGGCGCCGACGACTACATGACCAAGCCCTTCCACAAGGACGAGCTGGTGGCGCGCATCCACGCCGTGGTCCGCCGCTCGAAGGGTCACGCCCAATCGGTGATCAAGACCGGCGACATCCTCGTCAACCTTGACGCCAAGACCGTCGAGGTGAACGGCCTGCGCGTCCATCTGACGGGCAAGGAATACCAGATGCTGGAGCTGCTCTCCCTGCGCAAGGGCACGACCCTCACGAAGGAGATGTTCCTCAACCACCTCTACGGCGGCATGGACGAGCCGGAGCTGAAGATCATCGACGTCTTCATCTGCAAGCTGCGCAAGAAGCTGGCCGCGGCCGCCGAAGGCAAGCACCACATCGAGACCGTCTGGGGCCGCGGCTACGTGCTGCGCGACCCGCAGGAAATGGGCGCCGTCGTCGCGGCCTGAGCGCCAAGCCGACCTGTCGCTGACCGGAGAGGGCGTCCCGCCGCAAACGGGGCGCCCTTCTTCTTTGCGCCCGCTTCCACGGTTAGAGCCCGGCCAGCAGCGCCATCCGCACCAGCTCCGACAGGCTCTTGGCGCCCGTCTTCATCATCATGCCGGCGCGGTAGACCTCCACCGTGCGCGGGCTGATCCCCAGGTCGTAGGCGATGACCTTGCTGGTCTTGCCGACCACCACCTGCTCCAACACCTCCCGCTCCCGCTTCGAGAGGCCCGCGAACGCCGACTGGTAGCTGAGGCGCGACTGCTCGTCGTGCAGCGTCCGCTCCTCGCTGTTCATCGCCTTCTTCACGGCCTCCAGCAGGACCTCGTCCTTGAACGGCTTTTCGATGAAGTCGACCGCGCCGGCCTTCATCGCCTCCACCGCGAGCGCGATGTCCCCATGGCCGGTGATCACGATGCAGGCCAGCGACAAGCGGTCCGCCGCCAGCCGCCGCACGAGGTCGACGCCGTCCATGCCCGGCATCCGCACGTCGGTGATCACACAGCCCGCCGCCAGGTCCCGGGCCTCGCGCAGGAAGGCCTCGGCGCTGTCGAAGGTACGCGAGGTCAGGCCGCCGGCCCGCAACAGGAAGGCCAGCGACCGGCGGATCGCCTCGTCGTCGTCGACGATGTAGACCTCAGACGAGTTCGCCATGGGCTATCTCCTCCTCTTGCACGGCGCGTATGCTGAAGTGGAAGGTCGTGCCCTGGCCGGGATTACCCTCGGCCCAGATGCGGCCTCCATGGGCCTCGACGATCGTGCGCGAGATCGACAGGCCCACGCCCATCCCGTGCTTCTTGGTGGTGACGAAAGGCTGGAAGAGCTGGCGGGCGACATCGGGGCTCAGGCCAGAGCCGGAGTCGCTGACCGACACCACCACCATGTCGTCGGGCGCGGGCCGGGCTGCGACCACCAGGTCGCGCTGGGGCGACTCGGCCATGGCCTCCACGCCGTTGCGCATCAGGTTCAGCACCACCTGCTGGATCTGCACCTTGTCGACCATCACCAGCTCGACGCCGGGCGCGATGTCGAACTGCAGGCGCACGCCGCGGTCCTTGGCGCCCACCATGGCCAGGGCGCCGGCTTCCTCCAGCAGCTTCGGCAGGTTCTCGATCTGCCGTTCGGTCTCGCCCTTGGAGACGAAGTCGCGCAGGCGTCGGATGATGTCGCCCGCGCGGAACATCTGCTGGCCGGCCATGCTCAGGGCGTCGCTGACCACGGCCTTGTCCACCGGCTCTTCGGTCAGCAGCCTGAGTGAGCCCTGGATGTAGTTGGCGGTGGCCGACAGCGGCTGGTTCAGCTCGTGCGCCAGGGCCGAGGCCATCTCGCCCATGGCGCTCAGCCGCGAGACGTGGGCGAGTTCCGACTGCACGTCCTGGAAACGGCGCTCGGCCTGCTGGCGCTCGGTGAGGTCGCGGACGAAGCCGGTGAAGAACCGCCGGTCGCCCGAGCGCATCTCGCCGACCGACAGCTCCATGGGGAAGGTCGATCCGTCGCGGTGCGCGCCGACCACCACGCGGCCTACGCCGATCACCCTGCGCTCCCCAGTGGTCAGGTAGCGGGAAAGGTAGCCGTCGTGGGCGCCCCGATAGGGCTCCGGCATCAGGAAGCTGACGTTGCGCCCGATCGCCTCGTGCGCCGTCCAGCCGAACTGGCGCTCGGCGGCGGAGCTGAACGACTGGATGGTCCCGCGCTCGTCGATCACGATCATGGCGTCGGGCACCGAGTCCAGGATCGAGCGAAGGTGGGCCTCGCGGGCCTCCAGTTCGCGGAAAGCCTGCTCCTTGGCCCGGCGGCTCTCGATCAGTTCCTGGATATCGAAGTAGGCGCCCTTCCAACGGTGGATGCGGCCCTCGTCGTTGCGCACCGGCACGCCGCGCTCGAGGAACCAGCGCGGGCCGCGCACGCCGTTCAAGCGGTATTCGATCTCGTAGGGCTCGCCGAGCCCGATGCAGCGGCGAATGTGGGTCTCCACCCGTTCACGGTCGTCGGGATGCACCTTGTCCAGCCAGGCCCAGCCGTCCGTCTCGCCGTTGAACGCGCCGACAAACTGGGTCCAGCGGTCGTTGTAGAAGTCGCGCGCGCCGTCTACGCCGGACGACCAGACCAGCGCCGGCATGGCGTTGGCGATGGAGCGGTACTTCGCCTCCGACTCCGCCAGGGCCTCGCGCACGGCGTAGGACGAGGTCATGTCGATCGTCAGGCCCGCCACGCCGATGATCGCCCCGTCGCGGGCGCGCAGCGGGAACTTGGTCGAGCGCAGGTAGCGGGCTTGGCCATCCGGCGAGGTGAACCGCCCCTCGACCGTCTGGGTCGCGCCGTTGGCGAGCACCTCCTCGTCCGCCGTGGCGTGGTCGTCGAGTTCGGTGATGTCCACCTCCAGCTCGCCGGTCTCCCGGCCGAGGATTTCCTCCACCGGCCGGCCCATCGCCGCGGCGCCCGCCGGATTGATGTAGACGAGGCGAAGGTCGGTATCCTTGGCGTAGATGATGTCCGGGGTCGCCGCGCCCACGCCCTCCATGAAGGCCGCGTTGCGGCGCGCTTCGACCTCCGCCGCCGAGCGCTCAGCCGCGGCCTGCGCCAGGGCGCGGTCGAAACGGCGCAGGCGGCGGATGAACAGGACGAACGCCCAGACCGCCGCCGCCAGGCCCAGCACGATGATCCCCAGCGCCGCCATGGTCCGCTTCCACTGATCGAGGAACTGCCCGTTGAGGGTCAGGGCCTTGCGGCGCTCGCCCTTGAGAAGCTCTTCGATCGCCCGGTTGGCCGGCGCGGTGCTCGCCTGCGGATCGCCGCGCGCCAGGCCGGCGAGCGCGGCCTCGGCCGCAGCGCGCGCGCGGGCCGCCCGTGCAGCCTGTGCGGCGTCCCCCTCGGCCAGGCGTTGGACCGCATCGCCGCGGGTCCGCGCCTGCGCCGCTTCGGCGCGGAAGGCGGCCGGGTCGCGCCGGTCGATCTCCGCGCGGGCCAGGGCCAGGGCCATCTGGTCGGCGCCGTCGATAAGCTGGAAGGTTCTCGCCGCGGACCTCAGCGCCCGCTGGCCATCGCCCCAGATGCGGGCCCGCTCGAAACCGCCGGCCAGCAACAGGCCCGCGGCCAGGATCAGCAAAAGCTGGGTCGCCAGCCGGCTTCTCCCGTGAGCGTCACTCATGCCACGTCTCCGCGAAGGTTGACGCGGCAAACGGCGACCGGAGCCCCTCGGCCCCGCGCCGAACGTCGCGGGATCCAAGGCCGACCCGCCCCGCGACCGACCCCTGACGGCAGCTTAGATCACAGGTTACGCGAGACAGTTGTCCTATTCCCCCCTGGGTTGAACTAAACCCAGCGGCAGGCTTATGGCGATGCGACGCTTTGTCGAGTGAAAAAGCGCCGCCGCATGCCCGCCCCATCCCGTATAACGTTGTTTTTTATGATATATTCTTGATTCAATGCCTGCCTACGTAGGTCTACCTAGGTAGCGCTCCCAAATTTGGCGCGGAGTCCTCGGGTGGTACCCCGAAAACCGACCGGCGCAGGAAGCGCCACGGTAGCGGAGAGCCCGCGCTGGCCATGCCGGCGCAGCGGCGAAGACGATGGATCCCGAGAGCGACACCGCCCCATCCGCGCCCCTCATCCTTCTCGTCGAGGACGACGCCTCCGTGCGCAAGGCGCTGACCTTCGCGCTCGGCATCGAAGGCTACCGCCTTGAGGTGCACGACAGCGCCGAAACCCTGTTGCGGCAGGCCGCCCTGCCGGCGCCCGCCTGCGTGGTCCTGGACCTGAACCTGCCCGGGGCATCCGGCCTGGACGCCCTGGCCGTTCTGCGCGAGCGCGGCCTCGACTGCCCCGCGATCCTGATCACCACCCAGCCCAAGCCCCCCGTCGTGGCCGCCGCCGCCGAACTCGGCGTCCGCATCCTGGAAAAGCCGCTGTTGGGCGACGCCCTGCCCTCCGCCATCCGAGACCTGATTTCGCGCTGAGCAGGCGTGCTTTGCCGCGGGCTTCCCGCTAGGCTCGGCGCAAAATCGCGTCGGGAGGGACGCTCTTGGGACGACTGCTTGCCCTGGCCGCCGCCTTGATCGCGGCGGCGCTGATCGCCTGGGCCGACGCCCGGCCGCCGGAACCGGCGCCGCGCGGGGCCCCGGCGACGGCGTTCTCCGCCGAGCGCGCCATGGCCGACGTGACGGCCATCGCCTCGGTTCCGCACCCCCTGGGCTCACCCGCCCACGACGCGGCCCGCGACGCCGTGATCCGCCGCATGACCGACCTCGGCCTCGCGCCGCAGGTCCACAAGGGCTCCGGCGTCGAGCGGCCGAAGTTCGCGCCGGATGTGCTGCTGGGCGGCTATGTCGAGAACGTCGTGGGGGTCCTGCCCGGCCGTGACCGCGGCCTGCCGGCCCTGGCGCTGATGGCCCACTACGACAGCGTCCCGGCCTCCACCGGGGCCTCGGACGACGCGGCGGGCGTCGCCTCCGCCCTGGAGGTGGTGCGCGCCCTGAAGACCCGCGGCCCGCCCGCCCGCGACGTCATCGTCCTGATCACCGACGGCGAAGAGGCGGGCCTGCTGGGCGCGGACGCCTTCTTCCGCACCGATCCCCTGGCCGGCCACGTGGGCTTCGTCATCAACATGGAATCCCGCGGCTCCGCCGGCCGGGTGCAGATGTTCCAGACCGCCCCCGACAACGGCGGCGCGGTCCAGTTGATGGCCGCCTCCGCCACCCGGCCCGTCGGCACGTCGCTGACCGGCTTCGTCTACCAGCGCATGCCCAACGACACCGACTTCACGGTCTCCCGGCGGGCTGGAGTTCCGGGCCTGAACTACGCCTTCGTCGGCCGTCAGTTCGACTATCACTCGCCTTCGTCGACGCCGGCGACCCAGGACCGCGGGACGCTGCAGGACATGGGCGACCAGGTGCTTGGGCCGGCCGCGGCCGTGGCCTTTTCGCCGACCCTTCCGGCGCGCGCGCCGGACCGGGTCTATGGCCAGACCCCCGGCGGCCTGACCCTGTCCTATCCGCCGGCGGCGGGCTGGGCGGTGTTGGCCGGCGCGGCGGCGTTGCTGGCCTGGGGCGTCACCCGGGCGCGGCGCGTGCAGGCCTTCCCCTGGCTCGACCTGGCGCGCGGCGCGGGCGCGGCCCTGTTCGTGCTGGCGACCGCCGCCGCCGTGCTGCACCTCGCCCGCAAGGCGACCGGCGCCTCCACGGGATTCCTGGAGCAGCGGTTCCTGCTGGCCCAGGCGCCGCGTTGGGAGGCCGCGCTGTTCCTGCTGGGCGTCGGCGTCCTGCTGCTGGCCGCCGCCGAGCTCGCCCGCGGCCGGCGCCTCGTCGCCCTGCTGCCGCTCGCCGCGGGCCTGGGCAGTTGCCTGTTCGGGGGCTTCGACAAGATCGCCCTGGTCGAAGGCTGCGCCGGCGCGGTGCTGGCGCTCGGCGCCTATGGCCGGCCGGTGAGCCGCCCCGGCGCCTGGGCGGGCGTCCTCCTGGCCGGCCTGGCGCTGGCCATCGCCGCCCAGGCCGCCGCGCCGCCGGCCGCCTTCCTGATCGCCTGGCCCCTGGCGCTGGCGGCCCTCGCCGCGGGCCTGACCGCCGTCGGCGCGCATCGCGGGGGCGGCTCCCTCGTCGTGCTGGCGCTGTTCGCCGCGGTGGGACTGGCCTTCGCCGCGGACTTCGCGCACCCCGCCTACCTCAGCCTTGACCTCCCGGAGCTGCTGGCGCCGGCCCTGCTGATCGCCGCCATGGCCGCCTGGCCCCTGGCCCAGACCGAGGAAGGGGCGCCGCCGGCCCGCCTGTTCGGCCTGGTCCTGATCCTCGCCGGCCTGGCGGTGACGCTGTCGGTGCGCCTGAACCATCCCTATGACGCACGCCATCCGCAGGCGACGGCGGTGGCCTATGAGGTCGACCAGGACGCCCGCAAGGGCTGGCGGGTCAGCTCCACCCCGGACCTTCCGGCCTGGTCGGCGGCGGCGCTCAAGGGCGGCGGCGGGGCCATCGGCAAGCACCCGGGCGGACGCCGCGGCGCGCCCATGGACGCGGCCCCGGCCGCCTACGTCGAGGCGCCCGCCCCGCAGATCACCCTGGCCAAGGACCCCGACGGCCAGCTTCGCCTGCACGTCCAGCCGCCGCCGGGCGTGCGGGTCCTGGACCTGAAGCTGACCCCCGACACCGCCGCCACGATCACCGGGATCGGCGGCGCGAGCCTGCGGATGCCCATGAAGCCCGGCGCCCCGACCTTCGTGCGGTGGACCTCCGCCCAGCCCGGGTACGACCTCGTGATCCGCCCCGGCGGCCCCGGCAAACTGACCGCGGCGTACAGCGCCACCCTGGAGCAATGGCCGGCCGGGGTCCCGCCGCTGCCGCCGCGCCCGGCCAATGTGATGCCGTTCGACGTGTCGGACTCCACCGTCTTCGAAGGCGTGCGCCGCCTTGCCTGGTGACGCTTTTCCTCACGCCGCCGGCGCGCTAAGCCGCCGGCCATGAGCGACGCCACCATCTACCACAACCCCAATTGCGGGACCTCCCGCAACACCCTGGCCCTGCTGCGCGAGCGCGGGGTCGAGCCGACGGTCGTCGAGTACCTCAAGGTCGGCTGGACCAAGCCGCAGCTCGAGGGCCTGCTGGCGCAGCTCGGCAGGTCGGCGCACGAGGTGCTGCGGGTGCGTGGCACCCAGGCGCACGAACTGGGCCTCACCGACCCCAACGCCTCGGATGCGGCGCTGATCGCGGCCATGATCCTCGATCCGGCGCTGGTCGAGCGGCCCATCGTGGTCACGCCCAAGGGCGCGGCCCTGTGCCGCCCGGCCGACCTGGTGCTGACGCTGCTCTGAGCTGCGCCGCGCGGCAAATCGACCCGTTCGGTCGACACGCCGGCCGGGCGCCATCTTTCCGCCGCCGACACTGCCGCTCCTGGCGCCTCGTCGGGAACTTGGCTTTGTGAGCCGCAGCCTTTACCAAACCTGCGGCAGCCTGGGGGCAAGATGCGACTTCTGGATCCGCGGCGGGCCGCAGTTGGCCGGGCGCCTTACCTGTGGGCCGGCGCGGCCGCCGCCGTCGGCCTGGCGGTCGGCGCGGGCGTCGCCGTCACCCACCGCGCGCCGAACCCGCCGGCGCCGCCCGGGCCTGCCGCCCTCGCGGCCCTGCAGAACGCCGCCTTCGCCCACGCCGAGGCCCAGCCGGGGCTGACCGCGCCGCAGCAGGTGCCGGTCAAGCTTCAGCGCGGGGAGACGCTCGAGGCCGCGGTTCGCCGCGCCGGCGTCGGCCCCGCCGAAGCCCAGCTCGCAGTAGCCATGCTGTCCAAGGCCATGGACACCGTCCATCTGAAGGCCGGCATGGCGATCGACGCGGCCATCGCCCAGCCCCGCGCCGCGGGCGCCGAACGCGGCGAAGCCCGCCTGATCGGGCTGTCCCTGCGCACCGGCCCGGCCAGCGCCATCACCATCTCGCGCAGCTTCGACGGGGCGCTGCGCCTGCGCGAGCTGGACGAGAAGCTGCGCGACGAGACCGCCGTGGCCGACGGCGCCATCGAGGGCTCCCTCTACGAGAGCGCCCAGCGCATCGGGGCCACGCCCGCGATCACCGCCGAGGTGGCCAAGCTGTTCGCCCACCGCCTCGACTTCCAGCGCGACATCCAGCCCGGCGACGCCTTCAAGCTGGTCTTCGACCGCAAGGTCACCGAGGCCGGCCGCACGGTCGAGGCCGGCGACCTGCAATACGCCGAACTGCACGGCGTGAAATTCTACCGCTTCGCCCGCGGGAACGACGTCGAATATTTCGACGAGTTCGGCAAGAACATCAAAGGCTTCCTGCTGCGCACCCCGGTCGACGGCGCGCACATCACCTCGCTGTTCGGCATGCGCAAGCATCCCGTGCTGGGCTATACTCGCGCCCACCAGGGCATCGACTTCGGGGCCGGGACCGGCACGCCGATCCTGGCCGCCGGCGACGGCGTGGTGGCCCAGGCCGGTCCCTGGGGCGGCTATGGCAATTGGCTGCGCATCCGCCATTCGGAAGGCTGGGACACCGGCTACGGCCACATCTCCCGCTACGCCGCGGGCATCCATCCGGGCGTCCACGTCCATCAGGGCCAGGTGGTGGCCTACGTCGGCGCCACGGGCCTCGCGACCGGCCCGCACCTGCACTACGAGATCTGGAAGAACGGCCAGCGGGTGAACCCGATCGGCGCCAAGGTGCCGCAGGGCACGGTGCTGGCCGGCGGCGACCTCGCCCGGTTCCGGGACCAGAAGGCGCACATCGACGCCCTGCTCACCCATGGCGCGCCCCGCGCGCTCGCCGTGGCCGACACCAGCCGCGAACCGGTGCGCCTGCAACGCTGAACCGAGCTTGGCCGTTGGGAGGAGGCGATGGCCTCGAAACTGACGATCCACTACGCGACGCTGGCGCGGGAAGCCTCCCAGGCCTGGCCCGACGGGGCGGAGGTCGACGACCTCAACGAGCTGATGCGGATGCTCGGCCGCTGGCGCTCGCGGGTCCTGGCCAACACCTTCGTCCACCACCATGGCGCGGTCATCGCCGGCGGCCCGTTCGCGGGCATGCAGTACCTGGACACCGCCGCCGAGGGCGCCCTGATCCCGCGCCTGCTGGGGACCTATGAGAGCGAGCTGCACCCCCACCTGGCGGCGATCGAGGCCGGCGGGCTCGACTGCGTGATCGATGTGGGCTGCGCCGAGGGCTACTACGCCGTGGGCCTGGCGCGGGCCATGCCCGGGGTCACCGTCTACGCCTACGACACCGACGAGAAGGCTCGGGCCAAGTGCGCCGAGCTGGCGGCGCTGAACGGCGTCGCCGACCGGGTGATCGTCGGCGGCGAATTCGCCCCCGACGGCTTCGAGGCCTTCGCCGGGCGCCGCGCCCTGGTCATGGTCGACACCGAGGGCGCCGAGGTCGACATCCTGCAGCCGGCGCTGAGCCCGGCGCTCGCCGGCATGAACGTCATCGTCGAGACCCACGACCTCTACCGGCCGGGCGCCCTGGCCATCATGCGCGAGCGCTTCGCCCCGACCCACGACATCGTCCGCGTCGAACAGGCGCCGAAGGTCTTCGACATGCCCCCCTGGCTGGCCGAGTTGCCGCACCTGGACCAGTTGCTGGCCGTCTGGGAATGGCGCGCCCGCCCAACGCCGTGGCTGGTGATGACGCCGAAGGCTTAAGGCGACGCGGCGCGATCGAAGAAATTGTCCACGCGTAAAGCCGCCTTGCGGCTTCCTAGGCGTCGAAGACGATCACCGACCGCGCCAATTCGCCCTTCTTCATCTCCTCGAAGCCCTCGTTGACGTCCTCCAGCTTGATGCGCTGGGAGATCATCTGGTCGAGCTTCAGCTTGCCGGACATGTAGAAGTCCACGAACCGCGGCATGTCGACGGGGAAGCGGTTGGAGCCCATCAGCGAGCCCTGCAGCTTCTTCTCGCCGAGGAAGGCCGCGCCCATGATCGAGACCATCTGGCCGACCGGGATCATGCCGATGATGTTGGCCGTGCCGCCCCGGCGAAGCATGCCGAAGGCCTGCTCGGCGGTCTTCGCCAGGCCGATGGCTTCGAAGGCGTGGTGCACGCCGCCCTTGGTGGCCTCGATCACTTCCTTCACCGAGTCCACCTCGGAGGCGTTGATGAAGTCGGTGGCCCCGAATTCCATGGCCAGGTTGCCCTTCGAGGCGACCGTGTCGATGGCGAAGATGCGGCTGGCGCCCGCGATCGCCGCGCCGTTGATCGCCGAGAGGCCCACGCCGCCGCAGCCGATCACCGCCACCGTCTCGCCGGGCCGCACGTTCGAGGTGTGGATCGCCGCGCCCACGCCGGTGGTCACCGAACAGCCGATCAGCGCCGCGCGGTCCAGCGGCATGTCCGGGCGGATCGCCACGCAGGCGTGCTCGTGGATCAGCATCTGCTCGGCGAAGGACGACAGGTTCAGGAACTGCATCATCGGGCCGTTGGGGGCCGACAGCCGGGGCTCGTCGTCCTTGCCGCGCTTGGTCTCCGGCGAGACGCACAGGCTCATGTGGCCGGTCAGGCAGAACTCGCAGTGGCCGCAGAAGGCCGACAGGCAGGTGATCACGTGGTCGCCCGGCTTCACGGTGCGGACCTCGGAGCCCACCTGCTCGACGACCCCGGCGCTCTCGTGGCCGAGGACGGCCGGCAGCGGGTGCGGATAGGAGCCCTGCATGAAGTGCAGGTCGGAGTGGCAGAGGCCGGCGGCCGCCGTGCGGATCAGCACCTCGTGCGGGCCGGGCTTGTTGATCTGGACTTGCTCGATCTGAAGCGGCTTGCCCACTTCGCGCAGCACGGCGGCCTTCATCGCGTTCCCTTCAGGATTGGCCCAACTGTCCGGGGGCCTTCGGCGAAAAGCCTTATCGCCGATCAGATGGGCCGGCCAAGGGCTTTCGCCCCAACCGCGCCCAAAACGCCACCTCTCCTCGCCTAAAGGAATCGACAGCCCGACCTGGGGGCCGCAAGACAGGAGCCGATGGACGAAACGCCGCCGCTCAGCCGCGCAGGGCCCAGCCCGGCCGCGGAAGTCTTCCAGGCCTTCCTGGTCCAGGGCCTCACCGCCTTCGGCGGGCCGGTGGCGCACATCGGCTATTTCCGGCGCGAGTTCGTGGAGCGCCGCGCCTGGCTCTCGGAGGGGGCGTTCGCCGACCTGCTGGCGCTGGCCCAGTTCCTGCCCGGTCCCGCCTCGAGCCAGCTCGGCATGGCCATCGGCCTGCGCCGCGCCGGCTATGCGGGCCTGATCGCCGCCTGGATCGGCTTCACCCTGCCGGCGGGTGTGGCGATGATCGCGCTCGCTTACCTGGCGCCGCAACTCGCCGCCGGCTGGGGCGATGGAGTGCTGCACGGCTTGCAGCTCGCCGCCGCGGCGGTGGTGCTGAACGCCCTTGTCGCCATGGCCCGCACCCTGGCGGTCGGGCCGATCCGGGCAGGCATCGCGCTGGGGGCCACCGCCGGGCTGTTGCTGGCCCCCGGGCCGGCGCCGCAGATCCTGGCCCTGATCGCCGGCGGCCTGTTCGGCATGGCCCTGCTGCGCGAGCCGGGCGCCGCCGAGCCGGATGATCCGGCGACCCAGGAGATCCCCCCCGTCGTTTCCGGCGGCGCCCTGGCGGTCTTCGTCCTGCTGCTGGGCCTGCTGCCGTTCCTGGCCGTCTGGCTGGACAGCCCGAGCCTGGGCCTCGCCAGCGTCTTCTACCGCACCGGCGCCCTGGTGTTCGGCGGCGGCCACGTGGTCCTCCCCCTGCTGCAGAGCGAGATCGTCGGTCGGGGCTGGCTCGACCAGGACACCTTCCTGGGCGGCTATGGCGCGGTGCAGGCCCTGCCTGGCCCGCTATTCAGCTTCGCGGGCTTCGTCGGCGCGGCCCAGCAGGTGGCGCCGGGCGGCTGGCGCGGCGGGCTGGTGGCGCTGGCCGCCATCTTCCTGCCGAGCCTCCTGCTGGTGGTCGGCGTCCTGCCGTTCTGGGATCGGCTAAAGGCCCAGCCTGCGGCGCGCGGCGCGCTCGCGGGCGTCAATGCGGTCGTGGTCGGGGTGCTGGCCGCGGCCCTGTGGAATCCCGTGCTGATGACCGCGGTGCGGCGGCCCAGCGACTGGGCCCTGGCGGCGGGCGCCTATGTCTTCCTGGCCGTCGCCAAGCTGCCGCCCTGGCTGGTGGTGATCGGCTTCGCGGCCGTGATCGGGCTCTTCGCGCGCTAGGCTCCGGCCGCCGGGCGCGCTGCGCCGAGGCCCAGGGCGCGGGGCAGGTTGAGGTCGGCCAGGGTCGGCCAGCGGAAGGTCCAGCGGCGGCGCGACGGGATGCAGGCCTCGAGCGCGGCGATCAACTGGTCGGCGGGGCCGTCGTTCAGGAAATGGTTGGCGCCCGGCGTGCGGACGAAGTTGATCGGCCGGCGCGTCACCGTCTCGGCGGCCAGCCGCTCGGCCGCCTCGATGGGGGCGAAGTCGTCCTTGTCGCCGTGGATCATGTGGATCGGGATCGAGAGCCTGGCGAGCGCGCGCTTGGCGTAGGCGAGCTGCGGCCGCTGGCCCGTGCACTCGACGACGGCGTGGCGCAGGTCGCGCGGGATCAGCTTGAGCGCCTTGGAGCCCACGTCCAGCAGCCAGCGCGACGTGGGCCCGGGCTCGCCGAAGAAGCCGGAGAGCAGCACCAGGCTTTCCACCTTGCCCGGATGGGCCTCGGCCATCAGCGACGCGATCGCCGCGCCGTAGCTCTGGCCCACCAGCATCACCCGCTGTCCGCGCGCGGCGGTGAGCAGGGGCGCCAGCGCCTGGGCCTGGGTGCGGATGTCGGTGACCGGCTCGTGCGGCTCGGACACGCCATAGCCCGGGCGGTCGACGACGATCATCTCGCGGTCGGCGGGCAGCTCGGCCAGGGTCTCGGCCCAGTATTCGGCCCAGGAGGGCGCGCCGGTGATCACCACGATCTTCCACGGCGGGGGCGCGGCGCGCGGGGTCTCCAGCGCCGAGATCCGCCAGCCCAGGCCGCCGCCGGCGGCGAAGCTGGTGCGGCGCACGACGGTGTCGGGATAGCTGTCGGAGGTCGGCGCGTGCTCGCTGCGACCGGCGACGGCGCTCTCGATGGAGGCCCACCCCATCGCCAGCAACCCCTTTGGTCTCTTGCGCGCCACGCCGCCGGCCTCCTCAGATGACGTAGTGTCACCTGGGAATTTGCAACGTCCGCTTAAAGGGTTGGTTCGGCGCCATTCATCTCAACTCGCTGTAAGGTGAGGCTGTGTGGCGAGCCGGTCACGCAATTCGCGTTTCAGGACCTTGCCGGTGGGCCCGATCGGCAGGGCCTCGACGATCCGCACCTCGTCCGGCGTCCACCATTTGGCGACCCGGGCGGCGACATGGGCCTTCAGCTCCTCGGGGTCCGCCGTCTGGCCGGGGCGGAGCGTCACCAGCAGCAGCGGCCGCTCGTCCCACTTGGGGTGCGGCACGCCCACCGCCGCGGCCATGGCCACCGCCGGGTGCGAGCAGACCGCGTCCTCCAGGTCGAGCGTCGAGATCCACTCCCCGCCGGACTTGATGACGTCCTTGGCCCGGTCGGTGAGGCGCAGGTAGCCGGCCCCATCGAGGGTGGCGATGTCGCCGGTGTCGAACCAGCCGTCGGCGGTGAAGACCTCGCCCCCGTCGTGCTTGAAATAGGCCGACGAAACCCACGGCCCCCTCACCTGCAGCCGCCCGGCGCTGCGGCCATCGCGGGGCAGCTCCACATCGTCCTCGCCGATGATGCGCAGGTCGACGCCCCAGAGGCCCCGGCCCTGCTTCAGCTTGCGCTGCAGGCTGGCCGCCTCGTCCTCGCCGGCGTGCTCGGGCAGGGGCGTGTTGATGACGCCAAGCGGCGACGTTTCGGTCATACCCCAGATCTGGCGCACCTGGCCGCCCAGCCGGTGCTCGATGCGGCTGACCAGGGCCGCGGTGGGCGCCGAGCCGCCGATGGCGATGGTCTTCACCGAGGTCAGGCGTCCGCCGGTCTGGTCCAGATGGTCGGCCACGCCCACCCAGATGGTCGGCACGCCAAGCAGGAACGTCACGCCCTCGGCCTCGATCAACTCGGCGATGGAGGCCCCATCCAGCGCCCGGCCCGGCAGCACCAGAGTCGCGCCCACCAGCGGGGCGGCGTAGGGCGTGCACCAGGCGTTGGCGTGGTACATCTGGGCGCAGGGCATCACCACGTCGCGCGCCGAGAAGTTGAAGGCGTCCGGCAGGCCCAGCGCCATGGCGTGCAGCACCGTCGAGCGGTGCGAATAGAGCACCCCCTTCGGGTTCCCCGTCGTGCCGGAGGTGTAGCAAAGCCCCGAGGCCTGCCGCTCGTCGATCTCCGGCCACTCGAACTCTTCCGAATTCGCCGCGATCAGGTCCTCGTAGACCAGGGCCTCGCCCGGCGCGTCGCTGGGCAGATGCTCGGCGTCCGTCATCGCTACGAGGCGCCTCACCAGCGGCATCCGGTCCTGCAACTCCGCCACCTGACCGGCGAAGCTGATGTCGAAGAACAGGAAGCTGTCCTCGGCGTGGTTGGCCACCCAGACGATCTGGTCCGAATGCAGCCGCGGATTGATGGTGTGCAGGATCGCCCCGATCCCCGTGACCGCGAAATAGAGCTCGAAATGCCGGTGCGTCGACCACGCCAGCGTCGCCACCCGGTCTCCCGGCTGCACGCCCATGGCGATCAGAGCGTTTGCCATCCGCTTGGTGCGCTTCAGCGCCTCGGCGTAGCCGTAGCGGTGGATCGGCCCCTCCACCGTGCGGTCTACCACCTGGCGCTCCGGATGGTACTGGGCCGCATATTCCAGGATCGAAGGCAGCGTCAGCGCCCGGTCCATCATCAGCGCTTGCATGGGCGAGGCTCCGTTCTGGTCTTGCGCGCAAGGCTAGGGGGAGCGGTTGAAAAGGTCCACGAACCACGCGAACCACACGATCGACTCAGTCGTCGCCAACCGGGGAAAACACGGAAAGGGGTCGGCCAGGGCGTCGGGTCAGACCTGCTTCAGGGGCGGCGGCAGCGTCGCCGTGACCTGGGCGAGCTGGGCTTCCTGGGCGGCGACGTCGATCCGGTTCGCATAGCCCTTGGCCTGCTGGTGCCTCAGGATCTCGACGCTCTTGGTGTCGATATCGATCAGCTGGCGCGCGGCGTCGATCTGGGTCTGCACGGCTGCAGCCTGGATCGCGGCGACCACCACATTGCTGGTCAGCGTCAGGTGCGCCGCGATCATCTGGAAACGGACCGCCTGATCCTGCGCCTTGGCGGTTTCCACGGTGCGGCGCGTCAGGCCGAAGACGTCGAGGGCGTAGGAGACGCTGACCTATGCCGCGCCCCAGGTGGCTTGAATCGGACCGCTTCGCGTCAAACGGAAACACGCAGGCCGCGGGTGAGATTTGAGGGCCCCGACAGCGTCGACGCCAGCCGGGACGCGGCTAGGCCGCCATCCGGGCCTTGAACACCCCGTCGGGGAGGCTCGCGGCGCGGGCCGGGTGGATGAAGAAGTAGTCCTTCCAGGGCCGGTCGCTGGCGGCGTCGAAGCGTTCCTCCAGCCGGTTGCCGTTGAGGGCGAACATGCGGTACCCGCGGCCGCGGAAGAAGGCCACCACCTGCTCCGCCGTGCCGCCGAAGCGGGCGGTCAGCATCTGGGGATGGATCTCCACCATCACGGTGGGCCGGTCGCGGTCGATGACGCCCGCGGCGCCTTGCAGGGCCATCAGCTCCGCGCCCTCGATGTCCATGCGGATGAAGTCGATGCAGCCGATCCCGCGTTCGGCGCAGAAGCCGTCGATGGTCACCACCTGGGTCCGCTGGGTCTCCGACCCGGTGTCCTGCAGGTCGGGCCGGGCCTCGCCGTCAGGGGCCTGGTCGGCGACGAAGGCGTAGGCGCGGCCCATGCGCCCGGTGAGTTTGCGCGGCGTCACCAGCAGCATCTCGCCGGCCTTGTCGCCGACCGCGGCGTTCACCGGCGTCACGCGGTCGCCGATCCGGTGCCAGGCCAGGGTCAGCTTCAGCACCGCGAGCGAAAAGGCCGAGGGCTCGAAGGCGTAGATGGTGGCCTTGGGGGCCACCTGGGTCATGACATAGGAATGGCGCCCGTCGCTGGCGCCCACGTGCAGGCACACCGGCGCCCCGGTCAGGAGATCGGCGAGGTATGGCGTCTCCGGCTCGTGCTTGCGCCACTTCACATTGCGCCGCCAGGCTCGGAAGGCGTGCCCCAACACGCGAAACGAAGGCATCTACTCGTCCTGACACACCACCATGACCGTTCTTAGGCCCGGTCGCGGGCCACGGTCATCATGTAGTTCACATCCGCGTCGTGGCCCTGGCTCCAGCGGCCGCTGAGCGGGTCGAAGACCACGCCGAAGGGCCCGTCCACCGCCAGGGGCTCGCCCGCCAGGAAGCCGCGCAGTTCGTCGGGCTTCAGGAACTTCGACCAGTCGTGGGTGCCGGCCGGGAGCCAGCGCAGGACATATTCCGCCCCCACCTTGGCCAGGGCGAAGGCCTTCAGCGTGCGGTTCAGCGTCGCCACGATCATCATCCCGCCGGGCGCCAGCATGCGCCCGCAGTCGCGCAGGAACTGCCCCGGGTCGGCCACGTGCTCGATCACCTCCATGTTGAGGATCACGTCGAAGGTCTCGCCCGCCGCCAGCAGGGCCTCGGCGGTCGAACAGCGGTAGTCGATGGAAAGCCCCTGCTCCGCGGCGTGCGCGCCCGCCGTGCCGATGTTGCGCTCCGAGGCGTCGACGCCCACCACCGCGAACCCCAGCCGCGTCATGGGCTCCGAGAGCAGGCCCCCGCCGCAGCCGATGTCCAGCAGCCGCAGGCCCTCGAACGGCCGGCGCGCCGCGGGGTCCCGGCCGAACCGGTGCAGGGCCTGGTCGCGGATGAAGCTGAGCCGCGTCGGGTTGAACCTGTGCAGGGGCGCGAACTTGCCCTTCGGGTCCCACCATTCGGCGGCGATCCTCGAGAACCGCTCAACCTCGGCAGGATCGATGCTTGATCGCGCTTGCGCTTGCGAAGCCATGCCTCCCCATAGCGCGCCTGCATCGCAAAACGAAGGCGCGAAGGCGTTGCGAGGCCGATCCGCCGCCGCTATTAGCCTCCCCCTTCCGCAAGCGCGGCAACAAGGCCCGACCCCTAGACCCATGTCCCGGCTGGTGATGAAATTCGGCGGCACGTCGGTGGCCGACCTTGAGCGTATCCGCCGCGTGGCGCGCCTGGTGAACGCCGAGCGGGCGGCAGGCCACCACGTGGCCGTGGTGGTCTCGGCCATGGCCGGCAAGACCAACGAGCTGGTCGCGTGGACCGACGGCTCGGGCGCGGCCGCCCAGGGCCTCTCCCCGTCCGACGACGAATATGACGTGGTGGTGGCCTCCGGCGAGCAGGTGACCGCGGGCCTGCTGGCCATGACGCTCCGCAACATGGGCGTGCCCGCGCGCTCCTGGATGGGCTGGCAGATCCCGATCGTCGCCGACGACGCCCACGGCCGGGCCCGCATCGACGATGTCGAGCCGGAGAAGCTGATCGCGGCCATGGACGCCGGCGAGGTCGCAGTGATCGCGGGCTTCCAGGGCGTGACCCGCGACGGGCGCATCGCCACCCTGGGCCGCGGCGGCTCGGACACCAGCGCGGTGGCCATCGCCGCGGCGGTGAAGGCCGTGCGCTGCGACATCTACACCGACGTGGACGGGGTCTACACCACCGACCCGCGCATCGAAGCCAAGGCTCGGCGGCTGGCCAAGATCTCCTACGAGGAGATGCTGGAAATGGCCTCGCTCGGCGCCAAGGTGCTGCAGACCCGCTCGGTCGAGCTGGCCATGGCCCAGAACGTGCCGGTGCGGGTGCTGTCGAGTTTCGTGGAGCCGGGCGAAGCCCCGGGTCAGGGCACCATCGTGTGCGACGAGGATGAGATCATGGAAAAGCGGATCGTGAGCGGCGTGGCCTACAGCCGCGACGAGGCGAAGATCAGCCTCTTCGGCCTGCCCGACCACCCCGGCGTGTCCTCCGCGATCTTCGGGGCGCTGGCCGACGCCAACGTCAACGTCGACATGATCGTCCAGAGCCACGCGCGCACCGCGGATACGGCCAACATGGAGTTCACGGTCGGCAAGCGCGACGCCGCCCGCGCCGTCGAGATCGTCCGCGCCGCCCAGCCGCAGGTCGGCTTCGACGACGTGCAGGTGAACGACGAGGTCTCCAAGGTCTCGGTGATCGGGGTCGGCATGCGCAGCCACACCGGCGTCGCCAAGACCATGTTCGCGGCCCTCGCCGAGAAGGGCGTCAACATCCAGGTGATCTCGACCTCAGAGATCAAGATCAGCGTCCTGATCGACGCGGCCTACACCGAACTCGCTGTCCGCGCCCTGCACGCGGCCTATGGGCTGGACCAGCTCTAGGCCGGATCGATCTTCGCCGACGGCCGCCGGCTGACGCCTCTCCCCCGAGCGAAGCGAAGAAAGGGAGAGGATGAAGGAGAGGGCGGCGCGGGCAGCGATGATCCGCCGAAGGTTCAGCCATGATCCGCGGCGCCGTCGCCGATCCTCGCCGCGCCGCCGGTGAAGCGCATCGGCCCAGCCGCCCTCTCCTTCATCCTCTCCCTCTCCGCTTCGCGGGGGGAGAGGCGGCGAATGCCGACCAGCTCTAGGCCTTCTCCGCCGATCCGGTCAGCCGGAACGCCGCCCAGGTTCCGGCGACGGCCAGGGGGATCACCGAGACGAACACCCAGAACGAGATGCCCGCCCCGTTGTGCGGCGTGATCCCGCCGGTGAAGCCGGCCAGGTTCGCGGCCACGCCGCTGATCGCCGAGCCGGCCGCGGCCCCGGTCTGGCGCACCGCGGTGATGGCCGAGGAGCCGATGGCGCGGTCCTCATCCGAGAGCGCGGCCAGGAGCCGGCGGCTCATGAACGACCAGGAAAAGCCGAACGCGGCCCCCATCAGCGACCCGCCCAGCAGCACCCAGGCGAAGGCGCCGTCGGCCATGGTGGCGGCCAGGACGGCCAGGCTCACCACCAGGAGCAGGGTCCCGATGCGAATCCAGCGCCCGTCCCAGACCCCGCTCGCCCCAGCCACCAGCATGGCCGCCAGGGTCCAGGCCGCCGACTCCGCCCCGATGGTGTAGCCGGCCCAGAGCGGCGAAAACCCGCGAAGGGTCTGCAACAGCGGCGGGGCGTAGATCGCGAAGCCCATGGTGGCCGCCGTCAGCGCGAACATGGCGAAATAGCCGGAACCGCAGACGGTCCTTAGGTCCCCTGCCCGATGCGGCAGCAGCCGCACCCTCGCCCGGTGGTCGATCCAGATGACCAAGCTCAGCACGGCCAGGCCGGCGGCGACAAGCCCGATGGCCGGCGCCGGCGCCTTGACCACATCGGCTGCGGCTATGGCGGCGACGCCCGCGCCCAGTACGGCGAGCTGCAGCCAGGGAACGCCCGGCCCGCCGCCGGCCTTGGCCGAGCCGCGCAGCAGGAAGGGCGCGGCGGCGCTGAACACCGCCGCCTGCAGGGCGAACAGCCAGAAGACGTCGCGCCAGGTCCCGGTCTCGAGCACCGCGCCGCCGAACAGCGGCCCCAGCACCGTGGCGATCCCCCAGATGAAGCTCACGGACGCGAACATCCGCGCCAGGTGCCGCTCGGGGAACAGCAGCGCTATGGCCACCATGGCGAAGCCGGAAATCCAGCCGGAGCCCAGCCCCTGGATCAGCCGCCCGGCGAGGAAGGTCGCGACGTCGGGCGCCAGCGCGCTCGTCACGCAGCCCAGGGTCATGATCACCCCGGCCATGGCGGTCGCCCCGCGCAGGCCGAAGATCTCCGAGACCCGGCCCGCGCTCGCCCCGGCCAGGATCGCGCCGACCAGGAACCCCGCCGTGGCCCAGCTAAAATAGGCGTAGCCGCCGAGCTGGGCGCCGACGCTGGGCATGATGGTGGCGGTGACCAGGCTGTCGGCGGCGTTCAGCCACACGCCCAGGCAGATCAGCGCGAACCGCGGCAGCCGCCCATCGGCCAGCAGGTCCGCCCAGGTGTTGGGGACGGTCTCAGTCTCGTCCATCCGGGGAGTCTAGCCGATGGCCGGTCTCACCGCGCCCGCGCCGCCCCGGGCGTCGGCAGCTTGAACCCCGGATACCAGTGGGTCGCGGTGCCCGCGGTCACGTACCAGCTCAGCAGCAGGGCGCAGATCAGGGCGCCCGGCACGTAGGAGTTGGTCCGCCGGTAGGTCACCGCCGCGATCGCCCCCACCGTCGCCAGCAGCGGCACGAACTGGATCGCCACGATGGTGTTCAGGGGCTCCGTCGGCGTCAGCAGCAGGCCCGTGCGGAACAGGGTGGCGTATTCGGCGACCAGCAGGACGATGAAGCCCAGGCTCATGGCCAGCTTCCAGGCGCCGGCCTGGAACATGAAACCCTCGCCCTTCACCGCCAGGTTGGCGGCCAGCGCCCGCAGCGCCACCAGGAAGAACGCCGCCCAGAGGATCAGGTAGGGGATCGCCATCACCGCATGGCGGCCGTCCAGCGGGTGCAGGGCCAGCACCCAGAAGCGGAAGTCGACGTTGAAGATCGCATTGACCGCCGCCAATGCCAGGTAGCCCACCGCGATGGTGGCGACCGCGATCCCGGCCGACTTGCCCCAGTGGTTGGTGAAGGCCGGCTTGCCGCCGCGCAGCACGAGGCTCAGCGCCAGGGTGATCGCCGCATTGATCAGCGCCCAGACGATCAACTGGTTCTGGATCGACTGCGGAAAGAGCTGCATCGGGAAGAAGAGCACGCCGAGCTTCATCAGCGGATAGAAGGTCAGCGCCGGGATGGCCGCGGTCAGCACGAAGGCCAGCCACCACCTGCCGCCGCGCTTTTCGGCGACCGGCTGGGCGGGCCTGTTCAGGCTGGCGAACAGCGGGGTGAGCAGCAGGACCTCGAAGGTCCCCAGCAGCAGGCAGACGAAGCCCACGAAGCCGAGGCCGGTGCCGATGTCCTTCCACAGCCAGATCTGGTCGCCCGGCGGCAGGGGATGGGCCGCGCCGGCCAGGCTCTGCTGCAGCCAGTCGACCGCCCCGCCGACGCCGGCGTGGCTGAAGTGCTCCCACGGGTGGGTCACCGGCGGGTTCTCCAGCACGCGGGCGCTGCCGTCGGCGATCGCGCCGTAGATCTTGCCCACCAGGATCGGTGAGGGCTCGCCGAACACCTTGGCGAGCTTCTTGGAATTGGCGACCTCCGAGCCCTTGGGCACGCCCCACATCAGCGGCGCGAACTCGTCGTACTGGCCGAACACCACCGCCAGGTCGTGGAACTTGGCCGGCGCCTTCGCGCCCAGGAAGCCGGGGGTCGAGCCCTCGAAGACGATGGCCTTGTAGCCGTCCGGCTGGGCCGCGGCGGCCGTGGCGATCGGCACCCCGCCCATGGAGTGACCCTCGAGCCCGATGTTCGCCTTGTCGACGAACGGCAGGCTCTGCAGGTAGCGCAGCGCCGCCGGGCCGCCCAGGTCCTTCGACTGGCCCACCGCGCCGTCGGAATAGCCGTGGCCGACCATGTCCATGGCCAGCACCACGAATCCGCGCCGGGCCAGCTCGATGGCGAACGGGCTCTGCATCTCGCGGGTGTTGATGTAGCCGTGGCTGACCAGCACCGCCGGCGCCGGATGGGCCGCGCTGACGCCTGGCGGCACATAGAGCATGCCGGCCTGGGTCAGGCCCTGATCACCGGCGAATCGCACATCCCTGAGCGTGACCCCGCCGGCGGTCTGCACCGCATTGGCCAGGTACGATCCCCCCAGGATCAGGACGACGCCCAGGATAAAGAAGCCCCATTTCCGCAGCATGGCGTCCCCCCAAGGACCTTAGTTCTTGTTGGCCGGGACGATGGGGCCGAGGCGGCCAAAGCTCAAGCTCCCTTGGCATCGCGCCCAAGTGGGGCCTCCTCCATCGTCGGAAGCGGTATCGGCGAGCGACCGCTTTCGGTTGCAGGGCCAGGGGTCACTCTCGACCCTACTCGGACATTGGTGCTTCCGGTGCGATCGGACTAACCTCGATACGAAGGTTCCCGTCCCGCACTGAAAGCCAGCGCTGGAGGTCGGGATTTCGACGATCTGCCAATGCCCACTCTGGATCGCCTTCGGAAGTCGTGAACGAAACGACAAAGATGCCGTCTGTCAGTTCAATGCTGATCTCCGGCAAGCGCCCAAACAGTGATGCGCCCTTAACTTCCCCGCCGGCCAATGCTTCCAACGTCGGTTGACGAGCAGCGTCATCGCTGGTGCTGCCGCATATGATTGACGAGATGCGCTCTATGCGCCAGTCCGCGTCGATCATAAGGCCGAACTGGCCTTCCGGGTTGCCAGGAGTGCCGTTTCGACGGGTGCGCTTACTTGGCCTAAGCTCTCCGAATTCGATGAAGAGAGCGGTCCCGTAACCGCGCCAAACATGGCTCACGGCTAGCCCTACCAAGCCTTCCCTGAACTCACGAAAATTCGGCTCGAGCGCGTCCACATTGCCACCGTAGCAGGAGGTACGAGATGACCGCAAACCACTCACAAATGACATTCCAACGGTCCGCTCCTCTCCCAGATGCGGAGCATCGTGGGAGAGGCTGGGAGAGGGCGGCGCTGGCGGCCGCGACAGCCCTGCCGTTGGACCCGGTGGGCTCCTTGAAGTCTGGAGCGAGTTACAACAGCGGCTGAACTGCGCTGGCGGCTCCTGGTCCGATGGGAGCGCCAGGGACCACGGCCAACGCCGCCCTCACCCAACCTCTCCCACGGCGCGCTCCGCGCCTGGGAGAGGAGCAGGCCTGACGGCGGGTCCGCGCTGGCGCGGATGACCTCAGCCCTGGGTTGAAAGCAGGCATGGGCCCCCGCGCCAGATGAAGCTGGCAGATGTTCGCTAAATGTTCCATGATGCTGCTCTCCCAGGCGCGGAGCGCGCCGTGGGAGAGGATGGGAGAGGGCGGCGCCGGCGGAAAACACCGGCGCTCCCATTGGACCGGGGGTCGTCATGGGCAAGATCGTCTCCGTGGCTTCAAACCTGCGCCGTGATCGTGCGCGCCAGCTGCGGCATGGCCAGACGACCAGCGAAGCGCGCCTTTGGGAAGCGCTTCGGGGCCTCAGGCTGGACGGCTGGAAGTGGCGCCGCCAAGTCCCGGTCGGCCCTTTCATCGTCGACTTTCTCTGCCTCGAGGCCGCTATCGCGGTCGAGCTCGATGGCGGCATCCACGCGGAACAGGCGGATCGCGATGCGCGCCGGGACGCCTATCTCCGGGCCAGGGGCCTTCAGGTGCTGCGGTTCTGGAACAGCGAAGTGTCGGCGGACTTCGATGGCGTGTGCTGGACCATCCTCGGCGCCTGTCGGGAGACCGATCCGCGACAGCGCGGACGGCGGGTTGAGCGACGGTTGCGAAGCTAGGGTGTCAGGCCCTTGGGCCAACGACGGCGATGTCCCGGCGCCGGCGCCGCCCTCACCCAACCTCTCCCACGGCGCTCTCGCGCCTGGGAGAGGAGCAGGTCATTTCTGGGCGCCCGATTGCTGGGCAAAGCCGTCAAACGGTGGAAACGTCCCTTTCCGTCTCCGTTCAGAGACATAAACCTGCTAGGGAGCGGAAAATAGGGTGAGGAGGACGGGAAAGGCAGGATGGCGCAACCCGGCGTAGCCATACGCGGTCAGCGAAGTCTGCTGCGGCAGATCCGGGAGGCCCTCGCAGGGGGCGGCCCGGCGCAGGCGCGCCTGGACATGGTCGTGCGGATCATCGCGCGCTCCATGGTCGCCGAGGTCTGCTCGCTCTACATGCGCCGCGCCGCCGGCGACATGGAGCTGTTCGCCACCGAGGGCCTCGACCCCGCCGCCGTCCACGTGACCCGGATGAAGCCGGGCGAGGGCCTGGTTGGCGAGATCATGAAGCTCGGCCGGCCGCTGAACCTGGCCGACGCGCCCGAGCACCCCGCCTTCTCCTACCGGCCGGAAACCGGCGAAGACCCCTACCACGCCTTCCTGGGCGTGCCCCTGCTGCGCGGCGGCCGCGCCATCGGCGTGCTGGTGGTCCAGAACCGCACCGCCCGCGTCTACACCGACGACGAGGTCGAGGACCTGCAGATCGTCGCCATGGTGCTGGCCGAGATGGTGGCCGCCGGCGAGCTGATCGGCGAGGCGGCGCTGAAGGGCGTGGAGATCGCCCCGCACCGGCCCGAGCGGCTGAAGGGCGCCAAGTTCGGCGACGGCCTGGCCTACGGCGTGGCCGTCCTCCACGAGCCGCCGGTCGCGCCCTCGCAGTTGCTCTCCGACGACGTGGCCGCCGAGGAGGCCCGCCTGGCCGCCGCCATCGACAGCCTGCAGGCCCAGATCGACCAGATGCTGGAAGGCAACGCCGGCCTGGTGGACGCCTCCTTCGAGGTGCTCGACACCTACCGGATGTTCGCCCACTCGCAGAGCTGGCTGCGCAGCCTGCAGGACGCGGTGAGCAACGGCCTCACCGCCGAGGCCGCCGTCGAGCGGGTCCGCTCCGAGCATCGCGCCCGCCTGGGCCAGGCCCGCGACCCCTATCTGCGCGAACGCCTGCACGACCTGGAAGACCTCAACGACCGCCTGCTGCGCCACCTGTCCGGCGACGGCCACGAAGCGCGCGAGCTGCCCGAAAACGCCATCCTGATCGCTCGCAACCTTGGCCCCGCCGATCTGCTGGAATACGACCGCACCCGGCTGCGCGGCCTCCTCCTCGAGGAAGGCTCGGCGGCCAGCCACGCGGCCATCGTCGCCCGCGCCCTCGACATCCCCTGCGTCGGCCGCCTCTCGGGCCTGCGCGACCGGGTGTCGGAAGGCGACATGGTGATCGTCGACGCCGAGACCGGCGAGGCCTACCTGCGCCCGCGCACCGACGTGGTGAAGGCCATCCAGGCCCGCATCGACGTGCGCCGCCAGCGGCGCGCCGAGTTCGCCAGGCTGCGCGACACCCCGGCCTTCACCCGCGACGGGGCCAAGATCACGCTCTTGATGAACGCCGGCCTCGACGTCGACCTCGACATCCTGGGCGAGACCGGCGCGGAGGGCATCGGCCTCTTCCGCACCGAGTTCCAGTTCATGGTCGCCGAGGAGATGCCGCGCTTCAACGCCCAGACCGCGCTCTACAGCCGCGTGATGGACGCGGCCGGCGACCTGCCGGTGACCTTCCGCACCCTGGACCTCGGCGGCGACAAGGTGCTGCCCTACATGGAGGCCGAGCGGGAGGACAATCCGGCCCTCGGCTGGCGGGCGATCCGCATGGGCCTCGACCGGCCCGCCCTGCTGCGCCTGCAGCTTCGCGCCCTGATCGCCGCCTCGCGCGGCCGGGCGCTGCGGGTCATGTTCCCGCTGGTCGCCAATGTGGACGAGTTCCGCGCCGCCCGCGCCCTGGTCGACATCGAGCTCGCCTGGGCCGAGCGCCGCGGCCGCAAGCCGCCGTCGCGCCTCGACGTGGGCGCGATGATCGAGGCGCCGTCGCTGGTCTGGCACCTGGACGCCCTGCTGCCGATGACCGACTTCGTCAGCGTCGGCACCAACGACCTGATGCAGTACCTGTTCGCCGCCGACCGCGGCAACCCGCGCATGGCCGAGCGCTACGATCCCCTGTCGCCCCCGGCGCTCCGGGTCCTGGAGCAGATCCAGCGCGCCTGCGCCGAGACCGGCACGCCGGTCAGCGTCTGCGGCGAGATGGCGGGCCGGCCGCTGGAGGCCTTCGCCTTGGTGGCCCTGGGCTTCGAGCGGCTCTCCATGCCGCCGGCCGGGGTCGGGCCGGTGAAGCAGATGGTGCTCTCCTGCGACCGCGAGGCGGCCCGCCGCGGGGTCGCGGCCCTGCTGAAGAGCGGGGCCGGCTCGGTGCGCAACGAGATCGAAACCCTGGCCCGCAAGATCTACGTGGCGGTTTAGAGGAGCCCGTCCGCGTCTTGGCCAGTGAAAGCGACGCCCCCCGATCCGAGTCCTGGGACCTGCACTCCGGCGGCGACATCGGCGCGGCCCTGAAGGCCATCCGCGAGAGCAAGAAGCTGAGCCTCGAGCAACTCGCCGACATGACCCGCGTGCGTCGCGTCTACCTGGCCGACATCGAGGCCATGCGGCTGGACCGCCTGCCCTCGCGGCCCTTCACCATCGGCTACATCCGCGCCTACGCCGAGGCGCTGGGCCTCGACGGCGAGATCGCGGTCGAGCGTTTCAAGTCCGAGGAGCCGATCCTCGACGAGCCCCTGCGCGCCCCGGTGGGCGTCGTCGAGGGCGGCGACCCGCGGGTGGTGGCGATCGTCGCGGGCGTGCTCGTCATCCTGGTGGCGATCGTCCTGTGGAACATCGCCCAGCGGGCCCTGATGGCGGGCGCGCCGCCGCCGCCCACCGCCTCGCCCCAGGCGACGGCCAAGGCCCTGGCGGTCGCCAGCCCGCCCGTGGTGCCCCTGGGCGCGCCCCTGCCGGCGCCGGTCGAATCGACCACGCCGCCGCCCTATGAGACGCCGGGCATGCCGATCATCAATCCCGACGGCACGGTGACGACGCCCAAGTCCGTCCAGGGCCCCAGGTCCGGCCTGGCGCCCGAGGCGCCCACCGTCGACCCCGCGACCCTGCCCCAGGTGTTCGTCGCTACCGGCCCGGTCTATGGCGCGCCCAGGGACCAGCCCTCGGCGGTGACCCTGCAGGCGCTGAAGCCCGCCTCGCTGATCGTGCGCGGCCAGGACGGCCAGATCTATTTCGCCCGCCAGTTTGCCGCCGGCGACGCTTTCCGGGCGCCGCAGGTCGGCGGCCTGACCGCGGATGTCTCCCAGCCGGCCAGTTTCCAGGTCTTCGTGGGCGGCCGCTCCAGGGGCGTGCTGCCCGCGCCCCAGGTCTCGCTCAGCAAGCTGGCCGAAGGCCCGGCCGGGCCTTAAGACCCCTGCGCGGAGATGGCGGCTTGGGTTCAGCCGCCGTAGGCCCTATTTTCGGAGCTGTCATGAGCGCCACCCATTCCCTCGCTGAAGATCACGCCCACAAGGACCACACCTCGGTCCGCCCCTGGCGCGCGATCCAGCGGCGGAAGAGCCGCAAGATCCGGGTGGGCGATGTGGAGGTGGGGGGCGACGCGCCGATCACGGTGCAGTCGATGACCAACACGCTGACCGCCGACGCTCAGGCGACCATCGCGCAGATCCGCCAACTGGAGGAGGCCGGGGCCGAC
>NZ_DATMNA010000079.1:0-15547 GCF_035569475.1 Phenylobacterium sp.
CGGCCAGGGCCAAGGCCGGCAGGAGCAAGGCTACGCCGAAAGCCAAGGCCAAGGCGGCCGCCAAGGCCGAATCGCTTGCCCCACCGCCGCAGAAGCCGCAGCCGACCCCGGCTGAGCCGCCCCGCGCCGCGCCGGGACCGGACTTCGACATGGCCGCCATGAGCGCCGAACAGCGCGCGGTGGTCGAGAAGCTGTCCATGAACCTGGCCCGCGCGGCCCTGACGGCCCAGGGCGCGATCGCCGAGATGGCTCTGCGCCAGGCCGACCGCCCAGCCGCCCTGTCGCCCGACCCCTTCCACGTGGCCCCGGCGCTGACCGAGGTGATGGGCCGGCTCGCCGCCCAACCGGACCGGCTGATGCGGGCCCAGGCCGACCTGTTCTCGCGCTACCTGGACCTCTGGCAGTCGACCGCGCGGCGGATGGGCGGCGAGACCCCGGCGCCGGTGGCCGAACCGGTGCGCGGCGACAAGCGCTTCGCCGACCCGGAATGGGCCGAGAACCCGGTCTTCGACGTGATCAAGCAGTCCTATCTGCTCACCGCCAACTGGATGAACGGCCTGGTCGCCGACGTCGAGGACGTCGACCCGATGGTGAAGCGCCGGGTCGAGTTCTTCATGAAGATGCTGACCGACGCCTTCTCGCCGTCGAATTTCCTGGCCTCCAACCCCGCGGCGCTGCGCGAGGTGATGGCGACGGGTGGCGAGAGCCTGGTGAAGGGCATGGACAACTTCGCCGCCGACCTGGAGCGCGGCGGCGGACAGCTTTCGATCGCCCAGACCGACTACGAGATGTTCAAGATCGGCGAGAATGTCGCGACCGCGCCGGGCAAGGTCGTGTTCCGCAACGAAATCATAGAGCTGCTGCAATTTTCTCCGACGACCGAGAGCGTCTGCGAGATCCCGCTGGTGATCTTCCCCCCGTGGATCAACAAGTTCTACATCCTCGACCTGCGCCCCGAAAACTCGATGATCCGCTGGCTCTCCGCCCAGGGGATCACGGTGTTCGTGGCCTCCTGGGTGAACCCGACGGCCGAGCTCGCGGACCGTACCTTCGAGGACTACATGCGCGAGGGCATCTACGCCGGGACGCAAGCGGCGATGGACCAGTGCGGGACCTCGCAGGTCAACACCGTCGGCTACTGCATCGGCGGCACCCTGCTCTCCTCGACGCTCGCCCACATGGCGGCCAAGGGGGACAAGCGGATCGCCTCGGCGACCTTCTTCGCCGCCCAGCAGGACTTCTCCGAGGCCGGCGACCTCTTGCTGTTCACCAACGAGGACTGGCTGAAGGACCTGGAGCAGAAGATGGACGCGGGCGGCGGCGTGCTGTCCGGCCAATCCATGGCCGACACCTTCAATTCGCTCAGGGCCAACGACCTGATCTGGTCGTTCTTCGTGAACAACTACCTTCTGGGCAAGGAGCCCAAGCCCTTCGACCTCCTGTTCTGGAATTCCGACCAGACGCGGATGCCGAAGACCCTGCACATGTACTACCTGCGCAAGTTCTACGGCGAGAACGCGCTGGCCAAGGGCGAGCTGGCGCTCGACAACATCCTGCTCGATCTGAAGAAGGTGAAGACGCCGGTCTATGTGCAGTCGTCGCGCGACGACCACATCGCCCCGGCCCGCTCGGTCTACAGGGGCGCCAGGCTGTTCGGCGGGCCGGTGACCTTCACACTGGCGGGCTCCGGCCACATCGCAGGCGTGATCAACGCCCCGGTCGCGAACAAGTACCAGCACTGGACCAACCCCGCCCTGCCCAAAACGCTGGAGGCCTGGCAGGCCGGCGCCAAGGAGACGCCGGGGTCCTGGTGGCCGCATTGGATCGAATGGCTGAAGGCGAAATCCGGCGCCCAGGTCCCGGCCCGCGACCCCGCCAAGGGCAAGCTGAAGCCGCTCGGCGACGCGCCGGGGACCTATGTGAAGGTGCGGAGCTAGGCTCTTCCCTCCTTTTCATGGGGAGGGACAGGTTACTAAGGTTTAATGCCAGCTACCTTGCGTCGCCCACTACCTTGCCATAGATCTTGGCCTCGCAAGGAGGCGCCGACGTGCCTGAAGCCATCGAAATCCAGCTAAAGAAGGGGGCGCTCGAACTCTGTGTTCTGGCCCTGCTCTCCCAGCACGACAGCTACGCCTACGAGATCGCCAGCCAGCTTTCCGAGCAGATCGGGATGGGCGAAGGCACGATCTATCCGCTGATGCGCCGGCTGCAGACCGACCGCCTCGTCGAGACCTACCTCGTCGAGAGCCAGACCGGGCCGTCGCGCAAATACTACCGGCTGACGGAGGCCGGAAAGGCGAGTTTCATCTCGCAGAAGTCCGCCTGGAGCTCGTTCTCCGGGGCGGTTGAATCCATTCTTGGAGGGGCGAAATGACCCGTCAGGCGTTCATGGCCAGGCTGCGGGAGGGTCTTCGCGGCCTGCCACCGTCGGCCCAGGCCGACATCGTCGCGGACTACGAGAACCACTTCAACGAGGGCGCCGCCGCCGGCCGAAGCGAGGCCGACGTGGCCGCGGGCCTCGGCGACCCCGGCCGCCTGGCCCGCGAGCTGCGCGCCGAGATCGGCCTGCGGCGCTGGGAAGAGGAGCGCAGCGCCTCGGCCGGCGCTTCGGCGGTGTTCGCCGTCCTGGGCCTGGGGGCGATCGACATCCTGGTCCTGCTGCCGATCCTGATGGGCGTCGGCGGCGCGATCTTCGGGATCGGCGTGGCGGTGATCGCCGTCTTCTTCGCCGGCGGGGTGGTGTTCGCAGCCGGCCCGTTCACCGGCCTGCCCGGCGGCGCGGGGGCCGCGGTGCTGGCCGGCATCGGCCTGATGGCCGGGGCGGCCTCGGGCGGCGCGGTGCTGGCCATCGTCACCATCGGCCTGGTCAACGCGCTCGTCTGGTACGGCCGCCTGCACTACCGGCTGCTCAAGCCGGCCCTTGAACCGCATGCCCCGGGAGGCCTGCAATGATCCGCGTGCTCGTCATGATCGCCGTGACCGGCTTCCTGGTCTCCGTGGTCACCATCTCCACCGCCGTGGCCATCGCGGGGCCGGACCTGTTCACCGACGCCCTCTTGAGCCACAGCTTCATCGGCGGGCACTGGAATATCGACGGTGACAACTTCAACTGGGAAAACGACCATTATTCCGGCCATCAGGCGACCCGCGAGCTTGCCTGGACCGGCGGCGACACCCTGGAAGTCGATGTGCCGGCCCAGGTCACCTACACCCAGGCGCCGGGCGCCGGTAAGCTCACCGTCAGCGGCCCGCAGCGGGCGCTGGACAACCTGGAGATCCAGGACGGCCGGCTGCGCTACATCCACGGCCGCCATCGCCACGACGGCGACCTCACCATCGTGATGACCGCGCCGGCGGTGACCCGTTTCGACCTGCGCGGCTCGGGTCGCCTGGATATCGAGGGCTACAAGCAGGACAGGCTGAACCTCGACGTCTCCGGCGACGCCCAGGTCTCCGCCAAGGGCGAGGCCAAGGGGGTGCAACTGTCGATGAGCGGCTCCGGCGAGGCGAACCTCGGCGAGCTGAAGGTGAGCGACGCCGACATCAACATCGAAGGCTCCGGCGCGGCGACGCTGGCGCCCACCGGCGCGGCCATCGTCGACATCTCCGGCTCGGGCGACGTGACCCTGCTCACCCGTCCGGCGAAGCTGGAGACCAACGTCTCGGGCTCGGGTAGCATCCACCAGAGGGACGGCTCGCCCGTCGCGCCTTCGCCGCCGCCCGCGCCGCCGACGCCCAAGGGCGGCAAGAAGACCTGAGGTTCGGCCCTCCTCCCCTTGCGGGAGGAGGCTGCATCAGGCCGGGATGAACTTCAGCGCGACGCCGTTGTTGCAGTAGCGCAGGCCCGTGGGCTTCGGCCCATCAGGGAAGACGTGGCCGTGGTGCCCCAGGCACTGGGCGCAGTGGTACTCGGTGCGCGGCACGCCGATGGCCAGGTCGGTCTTCTTCAGCAGCGCGCCCGGGATGGCGGTGTAGAAGCTGGGCCAGCCGGTGCCGCTCTCGAACTTCCACTCCGACCTGAAGATCGGCAGGCCGCAGCCCAGGCAGGCGAAAGTCCCCTTGCGATGCTCGTTGAGAAGCGGGCTCGACCCCGGCCGCTCGGTATCCTCGTGACGCAGCACTTCGTAGGACGCCGGCAGCAGGCGCAGGCGCCACTCCGCGTCGTTGATCTTGCGGAACGGGGAATTGGCGTAGGGATCTTCTGCAGCGAGGACGAGGCTCGGCGCCGCGGCGGCCAAGGCGGTCGCCATCAGGAACCCGCGGCGCGACAGGGGGGCGAAGGTTTGGGTGCTCATGCCTGGATTACGTGGCGCCAAGCGCGAAAGTTACAAGCCTTGATGATTTCAGCCGCGTCTCGGTCGCCGCCCGCGATCACAGGCCCGCGCCCTCCTCCAGCCCGAGCATCAGGTTGAGGTTCTGGACCGCGGCGCCTGAAGCGCCCTTGCCCAGATTGTCGAGCTGGGCGAGCAGCCGCGCCTGGCTGCCGTCGGCATTGCCGAAGACATAGAGCCGCATGCGGTTGGTGCCGTTCAGCGCCTCGGGGTCCAGCGCGGCCACATAGCCGCCGGCCCCGGCCCGGGTCTTCTGCAGCTCGGCGCATTCGGGACCGCTCGCCACCTCGACGAACCGCTCGCCGGCGTAGAAGGCCTGCAGCGCCACATGCAGGTCGTCGGGCCCCGGCTTGCCGGGCAGGGCCCAGAGCTGCAGCGGGACCTCGACGATCATCCCCTGGGCGAAGCGGCCGACCGCCGGCGCGAAGACCGGCGCATGGTTGAGCCCGCCGTGGACCGTCATCTCCGGCACGTGCTTGTGCGCCAGGTTGAGGCCATAGACACGGAAGGCGTCGGCCGTGCCGGCCGGCGTCGGCGCCTCGAACTCCTCGATCAGTCCCCTGCCGCCGCCCGAGTAGCCGGAGACGGCGTTGGCGGTCAGCGGGAAGTCCGGCGGGATCAGGCCGGCGCCCACCAGGGGCCGCACCAGACCGATGAAGCCCGTCGGGTAGCAGCCGGGATTGCTGACCCGCAGGGCGCCGGCGATGGCGGCGCGCTGGGCGGCATCCATCTCGGCGAAGCCGTAGGTCCAGTTGCTGTCCACGCGGTGCGCGGACGAGGCGTCGATGATGCGCACGCTGTTGGAGGTCACCAGCGACACCGCCTCGCGCGATGCTGCGTCCGGCAGGCAGAGCACCACCGCGTCGGCGGCGTTCAGCAGTTCGGCGCGGGCGTCGGCGTCCTTGCGCCGGGCGGGGTCGATCGACAGGATCTCCAGGTCGGCGCGGCCGGCCAGCCGCTCGCGGATCTGCAGACCCGTGGTGCCGGCTTCGCCATCGATGAAAACGGTATGGGACATCTGAAACCCCGATCATCCCCGCGAAGGCGGGGACCAGACAAAGAGAAAGGGCGCTCCGGTTTCCCGAAGCGCCCCCGCAAGCACGGATATGTCCGGGCTGAGTCTTAGCGCTTCGAGAACTGGAAGCTGCGTCGGGCCTTGGCCTTGCCGTACTTCTTCCGCTCCACGACGCGGCTGTCGCGGGTGAGCAGGCCGTGAGGCTTCAGCACCGCGCGGAGTTCCGGCTCGTAGTAGGTGAGCGCCTTGGAGATGCCGTGACGGATCGCGCCGGCCTGGCCGGAAAGGCCCGAGCCCTGCACCGAGACGATCACGTCGAACTGGCCCGCACGGTCGGCGAGGTCCATCGGCTGGGCGATCATCATCCGCAGCACCGGACGCGCGAAGTAGACCTCCTGGTCGCGGCCGTTGATGGTGATCTTGCCCTTGCCGGGCTGAATCCAGACGCGGGCGATGGCGTTCTTGCGCTTGCCGGTGGCGTAGGAGCGGCCCTGGGCGTCGACCTTGCGCTCGTGGACGACGGCGTCCTCGGCGACAGTGCCCAGGCCCTTCAGGGCGTCGAAACCGGTGGGGGCTTCAGGCGTGACAGCTTCCGACATACTCAAGCGCTCCGCACGTTCTTGGCGTTCAGATCGGCGAACGCGATGGTCTCGGGGTTCTGGGCGGCGTGCGGATGCTCGGCGCTCGTATAGATACGCAGGTGGGTGAGCTGCTTGCGCGCCAGGGGGCTTTCCTTGGGCAGCATGCGCTCCACGGCCTTCTCGAGCACGCGCTCGGGGAAGCGCCCGCCCAGGATCGCGCCGGCGGTGCGTTCCTTGACGCCGCCGGGGTGGCCGGTGTGCCAGTAGTAGATTTTGTCGGTCAGCTTCTTGCCGGTGAACTTCACCTTGTCGGCGTTCACGACGACGACGAAGTCGCCGCAGTCCACATGCGGGGTGTAATCGGCGCGATGCTTGCCGCGAAGACGGTTGGCGATGAAGGTCGCGAGGCGGCCGACCACGGCGTTCTCGGCGTCGATCACGATCCACTTCTTCTCGACCTCGGCGGGCTTCAGCGAAGCCGTGGTCTTCATCATGGGAAACTCATCCGGACATTTGGCGGGACGAGGGGCCCCGACGTGAGCGGGCGCATATGCCGACAATGCCGGACCGTGTCAACACCGGGATGCCGAAATAGCCTCACATCGTTGAAAACGCGAGGCTTTCTTGATACGGTAATATATTACCGCTTCTCGGCTCTGTCCTTTTCCTCGTCCGCCAGATAGGCCGCGGCCAGGGTCTTCATCTCCTGGGCCTTGGGCATCAGCGTCGGGTAGAACTGCACGAAGGTGGTGTCCACCGCCCCGTGCTGCTCGTGGCAGACGTTGCACTGCGAGGTCTGGGCGAGCGCGGTCGAGGGCGCCTCGGAGTTCAGGGGGAAGAAGGCCCAACCGCTCTTGAAGCGGGCGGTGTCCTTGACATGGGCCTCGCGGCCCATGGCCTCGCCCTGGAAGACGCCCTTCTTGTTGATCGAGCCGCGGCCCTGCCCCATCCGGGCCTCCAGGACGAAGATGGTCTTGTCGGGCCAGGTCCCGGTCTTCTCGTAGACGGCGTAGGCCTCGCGGTTGACGAAGACGTTGTCGAACATGTGGTGGTCGGCCGCGCCCGGGGCCTCGCTGTAGGCCATGTCCATGCCGCTCGAGAGGTAGACCCAGGTGCGGTAGTCCTTGGGATAGAGCAGCTTGCCGTCGGGCGTGTAGGCCACCGCGGGGCTCGAAGGCGCGGCGCGCGAGACGGCGGTCGCGGCCAGGCCGCCGACCAGGGCCACGGCCAGGGCCGCGACGGCGATGCGGACTTGAGATTGCATGTTCCACCCCAGACGTTTGCGCAGATATCTCCGTTCTTGTGGCCCAGGTCGCCCCATGGCGGCAATGACGAGCCTCCGGCGATTTCGGACACGGCTTAGCCGGCGATCGCGCCGACCGTGGAAAAGTGCTCGCGGTATTGGCTGGGCGAGACGCTGAAGCGGCGCTCGAAGGCGCGGCGGAAGACGTCGGCGCTGCCGTAGCCCACCGAGGCCGCCACGGCGTCGACGGTCAGGGCCGATTTCAGCAGCCGCTCGGCGGCCTCGGCTAGGCGCAGGGCCTCCACGAACTCGCCGGGCGCGGCGCCGAAGGCTTCCTTGAACAGCCGCGCGAAATGGCGCGGGCTGCAGTTGACCCGCTGCGCCAGGGCCTCGACGGAGAGGTCGGCGGCGAGGTTGGCGGGCAGCCAGGCGGCCAGGTCGGCGAAGCGCCCTGTGGCGCGGGTCTGGAACCGCAGGGGATCGGAATACTGGGTCTGGCCGCCCGAGCGGCGGACATAGACCACCAGGGACCGCGCGATGGCGAGCGCCGTCGAGGGGCCCAGGTCCTCCTCCACCAGCGCCAGCGCCAGGTCGATTCCGGCGGTGATGCCGGCCGAGGTCGAGAAGGCGCCGTCGCGGACGAAGATCGCGTCGGCCTCCAGTTTCACGGCGGGGAACCGCCGCGCCAGGTCGGCGGCGTGGCTCCAGTGGGTGGTGGCGCGCCGCCCGTCCATCAGGCCGGTGGCGGCCAGGGCGTAGAGGCCGGTGCAGACCGAGACCAGCCGCCGCGTCCGCCCGGCCCGCTCGCCGAGCCAGCCGCTGATCACAGCCAGGGTCTCCGGCTCGCGGATGCCGGGCCCGCCGGGGACGACGATGGTGTCGAGATCCGGCGCGTCGGCCAGGGCGCCCTCCGCGGCCAGCAGCAGGCCCGAGCGGCTCCGGAACGGCTGGCCGTCGGGGCTGAGGCAGATCACCCGATAGGCGGGCCCCTCGCGGTCAGCGCTGGCCTCCGAGGAGGTGAAGACCTCGTGCGGGCCGGTGAAATCGAGCGCGTTGACGCCGTCGTAGCCGAGCAGGGCGACGGTGCGGACGCTCATCCCCGCCGCCTCCCCTAGATCCGCCGCACGCGCCAGGCGAAGGCGACAGCCAGGCAGAGCGTCAGGGCCGCGACCAACTGGTGGGCGGCCGCCAGGCCGATCGGGACCCGCGCCATCAGGGTCGCGATCCCGAGGCCCGCCTGGACAAGCACCAGGATGGCGACGCTCAGCGCGAGCAGCTTGGAGGTCCCCGCCAGGTAGGAGGAGCGCCAGGCCGCCGCGCCCATCAGCCCGGCGACGAGGGTCAGCAGATAGGCGACCAGGCGGTGGTGAAGCTGAACCGCGCCCTGGCTGTGCGCCACCGTCGCCCAGAGGTCCGCCCCGGCGTAGTCCTGCGGCGTGAGGTGGCCCGCGAACAGCGGCCAGTCGTTGTAGACCAGCCCGGCCTGGTTGCCGGCCACCAAGGCCCCCAGCAGGATCTGCAGGTAGATCAGCCCCACGACCGCCAGGGCGCGGCCGCCCCAGGGGCTGGGAAGTACCTGGCGCGCCTGGCCCGCGAGCGCGTCGAGCGCCGTCCAGACCAGCGCGCCCAGCAGGGCGAAGGCGATGCCGAGATGGATCATCAGCCGCTCCGGGGCGACGTAGACCCGGTTGGCCAGGCCGCTGGCCACCATCCACCAGCCGACGATGGGCTCCAGGCCCAGGAGGAGGATCACCCCGCCCATCTGGACGAACAGGCGGCGCGGAATCTCGCGGCGCACCGCGAACCAGATCAGGGGAATGAGGAAGACCGCGCCCACCAGCCGCGCCAGCAGCCGGTGCGACCACTCCCAGAAATAGATGAAGCGGAACTGGGCGAGGCTCATGTCCGGATTGACGAACCGGAACTGCGGGATCGCCCGATAGCGGGCGAACTCCGCCTGCCATTGAGCCTCGCCCAGCGGCGGCAGGACGCCGGACACCGGCTTCCACTGGGTGATCGACAGGCCCGAGCCGGTCAGGCGGGTCAGGCCGCCCACCACCACCATGGCGACCACCAGGGCCGCCGTGATCAGCAGCCAGATCGCCACGGCGCGCGAGCGGTCGGAACGCAGGAAAGAGGTCATCGCGGGCGGCCTAACCCGGAAAGGCGGTCGCGTCCACGCTTCCGCCCCGCGCCGGGGACCGCTAAGCAGCGTCCATGAACCCGCGCCTTCGCAAACTGGTCGGCCTGTTCGCCATTCTGGGCTTCCTGCTGCTCTACATGGGCGCCGTCGCGCGCCTGGCCGCCTATGTGCCGGCGCACGGCCCATGGCAGTTCATCTACTTCGCCCTGGCCGGGATCTGCTGGGGCGCGCCGATCCTCCCGCTCATCAGTTGGATGAACCGGCCCGGCTGATGGTTTTCGGGATTGCGGCGACGATGATCGCCCGCCTATAAGGCGCGCTCGCCGCGAGGCGTCGGAGCGTAGCGCAGCCTGGTAGCGCACTTGACTGGGGGTCAAGGGGTCGCAGGTTCAAATCCTGTCGCTCCGACCATCTCTTCCCCCGAACACACTTTTCCGGATCGTCATGGCCCGCCTCCGGGCCATGACGATCATTGAGGATTGAGCAGAGCGTCCAACCGCTGCTTGGCGGCCTCGAGGTCGCGCAGAGCCTCGTAGAGGCCGTCCTTGGAGCCGCCGGGCGTCACGGCGCGGGGCTCCGCCACCGCCGGGGCGCCCTCGTCGCCGGCGCTGACCAGGCGGCGCAGGCCTTCCTCGCGGTGCAGCCGCTGGACGCCTTTGATGGTGTAGCCCTCGTCGTGGAGCAGGTGGCGCACCCCGCGCAGCACCGCGATGTCCGATGGGCGGTAGAAGCGACGGCCGCCGGCGCGCTTCATCGGGCGGATGAAGGCGAACTTGGTCTCCCAGAAGCGCAGCACATGTTGCGGCACGCTGAGCTCGTCCGCCGCTTCGGAGATGGTCCGAAAGGCTTCCGGCCCCTTGGCCACGGTCTAGAGCGCCCTCACCGCGCCAGGGCGCGGTCGACCCGCGCCTTCATGACCTGCGAGGCGCGGAAGCCGATCACGCGCCGCGGCTCGATGGCGGCCGGCTCGCCCGTCTTGGGGTTGCGTCCCATGCGGGCGCGCTTGGCGCGCACCTGGAAGACGCCGAAGCCGGAGAGCTTGACCTGCTCGCCCTTCTCCAGGGCGACCGACATCAGTTCGAGCACGCGCTCGACCAGCTCGCCGCAGTCCTGGCGGGTCAGGCCCACTTCCTCGTGGACCGCTTCGCAGAGGTCCGCCCGCGTAACCGTCGCACCCTTCATGCCAGCTCTACCCCCCAAAGCGACAACCTCACCGTGCCCTGATTGTCCCATCCCGTCAAAGACTTCAAGCCTCCGTTTGCCGGGATCGCTGAGCATCAGAGCCTAAGAACGCAGGCGCCCCAGGTCAGGCCGCCGCCCATGGCCTCCAGCAGAAGGAGCTGGCCGGGCTTGATCCGCCCGTCGCGGACGCCCTGGTCCAGGGCCAGGGGAATCGAGGCGGCGGAGGTGTTGGCGTGCTGGTCCAGGGTGGTGATCACCTTGGCCTCGTCGATGCCCAGGCGCCGGGCGACGCCCTGCAGGATGCGCAGGTTGGCCTGGTGCGGCACGAACCAGTCGACGCTGGCCACCTCGACGCCGGCGTCCTCGGCCGCCGCCGTCACCGCCTCGGAGATGTTGACCACGGCGTGGCGGAAGACCTGGTTGCCCTGCATCCGGAGCTTGCCGACCTGGCCGTTGGTCGATGGGCCGCCGTCGACGTAGAGCAACTCCTGCTTGGTCCCGTCGGCGCGCAGGGCGAAGCCCAGCAGGCCCCGGTCGGCGGTGGTCCCCTGCCCTTCGCGCGGCTCCATCACCACCGCTCCGGCCCCGTCGCCGAACAGCACGCAGGTGCCGCGGTCCGTCCAGTCCATCAGCCGGGTCATGGTCTCGGCCCCGATCACCAGGGCGCATTTCGCGCGGTTGCGGGCCACGAAACCGTCGGCCACCGAGAGGGCGTAGACGAAGCCCGAGCAGACCGCCTGCACGTCGAAGGCCACGCCCACCGGGCATCCCAGTTTGCGCTGCACGATGGTCGCCACGGCGGGGAAGGTCAGGTCTGGCGTGGTGGTCGCCACGATGATCAGGTCGACCTCGTCGGGCGTGCGGCCGGCGGCCGCGAGCGCCTTGGCCGCGGCCGCGACCGCCAGGTCGGAAACCGGCTGGTCGTCGCGGACCTGGTGGCGCTGGCGGATTCCGGTGCGCTCGACGATCCATTCGTCGGAGGTGTCGACCACCTTGGCGAGGTCGTCGTTGGTCACGACCCGTTCAGGCAGGTAACCGCCTACGCCGGTCACCACGCTACGCAGCACGCTCGTCACTCGCTGGCTCCTTGGGCGGTGGCGGCCGCATCGGCGGGCGCCTGCGCGGGCTCGGCCAGCGCATCGGGGAGCCGCCTCATATTCCTTTCGATCTCGGCGGAAAAGTCGCTGCGCGCCAGATCAACCGCGAGCTGTATCGCCATGGCGAAGTCGCGCGCGCTGGCCCCGCCGTGGGCTTTCAGCACGATGCCGTTGAGGCCCAGCAGCGGCGCGGCCGGCGTCGGGCTCATCCGCTCGCGGAACCGCTGCAGGGCCGGCCGCGCGAGCACCGCGCCGACCGTCGGCAGGAAGCCGGAGGTCAGCGCGCTGCGCAGCTCCGAGGTGATGAACCGCGCCGCGCCCTCCATGGCCTTCAAGGCCACATTGCCGGTGAAGCCGTCGGTGACGATCACGTCGACGGCGCCGCGGGTGATGTCGTCGCCCTCCACGAAGCCGCGGTAGTCCACGTCGATCTTGCCTTCGCGCAGGATGCGGTGGGCCTCGCGCACCTCCTCGTGGCCCTTCATCTCCTCGGCCCCGACGTTCAACAGGCCGACGGTGGGCTTGGGCGCGCCGTGGGCCGCGCGGTGGTAGGCCTCGCCCATGATCGCGAACTCGACCAGCCGCTCGGCGTCGCAGTCGATGTTGGCGCCCACGTCGAGGAAGGTGGTCACCCCGTTGGGCGTCGGGATGCTGGTGACCAGGGCCGGGCGCTCCAGCTCGCCGCTCATCCGCAGGATCAGCTTGGAGATCGCCATCAGGGCGCCGGTGTTGCCGGCCGACAGCGCCGCGGCCGCCTGGCCCTCGCGCACCGCCTCGACGGCGTTCCACATGGAGGTGCCCTTGCCGCGGCGCAGGGCCTGGGCCGGCTTCTCGTCCATGGCGATCACCCGCTCGGCGGGCACGATCTGGGAGCGGCGCGCGATGTCCGGGTGGCGCGTCAGGCCCTGACGGATCGCCGTCTCGTCGCCGTGCAGCAGGAAGCGGACATCCTGCGGAAGGTCGGAGATTGCGCGGATGACGGCCGGCACGACGACGCTCGGGCCGTGGTCTCCGCCCATGGCGTCGATGGAAATCACCAGGGGCTGGGTCAAGACGGCGCTTTGGTCCTTCGACGGGTCCCGCCGGATTCGCCGCGACGATAGCGTCCGGGCTCGGCAATGCAAACAAGGCCTTAACGACCTAGGGCTCCTGGCCCTTCAACTTCTTGAGCACGGCGAAGGGAGATTCCGGCTCCGACGGCGGCTGAAATTCGAATTCCTCCCAGGGCTTTCGCGCGAAGGGGTCGATCTCCAGGGCCAGGTGCTCGACCACATAGCCGGCCAGATCGACGGTGTCGCTCTCCAGGATGTCCGGCGGGTCGGGCGCCTCTGGATCGTAGTCGATCTCGCCGCCTTCCGGCGCCTGGGCATTAGGACTGCCTGTCGGGACGGCGCGGACCTCGATCTCTCCGGCCAGCGGCTGCTCGAAGTTCTCCAGCGACACCGCGCTGGTCTGTTCGACGACGGCCTCGAAGCGGCCGGTGATCTCGACCCCATCCATCCAGGGCTTCAGCGTCAGCCTGGCGGTCAGCGACGGCAGGCTGACCAGGCCGAGTTCCCTGGCGATCTTCGTCCGCGCCGAGGCGTCCGGCTCCAGGCGCAGGCTCAGCGTCCCGCGGCCGAGCTCGTGCAGCCGCACGGCCTGATCCCAGGGGTGGGTCACAGGGCCTTCCACGCGACCTCGCCCGTCAGAAGCTGCTTGAGATCCTGCCCGGCCAGGGCCGCGCGCTGGCCGAGGACATAGGCCGCCAGGCGCGGCAGGGGCGCGGGATCGGCGCCCTCGTAGACGGTGCGGGCCAGCAGCGCCTCCAGCTGGGCGGTGTCCGGCAGGGCCACGAACGCCGCCTCATAGGATTTGCCGCGGCCGTAGAAAGCCTCTCCCAGCTTGCGCATCTTGCGGCCCACCGCCAGGTCGCCCACGCCCATCTCCCGCAGGGCGTTGTCGAGGCCCTTAACATAGGTGTCGAACAGCGCCTGACTGACGTCCGTCGCCGCCTCGCCATGGCCGCGCAGGCGGTCGAGCAGCAGGACCACGTGCAGGCTGTAGAGCTCGAACCGGCCCTCCACGGTGTCCGGCGCGCCGAGGTCGGCGTAGAGGCCGGGCGCCCGCGCCTGCTCCACCGCCCGCGCATAGAGCGCGCGGCCGGCTCCGACGGCGGGACGGGGTCGCAACAGCCGGTCAAGCAACATGACGCCTCGATTTCGCCCGATCCGTTTCATAAAGCCGCATTGAACTAAGGGGCGAGCGACGATAGGTCAAAGCCCCAGAACAACGCCTCGCGGCGCAACGAACGGGTTCCAGTGCCTCAGATGAAGTCCCGAACCGCCTTCGCCGCCCTCGCCGCGGGTCTCCTGATCCCCGCCGCCGCGGCCAGCCTTTCGGCCTGCGCGCCGGTGACCAGCTACTCCGGCTTCCAGGCCATCGAGTCCGATCCGAAGGACGTGAAGATCGGGACGGACACCAAGTCCACCGTGCGCGGCCGCCTGGGCTCGCCTTCGGCGACCGGCGCCTTCGACGCCAACACCTGGTTCTACATGAACCAGCTCAAGTCCCGGGTGGCCTTCAAGACCCCGGAGGTCATCGCGCGCAACGTCACCGCGATCACCTTCAACAAGGACTCCGAGCTGGTGGAGAGCGTCAACAGCTACACCCTGAAGGACGGCAAGATCATCGCCTTCAACGGCCGCGAGACGCCCACCCGCGGCCGCGAGCTGACCATCCTCGAACAGATCCTCGGCAACGTCGGCCGCGGCGGCCTGCTGCCCAACCAGGACGAGGGCACCCCCGGCAACCGCCCGGGCGACCGGCGGAACTGAGCGCGAAGCGACTCATCCCCGCGGAAGCGGGGATCCAGACGGAATCAAAAACGCCCCGGAGATCGCTCTCCGGGGCGTTTGCTGTTTCAGCCGGGGCTGAAGCCTAGTGGATCACCCCGTGCGCCAGGACCGCCAGCAGCAGCAGGGCCACGATGTTGGTGATCTTGATCATCGGGTTCACGGCGGGCCCCGAGGTGTCCTTGTAGGGGTCGCCGACGGTGTCGCCGGTCACGGCCGCCTTGTGGGCTTCCGAACCCTTGCCGCCGTAGTGACCCTCTTCGATCAGCTTCTTGGCGTTGTCCCACGCGCCGCCGCCCGAGGTCATCGAGATGGCGACGAAGAGGCCGGTGACGATCACCCCCATCAGCATGGCGCCGAGCGAGGCGAAGGCGTCGACCTTGCCGGCGATCGCCTTGATGACGAAGAACAGCACGATGGGCGACAGCACCGGCAGCAGTGAGGGAACGATCATCTCCTTGATCGCCGCCTGGGTCAGGATGGCCACGGCGCGGCCGTACTCCGGCTTCACCTCGCCGGTCATGATCCCCGGGTTCTCGCGGAACTGGCGGCGGACTTCCTCGACCACCGACTCCGCCGCCCGGCCCACCGCGGTCATGGAGAGCCCGCCGAACAGGAAGGGCAGCAGGCCGCCGAACAGCAGGCCCACCACGACGTAGGGGTTGGAGAGGTCGAAGGCGACCGTGCCCAGGTTGTCGAAGAAGCTGCCCGGCGTCGCATTGGCCGAGAAGAACTTCAGGTCCTCGGTGTAGGCCGCGAACAGCACCAGGGCGCCGAGGCCGGCCGAGCCGATGGCGTAGCCCTTGGTCACCGCCTTGGTGGTGTTGCCGACCGCGTCGAGCGCGTCGGTGGTGACGCGCACTTCCGGGGGCAGGCCCGCCATCTCGGCGATGCCGCCGGCGTTGTCGGTCACCGGGCCGAAGGCGTCGAGCGCCACGATGAAGCCGGCCAGCGACAGCATCGAGGTGGTGGCGATGGCGATGCCGAACAGGCCCGCGAACTGGTAGGTCATCACGATGCCGACGATGATCACCAGCGCCGGGGCGGCGGTGGCTTCGAGGGACATGGCCAGGCCCTGGATGACGTTCGTGCCGTGGCCGGAGACCGAGGCCTTGGCGATC
>NZ_DATMNA010000080.1:0-18504 GCF_035569475.1 Phenylobacterium sp.
CAGGGATTGCGGCCCGGCTTCATGCGTTCGGCGCGGTAGATGTGGATCAGGTCGGCGTAGGCCCGGTCGAAGTCCTTGTTGACGATGACGTAATCGTACTCGCCCCAGTGGGCGATCTCGCGCTTTCCCAGCGCCAGGCGCTGGTCGATGATCGCCGAGGAATCCTGCGCCCGGGCGTGCAGCCGCCGCGCCAGGTCGGACCACGACGGCGGCAGTACGAAAACCCGCACGCTGTCGTTCGGCGCCTTCTCGGCCACCTGCCGCGCGCCCTGCCAGTCGATGTCGAACAGCACGTCCTTGCCGGCCTCCATGGCCGCGATCACCGGCGCCTTGGGCGTGCCGTAGAGGTTGCCGTTGACCTCGGCCCATTCGAACAGCTCGCCACCCGCGATCATCGCCTCGAACTCCACGCGGGTCTTGAAGTAGTACTCCCGCGCCTCCTCCTCGCCGGGGCGCGGCGGGCGGGTGGTCGCCGAGATCGACAGGATCATGTCGGCGTAGTCGGCCACCAGCCGGCGCGACAGCGAGGTCTTGCCGGCGCCCGCGGGGCTCGACATCAGGAGCAGCAGGCCCCGCCGCGTCGTCTCCCAGGGCTTGGAATGGTCCTCGGCGGCGGTCACGCTGCGTCACTCCACATTCTGCACCTGCTCGCGGAACTGCTCGATGGTGGCTTTGAGGTCCAGGCCGACCGCGGTCAAGGCGCCCGAGGCGGACTTGGAGCACAGGGTGTTGGCCTCGCGCATGAATTCCTGGGTCAGGAAGTCGAGCTTGCGCCCGACCCCGCCGTCGCTTCCCAGCAGGCCCCGGGCGGCATCGACATGTCCCCGCAGGCGATCCAGTTCCTCCTGCACGTCGGCCTTCACCGCCATGGCGGCGGCCTCCTGCAGGATGCGCTCCTCGCTGGCGGCCTCGCCGGCCAGCTCGGTCAGCCGCTTCTCGAAGCGGGCTTTGATGAGCAGGGGCTGGCCCTCCGCGAGCGCCGAGGCCTTGCCGGTCAGCTCGCCGACCCGCGCCACCAGACCGTCGAGCACCGCGGCCAGGGAGCGGCCCTCCTCCGCGCGGCCCGCGGCCAGCCCGTCGAGCGCCAAACCGATGGACGCCGCCATGGCCGCCTCCAGCGCGGCCTGGGCGTCGGGGTCGTCCACCGCGTCCGTCGTCTCGATCACGCCGCGCAGGGCGAGCAGGCCGTCCAGGCTCGCCGGCGCGGCCTGGCCCGAGGCGACGTAGGGCGCGCCGGCCGCCAGGTAGCGTTCCAGTTGCTCCAGGTTCAGCCGCACAGCGCCGGCGGCCTCGGCGCGCTTTGCCTGGACGCCGAGGGTCACCTGACCGCGCACGAACCGGCTCTGCGCGCCCTCGCGCGCCGCGCGCTCCAGGCCCTCGAAGCCCGGCGGCCCCCGGAAGCGGACCTCCAGGTTGCGGCCGTTCACGCTGCGGGCCTCCACCGCCCAGCTCCACGCGCCCAGGGCTCCCTCGGCGCGGCCGAAGCCGGTCATTCCGCTGATGGTCATTTACCGCCTCCCGCCGCGCGCTGGCGTTCGATCGCCCGCCACTTGGCCACGTTCGCCTGATGCTGCTCGAAGGTCGAGGCGAAGGCGTGCCCGCCGGTCCCGTCTGCCACGAAGTACATCTCGTCGGACTTGGGCGGATTGAGCACCGCGGCCAGCGACGCGCGGCCGGGATTGGCGATCGGCGTCGGGGGCAGGCCCACGATGCGGTAGGTGTTGTAGGGCGTCTGCGCCTCGAGCTCCGACTTGGTGATGCCGCGGCCCAGCGGCCGGCCCTTGGTGATCCCGTAGATGATGGTGGGGTCGCTCTCCAGCTTGATCCCGGCGCGCAGGCGGTTCTCGAACACCGCCGCGATCCGGGGCCGTTCGGCCGGGACGCCGGTCTCCTTCTCCACGATGGAGGCCAGCGTCACCGCCTCCTCCGGCGTCTTCAGCGGCACGTCCGGCGCGCGGGCCGCCCAGAGCTGGGCCAGCAAGGCGTCGCGGGCGGCCATCATCTTGGCGATCACCTCGCCGCGGTCCTCGCCGCGCTGGATCTGGTAGCCGTCGGGCAGCAGCGAGCCCTCCGGCGGCGTCTCGATGGCGCCGGTCAGCACCGGCTCGGCGCGCACGGCGCCCGCCACCATTTCGCTGGTCCAGCCCTCGGGGGCCACCACGAAGCGGCGCACGACACGGCCGTTGGCGATGTCGGCCAGCACCTGCGCCATGGAGGCGCCGCTCTTGAACTCGTACTCGCCGGCCTTGAGATGGCGCCCGGAGCCGCTGAGCTTGGCGGCGAGGTAGAAGATCTCCCGCGAGCCGATCACTCCGGCGGCCTTCAGGTCGGCCGCGATCTGCCCGACGCCGGCGCCCTTGGGCAGGATCACGTCGGTGAGGCCGTCCTGGCGCGCCGCCGGGCCGGGGCCACGGTAGGTCCAGACCACCCAGCCGCCGCCGAGCACCGCGATGAAGAACAGCGTGGTCAGCACCCGGCCCGCCGTGCGGAACACGCCCTGGCCCGTCCGGACCGGCCTGCGCCGCCCCCCAGTTCGGGGAAACAGGGGCCTGCGGCTCACGAGACCTTCTTGAACACCACGGAGGCGTTGGTCCCGCCGAACCCGAAGGAATTGGAGAGAGCGATGTCGATCTTCATCGGCTTGGCCTTGTGCGGAACCAGGTCGATCTTCGTCTCGACGGAGGGATTGTCGAGGTTGATGGTGGGCGGCGCGATCTGGTCGCGGATCGCCAGCACCGAGAAAGCCGCCTCGATCGCCCCGGCCGCGCCCAGGAGGTGGCCGGTGGCCGACTTGGTCGAACTCATGGTCGCCCTGTCCGCCGCATCGCCGAGCAGACGGGTCACCGCGCCCAGCTCGATCTCGTCGCCCAGGGGCGTCGAAGTGCCGTGGGCGTTGATGTAGTCCACCTGCGCCATCTCGATGGCCGCGTCCTTCAGGGCCGCCTTCATGGCGCGGAAGCCGCCGTCGCCGTCCTCGGCCGGGGCGGTGATGTGGTAGGCGTCGCCGGCCAGGCCGTAGCCCGCGACCTCGGCGTAGATCTTCGCGCCCCGCGCCTTGGCGTGCTCGTACTCCTCGAGCACCAGGACGCCGGCGCCCTCGCCCATGACGAAGCCGTCGCGGTCCTTGTCGTAGGGCCGGCTGGCCCTTTCCGGCGTGTCGTTGAAGCCGGTCGACATGGCGCGCGCGGCGATGAAGCCGGCCATGCCCACCGGGCAGATCGCCGCCTCGGCGCCGCCCGCCAGCATCACGTCGGCGTCGCCGTACTTGATCAGCCGGGCCGCGTCGCCGATCGCGTGCGCTCCGGTCGCGCAGGCCGTCACCACCGAATGGTTGGGGCCCTTGAAGCCATAGCGGATCGAGACCTGGCCGCTGGCCAGGTTGATCAGGGCCGAAGGGATGAAGAACGGGCTCACCCGGCGCGGGCCCTTCTCATGCAGTTCCACGGAGGTCCGCTCGATGGTGGCCAGGCCGCCGATGCCCGAGCCGATCATCACGCCCGTCCGCTCGCGGTCCGCCTCGGCCTCGGGCTGCCAGCCCGAATCCTTCACCGCCTCGTCCGCCGCGGCGATGGCGTAGAGTATGAAGTCGTCCACCCGGCGCTGGTCGCGGGTGGAAAGTGTCTGGTCGGGATCGAAGGAGCCCGGGATGTCGGCGGCGCCGCCGCCGCGCCCATCGACGCGCGGCACCTCGCCGGCCACCTTGCAGGCATAGTCGCCGGAAATATCGAAGGTGGTGACGCGGCCGATCCCGGATTTTCCCGCCAGGATGGCGGCCCAGGTGATCTCCGTCCCCTGCCCCAGCGGGGTGATCAGGCCGATACCGGTGACGACGACTCGACGCATGACGATCCTCAGGCAACGGTCCTCAAAGGAAGACCGCCGAGGCCGGGGCGCTACCCCGACCCGGCGGTCCGAAAACCTTGAGCAGAATCAGGCGCTTAAGCGCCCAGGCGCTCTTGGATGAACTTCACGGCGTCGCCCACCGTCTGGATATGCTCGGCGGCGTCGTCGGGGATTTCGATGTCGAACTCCTCCTCGAAAGCCATGACCAGCTCGACATTGTCGAGGCTGTCTGCGCCCAGGTCGTCGATGAAGCTGGCCTTCTCGGTCACCTTCTCCGGATCGGCGTCCAGGTGTTCGATGACGATCTTGCGGACGCGCTCTAGGACGTCGGACATTAGGTAGGTCCCTCTAAGTTCAGGCTTTGCATCGGCGAGCCGGGCGTTGAAGTCAACCGCAACGGTCAGGCTCACCAAAAGTCGTGCGGGCGTTAGCATGTTCCGATGTGGGAAGGCGAGGCCTTCAAATCACCTCGTTCAGATCATCGCCATTCCGCCGTTCACATGCAGGGTCTGGCCGGTGACATAGGCCGCCTCGCTGGAGGCGAGATAGACGCAGGCCGCCGCCACGTCCGCGCCGAGCCCAAGACGCCCCATCGGGATCGTGGCCATGATCTGGGCCTTCTGGGCCTCGGTGAGGGCGTCGGTCATCGGGCTTTCGATCATGCCGGGCGCCACGCAGTTGACGGTGATTCCCCGGGTGGCGACCTCGGCCGCCAACGCCTTGGAGAAGCCGATCATGCCCGCCTTCGAGGCGGCGTAGTTTGCCTGGCCGGGATTGCCCATCACGCCGACCACCGAGGTGATTCCGATGATCCGGCCGTGGCGGCGGCGCATCATGCCCTTGGCGGCGGCGCGGCTGAGCCGGAAATAGCTCTCCAGATTGACCTTCAGGACTTCGGTCCAGTCGTCGTCCTTCATCCGCAGCAGCAGCCCGTCCTTGGTGATGCCGGCGTTGGCCACCAGGATGTCGAGCGGCGCGCCCGCCGCGGCCTCCGCCGCCTCCACGAGGCCGTCGACAGCGGCGGAGTCCGAGAGATTCGCCGGCACGGCCGAGACCCGCTCGCCGAACGCGGCGGCGCGCTCCTGCAGCACGGCCTCGCGGGTGCCGGACAGCACCACGTGCGCGCCCTGGGCATGGAGCGCCGAGGCGATCGCCGCGCCGATGCCGCCGGTGGCGCCGGTGACGAGGGCTGTCTTGCCGGTCAGTTCGAACATGGCGTTTCCCTTAGAGGCTCTTGGCGAAGGCTTCCAGGTCGCCCGGACCGTTCAGCGGCGTGGCCTCGGCGTCCGGCGCGATCCGCTTGGCCATGCCGGAGAGCACCTTGCCGGCGCCCGCCTCCGCGAAGCGGGTCACCCCGCCCTCGCCCGCCAGCCACATCATGCTCTCGCGCCAGCGGACACGGCCCGTCACCTGATCCACCAGCAGGCCGCGGATGAGCTCCGGGTCCAGGGTCGGGCGAGCCGTGACATTGGTCACCACGGCGGCGCGGGGCGCCACGATGGTCGCCTTGGCGAGGGCCGCGGCCATCTCGTCGGCGGCCGGCTGCATCAGCGGGCAGTGGAAGGGCGCCGAGACGTTCAGCAGGATCGCGCGGGCCCCAAGCTCTTTGGCCTTCTCTATGGCCAGGTCCACGGCCGCCTTGGCGCCGGAGATCACCACGTTGCCGGCGTTGTTGTCGTTGGCCACGACGCAGACGCCGGCCGCCGACCCCGCGGCGGCGGCCTCTTCGGCGAGGGCCACATCCGCCTTGGGGCCGATCAGGGACGCCATGGCGCCTGCGCCCACCGGCACGGCCCGCTGCATCGCCTGGCCGCGCAGCTTCAGGAGGCGCGCGGTATCCGCCAGGCTGATCGCGCCCGCCGCCGCCAAGGCCGAGTATTCGCCCAGGCTGTGGCCGGCCACGAAGGCGGCCTTGCCGATCCCGACGCCGAACTCCTTCTCCAGGGTGCGCATTACCGCCAGGCTCACCGCCATCAGCGCCGGCTGGGCGTTCTCGGTCAGGGTGAGCTGGTCATCCGGCCCCTCGCGCATCAGCTTGAACAGCTTCTGGCCGAGCGCGTCGTCGACCTCCTGGAACACCTCGCGGGCCGACCCGAAGGTCTCCGCGAGGTCGGCGCCCATGCCCACGGCCTGGCTGCCCTGGCCGGGAAAAAGGAAGGCGAGGCTCATGCGGTTGGCTCCGGGCTCTATCGATTCCGAGGCGCGAGGGTTACGGAATATGGAAAGCCCCGGCAAGGCGGCGGTAGTTTCAGGGAGGCGGCCATGCGCGCGGTCGTGCGGCGCAACAAGCAGCTCGTCTGCGACGAGATCGCCGAGCTGGAGCCGGCGGCCGGCCAGGTGCTGGTCAAGACTCTGGCCTGCGGCATCTGCGGCTCGGACCTGCACGCCCTTCACCACATGGAGCACATGATCGAGCTCGGCCGCCGCGGCGGCGGGGGCGACAACGGCTTCGATCCCAGCGCCGACACTGTCTTCGGCCACGAGTTCTGCGCCGAGATCCTCGACCACGGCCCCGGTTCGCCCAAGACCCTGAAGGTCGGGACGCGGGTGGTCAGCGTGCCGGCCACCCTGACCGCGACCGGTGCGGAGATGCTGGGCTTCTCCAACCGCCTGCCGGGCGGCTTCGCCGAGCGGATGATCCTCAGCGAGGCGCTGATCCTGGAGGTTCCCAACGGCCTGCCCACCGAGCACGCCGCCCTGACCGAGCCCTTCGCGGTCGGCTTCCACGCGCTCGCCAAGGCGCGGATGGACGCCAACTCCGTGGCCCTGGTGATCGGCTGCGGGCCCGTGGGCCTGGCGGTGATCGCCGCGCTGAAGGCCGCCGGCCACGGCCCGGTGATCGCCGCCGATTTTTCGCCCCGCCGCCGCGCCGCCGCCGAGAGGCTGGGCGCCGACATCGTGCTCGATCCGGCAAGGGAGTCGCCGCACGACCGCTGGGAGGGCCTAGGCGTGCCCAAGGCCCGCGCGGCCCAGCAGATGATCCGCATGATGGGCGGAAGCTTCGGCCGCCCGGTGATCTTCGAATGCGTCGGCGCGCCCGGCGTGGTCCAGGGCCTCATCGAGGCCGCGCCCGCCGGAGCCCAGATCGTCGTGGCCGGCGTCTGCATGGAGACCGACCGCATCGAGCCCTCGATCGCCATCACCAAGGAGATCGAGCTGACCTTCGTGTTCGGCTACACGCCCGAGGAATTCGCCGGGACCCTGCGCGACATCGCAGACGGCGTGATCGACGTTTCCGGCCTGGTCACGGGGCGGGTCGGGCTGGACGGCGTCGCCGGCGCCTTCACGGCCCTGGGTGACCCCGAGGCGCACGTGAAGATCCTGGTCGAGCCCGCGTCCTAAGGCCGCACCGGGCCGGCCCCGGCGAGGCAGGCCGACGAGGCAGGCCGGCGAGGCAGATTGTCGCGATCCCAGGCGCGGGGACAGCCGCCCCGGCCCCACCTTCGGCGGCGGCCGCCGCATCCGGACGGGCGCGCCTGCCGTATAAGGGTTAACGGCGGGGCCGATAACGACAATTCAGGTTCCAGGAAGCGCCTGACCCGTCACACAAACACTGGACAATTCCCCTCTGAGGGGAAACAGGCGGCGCTCCGGCTGCTTGCTTTCGCTTGACTTGGCTCAGGCCAAAAAGGCGCCCCACAACACTAGTACAACCTAAGATTTTACCAGCACACAGGCGCGAACTGCTTATCTTGACAGCCCGTAACAGCGGTTTTAATGGATAATCTTAATAGATGGTTAAGCTTGGGGTAAGGCACGCCCCGGATTGCCGCTCTTGGGGGAGATTCATGAAAATCCGCAATGCCCTGCTCGCAGCCGGCGCCGCCCTGGCGCTCTCCGGGCTCGCGACCGGCGCCCTCGCCTCCGGCACCGTGTCCGCGACCGCCAACGCCACGGCGACGGTGATCTCGCCGACCACCATCACCAAGACCCAGGACATGAACTTCGGCACCGTCGTGCGCCCGACCTCGGGGGGAACCAACACCGTCACCCTGGACGCCAACAATACGGTGACCATGACCGGTCCGGGCAACGGCTCCGTCGTGACCAGCCCGACCACCTCGGCGAAGTTCAACATCGCCGTGCAGACCGCCACCAACTACACCCTGGCCCAGACCCTCACCTTCACCCAGAGCGGCCTGACCAACATCACGCCGGGCACGGCGGTCGCCACCACGGGCACGCTGGGGACCATCGCGGCCAACGGCGCGCAGGAGATCCGCTACGGCGGCTCGTTCGACATCGGCATCGCCACGCCGATCCAGAACTATACCGGGACGCTTTCGGTCACGGTCACCTACAACTGAGCTTCGGGCGGCGGCTCCGGCGTCCCGCGGCAAAGAGGTCGTTAACTCTAAACTGCCAAGCTTCCCACTCGCCACGGCCCGATCCTGGGCCCGGCCGGCAGGACGCCCCTTCGCACGGACCTGAGGCCGGAACAGACCTTGCGAGCTGGACCGTCGCCGATGGATTTCGCCCACGCCGCCACGCCCCGCCCGCCCGGCGTCCTCCCCGCACCGGCGTCAAAGTCATGAAATTCCCCGCCCCGCTGACCGCGCTGGCGTTTCTGGCGACACTGGGAGCCGGCGGAGTTCTGGCCCAGCCCGGGACCGCCCCGGTCCGCGCCGGGCCCGTGGCCGCCGCTCAGCCGAGCGGGGCCAACCTCAACATCTCGCCCAAGCGCGTCACCTTCGACCGGGCTCACCGCTCGGCGACCGTCTTCGTCTTCAACCAGGGCTCCGCGCCGGGGACCTTCGACATCTCGCTGGTGGACCGCGTCATGCTGCCCGACGGCCAGATCCTGCCCATGGCCGACGTGCAGGCGAAGCCCGAAGCCAAGGCGATCGCCGAGCGGGTGCAGTCGGCGCAGGGGATCCTGCAGATCTCGCCCCGCCGGGTGACCCTCAATCCGGGCCAGGGCCAGACGGTGCGCCTGCGGGTGATCGGCGCGCCGAGCGATCCGGGCGTGGTCGAGCTGCGCAGCCACCTGACCATCGCCACCCTGCCCCCGCGGGAGACCGGCACGACGGCCGAGGCCGCGGCTGCGAACCGCCCGCCGAACCAGCTCAGCTTCCAGATCAGCGCCCTCCTGGGCCTCAGCATCCCGGCCATCGTGCGCCTGAACGATCCGGACATCCGCGCCCGGCTGGAGAACGCGCGCGTCACGTTCGAGTCCCTCAACGGACCCAACAGCCCGCCGACCCCGACCCTCAACCTCGACCTCGTGCGCCTGGGCGCCAACTCCCTGTTCGGCAACTTCGAGATCCGCTCGGCGGGTCAGCCGCGCAGCCCGGTGCTCGGGCTGTCGCGCGGCGTCGGGGTCTATACCGAGATCGATCGTCGCGCGATCCGCATCCCTCTGACCCGGGCGCCCGCGCAGGGGGAACACCTGGAGGTGACTTTCACCGACGACGACACATCGCCGGGAAAAGTCCTTGCGAAACTTACGCTTTAGCCGGGCCGCGCTGTTCGCGACCGCGGCGGTTCAAGCCTGCGCCGCGGGCCCTGCTGCGGCCCGGACGCCGCACCCCGAGGCGATCGCGGCCCTCATGCTTGGCGCGCCGGGGCCGCCGGTCGGCCGTCCCGCGGCCGGCGACGCCATCGCGAGCTTCCTGCTGAAAGGGGCGCCGCCGCACGCCATCTCGCGCGCGCAGACCGTCGCGGCCGGCCCCGCACCCCTGATCTCCGCGAACGAGCCGCAACCGGCGCCGCGCCCGCCGCCGACTCCAGTCGCCACGCCCGTCGCCGCGCCCGCCCCGGCCGCCGGCGAGCGCGCCGCGGCCCAGGCGGACCGCAACACGGCGCGGGTGCTCGCGGTCGACCCGCGCTTTCCCGCCCCCGATCCCCAGACCCTGCTGCTCCTGCTCGTCCAACTGGACAACCTGACCCTCACCGACGGCCTGACCGCCTATGGCTCGCCGGACGATCCGCTGTTGCCGGTCGGCGAACTGAGCCGCCTGCTCGAACTCGACGTGGACGTCAGCCCGACCGAGGGGCGGGTGACCGGCAGCCTTGGCGAAGCGCGCCGGGCGCTGCTGATCGACGTCCTGACCAACACCGCCCGGATCGGCCCGGCGGCGGTGCCGCTGGCGCCCGGCGACCTCGCCGTGGACCCGGGCGAGATCTATGTGCGCGCCTCGGTGCTGGCCAAGCTGCTGCCGCTGAGCTTCGCGGTCGACGCGGGCGCCCTGCAGATGAAGGTCGCGGCCACCGAGGTGCTTCCGATCCAGAGCCGGCTGCAGCGCGTGGCGCGGCTACGCGACGGCTCGCCCAGGGCAGCCACCCCGGTGATGCGGGTCGACACGCCCTACAAGCTCTTCACCCCGCCGTCGTTCGACGTGGCGCTCGGCCTTGGCGTGCAGACCGATCACCCCAGGCTGCCGTCGCAGTACGACATCCGGCTGGGCGGCGACCTGCTCTACGCGGGCCTCCAGGCCTATCTGGGCTCCGACGAGAGCGGCCGGCTGACCACCACCCGTGTGCTGCTCGAGAAGCGCTCGCTGGAGGGCGACCTCCTGGGGCCGCTGCACGCGCGCGTCGTGGGCGTCGGCGACGTCTTCACGCCGGGGCTTTCGATCGGTCCGCGCAGCCTGGGCGGCCGCGGCTTCGCGCTCTCCACCGTGCCGCTCGACCAGACCAACGTCTTCAACCGCATCGACCTGCGCGGTGAGCTGCCCATCGGCGACGACGTCGAGCTCTATGTGAACGACGTCCTTCAGGGCGCCCAGCAGCAGGCCGTCAACGGGCGGTACGAATTCCTCAACGTGCCCCTGACCCAGGGGATCAACATCATCCGCATCGTCACCTACGGCCCGCGCGGCCAGAGGAGCGAGGAAACCCGGGTCATCAACGCCGGCGGCGGCCTGCTGCGCCCGGGCCAGGTCACCGTCGAGTTCGGCGTGGTGGACCAGAACGAGCCGCTGTTGCGGGTCAGCGACATCAACCCCTTCGCCGTGGACCGCAGCACCGGCAAGCCGCGGGTCGTGGCCAATGTCAGCTACGGCCTGACCCAGTACCTGACCGTCTCCGGCGGCGGCGCGGTCTACACCGACCAGTTGGGGGTGCAGCGCAACCTCTACACCGGAGGCGTGCGCACCTCGATCGCGGGCTTCGCCACCGAGCTGGACGTGGCCGGCGACAACCGCGGCGGCCAGGGCGTTTCGGTGGACGTCGCCGGGCGGCTGTTCGGCGCCAACGCCGTGCTTCGCCAGTCGGAATACCGCGGCGGGCTGCTGGACGAGAACAACGCCGAGGCCGACCTCAACCGCCCGGTCAGCCACCGCACCGAACTCACCGTCGACCAGAACTTCCGCTTCGGGCCCCAGGTGATCCCGCTGTCGGTCCGCGCCCTGCGCGACGTCTACGCCGATGGCGGCAGCGCCTGGATCGGCCAGGTGCGCGGCTCGGCGGCCCTGGGCAGCGTCCTCTATTCCACCGGCCTCGAATACGACCGCATCGACACCGCCGCCACCGGCCAGGCCAGCGACAACCTCCGCGGCTTCGTGGGGCTGTCGACCTATCGGGCCTACAAGTGGCAGGTGCGCGCCACGGTCGACTATGACGCCGCGCCCAAGCTGCGCGTGAGCGGGGTGGAGCTGCTGGTCGACCGCACCCTCTCCGACACCTGGTCGCTGCGGTTCGGGGTCACCGAGCGGCTGGACCAGCCGAAAGACCTGCAGCTTGTCGCCGGCAGCACCACGCGCACCAAGTTCGGCGACCTGGCGCTTTCCGGCCAATACGACACCACCCAGAATAGCTGGCGGTTCGGGGCCCAGATGAATTTCGGCCTGGGCTACAACCCGCAGGCCGGCGCCTACGAGCTGACCCGCTCCGGCCCCGGGTCGGGCGGTTCGGTGCTGTTCCACGCCTTCATCGACGCCAACGGCAACGGCAAGTTCGACCCGGGCGAGCGGCCTGTGCCCGGCGTCGTCGTGGAAGGCGCCGCCCTGCGGGCGGTCACCGACGCCGACGGCCGCGCCTTTGTCAGCGGCTTCGGCGCGGGCCCCACCGCGCGCTTGCTCGTCGGGATCGGCCAGTTGGAAAACCAGTCGGTCAAGACGCCGCCGACGGTGATCGAGTTCGCGCCGCGGCCGGGCGGCGTGACGGAGATCGAATATCCCTTGCGGCCGACCGGCGAGGTGATGGTCAACATCAGGCTGCGCCGGCCGGACCAGCAGCGCGTCGGGCTATCGGCCACCCGGGTGCGCCTGGTGGACGACAAGGGCGTGGCCGTGGAAGGGGTGACCGAGTTCGACGGTTCGGTGAACTTCCAGGACCTGCCGGCCGGGACCTACCGCCTGGAGCTCGACAAGGACCAGGCGGCGCGCCTGCGCATGCGGCTGCTCGCGCCGGTGACGGTGACGATCAAGCCAGACGGGTCGATCACGCCGGACGTGTCGGCCGACGTCGAGTTCGAGCCGCGGCCGGACGGCGGCGCGCCGGCGCCGGGTTAGCGCGCGTTGCGCCTCGGCTGGGCCTGCGCGGCCATTGAGGGTACACTGAGGCTTCATCGGGTTGGGGCGTGCGCGTTCGGCAGTGACCATGATCAGGCTCTCCAGGCCCGCGGCCGTGCGGCGAGGCGCCCGGGCGCTCCCGCTGGGGCTGGTCCTCGTCGGCCTTGGCTTCGCAGCGCGGGCGACACCTAGCTACACCGTCCAGGCCACCACCAACGTCGACCTGGGCGTGGTCACCTCCGGGGCGACCGGCGACACCGTCTTCCGGGTCGATCCGACCACGGGCGCGGTCACGGTAGTGTCCGGAACGGCCACACGCTCGGCCAACACCGCCACCCGGGCCATGGTGACCATAAGCTGCGCCGCCACGGCGGTCGGCGACTGCACGCAGGCGGTCAACGTCAGGCTGGGCTCGGCCGGCGCGCCCACCGGACGGGCCCGCGCGCTGACCCGGATCAACTTCACCATGGGTACGGCCACCCTGGCCGGCCCTCCCGGCCTGCCGGGATCGGGCAGCTTCACCATCGCGGCGATCGGCCCCAATTCCTCCAAGACCTTCTTCGTGGGCGCCGACATGGGTGTGGCGGGCGACGATTCCGGCCTGCAGACCGGGGTCGCGGAGGCCGACTTCTTCGCCCTTGCGGCCGAGAGCCCGGCGACGCCGACCTCCGGGGCGACCGGGCGTTTCCAGGCGACGATCATCCGCTCCATCGCCATCTCCAAGATCTCCGACCTGGTCTTCGGCCGGGTCGCCACGCCGACGACAGGCGCCGGTGCGGTGGTGATCGACCCCACGACCGGGGCCCAGACCGGAACCAACGGCGTCGCTACCTTCGCCAGCCCCACGCCGAGCCGCGCGGCCTTCAACGTGACCGGCGAAGGCGGCCAGGCGTTCAGCGTCACCGTGCCGGCGACCTTCGTCATGACCGGGCCGCAGACCATGACCGTGACCACCTCCAGCTCGGTGACCGGTTCGCCCCTGCTCAGCGGCGCCCTGGGGTCGGCGGGGTCGTTCACCTTCGGGGTCGGGGGCTCAGCGCCGATCAGTTCGACGACGCTCAACGGCGACTACAGCGGCAGTTTCACAGTCACGGTAGCCTACAACTGACAAGGCCCGGGAGGGCCGCGACAAACCGCCGGGCCCGGTGTAGAAAGCCCCAAACCCAGCGGAGACCACCCATGAAGACCCTGATCGCGGCCGCCGTCGTCGGCAGCCTGGCCGCAACCGTCCTGGCCACCTCCGCCGCCGCCGAGCTGAAGGCCGGCGACAAGGCCCCCGACTTCTCGGCCCCCGCCTTCCTGGCCGGCCAACAGTTCAGCTACAAGCTCTCCGACGCCCTGAAGAAGGGCCCGGTGGTCGTCTATTTCTTCCCCGCCGCCCACACCCAGGGCTGCAACATCGAGGCCCACCTGTTCTCCGAGGCCATCGACCAGTTCAAGGCCGAGCACGCCACCGTCATCGGCGTGACCGCCGGCAACGTCGACCAACTCGCCGACTTCTCCAAGGAGACCGAGCACTGCGGCGGCAAGTTCCCCGTCGCCTCCGACCCCGGCGCCAGGATCGCCAAGGAATATGACGCGATCCTCGCCAAGAAGCCCGACTGGTCGAACCGCACGTCCTATGTGATCGCCAGGAACGGCACGGTCGCCGACGTCTATTCGTCGCTGGACCCCTCCGACCACGTCAACAAGACGCTGGCCGCCGTGAAGGCCCTGAAGAAGTAGGCCCGCTCCCAACCTCTCCTCCTCGCTCCGCGGGGGAGAGGACAACGGGGTCCGCGCTTGCCTCGCGGGCGTTTTTCCCCTATCAGCCCGCCTCTTCACGGAGAGCGGTCTCTCGCGGAACACCAAAGGGTTCGGGAAATTCCCGGCCGCCGCGCCAGAGATCCATCGCGTCCCGCGGACCTTCCGCCGCCGGACGCGCCGCCCTCCAAGCCGGAAGAAGGAACCTATGGCGCTCTACGAGCACGTTGTCATCTCGCGGCAGGACATCTCGCCGCAACAGGCGGAAGCCCTCAACGACACCCTGAAGCACCTGATCGAAGAAGGCGGCGGCAGCGTCGCCAAGATCGAGTACTGGGGTCTCCGCAACCTGACCTACCGGATCAAGAAGAACCGCAAGGGTCACTACTCCCTGCTGGCCATCGACGCCCCCGCCGACGCGGTGAAGGAGATGGAACGCCAGCTCTCCATCAACGAAGACGTGCTGCGCTACCTGACCGTGCGCGTCGACGAGCTGGAGCTGGAGCTCTCCCCCATCCTCGCCCGCCGCGATCGCGACCGCGAACGCCGCGATGACTTCCCGGCCAAGGAAGGAGCCTTCTGATGACCGACGAAACCACCATCGATGAAGCCCCCGCCGCCGGCGGCGCTTCGGGCGGCGCGCGCCGTCCCTTCTTCCGTCGCCGCAAGGTGTGCCCGTTCTCCGGCGCCAACGCCCCGAAGATCGACTACAAGGACGTGAAGCTGCTGCAGCGCTACGTCTCCGAGCGCGGCAAGATCGTGCCCTCGCGCATCACCGCGGTGTCGGCCAAGAAGCAGCGTGAACTCGCCAAGGCGATCAAGCGCGCCCGCTTCCTGGCCCTCCTCCCCTACGTCGTGAAGTAAGGGAGCCGGACACATGAAAGTCATTCTGCTCGAACGGGTCGAAGGCAAGGGCGGCCTTGGCGACGTGGTCTCGGTGAAGGACGGGTACGCCCGCAACTTCCTGCTGCCGCGGGCCAAGGCGCTGCGCGCCAACGCCGCCAACCTGAAGGTCTTCGAAGGCCAGCGCGCCGAGATCGAGGCCCGCAACGCCAAGGCCAAGGACGCCGCCGGCCAATCCGGCACCAAGCTGGACGGGACGGCCTACATCCTGATCCGCCAGGCGGGCGAAAGCGGCCAGCTCTACGGCTCCGTCGCCGGCCGCGACGTGGCCGACGCGGTCAACGCCGAGGGGGTCTCCAAGGTGGACCGCGCCATGGTCGTGCTGGACAAGCCGATCAAGACGCTCGGCCTGCACGAGGTGAAGATCCGCCTGCACCCGGAAGTGACCGTCACCGTCACGCTCAACATCGCCCGCTCGCAGGACGAAGCTGAGCGCCAGGCGCGCGGCGAGAACGTGATCGACTCGCAGTTCGAGGAAGATCGCATCGCCGACGAGCAGGCCCAGGCCGACCTTCTGGAAGGCGGCGCCGGCTCGCAGGACACCGGCTACGGCGAGGCCTAAAGGCCACACCATCGCCATGCAAATGGGGCGCGGAGGTCATCTCCGCGCCCTTTTTTGCGCACTGTGGCCGAAAAGTCATTTCAGCCACGCCGTTACACCTTAGCTATCCCCGCTCGGGCCAGGACCAGTCGAGCCTGTCGTCTCAGTACGGGGATAACCGCATGAAATCTCGCATAATTCTGTTCGCTGCAGCCTCGGCCGTCAGCCTCTTCGCCACGGGCGCGCTCGCCCAGTCCAAGGGCGCCGCCACCGCCGCCGGCGGCGACATCGAGGAGCTGGTCGTCACCGGCAGCCGCGCGGCGCCTGTGTCGCGCCTTGAAACCCTGGCGCCGGTCGACGTCGTCACCGCCCAGGCCCTCCAGAAGCGCGGTTCGACCGAACTGGCGAGCGCCCTCGCGGCCACGGTTCCGTCCCTCGATTTCCCGCGGCCGTCCAACACCGACGGCACCGACTCGGTGCGTCCGCTGACCCTGCGGGGCCAGGGACCGGACGAGACCCTGGTGCTGATCAACGGCGTCCGCGCCCACACCTCGGCCCTGGTGAACCTCAACGGTTCGGTGGGCCGCGGTTCGGCCGCCGTCGACCTCAACACCATTCCCGAGATCGCCATCGACCGGATCGAAGTGCTGCGTGACGGCGCCTCGGCGATCTATGGCTCGGACGCCATCGCCGGCGTGATCAACATCGGCCTGCGCGAGGCCGACCATGGCGGCGGCGCGGAGGTGACCTACGGCGAGTACGTCACCAGCCCCCACTTCTTCAACGCCGGAACCCGCAACATCAGCGATGGCGGCACGACCACCGCCCAAGGCTGGCAAGGCTTCAAGCTGGGCGCCGACGGGTTCCTGACCGTGTCGGCGGAATACCGCAACCAGGACCCCACCAACCGCAGCGACCTTGACCCCCGCTTCACGCCCAAGGTCATCGACTCCCGCTTCGGCGACGGCTCGGTCCAGGAGTCCACCCTCTACTTCAACGCCGGCAAGCCCCTGGGCGACGGCTGGGAAGCCAAGCTCTGGGGCGGCGGCCAGCTGCGCCACTCCGAGACCGCGGCCACCTTCCGCGCAGCCAACGACGCGACCCAGAACATCCCGTCGGTCTACCCCAACGGCTACCTGCCGCTGATCAACACCCACTCGAACGACTTCAGCATCGGCGGCGCGCTGAAGGGCGAGATCGCGGGCTGGAAATCCAACTTCAGCATCGACTACGGCTGGAACAACCTGAAGTACGGGGTCGAGCACACCTTGAACCCGTCGCTGGGTCCGACGTCGCCGCATTCCTTCTACGCGGGCCAGATGACCTACGACCAGACGGTGGGCAACGCCGACTTCAGTCGCGACTTCGCGATCGGCACGGCCGGCCCGCTGAACGTCGCCTTCGGCCTGGAGGCGCGCGACGAGCAGTTCAAGATCGGCGCGGGCGAGCCGGGCTCCTATGAGCGCGGCACCGTGTCCCCGAACCTGGCGCTGGGCTCGCGCGGCTTCTCGGGCTTCACGCCGGAAAACGTCGTCGACAAGAGCCGCACCAATGTCGGGGCCTACCTGGCCCTGGAAGACAAGCTGACCAGCTGGTTCACCGGCTCGGCGGCGATCCGCCAGGAGCACTATTCCGACTTCGGCGACGCCACCTCGGGCAAGCTGGCCGGCCGCATCGACGTGACGCCGGAACTGGCCTTCCGCGGCAGCGCCGAAAGCGGCTTCCGCGCCCCCAGCCTGCAGCAGGAGTATTTCACCTCGACCTCGATCCTGTTCATCAACGGGATCCCGTTCGACACCGGCACCTTCCCGTCGACCAGCCCGACCGGCAAGGCGCTGGGCGGCCAACCGCTGCAGCCTGAAAAGTCAAAGAACTATTCCCTGGGTCTGGTCTACCACCACGACCGCCTGGAATTGACGATCGACGCCTACCAGATCGACATCACCAACAAGATCGTCCTCTCCGAGACCCTGACGGGCAGCGCGACAGGGGCTCCGGGCAGCGACGCCCTGGCCCTCTTCAACCTGTTGCAGCCCTTCGGCGCCTCGGCGGCCCGTTTCTTCCTGAACGGGGTCAACACCCGCACCCAGGGGATCGACTACTCGCTCAGCTATCGCCTGCCGACCGACAACCTGGGCGACTTCAATTTCCTCGCCTCGGCGAACACCAACGACATCAAGATCACCAAGACACCGGTCACGCCGCCCCAGCTCCTGCCGGTCCCGCTCTCGCTGTTCGCCCGCCAGAATATCCTGCGCTACGAAGACGGCACGCCCCCCTACAAGGTCACCCTGCAGACGGATTGGTCGAGGGGGCCCTGGGGCGCCACGCTGCGCTCGACCTTCTACGGCGACGTGATCTCGCCCGGCACCGCGCTCGACGGCAGCCAGGACGTTCACACCGGCGAGCGCAGCCTCTGGGACCTGGAGGGCCGCTACACCCTGCCCCACGGCGTGACCGTGGCCGCCGGCGCCGACAACCTGTTCGACACCTACCCGCGGCAGATCGTGCCGTCTCTGAACACCACGGGCGCCGCGCCGTTCACCTCGTTCTCGCCGTTCGGGTTCGACGGCCGGTTCGTCTACGGGCGCATCAGCGTCCAATGGTAGGCTAAGGCCTCACTTTACGGCGAACTGCGGATCAGGCGGGCCGGTTTTCCGGCCCGCCTTTTTCGTGCGCGCCTGGCACGGCGAAGCTGTCCACAGGAGTCACTCTATTGTGTGGACGGTCAGCGATGTCGCAGTGATCGCAGGCCCGGCGTTGAGCTATCGATAGGCCATGGCCCTCGTTCCCGCCCTCGACCTGCGTCCGGTGTCCAACGACACGCCGATCGCCCACGCCCCGGCCAATGTGGAGGCCGAGCAGGCGTTGCTGGGGGCCCTGCTCTACGACAACGCCGCCTTCGAACGGATCGGCGACTTCCTGCAGGCGCGGCACTTCTTCGAGCCGTTCCACCAGCGGCTGTTCGGCGCCATCGAGAGCAATATCCGCAAGGGCCAGCTCGCCGAGCCGATCCTGCTG
>NZ_DATMNA010000081.1:0-31589 GCF_035569475.1 Phenylobacterium sp.
CGGCGTCGTGGGCCTGAAGCCCGGCCGCGGGCTGGTCAGCCTGAAGGGCGTCCATCCCCTGGCGCCGGCGCTGGATACGGTCGGGGCCCTGGCCAGGGACGTGGCGACGGCCGCCCGAATGCTGGGGATCATCTCGGGGCCCGACGGCGAAAGCGCCGAGCGCGGCCCCTTCGACGCCGAGGCGGCGCTGGCCGGCGAGGTCGAGGGCCGAAGGTTGGCCGCCATCCCGCTGGAGCACCTGGGCGAGGTCGACGCCGACGTGGGCCGCCTCTACCTGGCCGCGCTGGACCGCCTGCGCAAAGCCGGCGTTACCGTCCAGGTGGTGCGCCCGCCGAAGGCGCTGGACGAGAGCTTCGCCCCCAACGGCCTGCTGATGGCCGGAGAGGGCTGGCGCATCTGGCGCGAGCGGATCGAACGGCACGGCGAGGTCATGGACCCCTGGATCGTCAAACGCTTCGAGGTCGGCCGCGACATCTCCGACGAGCGCCTGGCCGAGGCCCACGAGCAGCGCGCCGCGGATCAGCGGGAATTCCACGCCTGGCTCGCCGCCTACGACGGCCTGGCCACGCCCACCTGCCCGATCCCTGGCCCGCCGATGGACCAGGTGGACGAGACCGTCTCCCCGCTCAGCCGCCTCACGCGGGCCGCGAACTACCTGGACCTGCCGGGGATCAGCGTGCCCTGCGGCCTGACCGGCGACGGCATGCCGGTCGGCCTGCAGATCCTCGGCCGCCCCCGCGACGAGGCCGCCGTCGTGGCCCTGGGCGCGGCGTTCGAGAAGGTCAGCGGCTGGAACGGCCGCGCGCCGGACCTGAGCGGCTTCGGCTAGCTTGGGTCAGGTCTTGTCCTTGGCCTTCTTCTTGGTCTTGGCTTTCGCCTGACCGGGCCAGGCGGTGTCCAGCGGCAGCTTCGGGTTGGCCGTGACCTTCAGGTCCGCGCAGTGGTGATAGGTGAACCGGCCGTCAGGGTTGATGCCGTGCTCTTCCATGAACTGGATGATCTGCAGCGAGCAGTGATCGCAGTTGATGTTCGGGATCTTGACGTCGGTCTCGAACTCTTGCCCCGGCACGCGCTGATGGTTCTCGAAGATGCCGTCCGCCAGCACCGGCGGTTTGGGGTTGGGATCGACCTTGGCGGACACCGACACCGGCCCGCGGGGGCCGTCCTTGGTGACATCTTCCGGGTCGGCCGGTAGTTCCGAGCGGTCGAGAACGGACAGCGCCACCCGGAAGTGACCGGGGTGATAGATAGTCGGATGGACGTGGATGTGCAGCATTTCGCCGCCCGCAACGGGCGTGACGACACCCGTCGGCGTCCCGGCGTTCGCGCTCGTCCCGCCGCAGGGACCGAGCTTCTGCGGATCGCCGAGCTGATTCTCCTCGATCCACGACTTCGGCGTCACCAGGATGAAGTGGGCCCAGGTGGCGGCCGGCGCGCCGAGTGCGACAGCGCCGGCCATCAAGGCCGCGGCGATGCGAAATCTCATATCCAGGATCCTCTTGTTCAGCTTGAATCGAGCGTCACCTAACACTGGTCGGGGCGCCACAGATTTCGCGCCGGAGACGATCTTTCCCTAACGTCACTCCAACGCCAGGCGCAGCGCCGGAGGGTGACGGGCCACGGGTGTCGCGCCCCCGTCTATTCGGCCCTCAAGGCCGGGGCCGGCCGCTTGGATAGCGCCTGGAAGGCGGCCAGCAAACCGCCGACCCCCGCCACCAGGGCCGCCGCCGCCAGCAGGGCCGCGACCCCGGCCCAGTCCATGCTCCATTTGGCGTGGAACACCTTGACCACCACCGGCCAGGCCGCGGCGTAGCCCAGGGCCACGCCCGCCGCGCCGGCGATCACGCCGACGGCCCCGTACTCCAGCACATAGGCGCCGAGGATCTGGCCGCGCGAGGCGCCCAGCACCTTCAGCGTCGCGGCCTCGCGGGTGCGGGCCCGGGCGCGCGCGGCGATCGCGCCGGCCAGCACCAGGAGGCCCGCGAGCGCGGCGACCGCGGCGGCGCCCCGCACCGCCAGCGCCAGGCGGTCGAAGAGGTCCGTCGCGGCCTCGAGCTGCTCACGCACGGAGATGACGTTGACGGTGGGGAAGCTGCGGCCGAGTTCGCGGATCACCGCCGCCTCCTGCGCCTTGGAGGCCTTGGCGATGGCGACCTGGCGCAGGTTCGCGCCCTCCATGGCCGAAGGCGTCACCACCAGCGGGAAGCTGGCCCCGAAGCCGCCGAAGTCGACCTTCCTCAGCACCGCCACCTTCGCGTCGATGTCGCGGCCCAGGACCGACAGGGTGACCGCGTCGCCGACCTTGATCTTCTCGCCGCGCGCCACGTCGACGTCCATGGCGACCTGGGCCGGGCCCGCGTAGCTCGCCGCCCACCAGTGGCCGTCCTCGATGCCCGCGCCCTCCGGCTCCGGCCCGATGGCGGACATGGAGATGTCGCTGTCGTAGGCCCAGCGGTCGGAGCGGGCGATCTTTGCGAGATCCACCGGCTGGCCCCGGACCTGGGTGATCCGCCCGCTGACGAAGGGCTCGCGCAGGTAGTTCTTGCTGGTCAGGGGAACGCCGAAGGCGCGACGCACGGCGGCGTCGAACTCGGCCGGGCGGTCGCCGGGGATGTCGGTGAAGACCAGGGCCGGAGCGGTGCGCGGCGCGACCTCCGCCACCTGGTTCAGCAGCGCCGACTGGATCAGCACCACGGCGGCCAGCAGGGCCACGCCCAAACCGATGGCCGGCGAGGCGGTGCGCGCCGCCGAATGCGGTCCGGCGAGGTTGGCGAGGCCGATACGCAAGGGTCCCCTCGCCCCGGCGCGAGCCTTGCCGGCCAGGACCGCCGAGCCCCAGCCCAGCGCCCAGAGCAGGCCGAAGGAGACCGCGACGCCGGCGATCATGATCCCCGCCGCCAGCGGCGTCGGCGCCGTGACCACCGCCATGGCGGCCAGGCCCGCGGCCGCCAGGACCGCGCCGACGATCTCCGGCCCGATCTTGAAGGTCCCCGACAGGTCGCTGCGGAACAGGCTGGCCGGCGGCGTCGAGCGGGCGCGGCCCAGGGGTGCGAGCGAGAAGGCTGCGGCGGACAGCAGGCCGAAGGCGGCGGCCTTGGCCAGCGGCGCCGGATAGACCGCGAACAGCGCCGGGATCGGCAGGCTGTTCTTGATGATCGCGCCCATGACCAGGGGCGCCGCGGCGCCGAACGCCAGCCCGATGGCCACGCCGAGCGCGGCCAGGAACCCGATCTGGATCAGGTAGATGTCGCGGACGAGCTGGCCCTCCGCGCCCAACGCCTTCAGCGTCGCGATCACCGGCTTGCGGGCCTCCAGATAGGCGCTGACCGCCCCGAAGACGCCCAGGCCGCCCGCCACCAGCGAGGCCAGGCCGATGAAGCCCAGGAAATACTCGAGCTGGTCGATCAGCCGATGGATGCCCGGCGCGGCGTCGTCGCGGTCGCGGATCCGGACCAGCCCGCCCAGCCGGCGGTGCAGGTCGGCCTTCGCCGGCGCCAGGGGCGCGCCGGGCGGCAGCTCGACGCGCGCGGTCACCCCGAACGGCAGGCCGGGCGCCATGAAGCCGCCCTGCTGGACCGCCGCCAGGTTGGTGATCACTCGCGGACCAAGGGCGAACCCGCGCGACAGGCGGTCGGGCTCCTGAAGCAGGACGCCACGCACCACCAGCGGCAGGTTGCCGGCCAGGAAGCGGTCGCCGACCTGCATGTGCAGTTTGTCGAGCAGCGACTGTTCGACCACGGCGCCCGCGACGCCGCCCACCGGCGCGATGGCCGCCTGCAACGAGGGCGCGCCCGTCAGCGTGACCTTGCCGGCCAGCGGATAACTGGAGTTGACCCCGCGCAGCTCAATGAGGCGGCGGTCACCGGAGGGCGACTGCGCCATGGCCATGGAGGCGACCGAATAGGACACCTGGCCCGCGTGGCCGAGGATCGCCTGCTCGGCGGGATTGAAGCCGCGCTGGCGCACGGTAAGCGCCAGGTCGCCGCCCAGGATCTCGCCGGCCTGGCTGGCCAGCCCCCGGCGGAAGGCCTCGGCGGTCGAGCCGGCCGCGGCGATCGCCGCCACCCCCAGCGCCAGGCAGGCGAGGAAGATGCGGAAGCCCCGCACGCCGCCGCGCAGCTCGCGCCCCGCGAACCGAAAGCTGAGCGGGGTCATGCGGTTGCGGCGCTTTCCTGGGCGACGCGCCCGTCGCGCAGCCGCACGGTGCGGCCTGCTCGCCTGGCCAGGGCCTCGTCGTGGGTGACCAGCACCAGGGCCGCGCCGGTCTCCGCCACCAGGTCGAACATCAGCTCGGCCACGTGGGCTGCGTTGGCGGCGTCTAGGTTGCCGGTGGGTTCGTCGGCGAACAGCAGCGCCGGGCGCGAGGCCAGAGCGCGGGCCAGCGCCACCCGCTGCTGCTCGCCGCCGGAGAGCTGGTGCGGATAGTGGCGGCCGCGCGCCGAGAGGCCCACCCGTTCGAGCCAGGCCTTGGCGGTCTCGGTCGCGCCGGCCACCCGCGCGATCTCCAGCGGCGCGGCGACATTCTCCTCCGCCGTCATGTTCGGCAGCAGATGGAAGCTCTGGAACACCAGCGACACGCGACCCCGGCGCAGACGCGCGCGGCCGTCCTCGTCGATCCCCGCCAGGTCCTGCCCGAACAGCAGGACCCGTCCGCCCGTCGGCCGCTCCAGTCCCGCCGCCACGGCGATCAGCGACGACTTGCCCGACCCCGACGGGCCGACCAGCGCCACACGCTCGCCACGCCCCACGGTGACATCGAGCCCTCGCAGGATCTCCACCGGCCCGGCCGCGGACGGCAGGGTCAGCGAGACATTGTCGAGGACCAGCGGAGCGGCGGCGTCAGGTTCGGTCAAGGCGGGCCCTTCGAGCGTTCAAGTCGCGTACACGATCCCCTAGATAGGACAGGCGCATGGCCGATACACGACCCCTCTTCCTTTCCCGCCGGACCCTGGTCGCCGCAGGGCTTGCCGCCCTGCCCCTGACCCTGCCGTCCCGGGCGTCGGCGGCGCGGGGCCAGGTGGTCACCATCCTGGGGGATTCGATCACCGCGGGGCTTGGCCTTCCGGCCGCCGCCGCCCTGCCCGCCCAGTTGCATCAAGCGCTGGAGAGGCTGGGCGTTCCCAACGTCGTGCGCGGCGCCGGCGTCTCCGGCGACACCAGCCAGGACGGCGCGGCGCGGGTCGATTTCAGCGTCCAGCCGGACACCCAGGTCGTCGTCGTGGCCCTGGGGGGCAACGACCTGCTGCAAGGCGTCGACACCAGGACCACCCGCGCCAACCTCGACAAGATCCTGACGCGGTTGAAACAGCGCCACATGGGCGTGGTCCTTTGCGGCCTGCGCGCCCCTCCCGAACTGGGCGCGGGCTATGCGCGGGACTTCGACGCCGTGTTCACCGGCCTCGCGAAGGCGCACGGCGTGGCGCTGTTCCCCGATCTGCTGGCCGGGGTGGCGCGCAATCCGGCCCTCAACCAGGGTGACGCCATCCATCCCAACGCCAAGGGCGTGCAGATCATCGCCGGCAAGCTGGCGCCGGTAGTGGCCAAGGCCCTCGCGAAGCGGCCCTGACCGTCCCGGGAGCTAGGTTGCGACGGCTTCCGCCGCCGGCTCCCGATGCGCCCGCGTGCCGCCCAGGATCTTGAAGATCGCGGGCATGGCCAGCAGGACCAGCGGCCCCTGCGCGACCAGGCCGGAGATGATGGCGATCGCCAAGGGCCGCTCCATGGAGGCGCTGCCTCCCAGCGCTAGCGCCAGCGGCGCGAGCGCCAGGATCGCGGCCAGGGTGGTCATGGCGATGGGCCGCAGCCTGTTGAGCCCGGCCTCCACCAGCGCCCGGTCGGGCTCCAGCCCTTCCTCCAGCAGCGCCTCGTATTCGGTGAAGTAGAAGATCGCCACCTCGGTCGTGATACCGAGGATCATGGTCGTCCCCATCAGGGCCATGATGTTGAGCTCGACCCCGGTGATCCATAGGCCGATCGCCACCGCCGAGGCCGCGGCCAGCGGCATCAAGAGGATCGTCACGGCGGTCCGGAAGCTCTCATAGATCACCAGCAGCAGGACGAAGACCGCCGCGACCGCCGCGGCGAACACCATGGCCAGACCCCGGAAGGCCGATTGCTGCTCGGCGAAGAGACCGCCCATCTCGAAGCTCACCCCGGCGGGCAGCAGGCCCGGCTTGGCGACCACCTTCTGGACGTCCTGGGCGGCCGAGCCGGTGTCGCGGCCGGTGACACGGGCGGTGACGGCGTCCATGCGCCGCATGTTCTCGCGGCCGATCTCGGCCTGGCCGGTGACCACCCGCAGGCTGGCGACCCGCGAGAGGGGGAACAGATGGCCGTCGGCCGGCGACTTCAGCATCAGGCCGCCGACCTGGTCGATCCGGGCCCGCGTCGCCGCCGGGGTCCAGACGCGGACGTCGGCCAGGCTGGTTCCCGTCTGGATCTGGGTCGCCACATTGCCGCTCAGCATGCCCTCGATCTGCTTGCTGGCTTCTCCGGCGTCGACGCCCTCCAGCTCGGCCTTCAGCGGATCGACTTCGATCTGCAGCCCGTCGCCGGCGATCACCACACCGGACTTCACCTCGGTGACGCCGGTCACCTTGCCGATGGCGTCGGCGACCACCGGGCCGGTCTTCTGAAGCAGGGCCGCATCGTCGCCGAACAGCTTGACCTCGATCGGCTGCGGCACCGCCGTCAGGTCGCCGATCAGGTCCTCCATGAGCTGCGCCGTCTCGATCTCGACACCGGGCACGCTCCCCTGAACCTTGCCGGCCACCTCGGTCATCACCTCCTCGATCGGCCGCCGGCCGCTGTGCTTGAGGCGGATGAAGAAGTCGCCGGTGTTGGGCTCGGTGAGGCCGCCCCCGAGCTGGACGCCCGTTCGGCGCGAATAGGTGTCGACGTCCGGCGTCGCGCGGATCACGCCCTCGATCTGACGGATCAGCCGGTCGGTCTCGGTCAACGACATGCCGGGCGGGGCGATGTAGTCGAGGATGAAGCCGCCCTCGTCGATCTTGGGGATGAAGCCGCTGCCGACGCTGACGAAGCACAGGCCGCCCAGGCCCGCGAGCACCACGACGCCGGCCACGGCCAGGATCGGCCGCGCCACCACGGCCCGCAGCGTTCCGCGGTAGCGCCGCATGATCCGGCCCTCCGGATCGATGTCCGCCGTCTTCCCGCGCTGCTTGATCAGTTGCTCCACGAGCACCGGCACCAGCCACCAGGCCACGAGGAACGAGATCGTCAGCGCCACGGCCATGGTGATCGACAGCGCCTTGAAGAAGGCGCCGGTGACGCCGCTGAGGAAGGCCAGCGGCAGGAAGATGACGATGGTGGCGGCCGAGGAACTGACCAGCGGCCGCAGGAACTCGCCGACCGCCCGCTGAATAGTCGGGCGGCCCTTGTCCGGGTCTTCGCTGAGCCGGCGCTCGATGTGCTCGATCATCACGATGGCGTCGTCGATGATCAGCCCGATCGCCGCGGCCATGCCGCCGAGCGTCATGATGTTGAAGCTCTGGCCCATGACCTTCAGCGCCAGGGTCGTCGCCGCCAGCACCACCGGCACGGCCACCACCGCGGCCAGAGTCACCTTCCAGTCCCGCAGGAAGATCAGCAGGACCAACGCGGCCAGCACCACGCCGATGATGATCGCGTTGCGCAGCGACGAGGCCGACTCGAGGATCAGGTCGGACTGGTCGTACCAGGCCTTCACCTGCATGTCGGCGGGGCCCTGGGCGCGCGCCTTCTGGAAGGCGGCCTGCACGGCCTTGGCGATCTGGACGGTGTTGCCGCCGGGCTGCTGATAGACGTTCACCAGGACCGCATCGCGGCCATCGGCGGTGACGCGGATCCACTGCGGGGCGGCGGCCGCCCTCACCTGGGCCACGTCGCGCACCCGCACGACCGTCCCGTTGATGGTCTTGACGACCACGTTCTCGATCTGCCGCGGGTCGCTCAGCCGGGAGTCGGTCAGGACCAGCAGGAGCTTGCCGCGGTCCTCGATGCGCCCGGAGGCCGCCAGGACGTTGGCGCCGGTCACCGCGGTCGCGACGTCGTCGACGGACAGGCCGTAGGACCAGAGCTTGGCCGGGTCCGCCTCGATCCGGTACTCTCCGGCCGCGCCGCCCTGGGACATCACCCGCGCGACCCCGTCGATGGTCGAAAGCTGCGGGGCGAGCGTACGGTCGGCGAAACGGCGCAGCTCCACCGGCGTGGCGCGAGCGGACGTCAGGCTGTAGGCGGCGACCGGGAACACCGTCGGGTCCATGCGCCGGACGTCGAACTTGACGCCTTGCGGTAAGGCCGTCTGGGCCCGGGTGAGCGCGGCCTCCACCCGTTGCAACGCCAGATCCATGTCGGATCCCCAGGCGAAGTTGACCGACATCTCGGCCGAGCCGCGGCTGGTGGTGGAGCGCAGGTTCTGCACGCCCGGGATCGCGCGGACCGCCTGTTCCACGGGGCGGGTGATGGCGATCTCCATCTGATCCGGCGGACGGTCGCCCGCGTCGATGGTGACCGCGATCCGCGGGAACAGCACGTTCGGGAACAGGCCGACGGGCATCAGGAAGGCCGCGGCGATGCCGCCGGCGACCAGGATCCCGAGCAGGGTCAGCAGCGAGCGCCGCCGCCGCGAGACGAACTGGGCTGGGCTCATCGGCCGCGGACCTTCACGGTCATGCCATCCTGAAGCTCATAGGCGCCCTCGACCGCCACCTGTGCGCCGGCGGGAAGTTTCCCCTTGATCTCGACATCGTCCCCATGATCGAGGCCCAGGCTGACGAACACCCGGCTGGCCTTGCCGGCGGCGACCACGAACACATGCGGTCCGGTCTCGTCGAAGACGACAGCCGCGCGTGGCGCGACCTGGCCGGGGTGCGAGGCCGTCACCACGTCGCCCACGACGGCGGAGCCGATCGGCAGGATCGCGCCGTTCAGCGGCGCCAGGGCGTCGAGCGTCTTGGTCGTCTGATCGGCGGCGCGCCCGACCATGGCGATGCGCGAGGCGATGGGCGGCCCGCCGAACACCGGGCGCAGCGTGACGGCCTGTCCCACGGCCACCCGGCCGTTCGGCTCCAGGCCGAGCTTCACGGCGGCCAGGTCGGCGCGCGCCAGCACCACCAGGGGCGCGTCCTGGGCCACGTGGTCGCCGTTGGCGGCGGAGACCGTGGTGACGACGCCGGCCCGCGGCGCGCGCAGGCTCTGCAGGCTCTGGCCGCTGCCCTGCTTCTGCTGGGCGGCAAGGGTCGCCTGGGCGTCGGCGAGGCCCTTCTTCGCGGCGGTCAGTTGGTCGGTCGCCGCCAGGCGCTCGTCGTACAGCCGCTGAACGCGGGCGAGCTCGGCCTGGGCGAAGCTCGCCGCGTCCGCCGCCTGGCGATAGGCCATCTCCGATCCCGGGGCGTTGGCGATCTCGACCAGCGCCTGGCCGGCCGAGACGGTCTCGCCGGACCGGACCAGCACGCGCGAGACGATCGCCGCCTTGGGCGCCGCGACCGTCAGGCTCCCGGCGGGATCGGCCTGCACCACGCCATAAACCGAGATCACGTCCTGCACGGTCTCGCTGCGGACGGGAGCCACCGTCACCAGGGCCGTCGGATGCGGCTCGGCGTCAGCCGCCTCGCCGCCGCCGCGCCGCAGCAGCACCAGGGCCACGACGGCGCCGATCGCGATCACCGCGGCGGCGATCATCAACAGGTGTCTGCGGCTCATGGGGCGGCCCTCGATTCAGCGGGTGGCAGGAAGAGAGCCGTCTCCAGGGCGATCTCGGCGAGCCGGGCGGCCAAGGTCTTGTCATCGAGGTCGGCGCGTTTCGAAAGGACGTTCTGAGACAGGGTCAGGTAGGTCTGGCTGTCGATGTCCCGCCGGTCGTAGGCGGCCAGCGCCGGGCGGGACAGGGCCTCCAGCCGCGGGACATCCACGCTCAGCACCGCGACGGCGCTGCGCGCGCCCTCGCGCTCCCGCTCGGCGTTGCGCACCTCGGCGTCGGTCTGGTCGAGCCGCGCCTGGTACTCCGCGCGCAGTTGCTCGCGGGTGGCGTTCTGCAGCCGCACGTCGCCGCGTCCGCCGTTGAAGATCGGCAGGGCCAGGGTGAGCGCCAGGCCCTCGGTGGTGGTGCCGGCCGGGTCCTTGGCATAGTTCGCGGCGATGTTGTTGAGCGGGAATTGCGCCAGGATCGCCTTGCGGACATTGGCGTCCTGCGCGCCATAGCCGGCCTTGAGGGCCAGCAGGTCGGGCCGGCGCTCCGGCAGGTTGGCCAGGGCGTGCTGAACCGAGGCCTCGTCGTAGACCCCGCCCAGCGGCGCCGGCATGAGCGGCAGCGCCACATCGGCGCGCAGGCCCAGCAGGGCGTTGAGGTCCCGGCGGGCCTTCTGGGCGTCGTGGGTGGCGGTGAACAGCTGGTTCTCCGCGTCCAGCTTGACGGCCAGGTCCGCGGCGTTCGTCTGCAGCGTCACGTCGTGGTTTTCCAGGGCATGGGCCGAGCGGGCGTAACGGTCGGCGGCGAGCGCCAGCACCTGGCGAAGCACGGCCGCGCGGGCCTCGTCGGCGAGGGCGGTCTCGGCGAACTGGCGCGCCTGCTGCGCGACGCTCCACTCCGACCACAGGAGGTTGAGGTCCGCGGCCTTGGCCGTATCGCGCGCGGCGCGGCGGTTGTAGCTCCGCGCCAGCAGTCCGGCCAGGTCCAGCCCCGCGCCGAAGCTGTAGGCGGTGTGGTGGTCGGGACCGGAGATCGGCTTGTCCATCGAGGTGGTGATCTGCGGGTCGGGCAACAGGCCGGCCATGAAGACCTGGGCCTCGTTCACGCCCAGCGCCCTGCGCTTGGCCTCGAGGTCGGGGTTGTTGAGCACCGCCAGGACGGCGACCTCCAGGGGCGTGAGCCCGTCGCTGGCGTCGATCCGGATGGTCTTCAGCGGGGCGACGCGCAGGCTGGCGGCGTCGACCTTCAGCCGCTCGGGCGAGGCGCCGAGATCGGGCGAGGCGGGCAAGGGCCGCGCGTGATAGGTCGCGCAGCCGCTCAGGCCCACCGCCGCCGCCAGCACCATCGGCAGCACCCCCCGCATGCCGGCGATGCGCACGCGCTCGGGCGCCCGGCGACCGTTCCTCGGCCGCCGGGTCTCCTTCGCTCGCGCCGTCCCTTGCGCGGCTCGGCTCACTTGCCGACGACGAGGATCTTGAAGCTGCCGGGGATCACCGGCGGACGCCCGCCCGCCGCCGGCCGCGGCCCGAACTCGGCGGCTGGCAGGTAGACACGGCCGCTGCGCAGGTCGATTGCGGCGGTGCGCGCGCTGACCTGGGTTTTCACCGTGTCGACGATGCTGGCCTTGCCCTTGCCGATCGAGACGACGGCCAGGGTCCCGTCCTGGCCCGCCGGCACGAAGGCCAGCTTCTGGCCGGGATCGTAGGCCACGGCGTCGGCGCCCTTGCCGGTCGGCAGGGTGGCGACGATCTTGCCGGTGGGCGCGTCGACGACCACGGTCGAGCCGTCGCAGGCCGCGATCAGTTGCTTGTCGGCCGCGTCATAGGCCAGGCCCGTCGGACCGTCGCAGCCGGCCAGCGGATAGCGGGTGAGCACCGCGCGCTTGCCCAGATCCACGACGACGATCTCGTTCTTGTTCTCGACATTGACATAGGCCTTGCCGGCCCCGTCGACCGCCGCGGCCTCCAGGTCGCCGCCGATCGCGATGGAGCCCACCGCCTTGTGCGCCTTGGGGTCGATCAGGGTGATGTCGCCGCCCCGGTGATCCATCACAAGGACCAGGCCGGAATGGGCGTCGAAGGCCGCCGCGTCCGGGCCCATGCCGGTCTTGACCCGGGCCGCCTCGGCCCCGGTCTTCGCGTTGTAGAACACCGCCTCGGCTGTGCCGCCGTGGGTGACCATCATTTCCGTCCCGCCGTTCACCGGCATGGCGTCGTGCAGGATCGAACCGGGCGCCAGGCCCGGCGTCACGGCCTTGGTGGCGATGTCCAGCGCCAGCACCGAGCCGCCATGCGCCACCAGCACACGGTTGTTGGCGGGATCGACGCGCACATAGTCCCAGCCGCCGTCGGGCGCGGAGATGCGGTCGACGAGGTGATAGCCAGAGCCCGCCGCCTGGGCGGTCAGGGGAACGGCGGCGCAAAGCCCAAGGCAGAGCGCGGCGATACGAGAAACGGTCATGGGTATCCTCCCTATATCCCCTCGCTAGACGCTTCAGGCTGACCAGTCGATGGCGGCCAGATTGCCGAACCCCAATGTTGCGATTTTCACGCGGCTTCGGGGAAGCTGACGCGGGCCTCCAGCCCGGGCTCCGCCGACAGCAGCGCCACCTCGGCCCCATGCAGCTTGGCGACCGCGGCGACCAGCGCCAGGCCGAGGCCGCTGCCCGGCGTCGAGCGGCTGCGCTCCAGGCGGTAGAACCGGTCGAACAGCCGCTCGCGGTCGGCCTCAGGCACGCCCGGCCCGTCGTCCTTCACCGACAGAACCGGCGCGCGCCCCAGGCGAACGGCCGTGACCGTGATCCGCGCGCGTGGGCCGGCATGGCGCAGGGCGTTCTCCACCAGGTTGACCAGCATCTGGGTCAGCAGCTCCGCGTCGCCGTCGACCCAGACCGGGCCCTCGGCGATCAGGCCGAGCGACTGGTGGTTGTCCTCGGCCGAGGGGGCGAAGGCCTCGGTGACCGTCAGGGCCAGGGCCGCCAGGTCGCAGGGCCGGAACGCCGCGCGGCGCGCACCGCTCTCGATCTGGGCGATGCGCAACAGGGCCGCGAAGGTGTCGAGGATCGAGTCCAGGTCGCTGAGCGCCCCCTCGAGCGCCGCCCCCCGATCGCGCGGGTCCGCAAGGCCCGCCTCCAGCCTCTGGCGCAGCCGGGTGAGCGGCGTGCGCAGGTCGTGGGCCACGTCGCTGGAGACCTGCCGCAGGCTCTCCATCAGGCCCGCGATGCGGTCCAGCATGCGGTTGAAGGTCAGCGCCAGGCGGTCGAGGTCGTCGTCGGAGCCGCGCACCGGCACGCGGCGCGCGAGATCGCCGTCGATGATCGCCTCGGCCGTGCCGGAGATCGCCGCGAGCCGGCGATGGACGTCGCGGCTGAGCGCATAGCCGCCGGCCACCCCCAGGATCACGACGCCCGCCAGGGCCACGCCGAACCCGCGCACCACCGCGCCGTCCAGCGCCTCGACCCGCTCCTCCTCGTCGCCGACCATGAGCTTGTAGCCGTTCGGCAGGGCCACCGAGAACATGCGGATCGCCTCGCCGGAGCGCGGCCCGTCGTGCTGCAACGACCAGCCGGCCGCGGTCCGCGCCGCCCCGAGCCGTCCGGCCAGCGGCCGTCCGTCCGGGCCCTGCAGGCCGAAGTCGAGCGCGCCCGGGGTGCTGTCGTGCTCGCGGATGGCGTCGATCACCCCGTGCACGCCCTCGGAGCGGTACTCCTGCACCAGCGCCGCCGACTCCGAGCGGATGCGGGCGTCGAACTGCTCCGACAGCGCCTGGCGGATGCTGAACAGGGTGACGATCCCCAGCGCCACCACCGACAGGGCGAAAAGGGTGGTGTAGAGGGCCGCCACCCGCAGGCCGGTCGCTCCGAACATCTAGTCGGGCTCGCGCAGGACATAGCCCGCCCCGCGGACCGTGTGGATCAGCTCGCGGCCGTGGCCGCGGTCCACCTTGCCGCGCAGCCGGCTCATGTGGGTTTCGACGATGTTGGTCTTCGGGTCGAAATGGAAATCCCAGACGCTTTCCAGCAGCATGGTGCGGGTGACCACGCGCCCGGCGTGACGCAACAGGTATTCCAGGATCTGGAATTCGCGGGGTTGCAGCTCGATGCGCCGGCCGGCGCGCGTGACCGTGCGCTTCAGGAGATCGAGCTTCAGGTCGGCCACCACCAGTTCGACGCGCAGGTCCTGGGTCGGCGGACGTCGCGCCAGGGCGTTCACCCGCGCCTGCAACTCGGCGAAGGCGAAGGGCTTGACCAGATAGTCGTCGGCGCCGGCCTCCAGCCCTTCGACCCGATCGTCGATGCCGCCGAGAGCGGTCAGCAGCAGGACGGGGGTTTTCACGCCCGAGGCGCGGATGGTCCGCAGGATCGCCAGCCCGTCGATCTCGGGCAGCATCCGGTCCAGGATGATCACGTCATAGGGCTCGGCCGCGGCGAGCATCAGCCCGTCGCGGCCGGCCGCGGCGTAGTCGACGGCGTGACCGGCCTCCGACAGCGCGCGCTTCAGGTAGCTCGCCGCCTCCCGGTCATCTTCGACGATCAGCAACTTCATGGCCGAGAACCTGCCTTGAACCGGGGCGGGCGCAAAGGGCGCCGCGCCGCCGCATCTAGTCGGGATGCGCGCCCTCGGCCTTGTTCTCGAGCACCTTGCCGGTCTGGGCGTCCACCCCGACCTCGAAGGTCCTGCCCTTGGACTTGATGTCGAAAGACCAGCGCAGGCCGCTGCCGCCGGCTTCCTTCTCAAGCTCGCGATCCGTGATCTGGCCGGGGCGCGCCTTCGCGGCGATGGCTTCGGCCTGCGCCAACTGGACCTTGGCCTTCGGCGCAAGCTCGTGACCCGCGTAGGTCTCGGCGGCGGCGAACGCCTGGGCCGCAGGCAGGCCGATGGCCAGCGCGGCCGCCGAGAGGATGACGACTATCTTCATGGGAACTCCAGCTAGGCCCCGCAGCGACCGGCAACATGACCGCGGTCAACTTCCCTGGCCGTGGCCCGGGGGATACGGATTCCCAATGTCGGCCGACGGCGCCGGTCCGCGCGGCTCGTCGGGCCGAGCCTGCAGACCCACGGCCCGGCCCGCTCCGGCCTTAGAAGTTCACCTTCAGAGACACCTGATAGTTCCGCTCCGGCTGGAAGTAGTACTGGTCGTAGGGGACCGACTTGCCGGGCGTGATCGAGGTGAACTTCTGGCTGTTGAAGAGGTTGTAGACCGCGCCCTCCAGCCGGTAGCGCCCGAACCGGTAGACCAGGGTCAGGTCGGTCGAATTGTAGCCGGGGATCTTGTAGGCCGAAGGCTCGCCCTCGGCGCCCCAGCTTACGCCGGTGTATTTGTCGATGATCGAGGCGGTCCAGTTCTCGTCCTGGTAGTAGACCCCGGCCGCCGCCGTGGATTTCGGCGCGCCGGCGATCTGCTTGCCGCCGACGACCGTCACGGGGATCCCGTTGATGTTGGTGTTGGCGCCGAGCGCCTTGGCCGAGTTGATGGAGCCGTTGGCGAAGACGAAGATCCGGTCGGTCGCCTGGAAGGTCACCGAGCCTTCAACACCCTTGTAGGTGGCGCCGCCGAGGTTGAAATTGACCGTCTCGAGCCCCGCGACCGGATCGGTCACCGACACCGTCTGCAGCTTGTTCTTGAAGTCGATGTAGTAGAGGTCGGCGTCGAAGGTGATCCGCGAGCCGTGATAGACGACGCCGGTCTGGTAGTTCGTCGACTTCTGCGGCTGAAGCTGGCTGAGCTGGGGGTTGACCACCTGGGTGACGCTGATGTCGGGCACCAGGAAGCCGGTGGCGTACTGGGCGTAGGCCGCCAGATTGTCGCGGATCTTGTAGTTCGCCGTGAAGAAATAAAGCGTCTGGGTGAACAGGTGCGAGTCGTGGAACGGCTGGCGGGACTTCTGGTTGACGTCCGAATTCACGAAGAGGTTTTCGTGCACATATTTGATGCCCGGCGTCAGCGTCAGGTCGGGAGTCACCTTCCACTCGAAATCCACGAAAGGCTCGTATTGGTGCCAGCCTGATTGCTGCTGGTATTCGACGTACTGGGGAATGCCGGGGATCACCTTCTGGCGGTAATCGACGACCTTCTGGGTCCAGTTGTTCAGGCTCAGCGTCGCGTCGTAGTCGTAGCGGGACCGCGGACCGGTGTCGGCCGTCTCGAGCCAGACGCCGGCCTTGATCACGCCGAAGGGCAGTTCCTGGTCGAGGTGCAGGACGTCGCCGTAGATCTTGTAGACATTGAGCTTGGTGTAGCCGGGCACGTCGCCGTTCGCGACCGGCTTGCCGCCCGGGACCTGGGTGATCGCCAGGCCGGTCTTGTTGGCGATGTCGGTGGGCGACAGCGTCGGGTCGAGCGCGGATTCCGTGTCGTTCTTGTAGTAGTAGGAATAGACGGTGTTTTCGAGCTTCAGGGACGGCGTGATGTCGCCATTCAGCTTCGCGTAGTTGAAGTAGGTGTGCTTGGTGACCAGGTTATAGCCGTAGTAGGTCGGGTCCGCCTTGTTGTTGTCGAGGGCGAAGTTCTTGCCGTAGAGCGCCACCTGGGTGAGCGTCGCGCCCGCGTTGTCGTTGGTGTGGATGCGCGTGTAGTTCCAGGTTCCCAGCACCGTCAGCTTCCAGCTGTCCACGATCGGGATGACGCCGCGGACGAACTGGTTGGCCGCCGTGGCCTTGTTCAGGGTCAGGGCGCCGGCCGTGGACAGTTCCTGGAAGTTGAACAGGAAATGGGCGCCGTTGAGCTGATCGAGGTCCCCGGTCGAGAGCTTGGTCACCGATTCGAAGGTGCTCCAGGAGCCCGCGGTCACCGACTGAGAGCCGCCCGCCTCATCGCTCACCTCGGGCGAGAAGATGTTCACCGAGCCGCCGAAGTTGGCGACGCCGAGCTGGCTCGCCTGGCCGGGACCGCGGTCCACGACCACGGCGCCGATCGTCGAGGAAGGGAAGAAGGACGTGGAATGATGGGTCGGGCCGTTGGCGTCGCCCCACGGAATGCCGTCGTAGGTGACGTTGTACTGGCCGTCCTTGAAGCCGCGGATGACGCTCTTGGCCTCGCCAAGGCCCGGGCCGTTGAAGGAGGTCCCGGACACGCTCGGCGAAAGGTTGATGATCTGGGTGTAGTCGGCGGTCGTCGGGATGAACTGGTCGATGGCCTTGCGGTCGATGATGGACATCGGCTCGGTCGCGGTGAGCGGCGTCTTGGTCGGCGCCGCGGTGACGGCCGCGCTCGCGCCGGTCACCACCAGTTCGGACACCTCACGGCCGAAGTCAGGGGTTTCCGGATCGATGTGGACAGGCCCGGCTTCCGAGCCCGCGGCGGCCGCCATAGCGGGCCCCGCGGCCATGGCGGCGACAAGCGCCAAGGCCGAACCTGCAAGCCAAACGGCGCGCGCAGTCCGTGCACGGACAAATGTCGATTGCATTGAGAAACCCCCAAATCATCGGACGGGAATCTCCCGCCGTGACACCCAGCTATTCTTGGAGGTTTGAAAGCCCAGTCTTGCAGGCGTCACAAATCAACGTTTCATGACGCTTCAAACGCAATTGCGTGACGGCCTATACCTTGAACATTATCAACGGCGGCGGAGCGAACGCGCCAGGGGGTTGCGATCAACCGGCCGAGGGCTGCGGCGCGGCGGGGCCGTTGTCGGCCACCTGATCGCGGCCGCCGAGCCGCAGGAGCCCGGTCCAGGCGGCGAGCGCGCAGGCCGCGCCGAGGCACCAGCCGGCCAGAACGTCGCTGGGCCAGTGAACCCCCAGATAGACCCGGCTGAAGCCGATCCCCAGCACCAGGGCGAGCGCGAGGACGAACACCATCCCCTTGGTCCCGCGGTTGGGCTCCAGGCTGGAGATCAGCATGGCCAGGGTCAGATAGGTGGCCGCCGACAGGGTCGAGTGTCCGCTGGGAAAGCTCGCCGAATAGACATAGCTGCCGTGCGGCACGAGGTCGGGGCGAGGCCGGTCGTAGAGGAATTTCAGCCCCTCGCTGGCGATGTCGGCCAGGATCACCGTCCCGGCCAGGATACCGGCATGCCAGCGCTTGCGGTGAAGCAGGAAGGCCAGGACGCCGACGACGGTCACCAGGGTGACGACGGTCACTCCGCCAAGCGCAGTGACGTCTCGCATGGCCTCCTGCAGCGATTGCGAGCCGATGGGATCGCTGATGTCGCCCGGCTCGCGTAGGGCGAGCAGGATCCGGCGGTCGAGGCCCAGCGTCTCGCCCTCGCCCATCTCGCCGCCGATGCCGAAGAAGGCCCACAGCGCGGCCGCCGCGGCGATCATCAGGATCAGGGCGCGGCTCTCGACTCGCTGCAGCAGGTGGCGAAGGATCTGGGGCATTGGCCTCCCGCCGTCAGGCGCCGTGGCCGGCTGGCGCGCCAGCCGGGTCAGCCGAACGCCGGGCGCGGCGCCGGCGGCCAGCGCAGGGTGAGCTCCACCGCGGCCTCAGCCGCGTCGCGGTCCGGATCGGCGCCGTTGGCCACCGTCACCCCGTCCTCGTCATAGACGCACCATCGCCAGCCCTCTTCCACCTGGCTGAGGGAATAGGCGAGCGGCGAGGTTTGCGGCATTGAGCCCGACTCCATAGTGACGATGCCGACCCAAACCCTTAAGGCGCGCAATGGTTTCGCGGCGCCGCAGCAAAGCGGCGGTCTTGCCGGAAATGTGACCGGGGCCGCCTTCAGTCCCCGATATCCAGCAGATTCCGGCCGGCGTCACGCAGGTTCGCGCAACCGGTGAGAACCATCGCCACCGAGAGCTCGGCTCTCAGGGTGCCCAGCATCCGGCTCACCTGAGCCTCGCCGCCGGCGCCCAGCGCATAGGCCCAGGCGCGGCCGATGAAACAGGCCTTGGCCCCCAGCGCCATCGCCTTCAGCACGTCCAGGCCCGAGCGCACTCCGCCGTCCATATAGACCTCGAGGTCCGACCCCACGGCGTCGGCGATCCTCGGCAGGGCCGAGATCGAGGAGCGCACCCCGTCCAACTGCCGCCCGCCATGGTTGGAGACCACCAGGCCCTGGGCGCCGGCCTTGACCGCGCTCTTCGCGTCCTCCGCGTCCAGCACGCCCTTGATGACGATCGGCCCGTCCCAGGTCTCGCGCACCCAGTCCATGTCGGCCCAGGTGACCGAGCGGTCGAAGTTGCGCGCCACCCACGAGAGGAAGTCGGTCACCCGCCCATGGCGCCCGCCGACCGCGCCCGCCACCGAGCCCAGGGTGTGCGGGCGGCCGTTGGCCCAGACGTCCCACAGCCATTGGGGATGGGTCAGGCCGTCCCAGGCCTGGTTCAGCGCGCCGGAAACGCCGGTGGAGCCGGTGAAGCCGGACCGCACGTCGCGATAGCGCGCGCCGGGCGTCGGCAGGTCGACGGTGAACACCAGCACCGGGCAGCCCAGCGCTTTCACGCGGCCCAGCAGCTCGCGCATATAGCCGCGGTCCTTCAGCATGTAGAGCTGGTACCAGGGCGGCGTCCCGGCGCCGGCCGCCACCTCGCCCGCGTCGCAGACCCCCATGGCCGAGAGGCAGAAGGGCACGCCCATGGCCTTCGCCGCGCGGGCCGCCTGGACCTCGCCGCGACGGGCGTACATGCCCGCCATGCCCACCGGCGCCAGCGCCAGCGGCATCGCCAGCGTCTGGCCCAGGGTCGTCACGCCCATGTCGAGGGCCGACATGTCGCACATGACCCGCTGGCGCAGCGCGATCGCCTCCAGGTCGGCGACGTTGCGCTTCAGCGTCACCTCCGCGTAGGAGCCGCCGTCGATATATTCGAAGAAGATCTTCGGAAGCCTGCGCCGCGCGAGCTCCCGATAGTCCGAGACCGAAGCCGCGCGCAAAGCGCCCTCCTTTTGAAGCCGGCGAAGTTGGACCCCGATGCGCGATCGGGCGCAAGCCTCAGGCGACGGCCAGGCCGATGCGCCTCACGCGGCGGCCGCCTGGGGCGGGACGCTCATGATCCAGACCTGATGGCCGCGCGCCAGCAACTCGCCGCGCTCCGAGAACAGCGCCACGCCGGCGGTCTCCTTGCGGCCCTCGCGGATGAGCGGCCAGGCGGTGACGATGCAGGTCTCCCCGGCCTTCGGTCGGCGAAGCACCTCGCCGGTCATGGTGCCGAGCAGCGCGCCGTGACGGCCCTCCCTGACCACCCAGGCGAAGAAGCCGGGGCAGTCCAGCGCCGCCCAGATCACCTCGGTGGGGACCAGGCCCTCGCCGTCGGCGAAGGCGGCGTCGGGCGTCCACAGGCAGGCCACGTGGCCCTGCGGCGCGCCCTCCAGCCGGCCCGGGAAGACCCGCAGGCCGTCGCCCTCGTGACGCTCGGGGCCGCAGGTGAAGCAGATCGGGTGGATGCGCTGCTCGTGGCCCAGATACCGCTGGCCGGCGGCGCGGGCGGCCTCGAGGGCGGGCGGCGCCGGCGGGTCGGGCAGCAGGCTCGCCGCGGCGGGGGCGCCCCGGCCGATCAGCCCGCCCGCCGCGTCGGTCATCACCGCCGCCCCCTCGGCCAGGGCGATGTCGAGGTCGACGTCCAACGGCACGCGGGCCCGCAGGACCGAGGTCACCGGGCCTTCGATGTCCTTCGCCAGGACGCCGCAGACATAGCCGCCGTTGCCGGAGTTGGGAGGCCCGCAGAACTGCTGGGCGATGACGATCTTGGCCAAGGTGAATCGCTCGAGGTCTAAAGGATCAAATCAATGGCCAAGGCTTTTCCACGGAAGCCTGGGGCGGCGAAAGCTCAAAATGGTCGCCGGCGGCGTTGGACCGCGCGGGGCGCTGCGCTAGTTTGCGCCCGACATGCCCCGATGGGCGGATTCGACGCGACGACGACAAGGAGATGCCGGTGAGCGAGCGGTTGGAACGGCCCTGGGCCCTGATGCGCCACCACGCCGGCTGGGCGGACGTCTTCCACATCGAGACCGAGAGCAACGACTCCATCACCGGCTTCTATCCGGACCGTGAGACCGTGGGCCCGCCGGTGACCTATTCCGTGCGCGCGGTGCTGGCGCGCTTTCCGACGCTCGAGGCCGCCCGCGCGGCGCGCGAGGGCGCGGTCGCCGAATGGCGCAAGCACGACGCGGGCGTCCGCGACGCCGAGGCCGCCCTCCGCGACGCCGAAAAGGCCCGCGAGGACGCCTGGCTGAAGTGCCTGCGCGACGCCGCGGAGCGCTGATTTCGGCCGTTAGGGCTGGGCAGCGGCCCGGTACTTGGCGTGGCAGGCGCCGCAAGCCACGCCGACAGCTCGGGCCTGGGCCTTGAGGGCGTCGGGGTCGGCGGTCATGGCCGCCTGTTCGAGTTTGGCGGTCTCGGTCTGGAGCTGGGTCGTCGCCGCCGCAAAACCCTCCGCGTCGGTCCAGATCTCCGCCTTGGCCGCGGTCTTCAGGCCCGTTTCGGGGCCGCTGCCTTTGGGGAACCAGGCCGGCAGGGCCGCGGCAGAGGCTCTCAGACGGGACGCGCCGGACGCGAGGGCGGCCTTGTCCGGCGCGTCCTTCTTCAGCTCGTCGTTGATCGCCCTGAACGCGGCGTTCAGCTCGCGGAAATGCGCCTGGCGCGCCGTCAGCGCCTGACCGGCCGGCGTGATCGTCGCCGCGGGTGGGACCGGCTCGGCGGCTCGGGCCCCGACGGACGCCAGGCCCAGCGCCGCCAGGGCCGCGATCAGGGTCTTGTGGGCCATGGCGCGGTCTCCGTGCGGACGCCTGGACGCCCGTTCGAACCGATGTGAAAGGATCGCACCGGCGGCGTCAACGCGCGGGCGTCTTCGCGCCCTGCTGCGCCGTCTGCAGGCCCGGCGCGGCGGACTTCACCGGCGCGCCTTGCGCCTTGCCCTCGGCCATCAGGCTCGCGCAGTTGGCGTCCTTGGCGAGGCCGGCGTCGACGAACGGCAGCAGGATCGCAACCGGGGAGAGCAGCGCGCCCAAGGCGAGCGCCACGCCGCCCTGGGCGATGGCGCGGCCCTTTTCGACGCCGATCTTGGGGGACAGCATCGGGCCGCTGACGGTGATCGGGGCGAACAGCCGCACGAGCTGGAACTTCTTCGGATGGCCCTGGACCCGGAACTGCAGGTGTTCGGTGTCGAGATTGACCGTGCCGTCGCCGTCGATCAGCACCGGGCCGGTGTCGACGATCAGGCGGTCGGCGTTGAGCACGCCGCCCTTGGCGTTGAAGTGGAGGATTCCGCAGCGCAGCGGCGTGGTCGTCTGATTCTTGGCGAACAGCAGGCCAAGGCCCTTGATCACATCGACGCCGGCCAGTTCGGCGAGCGACTGGCGGATCTCGCCGCCCGGCGCCACGAACATCACCTCGCCGTTGGCGTCGGCCATCGCGTCATGCACGGAGTCGCCGCTGCCATGCAGCCGGGCCCGGCCGGCGACCGTCCCCACCACCGGGGGCGCGCCCTGGAACTTCACCGGCAGGAGGCTCTCCAGCCGGGCGTTGACCAGGCGAAGGTCCAGGTCCGTGATCGCGTCGTTCTTCCGTCCGTCGAGTTGGACGAAGCCCTGCACCCTCCCCTGCGGAAGGTCGAGGTCGAGGGGTTCGGCGCGGAGGATCCCATCCTTCAGCTTCACCCGGGTCGAGCCGGACTTCAGATGGATCGGCGCGTCGGTGATCGAGGCCGCCTTGTAGGTCACGTCGGCGTCGAGGGCGCGGATGCGCTCGAAGTTCAGGGTGGCGTCCGGGAAGATCCGCGCCTCGGCCTGCATCTTCTGCGCGACGGCGACCTGGGTCGGCGAGGCGATCTTGCCGACCTTGCGCGATCCGCCGAACAGGGCGCCCAGGTCGGGGAAATCGAGGCTCTGCGAGCGCAGGTCCGCGGTCAGGAACGGCCGCTTGTCGCCGGTGCGCACCGACAGCGAACCGCTGAGGTCGCTGCTGCCCACCTTGCCGCCGATGCCGTCCAGCTTCCACAGGTGGACGTCGCGCGAAAGCCGGGCGTGCAGGCTGTAGGGTGGCGTGTTCGGCAGCGGCACGCCGGTCAGGCCATAGAGGTCCGACAGGTCCGGGCCGCGGCTGGTCACGTCCATGTAGAACTGGCTGAGGTCGAAGGGCTTGGGCACCGCGCCCCTCGCCGTCACATAGGTCTGGCCCGCGCGGATGTCGGCGTCGAACGGATAGGCCTTGTTGCGGTCGATGTTCAGCAGCGGGCCGCCGGTGACCTGCAGGTTGAACGGCTGGGCGTTAAGTTCGCCGTGGCCGGTCATCTGGAAACCGCGGTTGGCGGCGCCGAGTTGCTCCTTGGCGTCGACTGTGCCGCTGAAGCTGAGCTTGCGCTTTTCGTCGCGGTAGTCGAGCCGGCCTCCGTCGATGACGAACTTGCGCACCGGCGGCAGGCGCAGCGGCGCGTCCGGCTTGGCCCCGTCGGAGAAGTCCCAGGTCGCCCGACCCTCGGTGTCCCGGTAGAGCGCCGCCCTGGGCTGGTCGAACTCCAGCAGGCGCAGGTCCAGGTGGCCGCCCAACAGGGGCAGCAGGCGGAGTTGCACGGCGATCCGGTCGATGTCGGCGAGGTCGGCCTTGCCCGCCCACGCCGGATTGGCGATGCGCACCTTCTCGACCGTGGCGCTGGGTTGCCAGGACCACAGGTGCACACGCAGGTTCCCGTCGATGCTCACCTGCCGATGGATCCGCGCCGAGGCGATCGCCGCCACCGGCCCGCGGAACCAGTTCCAGTCCCAGATGGCGGCCAGGATCGCGGCTGCCGCCGCCAGCGCGAGGAAGGCCCCTCCGGTCCAATAGAGCGTGCGGCGCGGCCTGCGCGCGCCCGACGCTGTGTCGTCGCGCCCACCCTCGTTGGGTGTCGTGGCGGTGTCAGTGGTCAATATTTCGCTCCGCGGCGCCCAGACCTGCTCAAACGCACGACGGTCGATTAGGCGCCGCCTAGTGGGTGACGCCCCGCCCGGACAGGGCGGAAACCGCCGTCGCGGCGAGGATACGCAGATCGAAGGCCAGCGACATCCGTTCCAGATATTCGCGGTCCAGTCGGGCCTTCTCCGGAATCGGCAGCTCGTCGCGGCCGTTGATCTGGGCCCAGCCGGTCAGGCCCGGGCGCAGGGCGTCGACGCCGGCCGCCGTGCGGAGCGCCACGAGGTCGTCCTGGTTGAACAGCGCGGGCCGCGGACCCACCAGGCTCATGTCGCCCTTCAGCACGCTCCATAGCTGCGGCAGCTCGTCGAGGCTTGTGCGGCGCAGGAACCGGCCCAGCGGCGTCACCCATTGCTCGGGGTCGGCCAGCAGGTGCGTCGCTACGTCCGGGGCGCCGGTGCGCATGGTGCGGAACTTGGGCATGGCGAAGATGCGGTTCTTCCGCCCCACGCGGCGCGACCAGTGCAGCGCCGGCCCCGGGCTTTCCAGCCGCACGGCCAGGGCCAAGCCCGCCAGCAACGGCGACAGCAGGACCAGGCCCGCCAATCCGCCCGCGATATCCAGGGCCCGCTTCAACGCCGCTCCCGCCGCCTAGGCCGCGCAAGACCGCGGCGCAGCCGGTTGTAAGCAAAGCCGCGGCGCCTGTCAGTCCGCCTTGGGCGCGGCCGCCTTCTTCTTCGCCTTGGGCGCAGCCGCAGGTTCGGCGAAGGCCTCCGCAGGGGCCGCATCGACAACCGCAGGCTCGGCCGGTTCCGGCGCGAGGGTTTCCAGCACCGGGGAGATCGGCGCGGCCTCCCCGTCCATGGGCTCCCGCTCCGGCGCAACTTCGGCCTGGGCTTCGAGGACCGGCGCGGGCGCAGGCTCCTCCACCGGCTCCGGCGCGGCCTCGACCACCGGTTCGGCGGCGACCGCGGCGATGGGCTCGGGCAGGGTCTCGACCACCGGTTCCGCGGCCTCGATCGGCGGAGCCTCCAGCGCGGCCGTTTCCGTCTCCATGGCGGTCTCGAACTTCGTGGCGGCCCCGAACATCGCCTCCAGATTCGCCGGACGCGCCCAGCGGGTCATCCACCACCAGGTCGCGCCGCCGACGGCCACGCCGGCGAACAGGCCCCAGAGCGGCGAGGCCAGGCCCACGGGCACGCGCATCAGGGTTTGCGGCTTCGCAAGGCTGTCGGTTTCGGGGGCGAAGGACATGGCGGTCTCCTGCAGCGGATTGTGCGCCGCAACATATCACGACGCGCGATCTCGCAAGTGCGGAAGATCGGTGAAATACCGATTTGTGATCGGGCGCCGCCCGGATGGGCGCCTGCGCCTCAGAGCCCGTAGACCTGCGCCCCGCCGCCCGACCCCAGGGTCCCCGCCGTCCAGCCGCAGATCGCCTCCAGAACCCCTGCCATATCGCCCGGCGCGTCCAGCAGGACCAGGGCGCAGCCGTTCATCTTCAGGGGGTCGGTGAGCGGCCGCATCCGGGTCTCGGCCACCCGCAGGGGGCCGGGCGCGGCGTCCTCCAGATCGCGCAGAAAGCCGTCGAAGGTCTCCAGGTCCTTCAACGGCAGCCAGACCAGGGCCATGGCCTGACGGTTGCGACGGCGCACGCCCGCCAGGGTCTCGACAGTGCGGGCGTAGTCGTCCGCCCGCTCGAACGGCGGATCGATCAGCACCAGGGCGCGGCCCGAGGCCGGCGTCTGGGCGACCGCGGCCTCATAGCCGTCGGCCAGCAGGGTGCGCACTCCGCGCTTTCCCCGCATCCGCTCCTGGAGGGCTGCGTGCTCATCGGGCCGCAGTTCGCAGGCCAGGTAGCTGTCGCCGGGGCGCAGGGCTTCGGCGATCAGCCAGGGCGAGCCCGGATAGCGGCGGGGCAGCCCCGCGCCGTTCAGCTTGCGCACCGCCGCGGTCAGCGGCGCGAACTCCGGCGGCGCGTCCTTCGCAGCCATCAGCCGCACGATTCCCGCCTGCGCCTCGCCCGACTTCACCGCCTCGGGACCGGCCAGGTCGTAGAGGCCGCGCCCGGCGTGGGTGTCGATGACGCTCAGCGGACCCGGCTCCCGCGTCAGGCGCGCCAGGAGCTGCAGGAGGGCGGCGTGTTTCACCAGGTCGGCGAAGTTCCCGGCGTGGAAGGCGTGTCGATAGTTCAAGGGCTTTGGCCTCGCAGGAACCGCGCCCGCGCATACCACGTTGGCGCTGCCGGAGTGGAGGCGTCGCATGGCCAGGGACTTGCCGGACCAGATTGTTCCCGCCGCCGACCTGCAGGCGGCGCATCTGACCTACGTCAGCGACCTCGACCCAGGTATCCGGCGGCGGAAGGCGGGGCACGGCTTCAACTACGTCGATCCCGACGGCCAGACGATCGCCGCCGAGGCCACCCTCGACCGCATCCGCAAGCTGGCGATCCCGCCGGCATGGACCGACGTCTGGATCGCGCCGACCGAGCGCGGCCACATCCAGGCCACCGGCCGCGACGTGAGGGGCCGCAAGCAGTACCGCTACCACGAGCGCTGGCGCCACGTGCGCGACGCCCACAAGTACGACCGCCTGATCGCCTTTGGCCGCGCCCTGCCCCGGCTGCGGAAACAGGTCGACCGCGACCTCGCCCGCCACGGCCTGCCCCGCGAGAAGGTGCTGGCGGCCGTGGTCCGGGTCATGGAGATCACCCTGATCCGCGTCGGCAACGAGGAATACGCCAAGACCAACAAGAGCTTCGGCCTGACCACCCTGCGCCACCGCCACGCCAGGATCGGCGCCACCCAGGCGGTGTTCGAGTTCCGGGGCAAGAGCGGCAAGGTCCACCGCACCGGCTTCAGCGACCGCCGGCTCGCGCGGATCCTCAAGGCCTGCCAGGACCTGCCCGGTCAGCGGCTGTTCCAGTACCTGGACGACGACGGACAGCGGCATTCGGTGGAGTCCGCCGACGTCAACGCCTACCTCCGCGACGCGCTAGGCGAGGACTTCTCGGCCAAGGACTTCCGCACCTGGGCCGGGACCCTGGCCGCCGCCCGCGCCCTTGTCGGCCTGCCGGAATGCGCCGGCGCGGGCGAGAGCAGGAAGAACGTTGTCGCCTGCGTGAAGGCCGTCGCCGGCGTCCTGGGCAACACGCCCGCCGTCTGCCGGGCGGCCTACATCCATCCCTTGGTGCTCGAGGCCTATGAGGCCGGGGACCTGCCGCTGAAGCCGGCCGCCGGCGACCGCGCCTTCGAACTGGCGTTGCTGACCTTCCTGGAGCGGGCGAAGGCCAAGGCCGCCTAGCCTTCCCCGGCGTCCCCCGCCTAAGGTCGCGGGCGAACACCGGGAGAGAAGACCCATGCTGCCCCAGCGCCTGCGCTTCGGCGCCTTCATCGCGCCGTTCCATCCGATCGACGAGAACCCGACGCTGGCGATCCAGCGGGACCTGGAGCTCGTGGAATGGATGGACCGGCTGGGTTTCGACGAGGCCTGGATCGGCGAGCATCACTCCGCCGCCTACGAGTTGATCGCCAGCCCCGAGGTGTTCATCGCCGCGGCCGCGGAGCGGACCAAGCACATCCGCCTGGGCACCGGCGTCTCGTCCCTGCCCTATCACCACCCGTTGATGCTGGCCGACCGCATCAACCAGCTCGACCACATGACCCGCGGACGGGTGATGTTCGGCGCGGGCCCCGGCGCCCTGGTCTCCGACGCCTTCATGATGGGCATCCCGGTCGCCAAGCAGCGCGACCGCATGGACGAGGCGCTGGGCGTCATCGTGCGCCTGCTGCGCGGCGAGGAGGTCACCCACAAGTCCGACTGGTTCGAACTCGACAAGGCGCGCCTGCAGATGACGCCCTATTCGCGGCCCTCGGTGGAGATCGCGGTGGCCAGCCAGGTGTCGCCCACCGGCGCACGGGCCGCCGGCCAGCACGGCCTGGGCCTCCTGTCGCTCGGCGCCACCTCGACGGCGGGCTTCAACGCGCTCGCCTCCAACTGGGCCATCGCCACCGAGCAGGCGGCCGAGCACGGCCACGTCATGGACCGCAACGGCTGGCGGCTGGTCGGGCCCATGCACATCGCCGAAACCCGCGAGCAGGCGATGGAGGACGTCCGCTTTGGCCTCGACAAGTGGATCTTCTACTTCCGCGAGATCGCCAACCTGCCGATCGTGCCCGAGGGGCCGGACCCGGTGAAGGCCATGGTCGACACCGGCCTGGCGGTGATCGGAACCCCCGACGACGCCATCGCCCGGCTCCAGCAGTTGTGGGACGAGAGCGGCGGCGGCTTCGGCGCCTTCCTGCTGATGGCCCACAACTGGGCCAACTGGGGCGCGACGAAGCACTCCTACGAGCTGATGGCCCGCTATGTGTTCCCGCACTTCCAGAACCTCAACGACAACCGCCACGCCTCCATGTCCTGGGTGAAGGACAACAAGGAGGAGTTCACGACCCAGGTGCGCGGCGCCGTGGGCGCGCGGATCGTCCAGCACATGATGGAGAAGGGCCCGGACAACATCCGGCCCGAGATCGTCGCCCTGATCACCGGCGCCGCCGCGCCGCCGAAGGCCGACTAGCGCGCGATGGAACTTGCCGCCTATCTCGAACGCATCGGGTTTTCCGGCCAGGCGCGGCCCGACCTCGCGACCCTGCGCGCCCTGCATCGCGCCCACCTGGCCGCCATTCCCTACGAGAACCTCGACGTCCAGCTTGGCCGGCGGGTGACGCCCGATCCCGCCGCGGCCTTCGACAAGCTGGTGACCCGCCGCCGCGGGGGCTGGTGCTACGAGATGAACGGCGTGCTCGGCGCGGCCCTGGGAGCGATCGGCTTCAAGGTCACCCGGCTGGCGGGCGGCGTCATGCGCGCGGTCGCGGGCGACAGCGCCACGGGCAACCATCTGGTGCTGCTGGTCGACGTCGCGGGCCAGCCCTGGATCGCGGACGTGGGACTGGGCGGCGGGACGCTGGAACCCTATCGGCTGGCCGCCGGCCCTGTGTCGATCTCAGGCTATGATTTCAGGCTCGAAGGGGCGGACGATGGCTGGTGGCGGTTCCACAACCACCCGAACTTCGGCGCGCCCTCGTTCGATTTCCGGCTGGCCCCGGCCGACCCGGCAATGCTCGCCGCCAAGTGCGACTGGCTGCAAAGCGCCCCGGAGTCGATCTTCGTGCAGCACCTGATCGTCCACCGGTTCCGCCGCGAGGAAGCCCTGCAGATCGTCGACCGTACGCTGCACCGTGTGACGCCGGACCGGGTCGAGAAGACCGTCATGCAATCCGCCGACGAGCTGGTCGCGGTCCTGGCCGCCGACTTCGGCCTCGACCTGCCGGAGACCGCGGCCCTGTGGCCCAGCCTGCTCGACCGCCACGAGCGGGCGATGGCGGCCGACGCCGAAGCCTAGCGGCGGTAGCTGAACCCGACCCGGAAGGTGCGCGGCTCGGACCAACTGTCGGTGAAGTCCGCGGTCTTGCCCGTCGAAATGTGCGCGTCGGCCAGGTTGTCGACGGCGACATAGACCTCCTCGCCGGGCCCAAGGCTCCAGGCGCCGCGGGCGTCCCACTCGGCGCCCGGCGGCAGACGGCGGGTGTTCTGGTCGTCGTCGTACTGGGTCGAGGTGTAGCGCAGGCTGTTGGAGATGGTCAGCTTCTCTATCGGCCGCCAGTCCAGGCCGCCGGTCACCGTCCATTCAGGTGTCTGGGCGGGGCGCAGGCCCGTGAGCTGCGGGGCGCTTGCGCCGCCGTCGACCCGGGCGTGGGTGTAGGCCAGGGCCGCACGCCAGGAGAGCACCGGGGTCACATCGCCGTTGGCGTCGGCCTCGACGCCCCAGGCGTCGATCTCGCCGGCGTTCTGGCGCTGGCGAAGCGTGCCGCCCGCCGGAATGAAGCCCGCCAGCGGAAGGCTGGGAATCACGCCCGGACCCACGCCCAGGGTGACGTTGGTGATCGGGTCCTTGAGCTGATTGTAGAAGACGGTCGCCTGCCAGGTGAAAAAGCTGTCGCCGCCCAGGCCCGCCTCGACGCCGTAGAGCTTCTCCGGCCGCAACAGGGGATTGGACTCGGTCACGTCGTTGCCGACCCGGAACGGGCGGTGCAGTTCGTTCAGCGTCGGGGCCCGGAAACCGGCGTAGGCCGCCGTGCGCACCCAGAGATCCGGGTCGACGGTGTAGCGCACCCCGATCCGCCCCGTGGGCACCGTCCCCGAGGCGTCCGGCGACGGGCTGTTCAAGGTGGTGGCGCCGGTGGCCAGCACGAACTCATGCCGCCGCGCGTCCTTGGACGTCCACTCGTCGATCCGCGCCCCGCCGGTCACCAGCCAGGGCCCCTGGTCGTAGGCGCTCTCCAGATAGACGCCCCCGACGAAGGTCTGGCCGCCGGCGTCGCGGCCCATGGTGTAGGCGCCGTTTGCGAACTTGAAGAGCTCGTGCTCCGTGCCCATCGCCCAGCGCGCGTCGGCGCCGAACTCCCAGGTGGCCACGCCCCAATGGCCCTGCAGGGCGGCGTTGACGCCATAGCCCTGCGCCGGGGTGGAGAACTCGTTGTTGGCCGGCGTGGTGGTGGCCCGGTTGGCGGCGACCGAGACCGAGGTGTTGGCCAGGTCGCTGGTCCGCGCCCAGGCCTGCAGCCTCCAGCCGCCGACCCCTTCGCCGGCCGGTTGCGCCAGGGTGAGGGTCTCCGCCGCGCCCGTCGCCTTGGAGCGCGCGCCCAGCAGGCCCGCGCCGCGGCGTTCCTCGAACACCTCCGCCCTGGCGGCGGCCTGGACGCCGTTGAAGTCGTGCTGCACCCGGACGGCGGCGTTGGAATCTTCCAGGTCGAGCGGGGTGTCGGCCGCCCCGGCGGTCTTGCCGCGCACCGGGGTGTAACCGTCGGTGCTCTCGCCGGAAACGGTGACCAGCACGCTCTGCGTGCCGCCGGAGACCGCGGCGCGATAGCTGTTGCGCTCGCCCGCCGAGACGTCCACCGCGCCCAGGCCGTCGCGTGCGCCGCGCTCGTGCAGCGCGATGACCCCGGTGAGCGCGCCTGCGCCATAGGGCCCGGCGCCCGCGCCGCGCACGATGGTCGCCCCGTCCAGGCCCTCCGACGGCAGCGCCGTCCAGATCACCCAGCCGCCGAACGGGTCGTTCACCGGCGCCCCGTCCAGGGTCACCAGGGCGCGGCCGGCGCCGGAGCCGGCGATGGCCCGCAGCGACACGCCCTGGGTCGTCGGATTGGCCGACAGCGAGGTCGTGCGGCGGAACAGCGAGACGCCGGGCGCGCTCTCCAGCGCCTGGTCCAGCCGCGGCGTCGCCTTCAGAATATCGGAACCCACCTGCACCGCGCTGAACGCGGCGTCCCCTCCCAGCGGCGGCAGCTTCGGCGGATAGACCACCACGACCTCGACGGTCGCGGGCGGCGGGGGCGTATCGACGGCCATTTCGGCTCTTCCTCCCGGATCGCGATCCTGGGCATTCGCGATGGTTAGCGCTAATCAGCGCCGATGGAGAGCGCAACAGCCAAGGTCGCCATTGTCACCGGCGCCGGGTCCGGGATCGGTCGGGCTGTGTCCCTGGCGCTACTCGCCGCGGGTTGGTCGGTGACGCTGGCCGGCCGCCGCGCCGAGTTGCTGGAGGAAACGGCGCAGACGGCTGGAGACGCAACCGCCCGCGCCCTGCCCTGCGCGGCCGATGTCGCCGATCCAGCCTCCGTCGCCGCCCTGTTCCAGGCCAGCCAGGCCCGTTTCGGCCGGCTGGACCTGCTGTTCAACAACGCCGGGACCGGCGCACCGCCCGTGCCCCTGGAGGATCTGTCGTTCGACCACTGGAAGCGGGTCGTGGACATCAACCTGACCGGGGCCTTCCTCTGCACCCAGGCCGCCTTCCGCCAGATGAAGGACCAGGACCCGCGCGGCGGGCGGATCATCAACAACGGCTCGATCTCGGCCCATGTCCCCCGGCCGCGCTCGGTCGCCTACACCGCCACCAAGCACGCCATCACCGGCCTGACGCGCTCGGCCTCGCTCGACGGCCGGGCCTACGGCATCGCCTGCGGCCAGATCGACATCGGCAACGCGGCCACCGAGATGACCCGGGCGATGAGCGAGGGCGTCCGGCAGGCCGACGGCTCGCTGGCCGCCGAGCCCACGTTCGATCCCCGGCACGTG
>NZ_DATMNA010000082.1:0-21028 GCF_035569475.1 Phenylobacterium sp.
AGATTCACCGGGAAATAGGACGGCGTCCCGCCGCTTCGCAGAGCGGTCAGCCGCGCAGCGTCGAGGTTTGCGACCTGGCTTCGCGTGCTCATCTTGACGGTCTGCGGATACCAGACGCCCCGATAGAGCGTCGCCAGGGACTGGCCATCGCCGGTGAACGTCAGCGCGAGAACAACATCTGCGGCCCAGGTGCCCCTCGCAAATGGCCCTGGAATATCGAACGCCGGCTGCCAGTCGCCTGTGCGCCAGACGCGAAGCCCGTGCTGGCCGGCGGCCAGGAGCTTTCCATCCGGGCTGAAGGCCAGGGCGCCTCCCACCAGGCTGGCCCGTTCGCTGGGCGTGTCGAGGATCGCGACGGAACGCCGGGATCGAGCGTCGATGACCTCGACGCAGAGCTTTTGGCGCTCTTTGTTGCAAAAGCCCAGCATGGCCAGATGGCCGCCGTCGGGACTGAAGGCCAGGGCGAGGGTCGTAACAATCTTGGTCGACACCCTATCGACCCGGGCAGGTATCGGGCGGCTCGCTTGGGCCACCGGCGCGGCGTCCGTCGCGTACGGTTGGGCCCAGGAAAGCAGGGTTCCCGCGAGAAGGATGGCGGCCGCAAAGCCCGTTAGCCTTGGCACTCGAAACTCCGGCTAGCCGTCCACAGTCAGGGTAACCCGGGCTGACTTAGTTGAGCTCTTGGGCAAGTCCGATGAGCAGCCCTTCCGGCCCACGAATGTAGCAGAGCCGATACACGTCTTGATACTGAACGACTTCGCCGACGAGCTGCGCGCCACGTTTGCGGAGCCTTTCAAGTGTCTCGTCGAGATCGTCCACAGCGAACATGACGCGGAGGTAGCCGAGAGCGTTCACCGGGGCGTTGCGATGATCGGCAACGACAGGCGGCGTGAGGAAGCGGGAGAGCTCGACCCGGCCGTGGCCATCCGGCGTGCGCATCATGGCGATCTCGACATGCTGATCGCCCAGCCCGGTGACACGTCCGGCCCATTCTCCGTCGATGGTGGCCCGCCCTTCGAGCTCGAGGCCGACCTCGCGAAAGAAATCAATCGTCCCTTCGAGGTCGTCGACGACGATCCCTATGTTGTCCATCCGTTTGAGCGCCATGGGTCCAATCTACGGGGTGGCGCCCGGTCCAACAACGGACCCTTTGTGCGACAGCTCGCGCTCGAGCATCTTGAGCAGGAGCGGACGCCGCGGAGATCGCCTGGGGCAGGGATGGCTTGCGCCTCTCCGCCACCGCTGCGCGGCGGCCGGGTTTGACCTCGGCCGCAATCGGCGCAGGTTGCAGGCCAACTTGGGGGCGAGTCCGAACGCATGCCGGGGTCCGTATCGCGCCGTGAGGCCCTGTCCCGGGCGCTCGCCGTCTCGACCCTGGCCGCGGCCGCGCCTGCCTGGGCTGCCCGCGGCGATGCGGGCGACGCTGCCGCGCGGGCGGTGCTGACCAGGCTCTTTGGCCCCGCCGCTGCGCGCATCGCGCTGACGCTCGAACCCGCGGGCGCGCGGCCCTGGTACGCGGCCGAGGTTCGGAACGGCGCGCTCTCGGTCCACGGCGACACCCCCGTCGCCCTGGCGCGCGGCGCCTATGCCTGGATGCGCCAAACCGGCGCGGCGCACGTCAGTTGGGAGGGCGATCGCACAGCCCTGCCCGCCCGCTTGCCCGATGGCGCGAGCGGCCGCGTCGAGAGCCCGTTCGCGCACCGCGCCTACCTCAACCCCTGCACCTACGGCTACACCACGCCCTGGTGGGACTGGCCGCGCTGGCGACGCGAGATCGACTGGATGGCGGTCCACGGGATCGACATGCCGCTGGCGCTCGAGGGCCAGGAGTTCGTCTGGCGGGCCCTGTGGCGCGAGATGGGGCTCACAGAGGCCGAGCTGGCCGGCTACTTCTCCGGCCCCGCCTTCACGCCCTGGCAGAGGATGGGCAACATCGAGGGCTATCGCGCCCCGCTCCCGGCGGCCTGGATCGACAAGAAGCGGGACCTCCAGCGGCGGATCCTCGGCGCCATGCGCGCGCTCGGCATGAGTCCGATCCTGCCGGCGTTCGGCGGCTATGTGCCCAAGGCCTTCGCCCTGAAGCACGCGGACGCCCGCATCTACCGCATGCCGGCCGGCGGCGGCTTCCACGAGACCTATTGGCTCGACCCGCGCGATCCGCTGTTCGCGAAGCTCGCCGCGCGGTTCCTGGCGCTCTACACTGAGACCTACGGGTCGGGGACCTACTACCTCGCCGACTCCTTCAACGAGATGCGGCCGCCGGTCGCCGATGACGGCACAGGCGGCGGCAACGCGGGCTTCGCCGACGGCGGCGCCGGCAAGGCCGCGGCCGCCCAGGTCGATCCCGCGTTGAAGGCCAGGCGTCTCGCCGCCTACGGCAAGGCGATCCACGCGGCCTTCCACGCGGCTCGCCCCGACGCCGTCTGGGTGATGCAGGGCTGGCTCTTCGGGGCCGACTCGCAGTTCTGGGACGAGGCCGCGATCGCCGCCTATTTCAGCGAAGTCCCCGACGGCGGGGTGATGGTGCTCGACATCGGCAACGACCGCTATCCGGATGTCTGGCGGCGCGCCCGCGCCTTCGCCGGCAAGCCCTGGATCTTCGGCTATGTGCACAACTACGGCGCCAGCAACCCGGTCTACGGCGACCTGGAGGGCTACCGCCGCGACCTGGCGGCGGTCCTGGCCGATCCGCAGGCCGGGCGGCTGGCCGGCTTCGGCCTGTTCCCGGAAGGGCTCGACAACAATTCCATCGTCTACGAGGAGGCCTACGACCTGGCCTGGGGCGCCGGCGGGGCGTCGCTCTCGGCCTGGCTCTCGGGCTACGCGAAATCGCGCTACGGCCGCACCACCCCGGAACTCGATGCGGCGCTCCGCCAACTGGCCGACGCCGCCTACACGACGCGCTACTGGTCGCCGCGCTGGTGGAACGGCCGGGCCGGCGCCTACCTCTTCTGCAAGCGGCCGACGGCGACCATCGGCGAGTTCCCCGGCCATCCCGGCGACCGGGCCAAGCTGGCTGCCGCCGTCGCCGAATTGGCCCGCATGGCCCCGGCCTTCGCAGGCGAGCCGCTCTTCGTCCACGACCTGATTGACGCCACAGGCCACCTGGTCAGCGAGGAGATCGACCTCCTGCTGCAGGCCGCCGTCGCCGCCTATCGCCGCGGCGACCTGGCGGCCGGCGACCGGGCGCGGCGCAAGGCGGAGGACCTGGCCCTGGCGCTCGACGCGCTCCTGGGCGCTCAGCCCGATACCCTGGCGACCTGGATCGACGCCGCCCGCGCCTACGCCGACAACCCCGCCGACGCCCGCGCCTATGTCCTCGACGCCAAGGCCCAGGTGACGGTCTGGGGCGGCGACGGCGGCCTGGCCGACTACGCCTCCAAGGCCTGGCAGGGCCTCTATGGCGACTTCTACCTCCCCCGGTGGTCGCAGTTCCTGGACGCGCTGCGCGCCGCCGGCGCCGGCCCCTTCGACGAAGCGGCGGTCGTGGCCGGCGTCGCGGCCTGGGAACAGGCCTGGGTGGAACGGGACACGGCCTACGTCCGCCGGCGCCCCGCCGATCCGGTGGGCGGCGCGCGGGCCCTTCTCGCCCGCCTTGGGCGGCCGTAGGGTTCGCCATGGAGAAGCCCGCCGCGCGCTTCCTGTCCCTGGACGTGTTCCGCGGGCTCGCCGTCTGCCTGATGATCGTCGTCAACACGCCCGGCCCAGGGGCGCATCCCTATCCCTGGCTGGTCCACGCCAGGTGGTTCGGCTTCACCGCCGCGGACGCGGTGTTCCCCTCCTTCCTGTTCGCCGTCGGCTGCTCGATGAGCTTCGCCTTCGCCCAGCGCCCGACCGCCGGCGCCTTCGCGCTCAAGGTCCTGCGGCGGGCGGCGCTCATCTTCCTGCTCGGCTTCCTGATGTACTGGTACCCCTTCGTCCATCGCGAGGGCGGCGCCTGGACGCTGAGCCCCTTCGCGGACACCCGGGTGATGGGCGTGCTGCAGCGGATCGCGCTCTGCTATGCGCTGGCCGCGTTCGCCGTGCGCTATCTGTCGCCGCGCTGGCTGGTGGGCTTGAGCGCCCTGCTCCTCCTCGGCTACTGGGGGCTGCTGCTGGGATTCGGCCCGCCGGGCGACCCGTTCTCCAAGCTCGGCAACGCCGGGACCCGGCTCGATCTCTTCGTGCTGGGGGCCAGCCACCTCTACCGCCGCGACGGCGGCTTCGATCCTGAGGGCCTGTTGGGCACGCTGCCCGCGACGGTCAACGTGATCGCCGGCTACCTGGCGGCGCGCTACATCCAGGCTGCAGGCGGCCGGCGGCCGGCCCTCACGCGAATGGCGCTGCTTGGGCTCCTCCTGGCCATCGCCGCCTATGCCTGGACCCCGCTCTTTCCGATGTCGAAGAAGCTCTGGAGCGGCAGCTTCGTCCTGCTGACCGTCGGCATGGACCTCGTGCTGCTCGCAGCGCTCGCCGCCGCCCTGGAGGGCCGCGCCCCCAATCCCGCGGCCCGCTTCTTCCAGGTGTTCGGGCTCAATCCGCTGGCGATCTACCTGTTTTCGGAGCTCTTCGTCACGACCCTGCAGCAGATCGAGGTCGCCCCCGGCGTCGGGGTCTACGACTGGATCGGCGCGAACCTTTTCCAGGCCGCCGCGCCCGGGCCGCTGGGCTCTCTCCTCTGCGCCATCGCCTACATGCTGACCTGCTGGCTCCTGGGCTACGTCCTGGACCGCCGCCGGATCGTCGTACGCCTGTAGGGTGGACGGCCGCTTACTGACGGCGGCGGCGATTAAGGATTAAGCGGGACAATTCGCCGCTGAATAGCGGTGACGCTGTTTACCCTTAGCGCTTAGACTCCGCCCTCAAGCGGGGTGATTTGCCCTATTTCGGGAGCGGCGAGCCTTGGGGGCACGCGATGATATGAGCGCGGCCAGGGCGCTGGAGCGGTCCGCCGACCTGGCGCTCGCCAAGCCGCCTACGCAGCGCTTCGCGCGCATCGCGATCCTGGCGGCCCTCCTGTTGCTGGCGGTCTACACCGCCCTGGCCATCGCCCGCCTCACCGAGGGGCCCTTGAGCCTTGCCGAGCAGATCGTCTCCCTGATGATTCCCTTGGCGGTCGCCGGCGCGCTGGGCGGCCTGCTGCTGCTGGAGTCCCGCCGGGTCGAGCGGGCCCACGCCGCCTACAGCGACAGCGAGCAGCGTTTCCGCCTGGCGGTCGAGGCCGCCCGCTGCGGCATCTGGGAATGGGACCTCTCGGAAGACCGCATCTTCATGTCCGACGTCACCGCCGCCCTGTTCGGCTGGCGCGGCGGCGTGGTCGACGGCCAGCAGGTGCTGGAGCGGGTCTCCGAGGGCCATCGCGACGGCCTGCGCGAGGCGCTGGCCAACGCCGCGGTCTATGGCGGCTTCGACGTGTCGTTCCGCGTCCCCAGCCTGATCGGCGGCCGGCCCGTCTGGATCGACGCCCGCGGCCAGGGCTTCGGCAAGAGCCCCGAGGGCGGCTTCGCCCGCATCATCGGCGTGGCCCTGGACGTCACAGAGGAGCGCCTGGCCCAGGCCCGCGCGCAGGCCGCCGAGACCCGCCTGCGCGACGCCATCGAAAGCGTCTCCGAGGCCTTCGTCCTCTGGGACAAGCAGGGCCGGCTTTTGATGTGCAACAAGAACTACCGCAGCTTCTTCCGCCTGGAGCCGCAGATCCTCAAGCCCGGCGTCCTGCGCGAGGACCTCGAGGCCCAGGCCAAGCTCGCCGTGCGCCAGGAGTTCCCGTCGCTCGGCGGGCGCAAGGGCGTGCGCGAGGCCGAGCTGGTCGACGGTCGCTGGGTGCAGATCTCCGAGCGCACCACCGCCGAGGGCGGCCTGGTGGTGACCGCCGCCGACATCACCGCGCTCAAGGCCCAGGAGGAGGCGCGCCGGGTGAACGAGGACGAGCTGCGCCGCGCGGTGGTCAACCTGGAGCGCAGCCAGGAGCAGCTCTCGGAACTGGCCCGCAAGTACGAGAACGAGAAGCTCCGCGCCGAGGGCGCCAACCAGGCCAAGAGCGAGTTCCTGGCCAATATGAGCCACGAGCTGCGCACGCCGCTGAACGCCATCAACGGCTTCTCCGAGATCATGGTCGCCGAGATGTACGGCCCGGTCGGCGACCCGCGCTACAAGGACTACGCCCGCGACATCCTCAATTCCGGCCAGCACCTGCTCGCCCTGATCAACGACATCCTCGACATGTCGAAGATCGAGGCCGGCAAGATGAACCTGCGCTTCGAGCCGGTGGCGCTGGAGGACGTGGCCGAGGACGCCCTTCGCCTGGTCCGCAACCGCGCCGAGGCCGCGGGCCTGGCCCTGCGCCTGGACTTCTCCGACCTGCCCGAGGTCGAGGCCGACTACCGGGCGATCAAGCAGGTGCTGCTGAACCTGCTCTCCAACGCCATCAAGTTCACCCCGCGCGGCGGCCTGATCACCGTGCGCGCCGAGCGCCGCGACGACCCGCTGGGCGAGCGGGTGCGGATGAGCGTGCAGGACACCGGCATCGGCATCCCGCCGGAGGACCTGGCGCGCCTGGCCCAGCCCTTCGAACAGATCGAGAGCCAGCACGCCAAGACCCAGCAGGGCACCGGCCTGGGGCTGGCGCTCACCAAGGCCCTGGTGGAAATGCACGGCGGCCTGCTCGACCTGCGCAGCGCGCCGGGCCAGGGCACCAGCGCGTCCTTCTCGCTCCCCGTGCGCCAATCCAGCGTCGCGCTCGCCGCAGTCGCCGCCGCGCGCTGACGGCGTAGTCCCTTTCGAGCGACGAGGGGCGTTCTATCCGTTGACGATCTTCTCGTAGCCGCGGTTGGCGGCCGCCTGCACGCGGCCCAGGGTCGCCTTGAGCTGGCGGAAGTCCCGCACGCCCCCGGCGCGGGCCAGCAGCGCGCGGAAGGCCGGCGGTTCGCCCGACGGGTCGGTGGTGTCGCCCAGCGCGACCTTCAAGAGCTGGGTCAGGTCCTGTTGCAGCCGCCAGGCCGCCTCCAGGTCCCCGGCCGGCCCGGCGGGCGCCAGGCCGCTGTGCCTGAGCGCCGCAAGCGCCGCGGCGGTGTTGGGCGACAGCGGCCCGCCCTCGGCGGCGTGCGCGATCTGCAGGAACTGGGCGGCGAACTCGATGTCCACCAGGCCGCCGGGCGAGAGCTTCAGGTCCCACTCGCCCTTGGCCGGGCGCTCGCGGTGCATCAGCTCGCGCATCTCGCGCACGTCCTTGGCCGTCTGGGCGCGGTCGCGCGGGCGGCGCAGGGCCCGGCCGAAGGCGGCCTCCGCGTCGGCCGCGAAGCCCGGGCTGGTCGACCAGACCACCCGCGCCCGGGTCAGGGCCAGCAACTCCCAGGTCTCGGCCTCGGCCTGGTAGTAACCCTCGAAGGCCGCGAAACTCACCGCCACCGGACCCTTGGTGCCGGAGGGCCGCAGTTGCATGTCCACCTCGTAGAGGCCGCCCTGGCCAGTCTGGCTGGACAGCGCCGCGATCAGGCGCTGGGTGAACCGCCCATAGAAGGTGACCGCGTCCCAGCTCTTCGCCTGCGAGCCCGCGTGCGGATCGGCGGCCCTGTAGAGGGTCATCAGGTCCAGGTCGGAAGTGGCGCTCATCTCCCGCGAGCCGCACTTGCCCAGGGCCACCACCGCCACGTCGCCGGGGAAGGCCCCGCCCAGCCGCTCCGTTTCCGCCAGCGCCGCGTCGGCCAGGGCGTCGATACAGACGTCGGCCAGGTCGGCGAAGGCCTTGCCGGCCACCACGGCGCTGGCCGCCCCGCTCATCACCTGCACGCCGACGCGGAAGGCCTGCTCGCGGTGGACCACGCGGACCACGTCCATGGCCGCCTCGAAGCCGGCGGCCTCGGCCACCGCCGCGCGCATCACCGCGCGGTCCTCGGCGATGTCGATGGGCTCGAAGAAGCTGCCGTCCAGCATGGCGTCGATGGCCGCGGGGCGCCGCGCCAGGGTCGCCGCCAGCCGCGGGGCGAAGGCCATCACCTGCACGACCAGCTCGAACAGGTTCGGCTGGGCCAGGAACAGCGACTGGAGCTGCACCCCCGACGACAGCCGCGAGAAGAAGTCGGCGAACCGGTTGAAGGCCGCGTCCGGCGCCCCGGTGGCCTGGGCCGCCTCCAGCAGGCGCGGCGCCAGCCGGGTGAACAGCTCGCGGCCCCGCTCGGTGGCCGTGGCCGGGATATGGCCGTGGTGCCAGCTCCGGATCGTCGCCGCCACCGCCGGCGGGTTGGAGAAACCCAACCGCTTCAGCGTCGCCAGGGTCTCCGGGTCGTCCCCGACGCCGGTGAACACCAGGCTGCCGAACCGCGAGGACAGCGGCTCCTCGGAGGGGAAGAGCTCACCGTAGCGGGCGTTCACGCCCTTCAGCGTCCGGGTGATCGCGGCGTCGAAAGTGCGGAGCTGGTCGTAGCCGCTCAGCGCCGCCACCCGCCGGCGGTCGGCGTCGGCCTCCGGCAGCCGGTGGGTCTGCTCGTCGGCCAGCATCTGGATGCGGTGCTCGACGCTGCGCAGCCGCCCGTAGGCCTCGGTCAGTTCGGCGCAGGTCTGCGGCGCCACATGGCCGGCCTCAGTGAGGGCCGCCAGCGCATCGAGGGTGCGGCGGCTGCGCAAGCCCGGGTTGCGCCCGCCCAGGATCAGTTGCTGGGTCTGGACGTAGAACTCGATCTCGCGGATTCCGCCGGCGCCCAGCTTCACGTCGAACCCCTTGGCGGTCATCCGCTCGTCGACCTTGTGGGCGTGGATCTGGCGCTTGATCGAATGGATGTCGGCGATGGCCGCGAAGTCCAGGTTCCGGCGCCAGACGAAGGGCTGCAGCTCGGCCAGGAACGCCTGCGCTGCGGGGATGTCCCCGGCGCAGGGCCTGGCCTTGATGAACGCCGCCCGCTCCCAGTTCTGGCCGACGCTCTCGTAATAGTCCAAGGCCGCCGGGATCGGCACGGCGGCCTGGGTGGAAGACGGATCGGGCCGCAGGCGCAGGTCCATGCGGAAGACGTAGCCGTCGGCGGTGCGGAGCTGCATCAGCTCCGACAGCCGCTGCGTCAGCCGCACCGCGAAGGCCTCACTCTCCACCCCGGGCGCGAGCGGCATGGCGTCCGGGTCAAAGAACACCGACACGTCGATGTCGCTGGAATAGTTCAGCTCGAAGGCGCCCTGCTTGCCCATGGCGATGCAGAACCAGCCGGGGACCGGCCCCGCCGCGCCCTCGCCCAGGTGGGTCAGCCGCCCGGCCTCCGCCTCGCCCCGGGCCGCCACCGTCAGCGCCGCCGTCACCGCCGCGTCGGCGAAGCGGGTGAGCGCGCCGGTCACCTGGTCCAGGTCCCAGACGCCGCCCAGGTCGGTCAGCGCCGTCAGCAGGTGAAGCTCGGCCTTGAGCTCGCGAAGGCGGACCTGGGCGCCCGGCAGGTCGAGCCGGGACGCCTTGGCGGTCCGCGTCAGGATGTCCTCCAGCCGCGCCTGCGGGTCGTCCGCCAGCAAGCCGTCCAGCCGCTTCGGATCGCGCCGCGCCAGGGCGGCGAGATAGGGCGAGGCCGCGAACACCGGGGCGAGCGCCGGCCAGGCCTGCTCCAGCCGGTCGGTCCACAACGCCTGGGCGACGACGCCGCGCAAGCGCTCGGCGGCCTTCTCGTCGACGACGGGTCCACAGGGTTTCAAGGTGTCGGCCAGCGCCATGAGGCGTGCTTAGCAGTCCTTCGCCGCCTGCGGGAGAAGATGGATAAGGCTGCGATTCACGGTTGAGATCATCGCGCCAGTTGCCGGATCAGGTCGATGAACGCGCGCAGCCTGGCCGGAATATTGCGGCGGCTCGGATAGTAGAGACAAAGACCCGGATATTCCGGCGACCAGTCCTCCAGCACCGGCAGCAAGAGGCCAGCCTCGATCGCCTGGGCGGCCGCGATGTCAGAGACGAAGGCCAGGCCCTCGCCGGCCAGCGCGGCCATCAGCATCAGATCGTGGTCGTCGAGGATCAACTGGCCGGGGACATCTATTTCGATAGCCTCGCCCCGCTTCTCGAATTCCCAGCGGTAGATCGCGCCGCTCCCCAGGCGCCGGCGAATGCAGCGATGCTCCGCCAGGTCGGCCGGCGTCCTCGGTAGCTTTCGCCCCGAGAAGTAGGCGGGCGAGCCCACCACGATCGAACGTATCGGGCGGGTGATCGGCACCGCGATCATGTCGGGCGGAACAAACTCTTCCAGCCGAACGCCGGCATCGAAGCCTTGCCCGACGATGTCCACCATCGCTCCTTCGCTGACCATGTCGACCGTCACGCGCGGATAGCGGCGCATGTATTCGTAGATCAGCGGCGACAGGATCATACGCCCTGCGCCCAGCGGCAAATTCAAACGCAAGGCGCCGACGGGTTCGGCCCGATGCTCGTCGATCCGTTCCATGGCGGTGCGGATCGCGGCTAAGGCCGGTGCGATCTCCCCCACGAACTGCTCGCCTTCAGGGGACAGGGCGACACTGCGTGTCGTCCGGTTGAACAGGCGAACGCCCAACCGCGCTTCCAGGGCCGCCACCGCGTGGCTGAGCGCCGAGGAGGACATGTTCAGTTCGCGCGCCGCAACCCGGAAGCCGCCGCGACGAGCAACCGCCACGACGGCTTCGAGCTCGAGCTGGCTAGCCCGCATTGCGCGATTTTTTGCATCAACCTGCGCCATCCTGATCGTCTTATAAGATCAGTCGTTAGATGTCACATCCTCTTCAGCAACCAGAGGAGACGCGCCATGCGCACCATCGACACGGTCTATATCGACGGCCAGTTCGTCACCCCGCACGGGGAGGAGCTGTTCGATCTGTTCAACCCCGCCAGCGAGGAGAAGATCGGCCAGGTGCGCCTGGGCGACGCCGTCGACGCGAAAGCTGCGGTCGCCGCGGCCAAGCGCGCGTTTCCGGCCTACTCGCGAACCTCGAAGGCCGAGCGGATCGGGCTGCTCCGCCGGTTGCATGACGCCGTCGTCGCGCGGAGCGATGTGCTCGCCGCAGCGATGATCGAAGAGTACGGCGCGCCGCAGGCCTTCGTGGGCTTCTCCGTCGCGCACGCGGCCAACCTCTTCCTGGACATGGCCAACACGGTTGAGGCGTTCGAGTTCACCCAAACTGTCGGCGGCGCGCAGGTCAGCCTGCAGCCGGTCGGCGTCGTGGCGGCCATCAGCCCGTGGAATAGCAATATCGGCTCCATCTGCAGCAAACTTGCGACCGCGCTGGCCGCCGGCTGCACCGTCGTCATCAAGCCCAGCGAGATGAGCGCCACGCAAACTCAGGTCCTCACCGAGGCCCTGCACGAGGCCGGCCTGCCGCCCGGCGTGTTCAACATCGTCAACGGCCGCGGCGACGTGGTGGGCGCCGAACTGTCGTCGCACCCGGACGTCGCCAAGGTCACCTTCACCGGTTCGACAGCGGTCGGTCGCTCCATCATGCGCTCCGGGGCCGAGACGATGAAGCGCGTCACCCTGGAGTTGGGCGGCAAGGGTCCGAACATCATCCTGCCCGACGCGGATGTGGAGGCCGCGGTCTCGACCGTCGTCGCGGTCGGCTTCCTCAACAGCGGCCAGGCCTGCATCGCCGGGACCCGGGTCTTGGCGCCGAGGTCGCGTCTGCCGGAGATCCTCGAGCGCCTCAAGACGGCGGTCGCGGCCCTCAAGGTCGGCGGGTCCGCCGACTCTGCCGTCAAGGTCGGGCCGATGGTCAGCCAAAAGCAGTGGGATCGGGTGCAAAGCTACATTCATCTGGGCCTGGAAGAAGGCGCCGAGCTCCTGGTCGGCGGCGAAGGCCGGCCGGCTGGCCTGGAGCGGGGCTGGTTCGTGCAGCCCACCGTCTTCGCCGGCGTCAACAACGACATGCGCATCGCCCGCGAAGAGATCTTCGGGCCGGTGCTGTGCGTCATCCCCTACGACGACGAGGAAGAGGCCATCGCCATCGCCAACGACAGCCCCTACGGCCTGCAGGCCTATGTCGAGAGCGCTGACGTGGCGCACGCGCGTCGGGTGGCCGAGCGGCTGGACTGCGGCCGGGTGACGATCAATGGCGCGCCGCACGCGCCCCTGGCGCCGTTCGGCGGCTTCAAGCAGTCCGGCATCGGCCGCGAATACGGCCGTTACGGGCTGGAGGCCCATCTGGAGGTCAGGGCCGTCCTGGGCTGATTTCCCCCGCGCGGGCGCCCGAGCCGTCCGCGCGGGCCCAGCGCCCAGCCCAGACCTCGCCCTACTGGCGACCCCAAGCGCACGACCCAGCAAGGAGACTCCCATGGACTCCGTCAAAGCCCAGCGGGTTATGGACGAACTGGAAATCCTGCGACTGCTGGCGACACTTGCCCAGGCGGTCGACGACCGGGACGAGGCCCGCTACCGCGCCTGCTTCGCCGACGAAGTGATGGGCGCATCCCCCTCTGGAGAACTGGACTCTTGGCTCGCGGTATCGAGCCAGGACTACGCCCGCCGCTCGATTGAGGCGGTCAGCGCCATGAGGTGGACCCATCACAAGCTGTGCAATTCCGTCGTCGACCTGATGGGTGACCGGGCTGCGGCCAAGGCCGATGTCGTGGTGGACATGGAGGCGTCCGGCCGTGAAGGCCGCCTCGAACACCTGACGATCGGCGGGCGATACGAGCTTGAATTCGCTCGCTTGGACCAAGGGTGGCGCATCAGCAAGCGCCGCCTGGTCCGACGATACGTCATCGGCGACCCAAGGCTTGCAGACCAAGCTCGGCAAACCGGCGCCTAGGCGCCCCACGACATCAGAGACGACCAACCGGTCGAGAAACAGGACAGTCCAATGGTCAAGACCTGGCTCATTACAGGAAGTTCGCGAGGCCTCGGCCGCGCACTCGCCGAAGCGGTGCTTGCCGCGGGCGACAATCTCGTCGCCACGGCGCGGAACACGAGCGGCCTCGAGGATCTGGCCGACCGATATCCGGCCCAGGTGATCCTCCGGCCGCTGGACGTGACCGACCACGTCGCGGCGGAAGCCGCCGTGAACGTCGCCGTCGAACGCTTCGGCCGACTGGACGTGTTGGCGAACGTCGCCGGCTACGGGAACCTCGGTCCCATCGAAGACACAAGCATCGAGGATTTCCGCGCGCAGATCGGCGCCAATCTGTTTGGACCGATCTATCTGTCGAAGGCCGCCATCCCGATCATGCGCGTCCAAGGCTCGGGCCATATCCTCAATTTCTCGTCCGTCGGAGGACGGATCGGCTCAACCGGCCGAGCGGCCTATTCCGCCGCGAAGTTCGGGGTCGAGGGCTTTTCCGAGGTGATGGTGACCGAGTTGGCGCCGCTCGGCGTCAAGGTGACCGTCTTTGAGCCGGGCGGCTTCAGGACCGACTTCGCCGGCTCGTCCCAGACGATCCACGAAATCCGCCCGGAATACGACGCCACCGTCGGCCAGGCGGCACGGTTCCAACTCGACTACAACGGCAAACAGCCCGGCGATCCGGCCAAGGCGGCCCAGGTGATCCTCAGGGTCGTCGGAATGGACGATCCGCCTATACGCCTGCTGCTCGGCAGCGATGCGCTCAAGGTCGTCCAGGCGGCCGACGCCCGGAAGACCGCAGCCGACCGCAAGTGGAGCACGCTTAGCGCGTCTACCGACTTCGTCGCGGCCAAGACCTGAGGCCGCCGCGGTGCGCGACGACCTGCGGACCACCAGAAGGTCCGGATGGCGGCTGTCAGCGGTCCGGTCCCGAGGATCTGCATCACCGGCTTCATGCTGTCCGCCAGGATGTGGCGGCCGATCTCGGCCTTCAGGTTCCTCAGGCGCTTCGCCAGGAAGTGGGTCAAGCCCATCCAGGCTTTGTTCGCGCCGAAGGGGCGTTCGACGATCCTGCCCTGAGCTTCAGCGGGCTGTGGGGCGGCCGTCGGCTCGGCGCCGGGGTGAGCGGCTTCGGCGCATACGGCGTCACGCCGATGGCGCTACAGGCCACGATCTCCTCGCCGGAGAAATAGCCGCGGTCGGCCAGCTCTTGGGCTTAGGCGGAGGCTGGGAGGGTCGCTCGGCGGCGGCGCAGCATCGCCCCCGCGAGGCCGAAGCCGCCGATCATCAACGCCCAGCTCGCCGGCTCGGGAACACCGGCGGTTGTGAGCTGGACGTTGTCGATGAAGCCGCCCGACCAGACCCCGTTGGGCATGAAGTGTAAGGTTTCAAGCCCGGTGACCGAAGACACAAAGCTCGTCGAAAGCGTGTGCCAAGGGCTGCCGTCGTAGACATTGAGGGCCGCTGTCGACACGCTTCCCGAAAGGTCGCCGCCGATATTGTAGCTGATTAGTGTCGTGGTCCCTCCGCCGCCCCCGTTGTAGATGAACGAGAACGCGTAGGTCTGTCCCGCGACGAGGCTGACATCCTGGGAAAGCCCTGTCCCCCCGCTGACATCGGGGTTCAGGTCGAACCACTGATTTCCATCGCCGCTGGACACCGAGCCTGCATAGCCCTGCACCACCAGATCGCCGGTGCCGGTCCATCCGGTGGGGGTCGCATCGAGCAGATACGGCGGACTGATCACGGGGCTCTCGAAGCCGCCGTTTGTCACGAGATTGACCGCCCGAGCCTCCGTCGCCCCGAAAGCGAAGGTCAGCGCCAAGGCGGCGCTGGCCAAGAGAGCACCTCTCATTTTCATCTTATTGCCCCGTCCATCAACGGGCCATTTTTGGCCAAAGAACAACGTTATTCCCTACCCGGGCGCGCGCAAGCCGGTTCCCCCAAGAGGCGAGTGGCGCGTCGACCAACGCCGGGGCGGCGGCGCGGCGGGCGGTCCATGGTTCCACGAGCTGCCAGCGCGTCGAATTCCTCCGCCGGGGGCGCCGCCGCCTGCCGAAACGTCGGCGTCACGCCCGCGGCAGGATCAGCGCCACCCGCAGGCCCGGCCCCAGCTCGCCCACCTTGCCCGGGCCTTCGGCGAGTTCCAGCCGTCCGCCGTGGGCCTCGGCGACGGCGGCCACCAGCGACAGGCCAAGGCCCGCGCCGGGCTCGTTGCGGCTGTTCTCCAGGCGCACAAAGCGCTCCACCACCCGCTCGCGGTCGCCGTCCGGCACGCCGGGGCCGGTATCGGTCACCGAGAACTCGATCTCGCCGGAGGACCGCCTGCGCACCCGCAGCATGATCGCCCCGCCCGAGGGCGTGTATTTCACGGCGTTGTCGAGGATGTTGGCCAGGGCCTGGGCCAGGAACTCGCGGTTGCCGCGCGCCTGCAGGTCCTTCTGCAGCTCGGCGGCGAAGTCGAGGCCCTTGTCCTCGCAGAGCGGCTCGTAGAGCTCGGAGATGTTGGCGGCCAGTTCGGAGGGGTCGAACAGCACGGGGTCCGGCGCGGTCCCGGCGGCCTGCAGCCGCGCGATCGACAGCACCGCGGCGAAGGTCTTCAACACTCCGTCGGTGTCTTCCAGGGCCTGGGCCAGCGCCTGGGTCGGGTCGCCCTTGCCGGCCTCGACGTCGAGGTAGGCCACCTCCAGCCGGGCCCGCAGGCGGGTGAGCGGCGAGCGCAGGTCGTGGGCGATGGCGTCGCCGGCGTGGCGGTGTCCGGCCATCGACCGCTCCAGCCGGTCGAGCATCTCGTTGATGCCGGCGGCCAACTCGTCGAACTCATCGCGGGCGCCGCGAAGTTGGGCGCGCGCGCCCAGGTCGCCGTTGCGCACCGCGTCCACCACCTCGGTCAGGCCGGTCATGGAGCGGGTCACGTTGCGGCTGACCAGGATGCCAAGCAAAAGGCCCAGCACCACCACCAGCGCCCCGGCGCCCTGGCTGGCGCGGGTGATCTTGTCGACATAGGCCTGGTCCTCGCCCACGTCGGCGCCGACGAACAGGATCTGGCCGCCGCTGAGCCGCTGCTGCAGGCCGCGGGCCGGGTGCTTGACCGTGCGGCCCTGCAGGTCCTGGTCCGTCACCGCAAAGCTGGTCCAGGTCGGCGCGCCGGTGAACTTCTCCACCGGGCTCTCCTCGATCGAGCCGGAGATCTTCTTCTGGTCCGGCTTCATCAGCAGGTAGAGGAACGGCCGCTCGCTGGCCGCGCGCTCGATCAGCGACTGGTTCACCGCGTCGACCCCGGCCCGGTCGTAGGCGGAGACCAGCGAGTGCATCTCGCGGGTGATCTCCTGGTCGGTGCGCCGCGTCGCCTCGCCCGCCGTCGCCACATAGATGTAGGCCAGGAACGCCAGCGCCGCGCTGGCGAACAGCCCCAGGATGATCACCGTCAGGCGGAACGGCGCCGTGCGGAATATGCGCGGCAGGCGCATTTACCTCCCCTGCGAAGCGGCGGAGGGGGACCGCTCGCCGTAGAGCGAGGGGGGGAGGGGGCGAACCTCAGGTACTGTGGATGGGGCTCGCCCCCTCCACCGTCCGCTCTTCGGCGGACGGTCCCCCTCCCCCATAAACGGGGGAGGTAGGCTAGGCATCCAACCGGTAGCCCGCCCCGCGGACCGTCTGCAGCATCGGCCGGTCGAAGCCCTTGTCGATCTTCGAGCGCAGGCGCGAGATGTGCACGTCGATGACGTTGGTCTGCGGGTCGAAGTGGTACTCCCAGACCTTTTCCAAGAGCATGGTGCGGGTCACCGACTGGCCGGCGTGGCGCATCATGAACTCCAGCAACTGGAACTCGCGCGGCTGCAGGTCGATCTCCTTGCCCTGGCGGTGGACGGTGCGCCCGATCAGGTCCATCTCCAGCTCGCCGACGCGCAGCATGGTGTGCACCGAGCCGGTCTCGCGCCGCCGGGCCAGGGCTTCCACCCGGGCGATCAGCTCGGCGAAGGCGTAGGGCTTGACCAGGTAGTCGTCGCCGCCGGCCTTCAGCCCCTCGACGCGGTCGCCGACCTCGCCCAGGGCCGAGAGGAACAGCACCGGCGTCTGGTCGCCCTCGCGCCGGATGGTCTCGATGAGCTGCACGCCGTTCATCTTCGGCATCATGCGGTCGACGATCATCACGTCGAACTCGCCGTCGCGAGCGGCCGTGAGGCCCTCCTCGCCGTCGGCGGCCCGCGTGCACGCGTTGCCCGCTTCCGTCAGGCCCCTCTCCATGGCGTCCGCCGCTTCGAGGTCGTCTTCGACGATCAGGATCCGCATGCTTCTCCGCCCCCGCGAAAGCGCCCTAGCCGGCGATCTTGATCGGCAGGAAGGTCGTGCGGCCCTGCCGGAAGATACCCAGCAGCACGCCCGTCCGGTTGGCCTTCTTGGCGGCGTCCACCGCCGCGGCGACGTCGGCCGCCGTGGCCACCGGATGACCGCCCGCCTGGACGATGATATCGCCGCGATGCAGGCCTTTCTGCCCGGCGTCGGAGTTCTGGTCGATGCTTTCGACCACCACCCCCTTCACCTCGGCCGGCGCGTTCAGCCGCCGCCGGGTCGGCTCGTCCAGCGCGCCCAGCGCCATGCCGAGCACCGAAGGATGCGGCGTCGGCGGGGTCAGCGGGCTCTTGTCGCCGCCGCCGCCCGGCGTGTTGTCGTTGGACGCCAGGTCCTTCTCCGACGGGCGGATGCCGGAGCGGATCTCGATCGGGCGGTGCTTGCCCTCGCGGATCACGTCCAGGCGGATCACGTCGCCGGGCTGGGCCTTGGCCACCTCGCGGGTCAGCTCCGTTGAGGTCTTGATGGTGGTCCCGTTGACCGACACCACCACGTCGCCGGGCGCCAGGCCCGCCTTGGCGGACGGGCCGTTCGGCACCAGGTCGGAGACGATCGCGCCCTTCTGCGAGCCCAGCCCTTGGGCCTCGGCCATGTCCGGCGTGAAGTTCTGGATCGTCGCGCCGATATAGCCGCGCTGGATCTTCCCGCCGGTGATCAGCTTCTTGGTCACCGCGTCGGCCACCTCGGCGGGGATGGCGAAGCCGATGCCCACCGAACCGCCCGAGGGCGAGAAGATCGCCGTGTTCACCCCGATCACCCGGCCGTAGATGTCGAAGGTCGGGCCGCCGGAGTTGCCCCGGTTGATGGGGGCGTCGATCTGGATGTAGTCGACGAAGTTGTCGCCGATGTCGCGGCCGTAGGCGCTGATGATCCCGGCCGTGGCCGTGCCGCCCAGGCCGAAGGGGTTGCCCACCGCGATCACCCAGTCGCCGACGCGCGGCTTGCCGGCGTTCTCGAAGTTCACGAACGGGAAGTTGTTGCGCCCGCCCTTGACCTTGATCACCGCCAGGTCCGAGGGCTCGTCGCGGCCGACCACGACGGCGTCGAGCTCGGTCTCGTCCTTCAGCACCACCTTGATGGTCTCGGCGTTCTCGACCACGTGGTTGTTGGTGACGATGTAGCCGTCGGCCGAGATGAAGAAGCCGGAGCCGGCCGATTGCTGGGTCGGCAGCTTCGGCTGGCCCTTCTCGGTGCGCCCGCTGTTGCCGCCGCCGGGAGATGCGCCCTCTTCGTCGTCACCGCCGCCGCCCTGCGGGCCCGGCCCGCCGCGCGGCTGGATGTCGAAGGGGAAGTTCTCGAAGCCCGGGATACGGCGCAGCGCGCTCGCATCGACCCGGCTGGTCACATTGATCGACACCACCGCGGGGGAAACGCGGTCGAAGATGTCGGCGAAGGACATGGGCGCGCCGGGCGGCGGGGCGAAGATCGGCGCCGTCGAAGCCTTGATCAGATGGGCCTGGCTGTCGGCATGGGCCATCGGCAAGCGCATGCCCGCGCCCGCGACCGCCGCGGCCATTACGCCGGCCCCGGCCACCGCACCCAGGAAATAGCCCGTCTTCTTGGAGGTCATATGACTTCTGTTTCCCTCTGGCGCCCCGGCGGAGCCGGCGCGTCCCGTAAACCTAGGTTCGATGCATCAGAGCGCAATGGCGCTCAAGTTACCTTTAAGACACCCTGCCTCGGGCAATCCGTTCCTTGTAGGGCGCAATCATGTCAGGCGGGATCGCTTTCGGACAGCCGTCTCACGCGCTCGGCCTCCGCAGGTGAGAGTTCGGCTTCGGCGGATCGGTTCCGCAGGCGGGTGAGAAGCAGGCCTGCTCCCAGGAGGACCACCGCGAAGGGCCCGCCCCAAAGCGCCAGGTTCATCCACGAGAAGGCCGGGGTCAGCAACACGAACTCGCCGTAGCGGTCGGTCAGGAAGCGCTTGACCTCGGCGTCGCTGCGGCCGGCCCTCACCTGCTCGCGCACCACCTTGCGCAGGTCGGCCGCGAGCTCGGCCTCGGAGTCGTCGATGGATTCGTTCTGGCAGACCAGGCAGCGCACGTCCTGGAAGATCGCCCGGGCGCGGGCCTCCTGGGCCGGATCGGGCAGGCGGTCGGCGGGGTCGGCCGCGGCGGCCAGGCAGAGCACGCCGGCGAACACCGCCGCCAGGGCCTGCAGCCGTCTCACGCCGGCTGCTCCTGCGCCGCCGTGGGCTGGGCCACCGCCTGGGCCGCGCGCCGCCGCGCGACCCCCAGCCGCATGCGCCGGTCGGAGAGCGAGGTCAGGCCGCCCAGCGCCATGATCACCGGTCCCAGGAAGATCAGGCTGGCCCAGGGGTTCCAGTAGGCCCGGATCAGCCAGACCGGGGTCCCGTCCAGCGCCTTCCGCTTCTCGCCGAGCACCATGTAGAGGTGCGAGGCGCCGCGGTAGCAGAGCGCGATCCCGGAGATCGTCTGGCCGCCAGCCGGATAGAAGCGCCGATCGGGCTCGCCCGTGCAGACCGGCTGGCCGGCCTTGGTCACCCGGATCATCGCCCGCTCGGAATCGTAGTTGGGCCCTTCCACGGGCCGCACCGTCTCCAGGGTCAGGTGATAGGCGCCCACGTTGAGCGACCCGCCCAGCGGCAGGGTCTCGGCCGCCTCGCCCTTCCAGCCCAGCTCGGCGCAGGCGCCCAGCGCGAAGACGCCGAGGCCCAGGTGCGCCAGCGTCATGCCCCAGGCGCCGCGCGGCAGGCCCGTCAGCCGCCGCCAGCTATCCGCCGCCGGGACCCGGAAGGCCCGCGTGCGCTCCACCAGCTCGGCCGCCGCCCCGGCCACCAGCCAGCCGCCGATGGCGACGCCCAGCGCCCCGAACGCCTTGCGCGGGCTCACCAGGGCGTAGGCCAGGAGGCCGCAGCCGAGCGCGATGACCGCCGCCGCCCACAACCGCTGGGCCACGCCGCCCAGGTCGCCCCGCTTCCAGGCCAGCAGGGGCCCGGCCGGCAGGATGATCGCCAACGCCGCCATCAGGGGCGCGAAGGTCCAGTTGAAATAGCCCGGGCCGATCGAGATCGGCGTGCCCATCGCCTCGCGGACCAGCGGGAAGAGCGTGCCGACCATCACCGTCGTCGTGGCCGCCGCCAGCAGGATGTTGTTCATCACCAGCGCGCTCTCACGGCTGATCGGCGCGAACAGCCCGCCGGGGCTGAGCTTCGGCGCGCGCCAGGCGAAGAGGGCGAAGGCCGAACCCGCGGTCAGCCCCAGGATGATCAGCAGCAGCACGCCGCGCTTGGGATCCACCGCGAAGGCGTGGACGCTGGTCAGCACGCCCGAGCGCACCAGGAAGGCGCCCAGCATGGAGAAGGTGAAGGCGCCGATCGCCAGGAACAGGCTCCAGCCGGCGAGCGCCCCGCGCTTCTCCGTGACGATGGCCGAGTGCAGCAGGGCCGTGGCCATCAGCCAGGGCATGAAGGAGGCGTTCTCCACCGGGTCCCAGAACCACCAGCCGCCCCAGCCCAGCTCGTAGTAGGCCCAGAAGGCGCCCAGCGTGATGCCGACGGTCAGGAAGCTCCATGCCGCCAGCGCCCAGGGCCGAACCCACCGCGCCCAGGCCGCGTCCACCCGCCCCTCGATCAGGGCCGCGACCGCCAGCGAGAAGACCACCGACATGCCGACGTAGCCCGAGTAGAGGAACGGCGGGTGGATCGCCAGCGCCGGGTCCTGCAGCAGCGGGTTGAGCGAACGGCCCTCCACCGGCGGCATGGCGATGCGCAGCAGCGGGTTCGAAGCGAACACCGTGTAGGCCAGGAACACCGTCCCCAGCGCCCCTTGGGTCGCCACCATCAGGGCTTTCAGCCCGCGCGGCAGGCCCCGGCCCAGGGTCGCCGCCGCCGCGCCGTAGCCCGTGAGGATCAGGCACCAGAGCAGGATCGAGCCCTCATGGCTGCCCCAGGTCCCGGCCACCTTGTAGAGCAGCG
>NZ_DATMNA010000083.1:0-32172 GCF_035569475.1 Phenylobacterium sp.
ACGACACCATCTCGGCGGGCGCCGGCACCGGCAACCTGACGATCAAGGGTGAAGACGGCGACGACTCGATCAACGCGACCGCGGCGGCCGGCGATGACAACATCGATGGCGGCACCGGTAACGACACGATCGCTGGCGGCACCGGCGACGACACCATCACCGGTGGCGACGGGAACGACCAGATCACCGACGCGGGCGGCAAGAACGTCCTCGACGGCGGCAACGGCAACGACAGCTTCACGCTCAGCGGCGGCACCACGGCCTCCTCCGATACGGTCACGGGCGGCGCCGGCAACGACGTGGTTTCGGTCGGGGCTGGTCACGGCAAGGACCTCATCAACACCGGGGACGGCAACGACAGCGTCAACGCTGGCGGTGCGGCGAGCGCCCAGACCATCATCGGCGGGACGGGTAACGACACCCTGATCGGCGGTGCGGGCTCCGACAGCATCTCCGCGGTGGCCGGTAAGGACATCCTCAGCGGCGGCGCCGGTAACGACACGATCCACGGCAGCACGGGCAACGACACCATCACCGGCGGCACGGGGACTGACGTCCTCTTCGGCGGCGGCGGCGGCGACCTGTTCGTGTTCAACAGCGCGGGCGCCGGCGACTCGAACGCCGTCGCGGGCACGCTCGACCAGATCAGGGATTGGAACGGCGGCACCACGGCGGCGCCGACCAACTTCCTGCACTTCAACGACACCACCGGCGCCACGATGGCGGCGGGTACGACCCTGAACTACACCGAAACGACGGGAACGGACTTCACCGACGCGACGGCTCAGGCGAACGCTCACCTGGGCACCAGCGGCAAGTACGTGGCGGTGCAGATCGGCACGGACGTGGTGGTGTTCGCCGACACCAACAACGACCACAGCATCACGGCCGCCGACACCGCGGTCGTGCTGGTGGGCAAATCGCTCGCCGATATCGACTTCTCGAACATCATCTAGGCTCCGGCTTAGACGACACGAGGTCAGGGGCCGCCCTTCGGGGCGGCCCCTTTCTTTTTGGGCGCCTGCTGAAGACACCCATCGCCGCCGGCCGCGGGCCCCGACGATGGGGGCTGTCGCGGCGCGCTTGGTGTGGGTGAAGGCCGCTGGCCGGCCGCGCCGAGCTCGCTTGCTCAGGCGCCATGGCCCAGAAACGCGAAGGCCGAGCGGCAGATCCTGCGATCCGCCACCCGGCCAAAGCGACACAGCCATGGAGAGCTAGGCTGACCATTGACCCTATCGCGACCAGCTGTGCTAGGGAAGCAGCTCGCCGATCACGTATCGTTCAACCCGGCCACGCGGCCGGTCGCGGGAGTTTCAAGCCTTGAGCGATGTGACCATCAAGGATACGTCGGCGATGCACCTGATGCACATGGGCGATGGCCTGATGCGCGCCGGCGACATCCCGACGGCGGCGAACCTCTATCTCGTCGCCCTCAGGCGCGCGACGCCCAGGCAGCGTCAAACCATCCTGGTCCGCCTGGGCCTGGCCACCGCCAACCATCGCCGCCGAGTCCAGCTCCACGACATCCTGCAAAGCCTCGAAGCCATCGGCCAGAACGTCTTCATCGGTGAAGGTCTGGCGACATGGCAAAAGACGCTGCCCTTCCTCGATGATGACCGCTTCAACGCCCTCGCCGGCAAGCACGCCCACCTGCTGCCCCTCGCCAACTGGCACTGGAACCTTCAGACAGTCCTCTGGGCGGTCAAGCAGGGCCGCGCGGTCGAAGGGGACTTCGTGGAGCTCGGGGTCTTCAAGGGCCACACGACGATCTTCGTGGCCGAGTACCTGGAGTTCGCCGGCTGGGACAAGCGCTGGTTCCTGTACGACACCTTCGAGGGCATTCCGGACGACCAGCTCGATCCCGGCTGGGCGGCGAGCAACAAGGCGACCTACGGGGCCGGCACGTTCAGCTTCGAGGAGGTCCAGGAGCGATTCGCGGCCTTCCCGAACATCCAGGTGATCAAGGGCCGCGTGCCCGAAGTTCTGGGCGAGGTGTCGCCTGAACGCATCGCTTTCCTCCACGTGGACCTGAACAACTCCACCGCGGAGATCGCCGCGCTCGATGCGCTCTATGACCGAATCTCGCCCGGCGGTGTGATCGTCTTCGATGACTACTGCTGGCTGTCGGCCAAGGCGCAGCATGACGCGGAAAACCGCTGGTTCGCCGACCGCGGCCTGCAGCAGATCCTGGCGCTGCCCACCGGCCAGGGCCTGTTCATCAAGACCGCCTGACGCCCTCAGAGCGTGGTCTGCCACCGGCGGCTGATCGCCGCCGCGCCGGCCCGGCGGACCAGCAGCTCGCCCACATAGACGCCGTGGGGCCAGCCGGCGGCCGGGCGCTTGCGGCCTACCTGGCTCAGCCATTGGGCCTTGTCGTGGTCGAGCGGCGGCTGGGTCGCCGCGGCCAGGACCGCGCCGTCCGGCCCCAGCAACCGCAGCTCGACGACGTCCCCGGCCTCCAGCCCGATGAGCCGCGCATAGGCCACGATGGCGTCGGATGACGCACTGGGGGCTGGAAGCGCGCCGGCCTCCACCGCGTCCATGCCGCCCACCGACGTCTCGAAGCCCGCGTTCAGCACTGCGCCCCGCTTGTAGCCAAGTTCGCGGGCGGTCGCCTCGGCCCACATCCCGGCCTGCGGCGCACAGGCCGGCGCGGAGACCGGGCCCGGCGCGAAGGGGTCCACGGCCTGGCCCGCGTGCAGCACCGTCAGGTGCAGGTGCGGGAACTCGGTGTCGCCGGAGAGGCCCACGCGGGCGATGGCCTGCCCCGCCTTCACCGCATCGCCGGGCCTCACGAGCAGGCTGCCGCGGGCCAGGTGGCAATACTGGGTTTCCCACCCGCCGCCGTGCGCGATCACCACCCCGTTGCCGCATTCGCGCCCCGCGATCGACGGGGCGCCGGGCGCGCGGATCGAGATGTCGGGCTCGCCGTCGCGCAGGCGCTCCACCGTGCCCGCCGCCGCCGCCAGCACGTCCACGCCGGCCCGTTGCGCGGCCATGTCGCTCACCCGGAAATCGGTGCCGTTGTGGGCCTGATAGGTGCGGTGGCCGCAGTGGAAGTCGAGCGCGGCGGGGCCGGGGTCGCGGTCGACATAGTTCTGCACCTCGCAACTGCGGCCGATCTCGCAGGCGAGCGGCAGGACGAGCTTCGGCGCATCGTCGGGCGCCCCTCGCGCGGCCGCCCAGGGCGTGGCGAGGGCTGCGACGGCGAGCGCGGCGAGTGGCGTCAGGCGCATGGGGCCTCTTCTGCGGCGAGGGTTCGCCGCAAGCCTCGCGGCCCGTGGCGACCAAACTATGGCCTCACCCGAACCGCAGGCCCGTGAGGTCGGCGAGCCGCGCCGCGTCGCGGGCGTAGACGGCGCGCAGGTGCGCCACGTCCTCGGCCGTGAGTTGCGAGCCGTAGTCCATCTCGCGGCCGACATGCACGTCGCGCGGGGCCGGCGCCGCGCCCGGCGGAAGCCCGAGGAAGCCGCGCACCCGGGCCAGGACCGGGCCCGGATCCGCGCGCAGATCCTCCGCCTTCAGCACCAGCGCCTGCTCCCGGGGGAAGAGGCCGAAGAGCCGCTCGACCTGCTCGCCATAGAAGCCGCGCTCCACATAGGAGAACTCCCGGTGGACGCCCCAGGGCTCCGCCGCGAACAGCCGCTGGCGGCCTTCACGGACGCACCAGGCGAAGGGCTGAGTCTCCGCGCCGCGGGCGTATTCCATCTTCCAGTGCGACCAGGCCCGCTCCACCGGATCGCGCAGCATGACGATCAGCTTCATCGCCGGATTGTAGGCGGCGATCCGCTCGAGGCTTTGCGGCCAATAGAGGTAGATCGGCGTCGCCTCGCCCCGCAGGCGCCCGTCGGACGGCGGGAAGGCCGCGTGATAGGCGCCGTAGTCGGGCCGCGCCCAGTCGATCGCCTCATCGTCGAAGAAGTGAACTTCCTTCTCGCGCGACAGCGCCAGGCTCGGCGCCTCGCCCAGATAGTCGAACAGGGCGGTCGTGCCGCCCTTCTGCACGCCGGCGACGATGAAGGCGACGCGATCCTCGGCCATCTCTCCCACATCCCCCGCCGAGCCCCAGGCTGCAAGGCCTTCTAATGGCCGGATTGGCGCTTCATAGGCCGCGGCCTACGCGATAAGAGGGGCGGCGGGGCGAGAGGCTTTGAGACCATGAAGACAGTGATCCTGGCGGGCGGCCTCGGCACGCGCATCTCCGAAGAGAGCCACCTGAAGCCCAAGCCGATGATCGAGATCGGGGGCCGGCCGATCCTGTGGCACATCATGAAGCTCTACTCGCACTACGGCTTCAACGACTTCATCGTTTGCCTCGGCTACAAGGGCTACGTGGTGAAGGAGTATTTCTCCAACTACGTGCTGCACAACGCCGACCTGACCGTCGACCTGGCCCGTGGGGTCACCGAGTACCACGCCACCAATCACGAACCCTGGCGCGTCACCCTGGTGGACACCGGGGCCGACACCATGACCGGCGGGCGGGTGAAGCGCGTGGCGCAGTACCTCGACAAGGACGAGCCGTTCTTCCTCACCTACGGCGACGGCGTGGCCGACGTGGACCTGGGCGCGCTCGCGGCCTTCCACCGCGCCCATGGCCGCGAGGCGACCGTCACCGCGGTCTCCCCGCCCGGGCGCTATGGGGCGCTGGAGATCCGCGACGACCAGGTCCAGCGGTTCATCGAAAAGCCGCCCGGCGACAACGGCCTGATCAACGGCGGCTTCTTTGTCCTGCAGCCCAAGGTCCTGGACCGAATCGCGGACGATGCGACCAGCTTCGAGGTCGAGCCTCTGGAGACCCTGGCGCACGACAACCAGCTGATGGCCTACCGCCATGACGGCTTCTGGGCGGCGATGGACACCCTGCGCGACAAGAACCATCTGGAAGCCCTGTGGGCCTCCGGCGAGGCGCCGTGGCGGCGCTAGACCCGCTCTTCTGGCGCGGCAAACGGGTCCTCCTGACCGGCCACACCGGCTTCAAGGGGGCCTGGGCGGCGATCTGGCTGGCCGAGCTCGGCGCGGAGGTCACTGGCCTGGCGCTGGCGCCCGACCAGGAGCCCAGCCTGTTCGAGCTGGCGGGCGTCGAAGGCTGCGCGGCCTCGCTGATCGTCGACCTGCGCGACGCCGCGGCGGTGGAGGCCGCGCTCGCCGGCCGCAGCTTCGATCTTGTCCTGCACATGGCCGCCCAACCGATCGTGCGGGCCGCCATCGCCGACCCCGTGGCCACCTTCGCCTCGAACGTCATGGGCACGGCCCACCTGCTGCAGGCGCTGCGCGCGCAGGCGGGCCTGCAGGCCGTGCTCGCGATCACCTCCGACAAGGTCTACGCCAACGCCGAGACCGGCCGCGCCTTCTCCGAGACAGACGCCCTGGGCGGCAAGGATCCCTATTCCGCCTCCAAGGCCGCCACCGAGATCGCCGTCCAGAGCTTCGCCAAAAGCTACTTCGAGCCGGCCGGCGTCCCCCTCGCCACGGCGCGCGGCGGCAACGTGATCGGCGGCGGTGACTTCTCGCCCGACCGCATCGTCGCCGACATCGTCCGCGCCGCCCGGGCCCAGCAGCCGGTCGTCCTGCGCCATCCGGAGGCGACGCGTCCCTGGCAGCATGTGCTCGACTGCCTGGCGGGCTACCTCGTCTATCTGCAGGCGCTCGCCACCGAGGGTTCGACGCCGCGGGCGATGAACTTCGGCCCCCGGCCGGGCGGGCGCGAGGTGACGGTGGGCGAGCTCGCCACCCTGGGGGTCGAGGCGCTGGGCGCGCAGCCCTGGCGCCACGAGCCCGACCCCCGGTCCCTGGAGGCCAGGTCCCTGGCGATCGACGCCGGCCTGGCCCGACGCGTTCTGGGCTTCGAGAGCCGGCTCGACGCGCCGGCCGCCGTCGCGCTCACCATGGACTGGTATCGCCGCCAGGCGAACGGCGAGGACGCCCTGGTCTTGTGCCGGGACCAGATCCGGTCTTACCAAGGCTGCGCATGACCACGCCCCTTTGCCGCTTCTGCCGGACTCCGCTCGTCCACACCTTCCTGGACCTGGGCGACCAGCCCCTGGCCAACAGCTATCTCACCGCCGACCAGCTCGCCGCGGGGACGGAGGCGTCCTATCCGCTGCACGTGCGGGTCTGCCACAGCTGCTTCCTGGTGCAGGCCGACGACGCCGTGCCGGCCGACGCGATCTTCGACGACGGCTACGCCTACTTCTCCTCCTACTCGACGAGCTGGGTGGAGCACGCCAAGCGCTACGCTGCGGCCATGACCGAGCGCTTCGGCCTGGGCCCGGAGTCGCTGGTCGTCGAGGTGGCCAGCAACGACGGCTACCTGCTGCAGCACTTCGTCGAGCTGGACATTCCGGTGCTGGGCGTGGAGCCCACGGCCAACACCGCCCAGGCCGCCATCGCCCGCGGGGTTCCCACCGAGGTGATGTTCTTCGGCGAGCAGACCGGCGCGCTGCTGGCCTCGCGCGGCGACCGGGCGGATCTGATGGCCGCCAACAACGTCCTGGCCCACGTGCCCGACATCGCCGACTTCGTGGCCGGGTTCCGGGAGGTGCTGAAGGACGAGGGTGTGCTGACCTTCGAGTTCCCGCACCTGTTGAACCTGATCGAGAAGGTCCAGTTCGACACGATCTATCATGAGCACTACTCCTACCTGTCGCTGCTGGCGGTGGAGCAGGTGCTGCGCGCCAACGGACTCAGGCCGTTCGATGTCGAACGATTGACCACCCACGGCGGCTCGCTGCGACTGTTCTGCTGCCACATGGGCTCCGGCCACGAGGAGAGCGACGCCCTCGTCGCCCTGCGGGAGGAGGAGCACGCCGCCGGCCTGGACCGCATCGACAGCTACGCAGGGTTCGCGCCGCGGGTGGAAGCCGTGCGCGACAGCTTCCGCGCCTTCCTCGCCGCGGAAAAGGCCGGCGGGCGGCGGATCGCCGCCTATGGCGCGGCGGCCAAGGGCAACACCTTCCTCAACTATTGCCGTACGACCTCGAACGATATCGAGGCGGTGTTCGACGCCAGCCCGGCGAAGCAGGGCCGGTTCCTGCCCGGCAGTCACCTGCCGATCCTCAGCCCGGCCCAGGTGCGCGAGGTGCGGCCCGACGATCTGGTGATCCTGCCCTGGAACCTGAAGGACGAGATCATGGGCCAGATGGCCTTCATCCGCGACTGGGGCGGCCGCTTCGTCACCGCCTCGCCGGAGACGCGGGTCCTGCCCTGATGCGGTTTACGCCCACCTCGATCGGGGGCGTGGTCGTGGTCGACATCGCGCCGCACGAGGACGCCCGCGGCGCTTTCGCGCGTCTTCAGTGCCCGGAGGAGTTCGCCGCCGCGGGCCATCCCTTCACGCCGGTCCAGACCAGCCTGTCGCGCAACCCGCGCCTGGGCACGCTGCGGGGCATGCACTATCAGCCTACGCCCTACGGCGAGACCAAGCTGGTGCGGGCTATCCGTGGACGGATGTTCGACGTGGCGCTGGACCTGCGCCGCGACAGTCCGACCTTCGGGCGCTGGACGGCCGCGGAGCTGTCCGCCGACAACGCGCGCGCCCTGCTGATCCCCGAAGGCGTCGCCCACGGCTTCCTGACGCTCGAACCCGACACCGACGTTCTCTACCAGATCAGCCCCGCCTTCCGGCCCGGCCACGAGGCCGGCGTGCGCTGGAACGACCCGGGCTTCGCCATCGCCTGGCCCGCCGCGCCGGCGCTCATCTCCGAGCGCGACGCGGGCTATCCCGACCACCCGAGATCTTCCGATCACTGAGGCTGAGATTGCCGGAGCGATCTGCTAGATACACCGCGCTTTCAAGGAATAGGTTCGCATTCATGGCTCAGGACAAGGCGCTGATCGCGCTGGAACGCATCGCAGGAGACGAGGCTTGGCGGGCAGCCTTCATCCGCGAGCTCATCGCCTTCGAGGGCGCGATCGACGCGCCCGGCGTCGACGTGCGCGAGGAGATCACCGGCCCGCTGGTGGACGCCCTGTTCGAGGACGACCAGGTGATCCGCAAGACGCTGTCGACCGGCGTCACCTTCGAATTCCTCTATCGCTCGAAGATCGCCCGCGACTTCGTGATGTCGACGCCCGAGACGCCCGACCACGCCTGGGAGCCGCAGACCAGCCGCATCCTGGTCAACCTCGCCAAGCGCGCGAAGCAGGTGGTGGTCGGCGGCGCCTACTTCGGCGACCACGCGGTGCTGATCGCCCGCGAGATCGCCCCGCGCGGCGGCGTCGTCCACGCCTTCGAGCCCAACAACCAGCAGCGCGGCATGCTGGCCCGCAACGCCGAGCTGAACGGCCTGACCAACATCCGCCCGCGTCCAGAGGGCCTGTGGTCGGACTCGAGCACCAACCTCAAGCTGGTGGGCTACGACAGCTTCGCCAGCGTCGAGGTGGCCGAGGCCGACGCCGAGGACGGCTTCAAGACGGTGACCATCGCCGACTATCTGAAGGCCGCCGGCGTCGACCGGCTCGACCTGATCGTGGTCGACATCGAGGGCGCGGAGCTGGGCGCGTTGAAGGGCGCCGAACCCTTCCTGGCGATGCCGGCCGGCCAGGCGCCGGACATCCTCTTCGAGGTGCACCGCCACTACGTCGACTGGTCGAACGGCCTGGAGGCGACGGAGATCGCGCGCCTGCTGACCGGCCACGGCTACCACCTCTTCGCGCTGCGCGACTTCAATTCGAACTACGATCTGGCCGGCAAGCCCATCGAGCTGATCCCGGCCGGCGCTATCTATCTCGAGGGCCCGCCGCATGGCTTCAACATGGTGGCGGTGAAAGATCCCAAGGTGTTCGACACGCCTGAGTATCGCATCGTCCGCGACGTCTCGCCGAAGCTCCTGCGGCACAAGGACCCCAAGCTGCACCACCCGGTCGGAGGCCTCTAGGCGGCGTGACGGGCCTCGCCACCATCCTGGGCGCGACCGGCTTCGTCGGCCGCCGGCTGCAGGCCCGGCTCACCGCCGAGGGCTGGGACGTCTATGCCCCCGCCAAGGGCGACAAGTCGCTGTTCGGCCGCGACATGGGGGTGGTGTTCTACTGCGCGGGCCTCACCGCCGACTACGACCTTAGGCCGTTCGACACGGTCGAGGCCCACGCGACCCTGGTCAGCGAACTGGTCCAGGCTGGCCGCTTCGAGCAGCTCATCTACCTGTCCTCGACCCGGCTCTACGACGGCCAGGCGGCGGCGGAGCTGGACGAGACCGCGCCGTTGCTGTTCGACCCCACGGACCCGCGCCGCGTCTACGACCTCTCCAAGGCCCTGGGCGAGAACCTCACCCTGGCCCGCACGGAGGGGAGGGGCGCCGTCGCGCGCCTGGCCAATGTCTACGACTGGGAACCCGAGGCGCCGGGCTTCCTCTCCGAATGGCTGATCCAGGCGGCGCGGACCCGCGAGCTGCACCTGGAGTCCAGTCCGCACATCTCGCGCGACTACATCCACCTGGACGACGTGGTCGCCGCCCTGATCGCCATGTCGGAGAAGCCCGCCCAGGGGATCGTCAACGTGGGCGGCGGCGAGCTCACCGCCAACGGCGAGATCGCCAACCTGTTCCTGCAGGCCGGCTGGCGTGTCGACTTCACGCGCGACATCTCTCCGCCCCCGCCGCCGCGGGCCGACAACGGCCGCCTGCGGGCGCTTGGCGTGACGCCCGCGCCGGTCAAGGATGTGGTGCGCGGCTATCTGGAGGGGCTGAAGGCTTGAAGCTTCGGGGGCATACCCGCGAGTCTCTGCTCGCCTACATCACGGCCCAGTGCGCCCATGTGGTCCCCGACGGCCGCGAGGCGGTGTTCCGCACGGTCGTCGACGCGCACCTCGACGAGTCGCTGGAGCGGATGCACCGCTGCATCAACGCCTGCGCGCCCTGGCGGCCGGACGAGTTCAACGTCCTGCAGTCCTCCCAGCACACCATCTTCCTGTATTACCTGGGGAATACGATCTGGCGACGGTCCGGCGACACCGGGGCCCCGACGCGGCTGTTCCTGATGAACAAGGCGTTCAACGGCATCGACCTGTTCTACGAGATCGCCATGCCGGAGGTGTTCTACATCGGCCACAGCCTGGGCATCGTGCTCGCCAAGGCGACCTATGGGAATTATCTGGTGCTCTACCAGAACTCGACGGTGGGCCGGCACAAGGACCAGATCCCGGTGATCGGGAACCGCGTGGTGATGTACCCCGGCAGCTCGATCGCGGCCGGCGCCGTGGTCGAAGACGACGTGGTGATCTCGCAGGGCGTCCGCGTGATCGGCAAGCACGTGCCGCGCGGCCAGATGGTGTTCGCCGGCGCGGGTCCGGAGCTGGTCCTGCGGCCGCGGCCGGACGACCTGATGAGCGAGTACTTCCGGCTCTAGGCCGGCGCGTGCACGGCCTTGGCGATCAGGTCGTAGAAATCCTGGGCGAACTGGCCGGTCTGGCCCAGGGGCCCGGAGCGGATCTGCTCGCGCAGGGTCTGGCGCAGCGCCAGGCGCCGGTCCCGGTCGCCGGCCAGGGCCACGGCGGTGCGGACGAAGTCATCCTTATTGTCGCTCGCCAGGTCCTTCAGCCCGCTGTTGGTGAGGAGCGAGTAGCTCAACCGCTCGTAGAAGGCTTCGCCGATCAGGCTGACCACCGGCACGCCCATCCAAAGGGATTCCGTCGTCGTGGTGCCGCCGGTCAGGGGGAAGGTGTCCAGGCTGATGTCGATCTCGTTGTAGAACGGCATGTGGGCGCCGCGCACGGTGGCGAAGCCGATCCGCTCCTTGGCGACGCCGCCGCGTTCGAACTCGGCGCAGACGTTGCGGCGGAAGGTCGGGGTGCTGCCTTCCGGACGGACGAACAGGAACCGCGAGCCGGGCGTCTCATGCAGGACGCGGGCCCAGACCTCGAACATTTCGCGGTTGTACTTGTGGGGGTTGTTGGCGGTGCCAAAGGTGATGACGCCGTTGCGGTCCTGGGGCAGGCCGGGCTTGATCTCGTGGGCGTCGGTGAACACCGCGCGGCCCAGGGCGATCCAGGTGTGGGGCATCATCAGCGGCTTTTCGAGCAGCAGGTCGCGGCGCGGCGGCGTGTTGTAGGGATCGGTGATCAGGTAGTCGATCGTCGAGAGGCCCGCGGAGTGCGGATAGCCCATCCAGCTCGCCTGCTTGGGCGCCGCGCGATAGGCCATCAGGTCCAGGCGGTTCATGTGCGTGGTGCCGCCCAATTCGATCAGCATGTCGAGCTGGTCGTCGGCGATCATCTGGGCGGCGTTTAGGGTGCTGATCTCCGGGTTCCAGTGGAAGGCGGTGGACTTGGACGCGAAGTACTGCTGCAGCCGGTCGGGCTGTTCGCCCTGGTAGAAGGAATAGCAGTAGAGCTCGAACCGCGGATCGACCTGGTCGAACAACGGCTGGGCGAAGTAGCCCACCGGGTGCTGGCGAAGGTCGGACGACAGCAGGCCCAGCCGGATCTTGCCGTCGGGCGCTCGGGGCGCCGGGTGGCGCACCGGGTTCCGGGCGGCGTCCGCCTCGGTCTTGCGGCCCCAGATGGCGTGCTGCTCGAGGAGCTCGTAGCGGTCCTCCAGCGTCTTCACCTGCGCCAGGTGCTTCAGGAGCGCGGTGTGGCGGTTGGTCGTCGCCCAGCCGCGGCCCAGGCTCTTGAAATCGCCGAGCCGGGGCAACTCGTCGAAGGCGCAAACGCGGATCAGGATCTCGTTCAGCACCTTGAGCTGGCCGGGGTTGGTCGGCTTCAGCGCCAGGGCGCGCTCGACGAACTGATAGGCCGCCTCGATGTGGCCGCCCTCGTCGCCGCTGCGTGTGCGCTCCAGGCTCTCGATCAGCGCCAGCAGGTAGTCGGCGTTGGTCGGCGCCAGTTCGCTGGCCCGCTTGAAGTGCATGTTGGCCCGGTCGCGGGCGTAGTCGGCGACGGTGGCGCCAAGCTGATGGTGCACCCAGGCGGCTTCGGGCATGCGGGCGAGGAGGTCGGTCAGATAGGCGTCGGCCGCGCGGAATTGCTGGGCGCGGCGCATCAGGATGACCCGGACCTCGTGCAGCCTTTGGTGATCGGGGTTGGCCGCCAGGGCCTTTTCGAGCAGGGCCTCGGCCTCTTCCGCGTTCTGCTCCTCGTTGGCGACGGCGATGATGTCCAGCCAGGCGTCGATCAGGGTCTTCTGTAGCGCCAGCGCCTGTTTGAACCGGCTCTTGGCGGCGGCGAGCTTGCCCTGCTTGACGAGCGAGCGGCCGAGCTGGCGGATGAACTCGGCGTTGCGCGGGTCGCCGCGAACCAGCTTGGTGAACACCGGCTCGGCGCGGACGCCGTCTTCCATGTCCAGCAGGACGTTCCCACGGTTCGCCTGCACGGCTAGATTTCCGGGCGCGACCTTGGCGGCCGCGTCCAGCGACGCCATCGCCTCGGGATAGCGCTTCAGCTTGCGGTAGACGACGCCCAGCAGGTTGAGGAGGTCCAGGTCGCGCGGGTAGCGCGCCACGCCGGCGGAGCCCCAGACCACGCCTTCCTCATAGCGCTCCCGGCGGTAGAGCTGCGTCAGCAGCACGCGGTAGATGTGCGCCGGCTGGTTGGGCTCCTCGGTGGCCACCGCGATCAGCAGGTCGATCGCCTCGTCGGCCCGGCCCGCCTTCAGCGCCGCATCCGCCGCGGCCAAACGTTCATCCATGCTTCGACCCGAATAGCTTGCGCCCCCGCGCGTCGCGCGCAGCCTTAAGGCCGCCCGCCCTGTGTGGCTAGAGCATGCGCGCCGCCGGCCTTCAATCGCGCCGGCTGAACCGCCATTTCAGGGCCAGCACCGCGGCGGCCATGGCCAGGCAGATGAGGTTCGACACCGTCACCGGCCAACTGGCGATGATCAGGCCATAGCCGGTCCACAGGCAAAAGCCGGCGACCGTGACCAGGTACATGGTCAGCGACACCTCCGCGGCGTCGCGGTCGCGCCAGATCTTGACGATCTGCGGCGCGAAGCTGCTCATCGAGCACAGCGCGGCGGCGGTCCCCACGGTGTTGGCGACAAGGTTTGACAAGCGCTCGCCCCTGCTGAGCCGGTTCAACGGCGACGCCCGAGCTCAAGTTCCCGCGCCTCGCCGGCAGGCGATCGGCGCAACTGTCACCGACCTGACACACGATTGGCGATGCTAGACTGACCTAGAGGAACGGAGATTCGCCGCTGTCCATGCTCGATCCCCTCTCGGCCTCGATGCCCGCCTCGCAGCTCTATGCGACGGTGATCGACGCCCTGCCGGACCCCATCCTGGTGGTGGCCGGCTTTGAGCGCGAGGAGCTGACCGGCCGCCGCTACATCCTGGCCAACGCCGCGGCCCGCGACCTGCTGCGCATCACGGCCGAGGAGGGCATGCTGCTCTCCGCCGTGCGCGATCCGGAGGTGCTGGGCGCGGTCGACAAGGCGCTGTTCGACGAGGACGACGCCGAAGGGGTCTACGAGACCACCGGCGCCCAGACCCGCAGCCTGCGCGTGCGCGCCCGTTGGCTGGGCTTCGGCGGGGACGGCGCGCGCCTGGCGCTGCTCACCTTCCACGACGAGACCGAGGTGCGCCGCGTCGAACGCACCCGTGTCGATTTCCTGGCCAACGCCAGCCATGAGCTGCGAACGCCGCTGGCCTCGCTCTCCGGCTTCATCGAGACCCTGCGGGGCCACGCCAAGGACGACGCCGCGGCGCGGGAGAAGTTCCTGGGCATCATGCAGACCCAGGCCGACCGGATGGCGCGCCTGATCTCCGACCTCACCTCGCTCAGCCGCATCGAGCTGGACGAGCACGTGCCGCCGCGCGGTGTGGTCGACCTCGGGGTGCTGGTGGGCGAGGTGGTCGAGGCCGCGGCGCCCCTGGGCGCGCAGCGCCGGGTGAAACTCGATTGGCGCTCCAGTACGGCGCAGGCGGCCCTGGTGCGCGGCGAGCGCGACCAGATCGTCCAGGTGGTCCAGAACCTGCTCGACAACGCCATCAAATATTCGCCGGACGGGGCGGCGGTCCGCATCGAGATGCAGAGCGGCCTCACCGACCTGGCGGCCGCGGCCAGCCACGACGGCCTGCCGCGGCTGTCGCTGGTGGCGCCCGACCCGTCCCAGGAGACCTACGCGGCGCTGCGGGTCACCGACCTCGGCCCCGGCATCGCGCGCCAGAACCTGCCGCGGCTTTCGGAGCGCTTCTATCGGGTCGACGGCCAGAAGACCGGGGCCCGCTCCGGGACCGGCCTGGGCCTCGCCATCGTCAAGCACATCATGAACCGCCACCGCGGCGGATTGGTCGTGGCCAGCGCGGAGGGCGACGGCTCGACGTTTACGGCCTATTTTCCCATGGCGAACACGCCGGAAGGCGTCGTCAAAGCGTCATGAGACTGTAGCATAGGGACCGCGTGGGGCGAGACGCCCCCAGGGCGAGGCGGATGAACGAGCACATCGTCAAATCCTACGAAGATGAGCTGAACAGCCTCGCGGCCGAGTGCGTGCGGATGGGCGGCCTGACCGAAGCGCAGGTCGCCGACGCGGTCAGTGGCGTGGTCAAGCGCAACCAGGAGCTCGCCGCCTCGGTGGTGGTCCGCGACGACAAGCTGGACGAGGCCGAGCGCGACATCGAGCGCAAGACCATCCGGCTGATCGCGCTTCGCCAGCCGGTGGCCGACGACCTGCGCCGCGCGGTGGCGGCCATGAAGGTGGCCAACAACCTCGAGCGCTGTGGGGACCTGGCCAAGAACATCGCCAAGCGCACCCTGGTGATCATCGAGAGCGATCCGCTGACCCCGCTGACCCGCTCCATCGAGCGGATGGGCAAGCTGGTGCTGGGCCGGCTCTCCAGCGTGCTGGACGCCTATTCCCGCTCCGACCTGGAACGCGCGCTCGCCGTCTGGAGCCAGGACGACGAGGTGGACGAGCACTACAACTCCCTGTTCCGGGAGCTGCTCACCTACATGATGGGCGACCCGCGCACGATCACCGCCTGCGCCCACATGCTGTTCGTGGCCAAGAACCTTGAGCGGATCGGCGACCACGCCACCAACATCGCCGAGATCGTGCACTACCAGATCACCGGCGCCGAGATGATCGGCGGACGGCCCAAGACCGACGCCCTGCAGGCCTGACGAACATGCAAATGACGCCTCACGTCCTGGTGGTCGAGGACGAGGACTCGCTCGCGACCCTCCTGCAATACAACCTGCAGAAGGAGGGCTACGAGGTGGCCCTGGCCGGCGACGGCGAAGAAGCCCTGCTGCTGGTCGACGAGCGCCTGCCCGACCTGGTGGTGCTGGACTGGATGCTGCCCAAGGTCTCCGGCATCGAGGTCTGCCGCCGGCTCCGCCAGCGCAACGAGACCCGCAACGTGCCGATCATCATGCTGACCGCGCGCGGCGAGGAGACCGACCGGGTGCGCGGCCTCGACACCGGCGCCGACGACTATGTGGTCAAGCCGTTCTCGATGACGGAGCTGACCGCCCGCATCCGCGCGGTGCTGCGCCGCATTCGACCGGGCCTGGCGGAGGACCGGGTGCGCCGCGGCGACCTGCTGATCGACCGCGTGGCCCACCGGGTGAAGCGCGCCGGCCAGGAGATCCATCTGGGCCCCACCGAGTTCCGCCTGCTCGACTACCTGATGCAGCACCCCGGCCGGGTGTTCTCCCGCGAACAGCTCCTGGACGCCGTCTGGGGCTCGGACGTCTACGTCGAGGCCCGCACGGTCGACGTGCACATCGGGCGCCTACGCAAGGCCCTGGGCGTCTCGGACACCGACGACCCGATCCGCACCGTCCGCTCCGCCGGCTATTCCCTCGATCTGGAAGGCTGAGCCGCGCTTGACCGCGGGCCACGCCCGCGCGAAAGGCCGCCCATGAACATCCTCCTGGTCGGCTCCGGCGGGCGCGAGCATGCGCTCGCCTGGAAGATCAAGCAGTCGCCGCTGCTGGCGCGGCTGGTCTGTGCGCCCGGCAACCCCGGCATGGCGGCGCTGGCCGAGACGCGGGACGTCAAGGCCACCGAGGTCGCCCGCCTGGTCGAACTCGCCCAGGAGATCGCCGCCGATCTGGTGGTCATCGGCCCGGAGGTGGCGATCGAGGCCGGCCTTGCCGACGCCCTGGCGGCCGCCGACATCGCCTGTTTCGGCCCCAGCGCCGCCGCCGGGCGGCTGGAGTCCTCCAAGGCCTTCACCAAGGCCTTCTGCGACCGCCACCACCTGCCGACCTCGCTCTATCGGATCTGCGACGACGCCCCGGCCGCCAAGGCCGCCCTGGCGCATTTCTCGCCGCCCTATGTCGTCAAGACGGACGGCCTGGCCGCCGGCAAGGGCGTGGTGATCGCGCCGGACCGCACGGCTGCCGAGGCCGCCATCGACGACGCCTTCGGCGGCGGCCTGGGCGCGGCCGGCGCCCGGGTGGTGATCGAGGAATATCTCGACGGCGAGATCGGCTCGCTGTTCGCGCTGTGCGACGGCAAGACCTCCATGCTGTTCGGCTGGGCCCAGGACCATAAGCGCGCCTTCGACGGCGACGAGGGGCCGAATACCGGCGGCATGGGGACCTATTCGCCCGCGCCGGTCTTCACCCTCGACCTGGTCGAGCAGACCCGAACCCGGCTGGCCGAGCCGGCGTTCAGGGGCATCGCCGCCGACGGGGCGCCCTACCGCGGCGTGCTGTTCGTGGAGCTGATGGCCACGCGCCACGGCCCCAAGCTGATCGAGTTCAACGCCCGCTTCGGCGATCCCGAGTGCCAGGTGCTGATGCTGCGCCTGGAGAGCGACCTCGTGCCGTACCTGATGGCTTGCGCCACCGGCCGCCTGCACGAGATGCCGCAGCCGGTCTGGCGCGACGAGGACGCCGTCTGCGTGGTGCTGGCGACGGAGGGCTATCCCGGCCCGGCCAGGGCCGGCAGCGTCATCCGCGGCCTCGACCAGGACTTCGGCCCGGGCGTCATGGTCTTCCACGCGGGGACCACCGCGGGACCTGACGGAACCGTGCTGGCCGGATCGGGCCGGGCGCTGAACGTCTGCGCCCTGGGCGAAGACCTCGCCGAGGCGCGCGAGCGGGCCTATGGCGCGGTGGCCCGCATCGACTGGCCGCAGGGCTTCCACCGCACCGACATCGGCTGGCGGGCGCTGGCCCGCTGAGGTAGCGCGCTGAGCGCCTTGCTCGCAGGGCGCCGGCCCCGATAAAGTGGCTTCAAACAACTGTACGAGGGATCGCCATGGTCGACGCCGCCGAGCAGGAGCGCGAACAGCTCAATACCGGCACCAAGGCCGTGGCCGAGACCCACAGGTTCGATGAGGCGGCGCTGGAGCGCTGGATGAAGGCGAACGTGGCGGGCTATGCCGGTCCGCTCGAGGTGCGCCAGTTCAAGGGCGGCCAGTCCAACCCGACCTACCAGTTGATCACGCCGACGAAGAAATACGTCCTGCGCCGCAAACCGCCGGGCAAGCTCTTGCCGTCGGCGCACGCGGTGGACCGCGAGTACAAGGTGATCACCGCCTTGGGGACGACCGGCTTCCCGGTGGCCAAGACCTATGGCCTGTGCACCGACGACGAGGTGATCGGCACCTGGTTCTACATCATGGACATGGTCGAGGGCCGCATCCTCTGGGACCAGACCCTGCCGCAGTACCAGCCGGTCGAGCGCCACGCGATCTTCATGGACAAGATCAAGGTGCTCGCCGACCTGCACAACACCGACTACGAGGCCATCGGCCTGGGCGACTACGGCAAGCCCGGCAACTACATGGGCCGCCAGGTCGACCGCTGGACCAAGCAGTACAAGGCCTCTGAGACCCAGCACATCCCGGAGATCGAGCGGCTGATCGAGTGGCTGCCCAAGACCCTGCCGGTGCAGGAGCGCACCTCGGTGGTGCACGGCGACTACCGCCTGGACAACATGATCTTCCACCCGACGGAGCCCAGGGTCACCGCCGTGCTCGACTGGGAGCTTTCGACCCTGGGCGAGCCCCTGGCCGACTTCACCTACCTCCTGATGAACTGGGTCAACGGTTCGATCTCGACGATCCCGGACCTCAAGGCTCACGGTATCCCGACCATCGAGGAGACCGTGGACTACTACTGCAGCCTGACCGGCCGCACCGGCCTGCACGACCTGAACTGGTTCTTCAGCTACAACGCCTTCCGCTTGGCGGGCATCCTGCAGGGCATCGTGGGCCGGGTCCGCGACGGCACCGCCAACAGCCCGCACGCCGCCCAGCAGGCTGACCGCGTCGTGTCGCTCGCCCAGGCGAGCTGGAAGTTCGCGGAAAAGGCCGGCGCGGTCGCCTAAAGCCCGGCGGGCGCCAGCAGGGCGTCCAGCGCCGCCGGATCGTCGAACACCGCCTTGACCGGCCAGGCGGCGACCCGCGCGCGCCAGGCGGGCGGCAGGCGAACCCAGTCCTTCTCGGTGGTCACGAGGCCGGCGCCGAACACCGCGGCGCGGTCGGCGAGCGCCTTCAGGGTCGCCTCGCTGTAGGCGGCGTGGTCGGGGAAAGGGGCGAAGTCGGCCAGGTCGCAGCCCGCCGCCTTCAGGGAGACGGCCACCTTCCACGGCTTGCCGATGCCGGCGAAGCCGACCTGCGGTCCTGCGGGCGGCGGGGCGACGGGCTGGAGGTGGCCGCTGAGCAGGGGCGGGCCGGCCAGCATCCGCGCCAGCTCCGCATCGACCGCCGCCAGGTCCGCGGGCAGCAGCACCAGCACTGCGTCGGCGCGCGTCAGGCCCGCGGCCAGGGGTTCGCGCATCGGCCCCGCCGGGAACACGCGGCCGTCGCCGAACGGCCAGTCCTCGCCGCGGGTCTCGCCGTCCACCACGACCAGCGACAGGGCTTTCTTCACCGACGGGTTCTGGTGGCCGTCGTCCATGACGATGACCTGGGCGCCGGCGGCCGCGGCGGCCCTCGCGCCGGCGGCGCGGTCGCGGGCGACCCAGACCGGAAACGCGGCCGCCAGCATCAGGGGCTCGTCGCCCACGTCGGCGGCGCCATGCACGACGGGATCGACGCGCACGGGCCCCTCGAGCCGCCCGCCATAGCCGCGCGACAGCAGGTGGACGGCTAGGCCACGGGCCGCCAGCCGCTCGGCCAGGGCGCGGACCACCGGGGTCTTGCCGACCCCGCCCATGGTCAGGTTGCCGACGCAGATCACCGGGACGCCCACATCCTCGGGCGTCGTCCGCGCGATCCGCCGCGCGGTCACCGCCGCCCAGATCCAGGACAGCGGCGTCAGCAGGGCGCGGACCGTGGGCATGCCGCCGCGCCGCTGGGCGTCGCCGCGCTCATACCACCAGCGTGGCGTGGCGAGCTTCATGCGGCCAGCAGGGGTTCTATCAGCGCCATGGCGGCGCTCAGCGCCGCGCCCTGGCGCGCCGCGTAGTCGGCCGCAGCCTCGCCGATCCGCCGGGCGATCGTCGGGTTGGCCAGCAGGCCGGCGACGTGCCGCGAGAGCGCCGCGGCGTCGGCGGCCTCGATCGCGGCGGCCTCGGCGAACATCGCCGCATAGATGTCGCGGGCGTTGAAGGCTTCCGGGCCGGTGACGATGGCCGCCTGCAGCCGCGCCGCCTCCAGCGGATTGTGCCCGCCGATCCCCGCCACGAAGCTGCCGCCCATCACCACGGCGCGGGCCGTGGCGTAGAAGGCGCCGAGCTCGCCCAGGGTGTCGACCACATAGGCGCTGATCCGCGGCCCCAGGGCTTCACCGGCCGCGCGGCGGGCGACGGCGAAGCCCATGGCCTGCAGCTCGGCCGCGACCTCCGGGCCGCGCTCGGGATGCCGCGGGGCGACGATCAGGACGGCGGGCGTTCCGCTCGCGACGGCCGCACGGAAGGCCTCGGCGATCGGCCGCTCCTCGCCCGGATGGGTGCTGGCGGCCAGCACCGCCGGGCGGCCGCCCAGCCCCGCCTTGAGGGCCGCCACGCTCGCCGCGTCGACGGGCGGGGCCTCGCCCACCAGCTTCAGGTTCAGCCGCGGGCCAAGCGTCGCGCCCAGGCCGGCGAGCCGCGCCTCGGTGTCGCCGTCCTGCGCCAACACCAGGTCGAAAGCGCCCAGCAGGGCCCGCGCCGTGGCCGGCGCGCGGGCCCAGCCGTCGGCGCTGGCTTGCGTCATCCGCGCCGAGACCAACGCCAGGCGCACGCCGCGCGCCCTGGCCGCCACGATCAGGTTGGGCCAGAGCTCGCTTTCCACGAAGAGCCCGGCGTCCGGCCGCCAGTGGTCGAGGAACCGTCCCGCCGCGCCCGGCGCGTCCACCGGGGCGAACTGATGGATCACGCCGACCGGCAGCCGCTGGGCCAGCACCTGGGCGGAGGTCATCGTGCCGGAGGTCACCAGGACGTTGAGGTCGGGGCGCGCCGCGCGCAGGGCCGCGATCAGCGGCAGCAGCGACAGGCTCTCCCCCACGCTTACCCCGTGGAGCCAGACCAGCGGGCCGCCAGGCCGCGAAAGGAGGGGGCGTCCGAGGCGTTCGTTGAGGCGGTCCGGCGCCTCCTTGCCGGCCCGGGCGCGGCGGCGGAGCAGGCTGGGCGCCCACGGCTCCATCAGGCCGGTCGCCGCGGCGTAGAGCGCCAGCGGCAGCGTGCGCGGGGCTCGGCTCACACCACCCCGGCGGGGGCCAGCCGGCAGGCCGTTTCGCTGTCGGTCTCCACCTGGAGGGTGGCGTGGCCGATGTTGAACTTGAGCGCCAGGCCCTCGCAGGCCGCGTGCAGGAAGCTGTCGGCGTCGAGGTTGGCCGGGCGGATCACATGGGCGGTCAACGCCGTCTCGGTGGTGCTCATCGCCCAGACGTGCAGGTCGTGGATCTCCTCGACGCCCGGCTGGGCCGCGAGCCAGGCGCGCACCTCGGTCACGTCGATCTCCCGCGGGACGCCGTCGAGCGCGAGGTTCACTGAGTCCCGCAAGAGACCCCAGGTCCCGAAGACGATGACCGCGGCGATGCCCAGGCTGAGCGCCGGATCGATCCACTGCAGGCCGGTGAGTGCGATGACGCCCGCGCCGATCACCACGGCCACCGAGATCACCGCGTCGCTGGCCATGTGCAGGAAGGCGCCGCGGACGTTCAGGTCTTCCTTCCCGCCGCGCATGAAGAGCAGAGCCGTGACCGTGTTGATCGCGACGCCGATGGCGGCGGTGATCATCACCGTCCTGGTGGAGACCACGTTCGGCAGGGTCAGGCGATGAATGGATTCCGAGACGATGGCCCCGATCGCCAGCAGCAGGAACACCGCATTGCCCAGCGAGGCCAGGATCGTCCCCTTCCGCAGGCCGTAGGTCCGCCGGCTGCTGGGCGCGCGCTTGGCCAACACCGTGGCGCCCCAGGCCATCAGCAGCGCCAGTACGTCGGAGAGGTTGTGGCCGGCGTCGGCCAGCAGCGCCATGGAGTGGGACAGGAACCCGGCGCCGACTTCCACCAGCACGAAGAGGGTGTTGAGCGTCACCCCGATGGCGAATACCCGGCCCATGTCGGCGGGGACGTGGTGGTGATGGCCGTGGCCGTGCGCGTGGCTGTGGCCGTGCCTGGGGCCGTGGTCATGACCATGGCCGCCCGCGCCAGCCTTGTGGTGCGCGTGGCCCTCGTGATCATGGTGGTCATGATCGTGATGGTCGTGATCGCCGTGGGCGTGCGTATGGGCCATGGGTCTATGTCTCACCGCGCGGCGCCCGGATCAATCCGCGGCGCGCGCCACCAGGGCTTCGGCGCGCCGGGTGACCGCCGAGAGGCGGGCCGACCATTCGGCGAGCAGCGCCTCGGCGCCGGCGTCGTCGATGCCAGGGGGCACGTAGAGCGGGCCGTCCCAGACCACGGCGCCCCGGCCGAAGGGGGCGGCGAACATCACCTTGTCCCAGGTGTCGAACTGTTTGGCCGGATGGGCGGCGATGCCCATCAGGAACACCGGCTGCTTGGAGCGCTTGGCGATCTGCAGGGAGCCGGGCGCTATGACCTCGTTGGGCCCGCGCGGCCCGTCCGGCGTCACCACCAGGGCTCCGCCCTCGGCCACATGGTTCACCGCCTCGCGGAAGGCGGCGACCGCCTGGCGGGCCTTGGCGGTATCGCCGGGTTTGGCGGTGGAGATGCGGATGCCGGGAAAGCCCGCCATCTCCAGCGCCGTGGCGATGAACTGGCCGTCGGAGGAGGGCGAGATCAACGCCTTGGTGCGCTTTCGCCACCACTGCGGCGCGGTCGCCAGGCAGAGCGGGATGCGCCCGTGCCAGAACAGGGCCACCGCGCCTTCGTCCCCGGCCAGCACCGGCTCGACGCAGTCCAGGTTCTCGTGGCGCCACCGCACGGTCGACAGGATCAGGCGGATGTAGGCGCCCAGCAGCCAGCCCAGCAGGTTCTGGACGGCGTCGCTGCGCAGAAGCTTCTTCAAGCCGCGGTTTCCGGTTCCGCCTCGAGATCGGCGGTCTTGGCGAGACGGGCGTAGAGGCCTCGCCGGCGCAGCAGGCCCGCATGGTCGCCGGTCTCCACGATGCGGCCGCGGTCGATCACATAGATGCGGTCGGCGCCGCGCACGGTCGAGAGGCGATGGGCGATCAGGATCGTCGTGCGCCCGGCCATAAGCCGCTTCAGCGCCGCCTGGACCTGCGCCTCGCTCTCGGCGTCCAGCGCGCTGGTGGCCTCGTCGAGAAGCAGGATCGGCGCGTCCTTCAGGAACGCGCGCGCGATGGCGATCCGCTGCTTCTGACCGCCGGAGAGCCGCGTTCCCGCCTCGCCGACCTGGGTTTCGTAGCCCTGGGGCAGGTCGAGGATGAAGTCGTGCGCCGCGGCCTCCCTCGCCGCGCGTTCGACCTCCGCCTGACTGGCGTCGGGATGGGCGTAGGCGATGTTGGCGCGGATGCTGTCGTCGAACAGGAACGGGTCCTGGGTGACCAGCGCGATCTGGTCGCGCAGCGAGGCGAGCGTGACGTCGCGCACGTCGTGGCCGTCGATCAGCACGCGCCCCTCGGTGGCGTCGTAGAAGCGCGGGATCAGGTTCAGGATCGTGGTCTTGCCGCCGCCCGAGGGGCCGACCAGGGCCACGGTCTCGCCGCGACGGGCGTGGAGCGTGACCGCGCTCAGCGCCCGCGAGCCATCGGCGCTGTAGGCGAAGCCTACGTCCTCGAAGGCGATGGTCGCCTGGCCGGCCGGCAGCGGGTGGGCGCCCGGCCGGTCACGCACCGTCGGCTCGATGTCCAGCGCCACGAACAGCCGCCCGGCGGCCGCCATGCCCTCCGCGAAGACGCCCTGCAGATTGGCGAGCTGGCGCAGGGATTGGGACGCCAGGCCCAGCGAGACGACGAAGGTGAGGAACGCGCCCGGCGTCATGTGGCCGTGGATCGAGCGCCAGCCCGCATAGGCGATGATGCCGGTGGTGATCAGGGTCATCAGCAGCTCGGTCGCCGGCGCCGCGAAGGCGCGGGCGTTGGCGCCCTTGACCAGGTGCGTCTGCCGCCGGTCCACGACCTCGGCCACGCGGGCTTCCTCGTAGGACTCGCGATTCTCGATCTTCACGACCCTGACGCCGTCGAGGCTTTCCATGATCGCGCTGGAAAGGGCGGAGGTCTCGGCCATGGCGCCGCGGGCCGCCTTGCGGGTCAGCTTGGCGAATTGGCGCATGATCCAGGCCGCCGGCAGCGCGGCGGCCACCACGACGGCGGCCAGGGTGTAGTCGGTGGACAGCATCACCCAGGCCGCGCCGACGACCTGCAGCAGGTTCTGGGTGTAGTTGATCACCCCGGAGGTGGCCGCCTCGCGGATCAGGCCCGCGTCATAGAGCACCGACGAAACATAGGCGCCGGAATGCTGGGTCTGCAGCCGGGCCAGGTCGGCGCGCACCATCTTGCCGAAGAGCTGGACCTGGACGTCGCCGACCACCGCATTGCCTATGCGGTTGATCAGCGCCGCCTGAATCACCGCCGCCGCCGCGCGCCCGATGGCGTAGGCGGCCAGGGTCAGGGGCAGGACGATCAGGTCATGGGTGTTGTGCGCCACCATGAGCTGGTCGGTGGCGGGCTTCAGCAGCCTGACGAGCTGGGTGCTGCTGTAGGCGACCACGACGGCCGCGATCAGGGCGGTCAACCAGCCCTTCCACCGCGGCGCCATGTAGATCCGCGCCACCCGGCCGATCAGGGCGCGGGCGCTAAGCTCGGGCGGTGCGGACGCGCTCATAAGGCCTGGGGTCGTCCGATGCGGGGTTGGAGTCAAGACGGCGGCCCGCCGCGGCGCCAATGCGACCCTTGGTCCAGACGGCTTCCGTCGGAGCGACGGAACCCTTAGGTAGGGCGCCATGACGCTCGCGCCAACCAAGCCCGGATTCGACCTCGCCACCCCGGGCGGGCGCTTCAGGACCTATGCCGACTACCTGTGGAACGACCACGCCTACCTGCGGCTGGGCTTCCAGAACGCCCATTGGATCTCCGACGAGCTGGTGCGCACCAACCAGCCCTGGCCCCATCAGCTCGCCGCCTGGAAGGCGCGCGGGATCAAGACCATCGTCAACCTGCGCGGCGGCTTCGACGCCAGCTTCCACGCCCTGGAGAAGGACGCCTGCGCCGCCCTGGGCCTGGAGATGGTCAATTTCACGGTCACCTCGCGGGAGGTCCCCAGCCGCGAGCAGATGCTGGGGGCCAAGCGGCTCTACGAAACCATCGCCTATCCGGCCCTGATCCACTGCAAGTCCGGCGCGGACCGGGCCGGGATCATGAGCGTGCTCTACATGCATTTCCGCAAGGGCCTGCCGATCCGCGAGGCCCTCAGCCAGCTCCACATCCGCTACCTGCACGTGAAGCAGGGCAAGACCGGGGTGCTGGACTACGTCTTCGAACGCTACCTGGCCGAGGGCGAACCGGCCGGGATGTCGTTCCTGGAGTGGGTCGAGAGCCCGACCTACGACCCGGCCGGCATGAAGGCGGACTTCCGCGCCGGCGTGGTGGGGTCGGCGCTGACCGAGAAGCTGCTGCGGCGCGAGTAATAAATTCCACTCATCCCGGCGAAGGCCGGGAGCCAGATCGCAAAGCGCCGGGGCGGGCCGGATTTCCGCCGAGTTGTTCGAGCCCGCGGCTGAGTCATCCCGTCTGGGTCCCGGCCTTCGCCGGGATGAGCGGTGTCAATGATCGTGCTCGTGGTCCGAGTCCGGGTCGAGCAGCTTGTGGGCGTGGATGATGAAGTAGCGCATCAAGGCGTTGTCCACCGTCGACTGCGCCTTGGCGCGCCAGGCGGCCAGCGCCTGGGTGTAGTTCGGATAGGCGCCCACCAGGTCGACCTTGCTGAGGTCGCGGAACTCGGCGGGCCCGTTGAGGACCTTCAGTTCGCCGCCGATCACCAGGTGAAGGAGCTGCTTGTCGGGCATGGGTCGTCTCGGGTCTTTTCGTATCGCGGAGATGCGCAGGCGCGCTTGGCGCAGGCGATAGGCTTACGCAGCGTCGGGATCAATGGCTGTGCGGCTAGAGTCCGGCGATCGCCAGGCCGTCCACCAGGATCGAGGGCGCGTTCGAGGCCCCTCTGATCTCCAGGTCGGCGCCGGGGACCAGGCGGGCGTAGATGTCGATCAGGTTGCCCGCGACGGTGATCTCGTTGACCGGGTAGGCGATCTGGCCGCCCTCGAACCAGAAGCCCGAGCAGCCCACCGACCAGTCGCCGGTGTTGCCGTTCAGCGAGGGCCCGAACATCGAGGTGACCAAGAGGCCCGCCCCGGCGTCGGCCATCAGCTCGGCCTGGCTGCGCGTCCCGGGCTCCAGGGTCAGGTTCGACGGTCCCACGCCCGGCGGCCCGGCGAGGCCGCGCGAGGCGTGGCCGGTGGTGGCGAGGCCGAGCTGGCGCGCCGAGGAGGTGTTCAGCAGCCAGGTGGTCAGCACCCCATCGTCGATCAGGCTGATCCGCCGGTTGGCCACGCCCTCGTCGTCGAAGGGCGAGGAGCCCAGGCCGCGCAGGCGGTGCGGGTCGTCGGTGACCGAAATGCCCTTGGCGAACACCGGCTGGCCCAGCCTGTCCTTCAGGAACGAGGTGCCGCGGGTGATCGCGGGGCCGGACACGGCGCCCACCAGCGGCCCCAGCAGCGAGGCGGCCAGGCGGTTCTCGAAGATCACCGGGGCGGTGGTCGAGGCGATCTTGCGCGCGCCCAGGCGCCCGGCGGCGCGGGTCCCGGCCTCGGTCCCGATGGCCGCGGGGTCGGGCAGATCGCCCTGCCAGCGGACCGAACGGCCGTCATAGCCGGTCTCCATGCCGCCCTCGTCGCCGGCGATGGCCGAGGCGCCAAGCGAGAAAGAAGACGCCCGGTGCAGGCCCGAAAAGCCGCCGCTGGTGACGATTCGCCACTGGCCGGCCGACCAGCTTGCCGAACCGCCGTCGGAATTGGTGACCTTGGGCACGGCGCGGGCCGCGGCCTCGGCGGTGCGCGCCCTGGCCTCCAGGGCCTCGGGCTGCGGCTCGGCCGGATCGTAGAGGTCGAGGTCGGCCAGCGGCCCGCGGGCCAGCCGGTCGGGGTCGGCCAGGCTGGCGTAGGGATCCTCCGGGGCCAGCCGGGCCATGGCCACGACGCGGGCCACCAGCTTGGCGCGCGCCTCGGCGCTGACGTCGGAGCCGGAGACCGAGGCCTGGCGCCTGCCGATGAAGACCCGCAGGCCCAGATCGCGGCTCTCCTCGCGCTCGACTTCCTCGAGCTCGCCGTTGCGTACGGTGACGGAAAGGGCGCGGCGCTCGGCGCCCACGGCCTCGGCGGCGTCCGCGCCGGCGGCCAGGGCGGCGGCCACCACGTCGTTCAGCAGGTTTTCGTCCATGCCGGCCATATGGCGGAGCCGGCGGCCGGGAACAAGCTCGGGCGCTAACGGGAGCAAGATCGGGCGCTAGGGGATCGCGTGGAAGATCAGCGCCACGCCGCCCAGGATGTAGGCGAGCCAGGTGGCGATGACGCCCGCCGAACGCAGGATCGAGGACCCGCCGCTGCGCGACAGGCCGATCGCATGGGCCACCCGGCCCACGAACAGGGGCAAGCCGACGGCGTGCACCTCAAGGGGCGCGGCGTTCACCAGGGCCAGGACCGCGATGGCGATGAGGCCTCCAGGCACATATTCGGTGGCGTTGCCGAAGGCGCGCACCGCCTGGGCGAGCTGCGGGATGTCGGCGTCGCCCAGCACTACCTGATGCTTGCGCCGCTGCCGCACCACCAGCACCGACAGCACCAGCAGCAGGATGAGATGCAATCCGACCCAAAGGGCGGCCGCGTGGGCGGATGGCGTGGCGTCCATGGCGTGTTCCCCCTCGGGGCCGGAGGTTGCCCGCGCTTCGCGGCCTCCCGCAAGCTCAGTCGACCGGCTGGCCCGCGCCCGGCAGGCCCAGGCGCGACCACATCTGCGTGACCGCCTCGACCGTCGCCTCGTCCATGGAAAGCTTGCGGCCCCACTCGCGGTGGGTCTCCGGCGGCCATTTGTCGGTGGCGTCGAGGCCGATCTTCGAGCCCAGCCCGCTCTCCGGCGAGGCGAAGTCCAGGTAGTCGATGGGCGTGTTCTCCACCACGGTGATGTCGCGCGCCGGGTCCATGCGGGTGGAGATCGCCCACATGACGTCCTTCCAGTCGCGGGCGTCGATGTCGTCGTCCACGACGATCACCCACTTGGTGTACATGAACTGCCGCAGGTAGCTCCAGACGCCCATCATCACCCGCTTGGCGTGGCCGGCGTAGGCCTTCTTCATGGAGACGACGGCGATCCGGTAGGAGCAGCCCTCCGGCGGCAGCCAGAAGTCGACGATCTCCGGGAACTGCTGGCGCAGCAGCGGGATGAAGACCTCGTTCAGCGCCTCGCCCAGCACGCTGGGCTCGTCCGGCGGGCGGCCGGTGAAGGTGGTCAGGTAGATCGGGTCTCGGCGCATGGTGATGGCGCTGACCTGGAAAACCGGAAATTTTTCAACGCTGTTGTAATAGCCCGTGTGATCGCCGTACGGCCCCTCGTCCTCGTAGTCGTCCAGCAGGACGTGGCCCTCGATGACGATCTCGGCCTGGGCCGGGACCATCAGGGGCACGGTCTTGGCGGGGACGAGGTCGACCTTGGCGCCGCGCAGCAGGCCCGCGAACTGGTACTCCGACAGCGTGTCCGGCACCGGCGTCACGGCGGCCAGGATCGTGCCGGGATCGGCGCCGATCACCGCGCAGGCGGGCAGGGGCTCACGCTTGCCCTGCGCCTTCCAGCGGCGGTGGTGCTGGGCGCCGCCTCGGTGGGCCAGCCAGCGCATGATGGTGCGGTCCTTGCCCGTCACCTGCATGCGGTAGATGCCGAGGTTGTAGTCGTCCTCGCGCGTCTGCGAAGGGCCCTTGGTGACCACGAGCGGCCAGGTGATCAGCGGCGCGGGCTCGCCCGGCCAGCAGGTCTGAATCGGCAGCTTGGAAAGGTCGATCCTGTCGCCGGTCCAGACCACCTGCTGCACCGGCGCGGACTTCACCGTCGCCGGGCGCATGGACATCACCGTCTTGGCCAGCGGCAGCATCTCCATGGCGTCCTTGAAGCCGCGCGGCGGCTCAGGGCTGCGCAGGAAGGCCAGCAGTTCGCCGACCTCGCGCAGGTCCGCCGCCGTGGTGCGGGCGCGGCCCTCCAGCGTCACGCCCATGGCGACCCGCTTGACCGTCCCGAACAGGTTGACCAGGCAGGGCATCGGCGAGCGCTCGCCATCGGCGCGGATGACGTTCTCGAACAGCACCGCAGGCCCGCCCTGCGCCAACAGCCGCCGGTGGATCTCGGTCATTTCGAGGACGGTGGAGACGGGCTCGGTGACGCGGACCAGCTCGCCCGCCGCCTCAAGCGTCTTCAGGAACTCGCGCAAGGACTTGTAGGCCATGGCCCCTCCAAACCGGGCGGGACCCTAGAGGCGTGGCCGCCCCGGGTCTAGGATCGGCGCCATGAAGCGCATCGACCTCGACGACCTGCCGCCGAAACTCGCGGCCCTGCTGGCCGGCGTCGAAGCGGGCGAGGAAGTGGTGCTGGTGCAGGGTGGCGCAGTGGTCGGCCGACTGACCGGCGGCGTCGTGGGGCGTGCGCCGGAGACCCAGGCCGATCCCAACCAGACCGCCGACGAGCGCGCCAAGGAGATCTTCGAACAGTTCCGCGCCAGCATCGAGGACGAATTCTAGCCAAGGGCGTGAAACCCTAAATCCGGGTGAGTCCGCTAGCGGCGGGCAAGCCGATATCCGCTCTCGACCCATTGCGGACCCTTGGAGATGCCGTGTTAGCTAAGCTGGCGCGCATGAGCTGGGGGGGCGCGTCCAATGCCTGGAACGGGAACGACAATCACACTCGCCGACGTCGCGACGATCGCTGGTATCGTCAGCAGCCTGGCTCTGACAATTTCGCTTGTCTATGTCGCCCTTCAGGTGCGCCAGGCGGAGAAGAACCAGCGAGGCCTGATGCAGCAGGGGCGCGCAAACCGCCTCGATGCGGTTCTGATGAACATGGCTGAGCCGCAGCTCGCAGCGGTCTGGCTGAAGGGCTCCCAGAAGCCCGCCGACCTGTCGGCCCTGGAATTGGAGCAATTCCTGCTGATCTGCCGCGCCGCCTTCCTGAGCGGAGAAGACAGTTTCCTGCAGCACAAGGCCGGACTGCTGGATGAGACAGCCTTCCGCAGCTTCAGCACCGGGGTCCGCGGCCAACTGATGGGCTCGCTCGGCATGCGCGCTGCCTGGCGGCTACTCGCCCATCAATTCGGTCCCGAGTTCGTCGCCTTTATGGAAGAGCACTCGGCGCACGCCTCCGCCCAGGGCGCGCCAAACCGCCTCGAGCAATGGTCGGCCGCCCTGAAGCAAACGACGCCAGGGGCATAGGGTCCGCTATCCACCCCGTTGCGGACGTTGGAAGAGTCCGCTCTGAGGCGCCGTTTTAGGCGGGTCTCCTTCAACTCCTAGGGCTACCTCGCACCTAACAGCCTCAGCACCGTAGGTTTTCCGCCTTCGGCGGAGGAATTCGACGCGCTTGCAACTCGTGGAACCATTGACCTCCCGCCGCGACGCCGCCCGGGCGTTTATGAGTGCGCGGCCTGGGCCGCCGAGGCCCTGTCCTTCAACACCGCGGCGGTCACTTCGTCGACCACGTGCAGCAGGTAGATCAGCCGCTCGTCCTTGTGCAGCGGCGTGTTGGTGGCCTGCCAGTAGCGCTCCACGAAGACGCCGGCGGCGTCGCGCACGTCGTAGCGCAGGATGGGCATGGCGTGCGGCCGGCGGGTCTCGGCGGCCGCGCGGAGCGAGGCGTAGAACTGCGAGACGCCGTCGGCGTTGGTTTCGGCGGGATTTTCCGGGAACAGATCGAAGAGCGGCCGGCCTACGACCTGCTCGCGGCTCATGTCGGTAGAGGCCTCGAAGGCAGAGTTGACCTCGACGAAGTTCAGGCCCGCCGCCGGATCGAGCAGGTAGGCGACATGTTCGGAGGCGCCGAACTCCTCCTGGAAATCGGCGCGCAGCTTCGCCTGGTTGGCGGCGAGGCTCTCCCGGGCGCCGATCGGCCAGGGCGGCGCGCCGGCCCCGGCCTCCGAGGCTTCCAGCAGGGCAAGTTCGCGTTCGGCCGAGGCCAGCATGGCTTGCATCCGGCGCCTGTCGCCCTCGTCGGACACCTGGGCCAGGCGCGACCGGAAGCGGTCGACGTTCTGCTGCAAAATGAAGCGCTGCACGCTTGGAATTCTGGCTGCTTCGCCACCCCGTTTTTGTACGCCGAGGCCTTACCTACCAGAGGTAGGCGAACGCGGCCATGTCACTACCGGGGGCTGCGACATCAGGCGTCAGGCCGAGGCGTTGGCCGCGTCGTATTCCTTGACCAGTTTCTTGGGCGCGACCTTGCGCCAGCGGCGCTCCAGGAAGGCCTTCAGCGAGCCGGGATGCAGGGTCGCGATCCGCGCCAGCACGCAGGGGTAGTCCTTGTAGTGGGCGGTCAAGTGGAAGGTGCCGGGCTCGGCCTCCATCAGCATCTCGCGCTCGTCGAAGCCCACCTCCATGATCACCATGGACTCGTCCTCGCGGCGCAGGCGGGTGAAGAACTTGCCGTTCACCTTGTAGGACGGCCGGCCGTAGCTCATTCCCTTCTCGGTCATCGGGAAGGCCATGACGATGGCGTCCATCTCCTCAGGTGTCATTTCGGCTCCATCTGGGTGGCGGTCACCAGTCTGCGCCCCTGCGCCGAGGCGTCAATCAGCAGCGCCAGGCGCTTGGCGCGCGTCGGGGCGGTCTTGGCGTCCAGGATCCGGTGGACCGTCAGCTTGCGGTAGCCCGGCGGCTGGGTTTCGAAAAAGGCCCAGGCCGTGGCGTCGGCGCGGAACGACGCCAACTCGTCCGCCGAGAGGTCGCCGGCCGGCCGCTCGTAGGAATAGACCTTGGTGCGCTCCTTGCCGGCCTCCCAGGCCGCGCGGCCGGCCGGGGCGATGCGGCCCTCGGCGTCGAGTTCGGCGAAGCGCTTCAGGTTCACTTGGCTCCAGATTCCGCCGGCCCTGCGCGGGGTGAAGCGGATGCGATAGGCCTCGTCGTCGATCCGGTGGCGCACCCCGTCGATCCAGCCGAAGCTGAGCGCCTCGTCCACGCTCTGCGGCCAGGTCATCGACGGCCTTCCCGACCCCACTTTCCAGAAGCCCACGGACAGCTCGGCGGCCGTCGCGTGGTTCGCTTTCAGCCAGGCCCGCCAATCCGCCGCGGCGGCGAAGAATGTGGGCCCGTCGGCCATTGCCGTCCTCTCTCCCGAGCGACGCTTGCCAGCGGACGCGGATCGGAATGGCGTCGTCCCATGTCCGCCACGATTCGGTCCCGGCCGTTCGCCCACACTGCGGCCTACTATCATTTTCGCGCGCCCTATGCTCCGGCGGCGATCGACTTCCTGGTCGAGGCCTTTGCCCTGGACGCCGCGGCGCGGGTGCTCGACCTCGGCTGCGGCCCGGGCACGCTGACCCTGCCGCTCGCCGCCGCGGCAGGCGAGGTCGTCGCGGCCGATCCGGAGCCGCGGATGCTGGATCGGGCCGGGCTCGCCGGCCGAGCCGCCGGGCGCCACAACATCCGCTGGCTGAGCGCTCGGGCGGAGGACCTTCCCGCCGATGTTGGCCACGTCCGCTTGGCGACGCTCGGCCAGTCCTTCCACTGGATGGATCGTGACGCGGTGCTGGCCACGCTGGCCGCAATCGTGGAGCCGGGCGGCGGCCTCGCGGTGATCAGTCCGGGCCGCCGCCGGCCGCAGGAATCCTGGGAAGAGATCGCCGACGCGGTAATCGCCCGTTTCCTGGGTCCTCGGCAGCCGCGGGCCGGACGCCATGCCGAACCGGAG
>NZ_DATMNA010000084.1:0-4938 GCF_035569475.1 Phenylobacterium sp.
GCGAGCTGTTGCGTCCCGGCATGTTCTTCACCATCGAGCCGATGGTGAACCTCGGCAAACACCAGGTGAAGCTGCTGGCCGACGGCTGGACCGCGGTCACCCGCGACAAGTCGCTGTCCGCCCAGTGCGAGCACTCCATCGGCGTCACCGAGACCGGCTATGAGGTCTTCACCGGCTCGCCCGCCGGCCAGTTCAAGCCGCCGATCGTCAGCGCTTAGGGCGCGGCCCGCTAGACCATCACCGCCCCGCCCGCGACATCGACCACGACGCCGGTTATCCAGCCGGCGGAGTCCGAGGCCAGGTAGAGAACCGCCTGCGCCACATCTTCCGGGGTCCCCAGGCGCCCGAGCGGATTCTGGGCCCGCAGGGCTTCCTGCTGGGCCGGCGGGATCCGTTGCTGATTTCGCTCGGTCAGGATCGTCTCCGGCGCGACGCAGTTCACGCGGATCCCGTGGGGCCCGGCCTGGGCCGCGACGTCCTGGGTCAGGATCGCGATACCCGCCTTGGCCGCCGCATAGGGAACCGGCGCGCGCGGATGGGGTTTGCGGGCCGCCGCCGACGACATCGTGACGATCGCGCCGCGCCCGCGCGCCTTCATGCCCGGCAGAAAGCTCTTCAGGGTCAGGAAGGTGGCGGTAAGGTTGCCGTCGACGGAGGCCCGCCAGCCATCCTCCGGGATTTCCTCGATCGGCGCCGGCGGCGTCGCGCTCCCTCCGGCATTGGCGACCAAGATATCCACCGGCCCGAGGTCCCGCTCGATCTGCCGCCGCATGGCCTCGATCGCGCCGAAGTCGGTGACGTCGCCGGTGACCTCGATCGCCCGGCCGCCGGCGTCTTCGATCTCGCGCCGCACGGCGGCCAGCGCCTCGGCGTCCCGCCCGTGGATCGCGACCCACGCGCCTTCCTCAGCGAACAGCCTGGCGATTGCCGCGCCAATCCCGCGGGAGCTGCCAGTGACCAGGGCGACCCGTCCCTTCAGGAGGTCAGACATCGCGGCGCGCCGCCCGCCACACGATCACGCTCGTCAAGGTCGATTGCATCGCAGCCTCGCTTCGTGGATAATTCAATATACTATATGTATATCCAAATTGGCCCGACCGCAAGATGACCCCACGCCCCTATCGAGCCCGCGCCCGTGCGGAGGCTACCGAGCAGACCCGGCTGCGGATCATCGCGGCCGCGGCGGCGGTGCTTCGCGCCAAGGGCGCCGGCGGGTTTTCGCTGGAGTCCGTCGCCAAGGAGGCCGGGGTGACGCGGCTGACCGTCTACAACCAGTTCGGCTCGCGCCGCGCCCTGCTCGAAGCGGTCTTCGACGATCGCGCCGCCCATGGCGGGCTGCACCGCCTGGCCGAGGCCATGACCGACCCGGAGCCCCTGGCCGCGATGCGCCGTCTCGTCGAGATCTTCTGCGGCTTCTGGAGTTTCGATCGCGGGTCGCTCGCCAGCCTGCACGCCGCGACCTCGGGCGACGCCGAATTCGAGGCGGGTTTGCAGAGCCGCAACGAGCGTCGCCGCAAGGCGATCTCGGTGCTCGTCGGCCGCCTCGCGTCGCAGGGCGCCATCGACCCCGACCGCGCCAAGGACCTGACGGACCTCTTGTTCGTGCTGACCAGCTTCCAGACCTATGCGGAGATCGCCGCCGACCGCACGCCGGAGGCGGCCTGCGCGCTGATCCAAACATCGGTCCTGAAGATCATCGCCCGAGGCTAGGAGCGCGGCGCACGGATCGGCTTGCGGCGCGCCCGAAAACGCCCGACCTTGCCAACTAGGTCCAGGGAGGGTCCGCCATGAACGCCGCAGCCGCCGCCATCGCCGCGCTCGCCCTGGCCGTCCCCACTGCCGTGGGCGCCGACGCCACAGCGCTCGGCATCGGCTACATCTGCGGGGCGGAGCACCGCGGGCCGGTGACCGCCTCGCCGACGGCCGCCAGCGCCATGATGCTGAAGGGCGTCGGCAACGGCGCGTCCCCCGCCGATACGGCCAACGCCCAGGCCCAGGCCTGGTACGACGAGGGCCTCAACCTCTACCACGCCTTCAACCACAACGAGGCCCGCGCCGCCTTCGCCAAGGCCGCCGAGCTCGACCCCGGCTGCGCCCTCTGCGAATGGGGCGTGGCGCTCGGCCTCGGGCCAACGCTGAACTACGGCGTCACCCCCGAGGAGACGGCGCTCGCCCTGACCCACGCGGAACGCGCCCGGAAGCTGGCCAAGCCCGGCGACGCCCGCGCCCAGGCCCTGATCGAGGCGCTCATCATCCGCTACGACAAGGACAACCTGGCCAAGCGCGACGTCGCCTTCGGCAAGGCCATGGACGACCTCGCCCGCCGCTATCCGGCCGACGACGAGATCGCCGACCTGGCGGCCCAGGCCCTGATGATCCCCGGGCGCGGCGGCGACGCCGTGGCCGTCGCCCGCGCCGAGGAGCTGATCAAGGGCGTGCTCGCCCGCCACCCCGACGACACCGCCGCCATTCACTATGAGATCCACGCCAGCGAGTTCGCCGGCCATCCGGCCGAGGCCCTGCCCTACGCCGAGAAGCTGGCCGGCCTGGCCCCCGGCGCCAGCCATCTCGTGCATATGGCCGCCCACACCCTGATGCATGTCGGCCAGTACGAGCAGGTCGCCATCGTCGACGCCCAGGCCCTGAAGGTCGATGCCGACACCGAGAAGGCGCTGGCCTACGACGGCCCGCTCTCCAGCCAGATCTACTACCTGCACAACTACACCTTCGGCCTGGCGGGCGCGCTGATGGCCGGGGACGCGAGACTGGCCGTCAAATACGCCGACCATGCAGACGTGGCCTTCCCGGCCTCCTTCGACCATGGGGCGGTCGCCCTGCCGGCCGGCCTGGCGCGCGCCGAGGTGACGGCGAGCCGCCGCACCATCGCCGACGCCCGCGCCTTGGTCGCCTACGGCCGCTATGCGCCGGCCCGCGCCCTGGCTCTGGCCGAGGCTCCGGGCGATCCGCGGATCATCAGGATTTACCGCCACTACGCGAAGGGCGAGGCCTGGGCCGCGGAGGCCAACGCCGCCGGCGTGCGCCTCGAGGCCGACAAGGTCCTGGGCCTGCTCGTCGAGTCGCTGAAGGCCGGCGAGAGCGGCAACGCCGACGTCGCGAGCATCGCCGCCGACGTGCTGAACGGCCGCGCGTCCCTGTTCGCCCAGGATCCCGCCAAGGCCGCGACCTTCTTCGCCCGCGCGGCGGCCCGCCAGGAGAAGGTCTACCCCTTCGCCAAGAACTTCGACCCGCCGCCCTGGTGGTACCCGGTGCGCCGCAGCCTCGCCGCCGCCGACCTCGCCGCCGGCAAGCCCGACGACGCAGTGCGCGAGGCCAAGGCCAGCCTCGCCGCCTGGCCGCAGGACGCCCTGGCCCTGAAAGTGCTGGCCGAGGCCGAGGCCAGGCAGGGCCACGCCGCCGACGCCGCCCGCGACATGGCCCAGGCGAAGAAGGTATGGCGCGGCGACCTCGCCAAGGCGACGCTGGCGCTGACCTAGCCCGCGAACAAGCTGGGCCTTGCCAATCCAGAACGCATGGGGAACATTGCTCCTCCATGGACACCCCGCTTTCCGTCGAGGACGCCGGCGCCCAGCCTGATCTCTGGCTGACCCCGAAGCGCGCGTCCAAGGACCGTCCGCACTACCTCGGCCACCGCGACCGGCTGCGGGAGCGGGCCGCGGCGGGCGGGCTTGCGGCCCTGCCCGACTATGAGCTTCTGGAACTCTACCTGTTCCGGGCCGTCCCGCGCGGCGACGTGAAGCCGCTGGCCAAGCAGCTTCTGACCCGTTTCGGATCGCTGGGCGCGGTGCTGGGCGCGACGCGCGAGGAGCTGCGCACCGTCAAGGGCGTAGGCGAGGCGCTCGCCCTCGACCTCGAGCTGCTGCACGAGGCCGCCCTGCGCGCCGCGCGCGAACAGGTGGCGCGGCGCCCGGTGATTTCCTCCTGGTCGGCGCTGCTGGCCTATGTGAAGGCCGCCCTGGCCCATGAGGCGCGCGAACAGTTCCGGGTCCTCTTCCTCGACAAGAAGAACCAGTTGATCGCCGACGAGGTGATGAACCGCGGCACCGTCGACCACGCGCCGGTCTATCCGCGCGAGGTGATGCGCCGCGCCTTGGAGCTGTCAGCCAGCGCGGTGATCCTCGTGCACAATCATCCAGCGGGTGATCCAACACCATCCGTCGCGGACGTCGATATGACGAAACAGGTGGTGGAGGCGGCGCGAGCGTTGCGGATCGCGGTGCATGACCACCTGGTGGTTGGCCGTCACGGCACGGCGAGTTTCAAGGCGCTCGGCCTGATCTAATTGCCGGCCTTGCAACTCCCGCGGCTCAAGACCGTAGATGAGAACCCGGCGGTCGGGGTCCCGAGATCTAGCCTGTCGTCGTTAGCCCGGCGGTGATCGCGCTGGCGTATTCGGCTGGGGTCGGCACGCCTCCGTTCGCCACCTCGGTCTGCCAGATGAAGCCGCTGTTCCAGAGGAAGCCGCCGACGACGCCCGTTCCGGCGAGTCCGGCGAACGTCTGCTGCATCCCGGACGGAGACTGCGGCTCCTCGGGGGCTCCCAGCACTTCGAAGCCCGGCACGATGAAGGCGTAAGGATCCGTCACGCCCGTTCCCGTCGCCTGCTGCAATTGCTGGCCCCAGGCTTGGGGATCGTTGCCTGCGCCGCCGGCGTAGCACTGCAGGTTGAACCGTATGACGACCTGCTTCTGGCTGTTCTGGGCGTAGACCTGCGTCAGGCAACCAATCCAGAAATCCTCGTCCGTGTAGGGGCAATAGGTGACGCCCAGGCCAAGTTGGCCGCACTGCAAGGTGAGGGCGACGATCATCGCCTGGTCCTGAGCGCCATAGCCGTCCTCGGGCTCGAAGTCGAAATCGACGGCGCTCACGCCGAAGACGGACTTCAGGGCTGATAGGTTTGCGCCGACCGCATCCATCGCC
>NZ_DATMNA010000085.1:0-14162 GCF_035569475.1 Phenylobacterium sp.
CGGGGCGGGAGGCGGCGGCGGAGCCGACTGCGGGGGTTGGGCGGCGGCGGCCAGTCCGGCCACGACGATCCCGGCCACCAAAGCCAGACGGAACAGCGCGCGCGATGTCGGGCGGGAGGACAGCGGACCTGGCCCTATTTCGGAACCCAGGCCTCGTAGTCGCCGGTGGCCTTCGGCCGCTCGCCCCCGCGCGAGATCGCGCCCGGCGGACGATAGGCGTGGATGGTGCCGGTGAGGTTCGGCAGGTGGTCCTTTTCCCAGGACTTGATCTTGAACGGCTCCACCGTCGGCGGCTCGTCGAAGGTGTAGTGCAGCCAGCCATGCCACTCGGCCGCCACCTTCGAGGCGTCGGCGTAGCCCTGGTAGATCACCCAGCGGCGCTTGCGCCCGTCATAGCTGTCGGAGTTGTCGCGGGCCTCGAAGTAGCGGTTGCCGCCCTCGTCCTGGCCGACATAGACGCCGCGGCGGCCGATATGGAAGCGCGCGCCGATCGTGGCGCCGTTCCACCAGGTGAAGATCGACTTCAGGAAATTCAGCACAGGGCGATGTCTCTGGGAGGGGCGAGTGAGCGGCCGGACTATAGGCGGGGCGATTTGGAGCGTCCAGCGCTGCGCCCGGCCACCCTCGCCTGCAAGATATTGGGGATGAACCCATTCGCGACCGCAACATCTATTGATCGCGCCTGCCGCAGCGCCCTAGGCTCGCCTAAGGGAGTCGTCGGATGGCGCGCGAAGCATCGCGGACGAGAATCGAGGCGCGGATCGTGGAGCGCGGCGGACGCTTCGTGGAAGCCCACGCGCCCGCGCACTGGACCAATGCGCGCCTCGACGCCTGGATTGACTGGGCGGAGGGCGAGACCGACCTGCCCCACGCCATCGCCGAGGCTGTCGAACAGCTCACCGTCCGCGCCCAGGCCAAGGGGCTGGTCAAGGACGTGCGCGCCCGCACCCGCTTTCGCGACGGCCTGACCGAGGCCCTGCTGGCCGGGACCCTTGCTATCGCCCTGCCGCCGGCGGCTGAGCCTACGCCCATCGCCGCCGCCGGCTCGCCGCAGATCGCCCAGGCCGTCGCGGCCCATCGGGGCCAGGCCCTGGCGCAGGCCGCCGCGATCGAACTCGGCCGGCGGCTGCAGGCGGTGATCGACGCGGTCCTGCGCTGCGAGGGCGACCGCGAGGCCTGCGCCGACCCGCAGGCCAACCCCAGCCTCGCCCGCGCCGCCGAGGCCGCCCGCGCGGCGGGCGCCTCCGACGCCATGATCCTGGAAGCGGTGGCCCTGGCCCGCGCCGGGGAGAGCACCTGGGACGCCGAGCCGCCTGACGCCTCCGGCGGCCCGCGGCTGGTGGTCGTGGGTCCGGCCGACGCCGGCGTGGCCCAGGCGGCCTGGGCGACCGGCGCGGTGGTGCTGGCGCAGAGCCGCTCGACCGCCGAGGCCATCGCCGCGGCCGCCGCCGGCTGGCGCGGCGGCGTCGACCTGATGGGCTTCTGGTCGCCGGACGGATTCGACATCGACGCCTTCGAGGCCGCCACGGCCCTGCTCGCCGAGGCCCTGGCGGCGGCCGGCGACGGCCCGGCGCTGATCGGGCTGGCCGGCCTCGGCGAATGGCTGGTGGCGCACGGCCTCGACTACGACAGCGATGTAGGCCGGGAGACAGCCCGGGAACTCTACCTCGCCGCCGGCGCCGCCATCGAGGGCGCGGGCGCGGGCCTGGCCCTGTTCCGCGATCCCGAGCTGGAGCTGCGCCTGGGCGGCGGGCGGCTTTCCGGCGAGCCCTGGGCCGGGCCCGTCTCGTTCGCCGAAAGCGCCGACGGAGAGTCGATCCGCAGCTTGAGCGAGGCGGCTGCGCGGGGCCTGGCGCTGGCCGGCGTCGAGGCGGCCGAGGCGCACGCCCTGCTGCTGGGGCGCGCCGACCTCAGCGACGCGCCCGGCGTCAACCACGCCGCCCTGCTGGCCCGCGGCTTCACCGACCACGAGATCGCCGCGGTCGAGGCCGCCCTGCCCCTGGTCGGCCGCCTGCCCGCCGCCTTCAGCCCGGCGGTGATCGGCGAGGGCTTCCTGCGCGACGTGATGGGCGCCACGCCCGAACAGTTGGCCGACCCGCAGTTCGACCTGCTGGCGCTGATGGGCTTCACCGTCGCCGACGTGGCCGCCGCGGAAGGGCACGCCCTCGGCGGCGACAGCCTGGCCCAGGCGCCGTTCCTCACCCCGATCGCCCGCGGCGTTTTCCGCAGCGCCGCGGAACTGGGCGAGGCGCCCCGGCGAGTCATGGCCCAGGCGCTGGACCTGGCGCTGGGCGTTCCCAGGGTCGCCGAGGTGGAGCTGGCCTGGAACGCTACGCCCGCCGAAGTTCTGGCGGCCCTCAACGAGGCGACCGGGCCGGTCCTCGTCCGCCGCGCCTCGCCGCCGGCCGACCTCTCCCTGGACCTGCCCAACCTCGGCGAGCCTCGCCCCGCCCGCGCACCGGAGCCGGAGGCGCGCATCGTCGAGCGCGTGGTGGAGCGCGACCGCACGCGTCGCAAGCTGCCCGACCGGCGCAAGGGCTATATCCAGAAGGCCGCGGTGGGCGGCCACAAGGTCTACCTCCACACCGGCGAGTACGACGACGGCGAACTCGGCGAGATCTTCATCGACATGCACAAGGAAGGCGCCGCCTTCCGCTCGCTGATGAACAATTTCGCCATCGCGATCTCCATCGGCCTGCAGTACGGCGTGCCGCTGGACGAATTCGTCGACGCTTTCGTCTTCACCCGTTTCGAGCCTGCCGGGCCGGTGACCGGCAACGATACGGTCAGGTCGGCGACCTCGATCCTGGACTACATCTTCCGCGAACTGGGCGTCTCCTACCTGGGCCGCAAGGACCTGGCGACCGGCGATCCGGGCGAGCTCAATGCCGACGGCCTGGGCCGCGGCAAGGCCGAGGCGCTGGACGGCGAGCCTTTGGAGACCGAGGGGCCGCAACCGGCTTCGCGGTTCATTTCACGGGGCTTTTCGCGCGGGGCGGCGCCCGACAACCTGGTCTTCTTGCCCAGCGCCAACCGTGCGAGCGGCCCGGCCGCGCATGAGGCGGCCGATGTCTGCGCGGCCTGCGGCGATGTGGCCGTGGTCCGCAAGGGCGCGTCCCTGATCTGCGAGAGCTGCGGCGTCCGCGCGGGTCGATTGGGCGAGGATCTCGGCGCCTGAGGGATAGCCAGAGGATAGGCGCCGTCGCCTAAGCCCTTAACAATTACCGCGAATTAAGTGGCGTCCAAGGTTCCCCGCAGGCACATGGAACCTGCAAGTTCAAGGATAGCCGCCGCGTGGCCAAGACGACCTCACCCCTGCTGCTCGCATTGACGGCCCTGGCCCTCGCCGCCCCGATGGCGGCCCACGCGGGCGGCGGCGGGGACCGGGACATCCCGCGCTCGACCACCTTCGGCGGCGATTGTGTGAAGTGCGAGCTCTCCGGCCGTCGGCTGCACGGCGCCCACTTCATGAACGCCAATTTCTCCGGCGCCGCCCTGGTGGGCTCGGACCTGCGCGAGGCCCATTTCATCTCGTCGATCTTCGTCGGCGCCGATCTGACGCGCGCCGACCTGACCGACTCCCAGATCCTCGGCGTCAATTTCAGCAACGCCATCCTCACCCGTGCGAGGTTGCGCGACACCCAGGCCAGCGGCAGCATCTTCGCCGACGCCAACCTGTCGGGCGCCGACTTCACCGATTCCGCCGCCCAGGGCTCGAACTTCAACCAGGCCCAGATGGTCGGCGCGATCATGCGCAACACCGACCTGACGGGGGCCAACCTGAACAAGGTGGTCGCCCACGGCGCCGACTTCCACGACGCCACCCTCCGCGCCGCGAACCTCAGCTACGGGCGGTTCGAAAAGGCCCAGTTCCATGACGCGGTGCTCGAGTTCGCCGTGCTGATGGGCGGCAACTTCGACGGGGCGGACTTCAAGGACGCCGACCTGCACAGGACCCAGATCGGCGACGCCGACCTGTCGCACGCCCGCAACCTCACCCAGGACCAGCTCGACGACGCCTGCGCCAACAGCCGCACGCGGGTCCCGAGCGGCCTGACCGCCAAGCCCTGCTCCGGCTCGGTGCACATCCCGATGCCGCACATCCACGTGACGATCCCCGCGCCGCCGGCCCCGCCGGCGCCCCCCGCGCCGCCCGGCCCCTATCGCTACATCGTGACGTCGCCAGTGTGGGCCGCGCCCTAAGCCTTGATAGGCTGAGCGAGCCGGATATGCAGTTCTTTCAATTGCTTCTCGGAGACTTCTGAGGGTGCGTTCATCATCAGGTCCTGCCCCTGCTGGTTCAGCGGGAAGGCGATGACCTCGCGGATGGCCGTCTCGCCGGCCAGCAGCATGACGATGCGGTCGATGCCGGGGGCCAGGCCGCCGTGCGGCGGGGCCCCATGGCGGAAGGCGTTCAGCATGCCGCCGAACTGCTCCTCGACGACGTTCGGCCCATAGCCCGCGATCTCGAAGGCCTTCAGCATGATCTCCGGCAGGTGGTTCCGGATCGCGCCGGAGCACAGCTCATAGCCGTTGCAGACGATGTCGTACTGGTAGGCCAGGACGTCGAGCGGGTCCTTGGTGTTCAGGGCCTCCAGCTCGCCCTGCGGCATCGAGAAGGGGTTGTGGCTGAAGTCGACGTGGTGCGTCTCCTCGTTCATCTCGAACATCGGGAAGTCGACGATCCAGACGAATTCGAAGCGGTTCTCGTCGATCAGATTGAGGTCTGTGCCCACCTTTGTGCGCGCCGCGCCGGCGAACTTCGCGAAGCTCTTGGGGTCGCCGGCCACGAAGAAGGCGGCGTCGCCCTGCCCCATCCCGAGCTGGCCCATGGCCGCGGCGGTCTTCTCCGGGCCGAGGTTCTTGGCGATCGGGCCGCCCCAGCCGCCCTGGTCCTCGCTCCAGAAGATGTAGCCAAGGCCCGGCTGGCCCTCGCCCTGCGCCCAGCTATTCATGCGGTCGCAGAACGCTCTGGAGCCGCCCTTCGGCGCAGGGATCGCCCACACCGCGTTCCGGGCGTCCTCCAGGATGCGGGCGAAGAGGCCGAAGCCGCCGCCCCGGAAGTGCTCGGAGACGTCTTGCATGACGATCGGGTTGCGCAGGTCCGGCTTGTCGGTGCCGTACTTGGCGATCGACTCGCGGAACGGGATGCGCGGGAACGGGTACGGCGTCACCGGCTTGCCGTCGGCGAACTCCTCGAAGACGCCGTGCATGACCGGCTCGATGGCGGCGAACACGTCTTCCTGGGTGACGAAGCTCATCTCGACGTCGAGCTGGTAGAACTCGAGGCTCCGGTCGGCGCGCAGGTCCTCGTCACGGAAACACGGCGCGATCTGGAAATAGCGGTCGAAGCCGGAGACCATCAGCAATTGCTTGAACTGCTGGGGCGCCTGCGGCAGCGCGTAGAACTTGGTCGGGTGCAGGCGGGAAGGCACCAGGAAGTCCCGGGCCCCCTCCGGCGACGAGGCCGTCAGGATCGGCGTCTGGTACTCCAGGAAGCCCTGGCCGATCATCCGATTGCGGATCGAGTGGATGACCTTGGAGCGCAGCACGATATTGCGGTGCAGGGTCTCGCGGCGCAGGTCGAGGTGGCGATTCTTCAGCCGGATCTCTTCCGGGTAGTCCGGCTCGCCGAAGACCGGCAGCGGCAGCTCGGCGGCGGCCGACAGCAGCTCCACCTGGCGCACACGGATCTCGACCTCGCCGGTCGGCAGGTTCGGGTTCACGGTGTCGGGCGAGCGGGCCACCACCTCGCCGTCGATACGGATCACGCTCTCCGCGCGGATGTGCTCCACAAGGTCGAAACCGGGGGTTTCGGGCGAGAGCACCAGTTGGGTGAGGCCGTAGTGGTCGCGCAGGTCCACGAACATCAGCCCGCCGTGGTCGCGCTTACGGTGGATCCAGCCGGAAAGGCGGACCGTCTTGCCGGTGTCGGCGGCGCGAAGCGCGCCGCAGGTGTGGGTGCGGTAGGCGTGCATTTAGCTCAGGAAAACCGGCTGTTTTACGAGGCGCGGAAGGGCGCATGTAGGGGGGCGAAAGTCAAGGCGCGGGGCAATCCCTCCCCGTCATGGGGAGGGTGGCCGAACCCCGCGAGGTCGGGTGGGGAACTATTGGGTGGGAGCGCGTGCTCAGGGCTTGAACCGGACGTCCCCGCCCCGCCCGGCGCCGCCGGCTCGACCCTCCTCATGAAGAGGAGGGAAAAAGCCCCTACTTCTCCGGATGCAGCAACGCCTGGTAGGTCAAGGTCCGGGCCATGGTCCCCAGGTCGTCCCCGCCCGAGCCGCCCATCCGCTGGATCATGCCCACGAACAGCACGTCGTTGGTCGGGTCGATCCAGAACCAGGTGCCGGCCGCGCCGCCCCAGCTCATCGTGTTCCTGCCCTCCAGGGAGCCGGCCCGGCGCGGGTTCATGTCCACCTGGAAGTCGAGGCCGAAGCCGACCGCCTCGTTGAAGCGCAGCACGCTGGTGCCGTTGGTGTTCAGGAGCACGTTGCGCGGGATGACGTTGGTGTCCATCAGCTCGACCGAGGCCGGCGACAGGATGCGCACGCCGTCCAGCTCGCCCTTGTTGAGCATCATCTGGCAGAAGCGGGCGTAGTCCATGGTGGTCGAGGTCAGGCCGCCGCCGCCCGACTCCATCGCCGGCGGCTTCGAATAGTCCGGCATCTTGTTGCCGAAGAGTTCCTTGGCCTCGTGGATCTTGGTCTCGCCCTTTTCAGCGACGTAGACGGCGGCCAGGCGGTGGGCCTTGTCGGCGCCGGTGTAGAAGGCGGTATCCCTCATTTTCAGGGGCGCGAAGACGTTTTCCTGCAGGAACTGGCCCAGGGTTTTGCCGGTGAGCTTCTCGACGATGTAGCCCTGGATGTCGACGGCGCTGGAGTAGGACCAGTTGGTCCCCGGCTGGTACATCAGCGGGATCTCGGCGGTCCGCTCGATCATCTGGTGCAGGCCGGTCGCGCCCAGCACCTGGTTCTTTCGGTAGAGCTTGTCCACCGGATGCTCGTCGCCCAGGCCGTAGCCGAAGCCTGCGGTGTGGCTCATGATCTCCCGCATGGTCGGCGGGCGCTTCATGGGCTCGGTCTTGGTGATGTTCCCGTCCTTGTCGGCCTCGACCATCACCTTGAGGTTCTTGAACTCCGGCACATAGCGGGTGACCGGGTCGTCCAGGCGCCACTTGCCCTGTTCGAACAGGATCATCATGGCCACGCCGGTCAGGGGCTTGGACATGGAATAGATTCGGAAGATCTCGTCCTTCGGCATCGCCTGGCCGGTCTCGAGGCTGGTCTTGCCGTAGGTCTTGAACTCCACGACCTTGCCGTGACGCGCCAGCAGGGTCGTCATGCCGGCCACGCGGCCGTCGCTGACCACCTTGGCCATGTAGTCGTCGAGGGACTTGAGCCGCCTGGAGTCGAAGCCCACGGCCTCGGGCGCGGCGGTCGCCGAGAGGTCGCGGACGGCGGCGGCCTTGGCGGCCGGCTTGGCGGCCGGCGCATCGGCGGCGGCGCAGGCTCCGGCGACCAGCAGGGCCGCGGTCAGGGCCGTGGCGAAATAGGCGCGGCGATGCATGTCAGGTGTCCCCCTCGGATTATGCGGTTGAGCTTAGGGAGCGCCCGCGCCGGTGCAAGCCGCCATGCGTTTCGCGCACGTAACATGGGCCAGGCGCCTGGCCGGGTCTTGACGGAGCGGGTCTTGGAGGAGAATGCCCCGGCCGAGGTGTGACGGCTCCAGCCGGGGCGATATCTCGCGCCAGCGACTGGATGCTGGCGGGCCGATTACTCGGCCTTCAGACGTCGTGCGCAGAAGGCGGCCACGCCCGACCCCTACAGTCTAGCATCGCTCGACGGCTGCGCCAAATTTTCATGTGAGCAAGGCGGCACAGCGCGGCCCCGGACGTCTCTCCTCGTCAGGGCCGCGCAGGCCGGACGCAGCGTGGTTTGGGCTCGGGACACGCTACGTTGCCTAAGACCTGCACGCCCGGGGAGGCGTGAGGGTCGTAGCAGAGACGTCGCCGGCCCTGCCAATCCCTAGGTCGCGCGATCAAAAAATCAGTGCGACGCGAAAAGCGTGATCCCCAGCGTCCGCGGACGCTGCGGCGTCACCTGCTGGATCTGGGTGGGATTGAAGGGATTGCCGAAGGCGAAGGTGTCGTTGAAGGCGTTGGTCGGGTTGGTCAGGAAGACCTGCAGGCCGACCGCCTTGCGGCGAATCTCCACCAGCAGCTTGGTGCGCACATAACCGCCCATCTCCGGGAACCGGGTGTCGAAGTTCACCCGCGAGCGGCCGACATAGGTGGTCTCGCCCACCAGCCTGAGCTTCCAGTCGCCCCGCAGCGCCCGCTGGTAGGTCAGCACCCCGCCTCCGGACACCGCCGGCGCATCCGGCAGCCCGTTGACGATGGCGGAGGTGAAGATCGGATTGGCGTTGGTGATCCGCGTGCGGTCGAGGCGGCCGTTGAACTGGGCCGACAGGCTGTCGGAAATCTGGATCTGCGCCTCCGCCTCCAGGCCCAGGATGCCGGCGTCGCCGGCGTTGGTGGTGAAGGGGATGCCCGAGGGCCGGAACTGGTCGGTCTGGATGTTCTTCCACACGTCATAGAAGACCGCCGAATTGAGGGCCACGCGGTCGTGCCAAAACCGCATCTTGAGGCCCGCCTCGTAGTTGGTCAGCCGATCCGGCCCGAAGGTCTCCTGCTGGGGCGCCAGGGGCACCGCCCCGCCCGAGTTGACGCCGCCGGTGCGCAAGCCTTCGGACATCACCGCATAGATCAGGTCGCCGGCCGACAGCTCGCGCTGCACCGACAGCTTCGGTGCGAAGCCCTTGAAGGTCACGTCGCGGTCCAGGCTGCGCGGGTCGAACCGCTCGGACACCACGCTCGAGGTCGTGTGGGTATGGATGTCGAACGCCCGGCCGCCGACCGCCGCCAGCCAGCGCGGCGCGAAGGCCCAGGAGGCCTCGCCATAGGCCGCGATCTCGTTGATCCGGTCGCGCCGGTCGTCGCCGTAGACCGGCACGCCCTGCGGCACGAAGGAGAGCTGCGCCAGGAACTCGGTCGGCGAGTGCTCCTCGGTGTCGGAGCCGTAGACCCCCGCCAGCCATTGGAAGGGCCCGGCGCCGCGCGAGGTCAGGAAGGCGTCCTCCACGAACATCGTCACCCGCGCCTTCTCCGAATAGGCCGAGGTCTGGGCGTGGGAGGTGTAGAGGTCCTGGACCGCGGTGGCGTCGTAGAAGCTGGCGTATTCGTGGCGCACGAAGCCGCTGGTGGAGGTGAAGTCGCCCCAGCCCCACGACTTGCGGACGCTGACAGTGGCCAGGCCGATATCGTTGACGTGCGGCTCGGCGATCCGGTTGTCCCGGTTCAGGCCCAGGCCCGGCGTCGTGTACTGGGTGTCGTTCGAGCGCAGGTGCTGGGCCGCGATGGTCATCTCGACCGACCAGTCGCTCTGCGGCTGCAGGAGAAAGATCGAGCGCACGCCGCGCCGCTCGGTGCGGTTGGCGTCGTCCTTCTTGAGCACGATGTCGTTCAGATAACCGCCGTCCAGTTCGTCGTAGGCCGAGAGGCGAACGCCCACGGTGTCTCGCCAGACCGGCAGGTTGACATAGCCCTCGACGGCGCCGCTCGGGCCGCCGCTTTCGGTGAGCGAGCCGGTGGCGCGCAGCTCGGTGGAGAAGCGCCCCAGGTCGGGCTTGCGCGAGACGATGCGGTAGAGGCCGCTCAGGAACCCCGCGCCGAACAGGGTGCTCTGCGGACCGCGGGCGATCTCGACGCGCTCGACGTCCACCAGCCGCAGGTCGGGGTCCGGAGCGTTGTAGTTGATCGGCAGGTCGTCGAGATAGGTGGCGACGGTGGAGCGGGCGCGGCCCGTGTAGGCGCCGTCGGAGAGGCCGCGCAGCAGCAGCTTGTCGCGGCCGGGGCCCAGGTTGGTCGACAGGATGTCGAGTTGGGCCGCGCCCTCGGCGGCGTCGCTGGCGCCCGTGGCCTGCAGGTCCTGGCCGCTGACCGCGGTCATCGACACCGCCAGTTGCCGCGGGTCGCGGACCCGCTTGGTGGCGGTGACCAGCAGTTCGGAGACGGCCGGCGGCGAGGCCGGGGCCGCCGCGTTCCGCGCCAGGTCGCGGATCTCCACGGCGTCCGGGGCGATCATCTTCCAGGCGCAGGGCGCGCCGGAGAGCAGTTGGTCCAGAGCCTGTTGGACGGTCAGGGCGCCGGAGAGGGTCGTGCGCGAGACGGCGCCGTCGCAGGCGCCGGCGCCGATCAGGGTGACGTTGGCCTGCTGGGCCAGGTCGAGCAGGGCCTCTGAGAGGCGCTTGGGCTCGATGTGGAAGCGCACGCGCGGGACCGCCGCCTGGGCGGCGCCGCAAGCGCCCGACACCGCGACGGCGATGGCCATGCCGGCCGCAAATCCCCGACGCCCCAGTCTAGACAGCTTCGCCCCCGAATCTGGGCCTTACTTCCGAAGAAGGGTCAGCCCTTTGTCGGAAACTACCGTCCTGATCGGAAGCATCAAGCTCAGGCGCGACATCACCGCGCGCGGATTGTCGAGAACGATCACCCCGGTGATCGGCGTCTTGCCCAGTTCGGGGTCGGCGATCCGGGTCTGTTCGACGAACTGGCGGTTCAGGTCGGCGACCACTTCGGCCAGGGGCCGGTCGCGGTAGACCAGCCGCCCGGAGCGCCAGCTAAAGGTCTCCTGGGGATCGACCAGGCTCATCTGGGCGGCGCCCGAGGGCTCGATCTCCACCCGCTGGCCAGGGTCGAGGAAGATGGCGCGGCTGAGGGTCGCGGCGCCCTCTGAGCTGATCTCGACGCGGCCCTTGGCGACCGTGACGGTGACGTCGGCGCCGTGCTTGCGGACGTCGAACTGGGTCCCGACATCGCGCACCACCCGGCTCCCGGCATGCACCGTGAAGGGGCGGCGTTCGTCGTGCGCCACGTCGAAGATCGCCTGGCCCTCGGCGAGCGCCACGCGGCGTTCCGACCCCGAAAGGGTGATGCTGAGCCGGGTCTCGGCGTCGAGGTCGATGCCCGTGCCGTCGGCCAGCGCGACGTGCCGGTGCTGGCCCTTGGCCGTGACGAAGGTCTGCGCCTGCGGCGCGGTCAGGAAGCTCGGCATGACCGCCAGCGCCAGGCCTGCGGCCAGCGCCGCGCCGCCGGCGCCGATCCACCAGCCGGACGGCGGCGATCGCCGCGCCGTGCGAGGCGTCAGGGTCGCCAACGGCGCGGGCGGCAGGTCGAGGTCGGCGGTGTCGGCCAGCTCGGTCAGCACGTCCTGGGCGCGGGCGTCGAACTCGTGCCAGAGGCCGACCGCGTGGCGATAGGCCGCACGGTTGGCGGGGTCGGCGGACAGCCAGGCGTCGAAGGCCGCGCCATCGTCGCCGGCCGCCGCCGCCCCGGCGCCGAGGCGTGCGATCCAGGCGCCCGCCTGCGCCCTCGCTTCATCGTCTCGCGACACCGGACTGCTCATCGGCCTGCCCACCTGTCCGGCGCCGAACGCGCGGGACAGCCATGGAGACGTTGCCGACCCGACATATCCCTAGGTGGCCGCGTAAATTCCGTAGGCGTCATGACCGGAACCTCTCGGCCAGGCGGCGCATAGCCACGGCGATATGCTGTTCGACCATCTTCTGGGAGATCCCCATCAGCTCGGCGGTCTGGGCCTGGGAGCGGCCCTCGAGCTTGTGCAGGCGGAAGGCGCGGCCCATCTGCGGCGGCAGATCGGCGACCGCCTGGGCCAGCAGGCGCGCGCGGTCCTTTTCCATCAGCGCCTCGTCGGCGGCCGGTTCGGAGACCACGTCGACGCCGCCCAGGGTGACCCGCGTGTCCATCCGCCACTGGGCGTTGCGCCGCGAGGCGCGCTGGTCGGAGCGCACATGGTCGACCAGCAGGTTGGACGCCATGCGGTAGAGCAGCGCGGTCGGCGCCTGCACCGCCGCGTCGGCCGGCATGGCGGCGATCTTCAGGTAGAGGTCCTGCACAAGGTCCTCGGCGGTGGCCATGGAGCGGACGCGCGCGGCCAGGAACAGCACGAGGTTCTCGCGCTTCTCAAGGAAGGCCGCGAGCAGCGGCCCTGGCGCCGCGCGCCGCTCGGACGGCCCAGACGAGGCCAAACCATTCCCCCATTTCCCCGCCGCGATCTCGCGTCGCATCGCGAACGGCCAAGTCTGAGATATGGCGCGGGCCGGCGGATTAGCCAACCTTGTCGCGGTCCGCGAAGCCATCCGCGCCCGGCAAATATGTGCAGGTGCGCGGGCGCTCGGCGGCGCTAATATGCCATCGGGATGGGGAGCAGCGGATGATCGATCGGCGAAGCCTTCTCGCGGCGGCTGGAGCGGCCTTCGCGTGGCCGGCTGGCGCGAAGCCCACGCTCGCGCCTACCGACCTGACCGGCGTCTGGACCAACGCCTGGTACACCCGCCTGCAGCGGCCAAAGGCGTTCAAGGGCCTGGTCGTCACGCCCGCCGAGGCCGAGGCCTATGAGGCGCCGCGGCGCGCCCACAAGGGCGAGCTGATCTCCAAGCAGGACCTGCTTGGCCAGAACGAGAGCGAGTTCCCCGACAACGGCCCAGGCCTGGCGCGCATCCACGGCGAGATCCGCTCGTCCTGGATCGTCGATCCGCCGGATGGCCGCATCCCCTGGACCGACGAGGCGAAGAAGCGGCTTCCGATCATCGGGGAACCGCCGGACGTCTATGACAACGTCGAGGATCGCGACACCGACGAACGCTGCCTGACCACCACGGGCGGCTCGGCCCCGATCATCAACTCCCACGACGGCAATGTGGTGCAGATCGTCCAGACGCCGGGCTGGCTGGCCGTCGTCGGGGAGAAGAACCACGAGGCGCGCCTGATCCGCATCGCGGGCGCCGGCGAGCCGCAGCCGACGCCGGGCGCGGACCCGCGCCTGAGGGACTGGCAGGGCGAATCGGTCGGCCGCTGGGAGGGCGCCACCCTGGTCGTCGAGACCTATGGCCTGCGCGCCGGCGCCACCAAGATGGACGACAACCTCTACTTCTCGGAGCACACCCGCATCGTCGAGCGCTTCACGCGCTCCGCCCCGGACGAGATCGCCTACGGATTCACCGTCGAGGACCCGACCCTCTTCACCAGGGCCTGGCGCGCGGAGATGGTCTTCCGCACCGAGCCGCGCGGCATCTTCGAATACGCCTGCCACGAGGGGAACTACTCCCTCCCCGGCATCCTGCGCGCGGCGCGGGCGGCGGACGGCAAGGCGGCGGCGGGCGGGAAGTAGGGCCGCCCCACCTCGACGCCGCTTGCCCGCGGCCGCAACAAGCGGAGCCGTACGCGCCCAGGTCGCCGCCCACACGAAAACACGCCCTGCGCGAAGTCGTCGCATGTGCAAACGCTTCGATTCTGAAACATTGCCGCCGGCGGGGGGCCGCGCGTCAAAAGGTGAAAATTGCTCCAATTTCCAAGGCTTACGCCCCCTGCCCGGCTCCGGCCAACCCTCGCGGTCGGCGCCCTTGCCGCCACAATCGCCGCCGCGGCCGCCTCGCCCGCCGCGGCCCTGACGATCATCCCGAACTTCGACAGCAGCGTCACCGGCCTCGCCAACGCCGCGGCCGTGGAGAGCGCCTTCCGCACCGTGGCGAACGACTACGCCTCGGTGTTCAGCAACCCGGTGACCGTCAATATCGGCGTGAGCTGGGGCTCGGTGGCCGGCCAGGCCCTGCCCTCCAATGCGGTCGGCGCCAGCAGCGACAACCTCTACGGCTATTTCAGCTACGGCCAGGTGCGCAACGACCTGGTCAACAGTTCGCGGAGCAACCCGTCCGACACCGCCCTGGGGTCGGCCGTGAAGTACCTGCCGGCCGGCGCGCCCGCGGGCCCCGCCAACTATGTGATCCCCTCCGCGGAGGCCAAGGCGCTGGGGCTCGTGTCGGGCAATTCCGGCGCCGTCGACGGCTATATCGGCTTCGCCGGCGCGACCTCCGGCTATGACTTCAACCCGGCGGACGGCGTGACCGCCGGCGCGTTCGATTTCGAGGCCGTCGCGGCCCACGAGATCGCCGAGGTGCTGGGCCGCATCGGGGGCGTGGACAATCCGAGCGTGCCGTGGCGCACCCCCTACGACCTCTACCGCTACAGCGGCCCCGGCAAGCTGGACTACGGCTACAACGACGCGGCCTACTTCAGCATCAACGGC
>NZ_DATMNA010000086.1:0-55226 GCF_035569475.1 Phenylobacterium sp.
ACTCGCCCCGCTCGAACGCCTCGCGGGCCTTGGCCAGCAACGCGTCCGCGCCACCCGCCAACTCGACGTAGCGCCGGCCCGCCTCCGCCGGCGGCAGCTTGTGCAGGTTCGCCGGATTGCCGTCGAACCAGCCCAGGTAGCGCTGGTAGACCGCCTTCGCATTGTGGCTGAGCGTCCCGTAGTAGCCCCGCGTGTGCCACTCGGCCGCCAGGCTGGGCGGCAGCGCCAGGTCCTCGGCGATCTCGCTAGGCGTCAGCCCGTGGTTGGCCATCCGCAGCACCTGGTCGTGGATATATTTGTAGAGGTCGCGCTGCTGGCGCAGGAACCGCGCCGCCTCGCCCGAACCCCAGCGCGGCCAGTGGTGGCTGGCGAACAGCACTTGCGTCTCGCCGGCGAACATCTCCACCGCCTCGTTGATGTAGTGGCTCCAGGCCCGTGCGTCGCGCACCTGGGCCCCGCGCGGCGTGTAGATGTTGTGCAGGTGGCAGGTGCAGTTCTCCGCCATGCACAGCGCCCCGAAGCCGGGGAAGAAGAAGTTCATCTCCGCCGGCGCCTCGGTGTCGGGCGTCACCTGGAAGACGATCTCCACCCCGTCGATGGTCAGCCGCTCGCCGGTCTCGCGGATGCTGACGGTCGGCGGGACCAGGCTCACCTGCCCCATCGACACCGCCTTGCCGAGCCCGGAATCCACGTGGCCCTTCGGGTCCTTCGGCAGGGTCGCGCCATACATGTAGGTCGCGCGGCGGCCCATGGCGTTGCCGGCCATGACGTTTTCGCTGACCGCGGCCTTGAGGAACCCCTCCGGCGCCACGATCTGCATCCCACCGGCGATATCGTCGTCGCTCAGCACGCCGCGAACGCCGCCGTAGTGGTCGACGTGGCTGTGGGTGTAGATCACCCCCGTCACCGGCTTGTCCCCGCGGTGTTCGCGCATCAGCTTCAGGGCCGCCGCCGCCGGCTGGGCCGAGGTCAGCGGATCGATGACCAGATAGCCGCGCTCGCCCTCGATGAAGGTGATGTTGGAGATGTCGAAGCCGCGCACCTGATAGACGCCGCGGCCCACCTCGAAGAGCCCGTGCAGGGCATTGAGCTTCGCCTGCCGCCAGAGGCTCGGATTGACCGTGTCTGGCCGCTCCCCGTCCAGGAAGGCGTAGGGCGCCATGGTCCAGGCGCCGGGGATCTCCGCGTTGGGGATCGTGCCGATGAAGCCGCGCTCGGCATTTGCGAAGTCCGCGCCGTCGTCCGCCGGCAGGCTCGCCGCCAGGGCTGCGTGCGCCGCGATCGTGGCCGCCGTCGCGTCCTTGCGCTGGTCCATCTCAAGTGGCCCTCCCCGGCCAGCCTTAGCATGCAAAGCCGGTTGCAAAAGCGCCTAGGCGAACCGTCCCGCCCTCCCTAAGGTCGGCGCAAATTTTCGCCCTCGCCGAGCCCGCGCCCCATGAAATTCATCCCCGTCCTCGCCGCCCTGCTCCTCGCGTCCGGCGCCCCGGCCTGGGCCGCGCCGAACCATTCCACGCCTGCGACAGCCGCCAAGGCCAAGGCCGTCCCGCCGCACGTCTCGCTGCCGACCGATGTCGTCCCGGACCGCTTCGAGATCACCATCACGCCGAACGCCGAGAAGCTGACCTTCACCGGTCAGGAGCGCATCGCGCTGACCGTGAAATCGGCCACCGACCGCATCGTGCTGAACGCCGCCGACATCGTCTTCCAGAAGGCTGCCCTGTCCGGCGAGACGGCGGCGCCCGGGATCACCCTCGACAAGGACCGGCAGACCGCGACCTTCGCCTTCGGCCACCCGCTGAAACCCGGCCGCTACACCCTCAGCCTCGATTACACCGGCGTGATCTATGAGCAGGCCTCGGGCCTCTTCGCCCTCGACTACGCCGGCGACGGCGGCAAGAAGCAGCGCGCCCTCTTCACCCAGTTCGAGAACTCCGACGCTCGCCGCTTCATCCCCTCCTGGGACGAGCCCGGCGTGAAGGCGGTCTATGCGCTGACCGTGGAGGCGCCGGCCGGGCAGATGCCGGTGTCGAACATGCCCGTGGCGGAAACCAGGACCAGCTCCGGAGGCCTCCAGGCGACCCGCTTCGCCGACACCCCGAAGATGAGCTCCTACCTGCTGTTCTTCGCGCTCGGCGACTTCGAGCGCATCCACAAGCAGGTAGGCAAGACCGACGTCGGCGTCGTCGTGCGCAAGGGCAAGGCCGACCAGGCCCAGTTCGCTCTCGACGCCGCCGCCGAGATCCTGCCCTGGTACAACGACTACTTCGGCACGCCCTACCCGCTGCCGAAGCTCGATTTCATCGCCGGCCCCGGCCAGAGCCAGTTCTTCGCCGCCATGGAGAACTGGGGCGCCATCTACTACTTCGACTACGCGCTCCTGATCGATCCGAAGCTCTCCACCGAGCAGGACAAGCAGAACGTCTACGTCGATATCGCCCACGAGATGGCCCACCAGTGGTTCGGCGACCTGGTGACCATGGCCTGGTGGGACGACCTGTGGCTCAACGAGGGCTTCGCCTCCTGGATGGAGAACAAGACCACCGACCACTTCCATCCGGAGTGGAAGATCTGGCTGCAGACCAAGGCCGGCGAACAGGCCGCCATGCGCACCGATTCGCGCACCGGCGCCCATCCGGTGATCACGCCGATCCACGACGTCTTCGCCGCCGCCAACGCCTTCGACGGCATCACCTACCAGAAGGGCCACGCCGTCATTCACATGCTGGAGGACTATGTCGGCCCCGACGTGTTCCGCGCGGGCGTCCGCAACTACATCGCCCGCCACGCCTACGGGAACACGGTCACCGACGACCTCTGGACCGAGATCGACAAGGTCTCGCCCAAGAAGATCACCGGCATCGCCCACGACTTCACCCTGCAGGCCGGCGTGCCGCTGATCTCTATCGAGGGCGGCAAGGACGGAGTGCAACTGACCCAGAGCCGCTTCGGAGCCGACGAGGCCTCCAAGGCGCCGCGCAGTTGGCGCACGCCGGTGACGGTCGGCGGCCTGGGCCAGCCCTGGCGCACGATGGTCAGCGCCGGCGCCTCGGCGATCAAGGCCGCCCCGGCCTCGGCCACGCCGCTGGTGAACCTGGGCCAGACCGGCTATTTCCGCAGCCGCTATTCGTCGGAGCTGGAGACCCGCGTCGTCGCGGCCTTCCCGAAGCTCGCGCCCGAGGACCAGCTCGGGCTGGTCTATGACAGCCGCGCGCTGGGCGAGACCGGCTATGCGCCCATGGGCGATTTCCTGGCCATCGCCAGACAGGCCGACAGCGCCAGGGACACCACCGTCCTGCGCGCCACGGCCCAGCAGCTCGCCGCCCTGGACGACACCTATGACGGCCAGCGGGGTCAGGCCGCCTACCGCGCCTTCGCCCGTGCACGCCTGGCGCCGATGCTGGCCCGCGTCGGATGGGACGCCAGGCCCGGCGAACCGGACAACGACGCCCTGTTGCGCCGCTCGGTGCTGGTGAACCTGTCGCAGATGGACGATCCCGCCGTCGTCGCCGAGGCCAACCGCCGCTTCACCGCCTGGCTGGCCAACCCCGACAGCCTGAAGGGCATCGGCCGCCAGACCGTCCTGCAGATCGTCGCCCGTCATGCGACCGCCGCCCAGTGGGACCAGTTGCACGACCTGGCGCAGAAGGCGACGTCGCCCACCGACAAGGGCCGCTTCTATGGCTACCTCGGCCAGGCCCACGACCCGGCGCTCGCTGACAAGGCCCTGGCGCTGTCCCTGACCAAGGAGCCGCCGGCCACCGACGCGCCGGGGATCATCTCCGCCGTCGCCGGCGCCTATCCGGAAAAGGCCTTCGATTTCGCCCTGTCCAACCGGGCCGCGGTCGAGGCCCTGCTGGAGCCCACCAGCCGCACGACCTTCTTCACAGGCCTGGCCTCCGGCGCCCGCACCGCCGCCACCCTGCCGAAGCTCACGGCCTTCGCTGAGACGACCCCTGCCTCGTCGCGCAATGAGATCGCCAAGGCCAAGGCGGTGATCCAGTACCGGCTGGACGTGGTCGCAAGGCGCCTGCCCGACGTGGACCGCTGGCTGGCGGCCCATCCGGGCTGATCAGGAGGCTGCTTCGGCCGTCGCCGGGTAGATCTTCGGTCGCAGCGGCTTGATCCGCAGCGACAGGCCGGGCGAAACGCCGCTCGGGACGCCGGGCCCGCGCGCTTCCAGTTCGAAGAGCCGGCCCTCGATCAGGCATTCGATCCGCGCATCCGGGCCGCGCTGGACGACCGACTTCACCTCTGCGGCCAGGCCCGCGCCGTCGAGCGGCGCGAACATCACCTCGTCGGGGCGGAAGAACATCTCGACGCGGCCCTGCGGCGCGTCGGCCGGCGCCTTGGTCTCCCAGTCGGCCACGGTCAGCCGCCCGCTCGCGACCACGCCCGGCAGGCGGCAGGCCGCGCCCAGGAAATCGTAGACGAAGGGATCGGCGGGCTTCTCATAGACCTCGTTGGGCGTTCCGAGCTGGATCAGCCGGCCGTCCTTCAGGATCGCCACCCGGTCGGCCAGGTCCAGCGCCTCCTCCTGGTCGTGGGTGACGAAGACGGTGGTAACGCCGGCCCTGTCGTGCAGGTCGCGCAGCCAGCGGCGAAGCTCGCGCCGCACCTGGGCGTCCAGGGCCCCGAAGGGCTCGTCGAGCAGCAGCATCTTGGGCTCGATCGCCAGCGCCCGGGCCAGCGCCACCCGCTGCCGCTGGCCGCCGGAAAGCTGCGCCGGAAAGCGCCCGCCCAGACCTTCGAGCTGCACCAGCGACAGGAGGTCGGCCACCCGCTCGGCGGTCTCCGACTTCGACGGCCGCTCGCGGCGCGGCCGCACCGTCAGGCCGAAGGCGATGTTCTGGGCCACGGTCATGTGGCGGAACAGCGCGTAGTGCTGGAAGACCATGCCCACCTGCCGGCGGCGCACGGGGATCGACAGGAAGTCCTCGCCGTCGAAGCGCACCTCGCCGGCGTCCGGCCGCTCCAGCCCGGCCAGCACCCGCAGCAGCGTCGTCTTGCCCGAGCCCGAGGGGCCCAGCAGGGCGAGGAACTCCTTGTCCTTGGCCTGCAGGGACACGTCGTTCAGGGCCGGGAAGCGGCCAAAGGACTTCGAAACGCCGCTGATCTCCAGCGACCGCGTGGATTTGGCGTGTCGTCGGGCGTCAGTGTCGGCGGTTGGCAGCGAGTTCTCCGGCATGTCGCCATTCGAGTCCGGTCTTGAGGACCAGGGTGATGAGCCCGAGGGAGGCCAGGAGCGAGGCCGCCGCGAAGGCGCCGACGAAGTCATAGTCATTGTAGAGCACCTCGACGTGAAGCGGGAGCGTGGTGGTGAGGCCGCGAATGTGGCCGGAGACGACGGAGACGGCGCCGAACTCGCCCATCGCCCGCGCATTGCACAACAGAACGCCATAGAGCAGCGCCCAGCGGATGTTCGGCAGGGTGATCCGCCAGAAGGTGGTGAAGCCCCCGGCGCCCAGGGTGAGCGCCGCGGCCTCCTCGTCGGAGCCCTGGTCCTGCATCAGCGGGATCAGCTCGCGGGCGACGAAGGGGAAGGTCACCAGGATCGTCGCCAGCACCAGGCCGGTGGTGGCGAAGATGATCTTGATGTCGTGGTCGATCAGCCAGGTCCCGAACCAGCCCTGGGCGCCGAACAGCAGCACCCAGACGAGGCCCGAGACCACCGGCGACATGGAGAACGGCAGGTCGATCAGGGTCAGCAGCGCGCCCTTTCCCCGGAACTCGAACTTGGCGATGCACCAGGCCGCGGCGATCCCGAAGGCCGCGTTCAGCGGCACGGCGATGGCCGCCACCAGCAGGGTCAGCTTCATGGCCGAGACCGCGTCTGGGTCGCGGATCGCGTCCAGGTACTTGCCGATCCCCTTGGCGAAGGCGTCGTGGAACACCACCAGCAGCGGCAGCAGCACGAGGGCCGCCATGACGATGGCGGAGGCCAGCACCAGCAGGACCGCCAGGCCCGGCAGGCGAACGCTGGAGATGGGGCGCGCGCCCACAACTGGGTTCGGGACGGTCATGCCTTGCCCCTGCGCGCCAGAAGGAGCTGCAGCCAGTTGATCGCGGCCAGCGAGCCGAACGAGATCACCACCATCGCCAGGCCCACGGCCGCCGCCCCGGCGTAGTCGTACTGCTCCAGCTTGATGACGATCAGCAGGGGCGCGATTTCCGTCTTGCCGGGCAGGTTACCCGCGATGAACACCACCGAGCCGTACTCCCCGACCGCCCGGGCGAAGGCCAGGCTGATCCCCGAGATCAGGGCCGGCGCCAGGGCCGGCAGGATCACCCGCACTGCCCGCTGCAGTGCGTTGGCGCCCAGCGTTGTCGCCGCCTCCTCCACCTCCCGGTCCAGCTCCTGCAGCACCGGCTGCAGGGAACGCACCACGAAGGGCAGGCCGATGAAGACCAGGGCGATGAAGATGCCCAGCGGCGAATAGGCGGTCTTGAGCCCCAGCTTCGCGGCCAGCGAGCCCAGCGGCCCGTTCGGCGCATAGATGGCGGTCAGCGCAATGCCGGCCACCGCGGTCGGAAGCGCGAACGGCAGGTCGACCAGGGCGTCCAGGATGCGCCGGCCAGGAAACTCGTAGCGCGTGAGCGTCCAGGCCAGCAGCATGCCCAGCGGCGCGTTCAGCAGGGCCGCCAGCGCCGAAAGCCCGAAGCTGAGGCGCAGGGCCGCCGCCACCCGCGGCGCGGTCAGCGCGCGCCAGACGCCGTCCAGCCCCAGCTCCCAGGGCCGGATCGCCAGCGCCACCAGCGGCAGGACGACGATCGCGCCCAGGTAGGCGAGCGTGATCCCCAGCGACAGGCCGAACCCGGGCAGGATGGAATGGACCACCCAGGGCCGTCGCGCGTGGATCGGCGCGGCAGGGATCGCGGGCGCCGTCACGTGGGCTTGTAGATCTGGTCGAACAGACCGCCGTCGGCGAAGTGGACGGCGCTCGCCTTCTTCCAGCCCCCGAAGGCCTGGTCGACGGTGACCATGGAGACCTGCTTGAAGCCGGCGGCGTATTTGGCGGCCGCCTTGGCCTCGCGCGGCCGGAAGTGATGCTTGCCGATGATGTCCTGGGCGAGCGGGCTGTAGAGGAAATTCAGGTAGCCGGTGGCGGCCGCGCGGGTGTTGTGGCGGTCGACGTTCTTGTCCAGCAAGGCCACCGGCGGTTCGGCCAGGATCGAGCTCGACGGATAGACGATGTCGAAGTTCGGCCCGAACTCGTCGATCGTCAGGAAGGCCTCGTTCTCCCAGGACAGCAGCACGTCGCCGATGTTGCGCTGGGCGAAGGTGGTCGTGGCGTCCCGCGCGCCGGCGCCCAGCACCGGCACGTTCTTGAACAGCCTGGCGATGTAGTCCTTGGCCGGCCCCGGCCCGCCCAGCTTCAGCCCGTAGGCATAGGCCGCCAGATAGGCCCAGCGCGCCCCGCCCGAGGTCTTCGGGTTCGGAGTGATCACGCCCACGCCCGGCTTCACCAGGTCGGCCCAGTCGCGCACGCCCTTCGGATTGCCCTTGCGCACCAGGAACACGATCGTCGACGTGTAGGGCGTCGAATTGTTCGGCAGGCGCGACTGCCAGTTAGGCGGCAGGAGTTTCGCCCGCTCGGCGATCTCATCGATGTCGCCCGCCAGCGCCAGGGTCACCACGTCGGCCTGCAGGCCGTCGATCACCGCGCGGGCCTGTTTGCCGGAGCCGCCATGGCTCTGCTTGATGTCCAGCGCCTGGCCGGTCTTGCTCTTCCAGTAGGAGGCGAAGGCGGCGTTGATGTCCTTGTAGAGCTCGCGCGTCGGATCGTAGCTGACGTTCAGCAGGGTGACGGTCTTGGCCTCCGCCAACGCCCGCCCCGTCAGAAGCGGCAGGGCCGCCGCGGCAGCCATCACGGATCTGCGGGAGAGGTGCGGCGTCGTCATGGTCTCAAGTCCTCAGACGTTGGGGGCTCAGGGACGCTTGTCGGAACGCTGGCGGCCGCGGTTTCACCTCGCCTACCAACCCACGAAGTGAACCCGCGTTTCATAGCGCTCCGCGCAAACCGCGGTTTGCGCACTTCACAATGCCGTGGCGCAGGCGCGCGCATGCTCCGTCCCTCGCTCCAGCCAGGGCAAGCTAGGCTGCTTATTCCTACTTAACGAGTGGGTTTAAGCTGGCGAGGACCGCAGAAAATCTGAAAGCCACCGGACGAGGCCGCTCCGGGAGGAGCGCGCCCTACTCCGCCGCCATCAGCACGCGCCCGCCGGTGAAGGCGGTCTTCTCCGCCAGCGCCGCCTTGGCCTCCTCGTATTCCGCCGCGAGACGGGCCACCAGCTCGGCGGCCGAGGGCGCTCCCTTGACCGAGCCTATGCCCTGGCCGCAGCCCCAGATGTCGCGCCAGGCCTTGGCCTTGGAGTTGCCGCCGGAGCCGAAATTCATCGCCGAGGCGTCGGAGACCGGCAGGTTGGCCGGATCCAGCCCCGCCGCCACGATCGACGGCGTCAGGTAGTTGCCGTGCACCCCGGTGAAGAGGTTCGTATAGGTGATGTCCTCGCCGGAGGACGCCACGATCATCGCCTTGTAGGCCGGGTCGGCGTTGGCCTCCTGCGTGGCGATGAAGGCGGAGCCCACATAGGCCAGGTCCGCGCCCATCGCCTGGGCGCCCAGGATCGAGCGGCCGTGGGCGATGGCGCCGGAGAGCGCGATCGGCCCGTCGAACCATTCGCGCAGGCCCTGGATCAGCGCGAAGGGCGACAACTGCCCCGCGTGGCCGCCCGCGCCGGCCGCCACCGGGATCAGGCCGTCGGCGCCCTTCTCGATAGCTTTTCTAGCGAAGCGGTCGTTGATCACGTCGTGCAGCACCGTGCCGCCGTAGGAGTGCACGGCCTGGTTCACCGGCTCCTGGGCGCCCAGCGAGGTGATGACGATCGGGACCTTCCACCTGGTGGTCGCCTCGACATCGTGCTGCAGGCGGTCGTTGGACTTGTGCACGATGTGGTTCACCGCGAACGGCGCGGCGGGCGTCTCCGGATGGTCGCGGTCCCACACCGCCAGCTCCTCGGTGATCCGGTGCAGCCACTCGTCCAGCATCGAGGCGGGACGCGCGTTGAGCGCCGGGAAGGCCCCCACGATGCCGGCCTTGCACTGGGCGATCACCAGGTCGGGGTTGGAGATGATGAACAGCGGGCTGCCGATCACCGGAAGCCGAAGGCGGTCGCGCAGCACAGGAGGCAGGGCCATGGAGGTCTCTCGTCAGCTCAGGTTTGATTTACAATGTACATCATTGGAAATGGGCGAGGCAACGGCTAGGCGCCCTTCGCCTGTACGGCGGCCTCCAGCCCAGGCAGGCGGGCGTAGAGGGCGCGGTTCAGGGCGTCGCGTCGCGCCCAGAGATCACGGTACCAGGCCTTCCGTACGGGAACCTGCTGGGCGAACATCCGCTCGGCCCGAACGTAGTCCCAGGCCGCGCGCGCCATGCCCTCGCGCCAGGCGGGATCGGCCAGCGCGCGGGCGAGGAGCCCGGGCCAATCGTCCAGCTCCCGCGCGATCAAGCCGTTGACGCCGTCCACGATGGTCGCCGCATAGACGGGCGGCGAGGCGATGGTCAGGGCGCCGACGCTGGCGGCGTCGAGGAACTTGGCGTCGCTCTTGGTCTCGATCAACGGCCGGTCCTCCAGCGGCGAAAGCGAAATGGCGCATCGCCGCATCAAGGCCAGATAGCCTTCGTACGGCAGGTAATCGTGGAACTCCTTGTGGCCCGTGGGCAAGGCCTCAAAGAAGGCCCGGTCGCCGACCACCGTGAATTCCGTGCGCGGGTGCGCGGCGATCGCGGGACCGAGCGAGCGCGCCACCTCCGCCACGAACGGGCCGCGCAGGGCCCCGCCGAAGAACACGCGCGGACGATCCCGGCCCCGCGGAAACGGCTGCAGATCGAACACCGCATTCGGGAACACGGCGACCTGCGGGTTGTAGGCCTGAAAGAAGGTCTTCAGCGCCGGGGTCGAAACCTGGATCGCATGCTGATAGGCGAACCGCCCCCAATCCGGCGGCGCCCCCGGATCGCCGGTCAACTCGGCGATCAGCCTCGGATGGTCGTCGAACTCCAGCACCACCACCCATCCCGAAGCGACGGCCTCGGCCATGGCCGCGCGCCAGGACTGCGGCTCCGCAAGCGCGGGGCGTTGCAGGATCAGGATCTTCGGCTCTTCCCGGTCCGCCGTGGGCAGGTTGAAGGGCGCCCTGGCAAGCTCCACCCGCAGGTCCGTCTCGCTGGCCAGGGCCTGGGCCGGCAACCGGGTGCGGATGTCCATCAGCTTCGGGGCGAAGACCACCATCTCCAGCCGAAGCGGAACCGCCGGCGCGCCGCCCGGCTTTTGCGCCCGCATCACGCCGCCGGGTCCGGGCGTCCAGGCCTCGAGGCCCACGGGCGGCGGCCCCGCCGTGTCGCCCGCGATCAGCCAGCCGCCCTCCGCCAGCACGGCCGCCTCGTCCCCAGCCGGCGCCCGGACGGCGACGACGTCGAAGAGCTCCCCGGCGACCTTCGCCGCCTCCGCCGCCTTCGCCGCACCGCGAACGCGCGCGTCCGGATGCCGTGCGGCCAGGGCCGCCGCAAAGGTCGCGCCACCCGGACCCAGGAAAAGCACCCGGGCCGCCGTCAGGGGGATCGCGGCCGCCAGCCGCCCCTCGGCCTGCCTCTCCTCGCTCAAGGTCTTGTTGAGGGCGGCGTGGACGACGTCGCGCAGGAAGCGGGCGGCGAAGACATGGATATTGTGCCCCGCATCCGGCGCCACATGCAGGGTCACGCCCGGCTGCGCCCTCAGCCAGGCGCGCTCGGGCTCGTCGACAAAGCTCGGGTAGCGTTCCGTGATCCGCCTGGGCTCCAAGGGCTGGTCGCCGACCACCACCTCGACCGGCGCGGGCAGATCGCGGAAAAGATCGAAATAGGTCAGGTCGCTCAGGCCGGCGTCGGTCACGCCGAAGATGTTCTCGATCAGGGCCCGATCCTGCGGGTGATCGCGCCGGCGCTCGCGCACCGCGTCGATCATCGGCCAGAGCTTGCGCATCACCAGGGGCGGCTCCAGCGCCAGGACCCGGCGCACCCGGGCGCTGCGCACGCCCAGGGCGACCAGAGCGCCGATCGAGACCCCCAGGAGCACGACGCTCCGGCCTGCGAAGCTTCGATCGACCGTCTCGCTGACCGCGCGCGCCCAGGCCGCAATCGAGGTCTGGGCCAGGTCCGGCGCGCCGTTGCCCGGCAGGCGCATGACGCAGGCGTCCCAGGCCGGACCGACCACGCCCTGCAGCGCGATCATGTCGTCGGGTCCGGCCCAGGCGCCGGTGATCGCCAGAATGACCGGCTTCGACGAGGCGAACGCACCCGGATGGCTCCAGATGGGGATCGGCCCCAGGGCCGTCTGCGTCGTCGTCGGCTCCATCGATGTATCGGTCATCCGTGCTGGCCGCCGTCAGAGGCTTTCCGACTAGCGCCTTGCCGGCCGGGCGCAAGGCCCCGCCGGTTCCGACGCCGCGGGGTCAGGCCGCCACCGAAGGGAAGATGGGAAAGCGCCCCATGACGACGACGACGTCGCAGCCGAAGTCCTGTGGGCGCATGGAGGCGTCCACGACCTCGCCGACCTGGCAGTAGGCGCGCCGCGCGTCGTCAGGGCTGACGGCGTCGGCGCGGATGAACCTCACGCCGTCGATCGGAGTCATAAGCTCCATGATGTGCTCGGGGATATTCTCGCCCACGACGATCTGGGTGGCCCCGAGCTGGCTGCACTCCAGGAACGCGGTCTCGATGGCCGCGAGCCGGGCCACGTCGTCGTGGTCCACGTCGATCAGCGGCCGGAATTGATAGGCGTGCAGCCGCCGCAGCAGTTCGTAGGTGTTCGCCCATCGCCTGGAGTGGGCCTGCAGCCTCGCCGCCACGGCCATGCGCTCGCAGACGAAAAGCAGGATGGCGTTGCCGACCTGGGATGCGTCCGGCAAGTCGCCGGGATTGAACTGCTGGGCATAGGAGGCCATCACCTCCAGCCCGCCCCGATAGATGTCCCAGGATTCCATCGCCTCGTGATTGCCGACGTGGCCGCCTTCGGAAATGGCCGTCGCGGCGATGTGCGGCTCCGGGCTGAACAGGACGTCGCCCGCGCCGAGCGCGTGGGCCAGCATGTCGAAGAAGCCGTAGGTGAACCGCGGCATGGGCCCGGCGATCGCCTGCAGCGCGGCCCGGCGGATCAGCCAGCACTCGGGAAAGACGTGGTTCTGGATCACGAAAGCCAGGCAGTTGCCGTACTGCCCGCTGGTGAAGCGCATCTCGCCCTCGAAATCGTAGAACTTGCCGACGATCGCGCCGCCCTTGGTCTCGTCCGTCAGAAGCCAGGGCGACTGGATCATCACCAGCGCCGGGTCGTCGATCATCCTGCGGACGTAGGCGATAAGCTGATCGGGGATCGCCATGTCGTCGTCGGCGATGCTGACGACCACCTCGCCACGCGCCTGGTGCAGGGTCGTCAGGATGTTCGGATAGGGGCCGAGGTTGCGCGGCCGGCGGCTGACCCGCATTCGCGAATGCTGCGCGGCGTACCGCGCCAGGATTTGCGGCGTCTCGTCGGTGGAGCAGTTGTCCGAGACCACCAGCTCGTAGTCGAGCCCCGACGCGTCCAGGAGGCCCAGGTGATGCGTCAGATAGCGGTCAAGGTAGCGGGCGCGGTTGTAGGTCGCCAGGCAAAGGCTCAGCACTGGCGCGTCCGGCATCTGCTCGGCCCCTCTGCTCAGCCACGGTGCGCGCCCATCGCGCTGAGCGATGAGGCTGCCGGAGAGTCCGGCAGGGGCGCCGAGTCGTCAACGCGATCGGCGACGCGAGATCACCTCGCGTAAACTTGACGGGGCGGCCCTCGCGGGACCATGACCCGGCCATGGCCGACGCCCCCGTCCTCGCTCCCAGCCTTTCCGCCGGCTTCCCGCCCGCCACGGACGCCGACTGGCGCGCCCTGGTCGACAAGACCCTGGGCGAAGCGCCCTTCAGCTCCCTCGAGAAGACCACGGTCGAGGGCCTGGCGATCGAGCCGCTATACGCGCCCGCGGCCGCGCCCGCGGCGCCGACCCGCGAGGTCCCCGCCGACCGCGCCTGGGAGGTGGCCACCCTCACCGCCCATCCGGACCCCGCCCGCGCCAACGCCGAGCTCCTCGCCGACCTGCGCGGCGGCGCGGCGGCGGCGGTCGTGCGAATCGACCCCACCGGCGAGACCGGGACCGCCATCGGCTCGGACGCCGCCCTGGCCCGCGCCCTGGACGGCGTGATCCTTGAACTGGCGCCGGTCGCGCTGGACGCGGGCTTCCTGGGCCCCCAGGCCGCCGACTGGCTGAGCGCCGCCGCCAAGGCCTCTCCCGCCGCGCTCCTGCGCCTCCACCTCGACCCCTTGAGCGCCTTCGCGGAAACCGGCGCCAGCCCGGGGCCGATCGAAGCCCACCTGATCGCCGCGGCCAACGTCGCCGCGCGCCTGGCCGAGACCTATCCGGCGGCTCAGCTCTTCCTGGCCTGCGGCCGTACGGTCCACGAGGCGGGCGGCGGCGAGGCGGGGGAAGTCGCCTTCGCGGCGGCGGCGGCCGTGGCCTACGCCAGAGCCCTGGTGCGCGCCGGCCTGCCCATGGCCGCCGCCTTCGGCCGCATCACCCTGGGCCTCAGCGCCGACGCGGACTACTTCGTGACCATCGCCAAGCTGCGCGCCGCCCGCGCGGTCTGGGCGCGGATCGCCCGGGCCTGCGGGGCCGATCCGGTCGCCCGCATCGAGGCGCGCACCTCGCGCCGGATGCTCACCGCCAAGGACGCCTGGAGCAACATGATCCGCCTCACCGCGGCCGGGTTCGGGGCGGCGGTGGGCGGCGCCGACACGGTCGTGCTCGGCCACTTCACCGACGCCCTGGGCCTGCCCACCGAGTTCGCCCGCCGCCAGAGCCGCAACACCCAGCTCGTCCTGATGGAAGAAGCCCACATCGGACGCGTCGCCGACCCCGCCGCCGGCTCAGGCTACGTCGAGGCCCTCACCGACGAGATCGCCCGCGCCGCCTGGGCCGATTTCCAGGCCATCGAGGCCGCCGGCGGCATCGTCGCCGCCCTGACCGCCGGCCAGGTCGCCCGCGCCGTCGACGCCGCCAAGGCCGCGCGGCCCGAGCCCAGGATCGTCGGCGTCACGGCCTTCCCGCCGGCCAAGGACACGCCCGTAGAGGTCGAGATCGCCGCGGCCAGGCCCGCCGGCGCGCCCTCGGCCCGCCTGCCCGGCCCGGACAGCGCCTGCCCGCCGCTCACGCCGATGCGTCTTTCGGAGGCGTTCGAATGAGCCGCTTCCCCGATTTCACATCGCTGCCCTTCGACGCCCTGCCGCCCCAGCCGCCGCAAACCGGCGAGCCCTGGCAGACGCCGGAAGGCATCGCGGTCCGTCCCGCCTATGGCCCACAGGACACCGCGGGCCTCGACACCTTGACCGGCTACCCGGGCCTCGCGCCGTTCCTGCGCGGCCCCTATCCGACCATGTACCTGACCAATCCGTGGACCATCCGCCAGTACGCAGGCTTCTCCACGGCCGAGGACTCCAACGCCTTCTACCGGCGCAACCTGGCGGCCGGTCAGATGGGCCTCTCCATCGCCTTCGACCTGGCCACCCACCGCGGCTACGATAGCGACCATCCCCGCGTGAAGGGCGACGTCGGCATGGCAGGCGTCGCCATCGACTCGATCCTCGACATGCGGACCCTGTTCGACGGCATCCCGCTCGACAAGATGAGCGTCTCGATGACCATGAACGGGGCGGTGCTGCCGATCCTGGCGCTCTATATCGTCGCCGGCGAGGAGCAGGGCGTGCCGCACAAGGCGCTCTCCGGCACCATCCAGAACGACATCCTCAAGGAGTTCCTGACCCGGAACACCTACATCTATCCTCCGATCCCCTCGATGCGGATCGTCTCGGACATCTTCGCCTACACCTCCAAGGAGATGCCGCGCTTCAACTCGATCTCGATCAGCGGCTACCACATGCAGGAAGCCGGCGCGACGCTCGACCTGGAGCTCGCCTACACCCTGGCCGACGGCATCGAATACGTCCGCGCCGGGGTCGCCGCCGGCCTGCCGGTGGATTCATTCGCGCCGCGCCTGTCGTTCTTCTGGAACGCCGGCATGAACGCCTTCATGGAGATCGCCAAGCAGCGCGCGGCGCGCCTGCTCTGGGCCAAGCTGATGAAGTCCGAGTTCGATCCCAAGGACGCCCGCAGCCTATCCTTGCGCGCCCACACCCAGACCTCCGGCTGGTCCCTGGCCGCCCACGACGTCTTCAACAACGTGGCGCGGACCACGGTCGAGGCCATGGCCGCGGTCGGCGGCCAGACCCAGAGCCTGCACACCAACTCCCTGGACGAAGCCCTGGCCCTGCCGACGGATTTCTCCGCCCGGATCAGCCGCAACACCCAGCTCTTCCTGCAGGCCGAAAGCGGCCAGACCCGGGTCATCGACCCCTGGGGCGGCAGCTACTACATCGAGCGCCTGACCGCCGACCTGGCGGCCCGCGCGCTCACCCACATCGCCGAGGTCGAGGCGCTGGGCGGCATGGCCAAGGCCATCGAGAACGGCCTGCCCAAGCGCCGCATCGAGGAGGCCTCGGCCCGCACCCAGGCGCGCATCGACGCCGGCCTCCAGAGCGTGGTCGGCGTCAACCGCTATCGCCCGGACGTCGCCGACGAGATCCCGGTGCTGAAGGTGGACAACACCGCGGTGCGCGAGCAGCAGCTCGCCAAGCTCAAGCGCCTGAAGGCCGAGCGCGACCCGGCGGCCGTCGCGAGCGCCCTTGCGGCCCTCACCAACGGCGCGGCCGGCGGCGGCAATCTCCTGGAGCTGTCGGTCGACGCCGCGCGCGCCCGCGCCACCCTGGGCGAGATTTCCGACGCCCTGGAGACGGTTTTCAACCGCCACAAGGCCCACGCCGATGCCGTGAAAGACGTCTACCTTCGGGAGAGCGGCGTCACGGCCTCCGCCCGCCGCGCCCAGGAGATGGCCACGGCCTTCGCCCAGGCCGACGGCAGGAAACCCCGCATCCTGGTCGCCAAGATGGGCCAGGACGGCCACGACCGCGGCCAGAAGGTGATCGCCTCGGGCTTCGCCGACCTCGGCTTCGACGTGGAGATCGGCGACCTCTTCCAGACGCCCTCTGAAACCGCCGCCCAGGCCGTGGCCGACGGCGTCCATGCCGTGGGCGCCAGCTCACTCGCCGCCGGCCACCTCACCCTGGTCCCGGAGCTGAAGAGCGAGCTCGCCAAGCTTGGCCGCGAGGACATCATGGTGGTCGTGGGCGGCGTCATTCCGCCCGAGGACTTCGCGGCCCTCCGCGACATGGGCGTCGCCGCCATCTTCACGCCGGGAACCACCGTCCCCGAGGCGGCGATTTCGGTGATCGAGCGCCTCAACGAACAGCTCGGCTACGCCCAGGAACAGGCCGCGGAATAGGCTACCGCTTGACCGCGATACCCATGACCTCGAACTTGGCGCCACCGAGCAGGTGATCGACGCCCAGGTAGGCGCGCGCCGGCATCGGGCCTTTGAAATAGGTGCGGTAGACTTCGTTGAAGGCCGCATAGTCCGCGAGGTCCGACGAGAAGATCTGCACCCAGACGAGGTCGTCCATGGTCAGGCCGCCCGACTCCACCTCCCGTTTGACGTTGTCGAGCACCCGCTTGGCCGCGGCCGCGCCGGTGTCCCCCGCCACCGGCCCGCGGTCGGTCGTGCCGGCGACGTAGAGGGTCTTGCCGGCCAGGACGGCGCCGCTGTACGGCGGGTTCGCCCCGCCCGCCCCGCCTGGGGTGGCGGGGAAATGCTGCCGCTCGGCCTCGGCGGCGTGGGCGGCCAGCGGCAGGAGCGCCACGGCCACGGCGAACGATAGGCGTCGGATCATCAGGTCTCCCCCCACGGTTGAGCTCCAGAGCCTAGCAGGCCGGCCAGGCCGGCTCCAGCGAGCGGGCGCGGCCTGGACAACGCCTGTAAACCTCGGTCGAAGCTGGTCTGTGGACTCGACCGCGGCCGCAGCCCGTGAACTATTCCGTGAGCAGTTGGGGCGGGCGCATGTCGGACGAAACGCTGGAACGCAGCACCCTGCGCAAGGTCGCCTGGCGCCTGCTGCCGCTGATCGGGCTGGGCTACCTGATCTCCTACATGGACCGGGTGAACATCAGCTTCGCCGCGCCGCAGATGAACGCGCAGCTCGGCTTCACCGCCTCGGTCTACGGCTTCGGCGGCGGCCTGTTCTTCATCAGCTACGCCCTCTTGGAGGTCCCCTCGAACCTCGCCCTGGCGAAGGTCGGCGCGCGCCGCTGGCTCGCCCGGATCATGGTCACCTGGGGCCTGGTGGCCATGAGCATGGCATTGGTCCGCACGCCGCTGCAGTTCTACGCCGTGCGCTTCCTGCTGGGCGCGGCGGAGGCGGGCTTCTTCCCCGGCGTGATCTACTATCTGGGCCTCTGGTTCCCCCACGCCTATCGCGGCCGGGCGATCTCGCGGTTCTATGTCGCCGCGCCCCTGGCCTCGGTGGTCATGGGCGCCGTCGCCGGAAGCCTGCTCGGCCTGGACGGCCATTTCGGCCTGCGCGGCTGGCAGTGGCTGCTGATCGCCGAGGGCGCGCCGGCGGTCATCCTCAGCATCGTCTTCCTGAAGCTCCTGCCCGACCGGCCCGCCGACGCCGCCTGGCTCTCGCCCGAGCAAAGGGCCTGGCTGGAGGCCCGCCTCGCCGCCGACGACGCCGCCGTCGCCGCCCCTGAGCACAGCCAACTCCGCGCGCTCCTGCGGCCCGAGGTCCTCGCGCTCGTCGCGATCAACTTCCTCTACCTGGGCCCCTACTATGCCTTCACCCTGTCGGCGCCGACCATCCTCAAGGGCTCGACGGGGCTCGACGCGGCCCATGTGGGCTATCTGGTGGCGGCGGGCGGCCTGACCGGGGCGGCCGGCATGGCGGCCATAGGCTGGAGCTCGGACCGCCTGCGCGAGCGGTACCTGCACCTTGCCGCGCCCCTGGTCGCTGTCGCCGCGGCCTTCGCGGTCTTGGCCTGGTCGCCGGCGCCGCCGGTGGTGATGGTCGCCTATCTTGCCATGATGGCCGGCTATTTCGCGGTGAGCGGCGCCTTCTGGCTGGCGCCGTCGGAGATCGTCCATCCGCGCGCCGCGGCGGTGACGGTGGCCGCAATCAACGGCCTGGGCCAGGTCGGCTCGTTCGTCTTCCCCTGGCTCTGGGGCTTGGCGAAGGATTCCACCGGCGGTTACCACGCCGGCATGAGCCTGCTGCCCGTCGCCTTCCTGGCGGGGGCGGCGATCATGCTGGGATTGCGCCAGGCGCGGCATACGCCGGCCCGCTAGAGCCAAACGAAAAACGCCGGGGCGCGAACCCCGGCGTTTCCCGATCTTTTGAACCCGAAAGCCCTTAGCGGCTGGTCGGGGTCTCGTTGAAGGCCTCGGCGTTGCGCGCGGCTTCCGACTTCGGCGCCGCCGAGGGCGGGGCCGCGGCCGAGCGGCGGCTGCCCATCATGGATTGCGCGGCGGCCAGTTCGTCGCCGTCCAGATAGCCGTCGTGGTTCTTGTCGAGTATGTCGAAGTACTTGAGCAACATCGCGCCGGTGCGACCCTTCAGCTCGGCCTTCTCGATCTTGCCGTCCAGATTCGAGTCCAGCATGCCGAGCAGCCGGGTCTTGCCCATCTCGTCGTCATAGCTGACCCGGTGCGACGAGGTTTCCCCCACCCAGCGGTAGCTGAGCGAGGTGAACAGCATCTCCTGGAACGACTGCTCGCCCCACGAGACGTTGATCTTCGGGTCCGGGTTCGACGGATTGCGCGCCGAGTTGTCATAGACGTAGTGCGCCACCAGCTTCGAGCCCGCCGGCACCTTGATCGGCTCCGCGAAGGTGTAGCTCCGCTGCCAGTTGAAGTCGTAGCGCGGCAGGGCCAGCAGCTCCTTCATCTTGCCGTCCGGATACTGGATCCAGAGGTCCGACGAATAGGCGCGATAGTGGGCGTGAGGGAAGGCCGAGTAGAGCAGCGCGTCGTGCGGGAACTGCACGTAGGCCACTTCCTTGTGGCGCGCCTCGCCCGCCGGGATTTCGATGTTGGTGTTGATCACCACCACGCTGTGCATGATCAGTTCCGGCGGTTTGTCATAGAAGTAGAGCGCGACCTGGCTCTTGTCCTCGACCTCCTTGCCGAACGGCGTGTAGTGCATCTGGAAGCCGTAGGCGCCGCCCGGCGGCAGATAGACGCCGGCGTTGGCGGGCTCCGTGGAGCTTTCCGCGCCCACCGCATAGCCCGCGCCCAGCGACGCGGCCCACTTGGTCTCGGACGAACGGCCATCAGCCGGCATCGATTCCATCCAGCCGGTCAGCAGGTGGTGCACGCCCTGGCGCGAGCCAGGCTTCACGGTTGAGGCGCGGACCCACTTGCCTTCGGTGAGCGTGCCGGCCACCGCCGGACGCTGGTAGTCGACCACGCCCGAGGCGGGGATCTTGAAGGCCGGCACCTCGATGATCAGGTCCGGCTTGCCCAGCGGCCACTCCTGGGCGACGTGCTTGACCGCGCCCAGCGGGTCGGCGCCCTCGCCGCGCGGCGCGCCTTCCTCGATCCAGTGGACGACGGTCTTCACCTCGTCCGCCGTCAGCCGCTTGTCGTCGGAGAATTTCCCGATGTGCGGATCGGCGTGATAGGGCGGCATCCGGTCGGTGCGGATCACCTCGCGGATCATCGGGGCGAAGCCCTTGACCATGGCGTAGTTGGTCATGGCGAAGGGGCCGATGCCGCCCTCCTCGTGGCAGGCCACGCACTTGGCCTCCAGGATCGGCGCCACGTCCTTGACGTAGGAGACCTTGGCCACGCCGCGTTCCGGGAAGGCGATCGGCGCGCCCTTGCTGGGCTCGGCCTGCGCCAGGCTCACCGGCTGGCCGGCGGTGAGCGCCTCGAGCGCCTTGGCGGACCCCGGCAGGGCGCCGTGATAGACCACCTTCCAGGTCTTGGGATCGACGACGATGACTTCCGCCGAGCGGGTCACGCCCAGGCTCTCGCCGACCAGTTGGTAGCTGTCCATCAGGATCGGAGTGTCGTAGCCGGCCTTCTCGGCCTCGGCCTGGATCGCCTCGCGGCTGTCCTTGAGGCTGGAGTTCAGCATCATGAACTCGACGCCCTTGGCGGCGTAGGCGGCCTTCAGCCCCTTCAGCGCCGGGGCCTGGGCCCGCATCACCGCGTCTCCGTTCGCCTGGCTCACGATCACCACCGCCTTGGCGTCGGCCAGCCGGAAGAGTTCGTGGGCCTCCATGTTGGCGTCCACCAGCATGAAGTTGTCGACCGAGGCCGCCATCGGCGCGGTCGCCGCCGCAGCCGATCCGTGCCCAAGGGCGCTGGCCGTCTGGTCGCTCGTGCAGCCCACCAGCGCCGCGGCGCTCGCGAACAGGGCCAGGACCCCAAGCTTCGGACTGTTCATCGAAATCGCTCCCCAGATCGTCGTCCGCCACGCCCGCAGGCGCGGCCGCCCTTACGCTGTATATCGGCCGACCACGTTACACGAATATTGCCGCGCCCGCATGCGACCCAGCGTCTGTGGGCTAGTCGCCGCCGCCCGCGCTCTTGGATGCAATCTGCTGACGCTCCATCGGTCCGCTCCTCTCCCACGGCGCTGCGCGCCCCGGAGAGGAGCGGACCGAGAATCTGGATCGTACGCATTCCCGCCGTTGCTGATCGCCGGTGAGTGCGTTTACCGTCGCCGCGAGTGAACCGCTGGGGGGCGGCATGGACATCCACAAACCCAAGCCCTGGCACGGCGTGCGCGAGTTCCTGAAGGAGTACGTGATCATCGTCGTCGGCGTGCTGACCGCGCTGGGCGCAGAGCAGGTCGCGGTGGCGCTTCGCGATCGCCACGCCGCCGCCGAAGCGCGCGGCGCTGTCTACACCGAGATCCGCCTCAACCTATCCTACATGCAAGGCCGTATGGCGACGCAGGCCTGCGTGGAGCGGCGGCTCGATGAAATTGGAACCTTGTTGGTCAAGGCTGGCGAAGGCCCCCTGACGCCGAGACCCGACTGGATCGGACAACCGTCGAGTTGGTTGATCGCGGCGCAGCGTTGGCAGGCCGCGACGGGGTCTGGAAGGGTCAGCCTCTTCGACGATGCGGAACAAGGGCGCTTGGCGGGGGTCTACAGCCCCCTGTCGCGGTTTGCTGACGCCCAGGAGAGTGAACAGGCGGCATGGGCCCAACTGCGCGGCCTCGAAACCTGGACCGGCCCGCTCGGCCCGGCCGGGCGCATACACTTCCTGTCCGCCCTGCAGCAGGCCCGCTACGAACTCTGGAACACGCGAGTGGCTATGGAAATCGCTTTCCGACGAGCTCGAGCGCTCGGGATCACCAAGGAAACGCCAAAGGCCACGGAGGCGGGATACGAATTGCCCCACGCGGTCTGCCTGCCCATCGACACGCCGCGCGATGAGGCCGTGTCGCAACTGGCCGTGGACAGCCCGCCATGGGGGCAACCCAGATAGCTTCAAGGTCCCTCTTCCGCGAAGCCGTGTTCAAAAGCGTCGGGTGTCCCGGCGCTCCGCCGAAACGTCAGGCTTCGGCCCCTGACCTAGGACTGCTTTCGGACCCATAGCGGAAGTTCCGCAGATCCGTGTTATGCAAGTCTCCAGCGCCAGGCGGGGGGCAGCATGGACATGATAGGGCGGGCGCCCAAGCGCGGGTCGCCGCCGAACGCCCAAGGGACATCCTGAGATCCCGCCCGATCACGTCCATCCTTCGCGCAGCCCATGCGCCTTGGAAGAACTCCAGAGTCAATCTGGGCCGATGTTGCGTATTCTACAGTATTCGAAAACTAAAAAAATTCATCATCGGGAGAAATACTATGAATCACGCTAGTCGTGCTATCGGACTTATTGCTGGCGTTGGCGGATTGCTCGTCGGCGCGGCAGGATCAAGCGCAGCCCTGGCACAGCAGCCTGCTGCGCCCCAGGCCATCGAGATCACGCTCCTGCACGTGAAGCCGGGCCAGGAACAGGCGTTCCAGGACTGGGTCAAGAACGAATCCAATCCCCTGCGGATCAAAGGCGGGGTCAAGGACCGCGAGACCTGGACGACGACTATGGGTCTCGGCGGAGAGGTGTATTTCGTGCGCCCGATCACGGGGGTCTCAAGCTACGACACGCCTCCCAGCGGTGTCAGTCAGGCCGAGACCGCGGCGGTGGTGGCGAAGCGGCAGTCGATGATCCTGGACTTGCGCACCTACCTCGTCACGCCGCGGCCGGAGCTCAGCGTCGCGCCGAAGCCGGGTTATCGGCCCAAGCTGGCGGTCCTCTCGACCCAGGGCGTCGCGCCGGGCCACGTCTCGGCCTATACGACCAACCTGAGGGCGCTCACGGCGGTCATCGCAAAAACCAACGCCAAGGGCGTTCTGGTGTCGCAGACCGGCCTGGGCGGCGACCCCAACGAGTTCAATGTCGTGGTGCTCTTCGACTCCTTCGCCGACCTGGACAGGTTCCCGGCCGAGTTCGGCAAGGCGGCGACCGCGGCGAAGCTGCCGCCCGAAGCCGCCGGCGTCGTGGCGCGCACGAACTATCGGGTCATTCGCTATCAGCCGGAACTGAGCATCGTCCCGGCGCGATAGGCCGCGGACCCCGGTCGGCCTGTCGATCGGGGAGTTCGGCCAACGGCTATCCGACGGAGCGGGAGCCGGCTCCCGCTCCGCCCTCGCCGAGTTCCGTTTGCGCGCGCGCCGGAGCACGGCTGGCTTCCGAGCCGCCAAAGCCCGCTTCCGAGACTGCCGCGCCTCAGCCGGCGGCCGATGGACACTGACCGCTAACTCCCCGGCAGTTCCTCGGCGATCACCTTGAAGCCCGCGAGGGTGTTGGGGCCGAAGCTGGTGACGATCGCCGCGTCGGTGGCGTCGCGGCCGCGGGCCATCAGGATGCGGCCGATGCGGGGCTTGTTGTGCCGCGCGTCCAGCACCCGCCAGCGGCCGCCGAGGTAGGCCTCGAACCAGGCGCTGAAATCCATCTCGCCCACCACCGGCACGCCGATGTCGCCCAGGTAGCCCGTGCAATAGCGGGCCGGGATGTTCATGCAGCGGCAAAGGGTGATGGCCAGATGGGCGTAGTCGCGGCAGACGCCCTGGCGCTCCTCATGCGCCTCGAACGCCGTCTTGGTGGGCCGTGCGTGCTCGTAGCCGAAGGTGATCCGCTCGTGGGCGTATTTCACGATCGCCTGGGCGCGGCCCCAGCCGGGCGGCACGTCCCCGAACAGCCGCCAGGCCAGGTCGCTCAGGTGCTCGGTCTCGCAGTAGCGGCTGGCCAGCAGGAACACGATCACGTCGTCCGGCAGGTCTTCGACGGCATGCTGGATCGCTTCCGGCGTCACCGGATCGGGCTCGCCGGAGTCGCGGATCACGAAGTCGGCCGACAGCACCGTGCGCCCCGCCGGCAGCACCACGCGACTGCACAGGTTGCCGAAGCTGTCGTGATACTGCGCGACCGGCAGCGACGGGTCGGTGCGCACCACATCGACCGTCTCCAGGTCCTGGTGGCGCGAGGCGTGCACGTTCAGCAGCAGCAGCATCGGCGTCGGCTGCGGACACTCGTAGGTGATCTCGTAGCCGGCTCGGATGCGCATGGGAGTCCTTGGGCTGGTTAGCGTCCCTGCGCAACACGCCTGAGCGGCGCCGGTTGCGTATCGGCGCCGGCTTCCACGGAAACCTCCACCTCCACGTCCATTCCCAGGTAATCGGCGGGCAGCCCTGCCCAGGTTCCGTGCAGGGGCACCGCCTGGCGCGGATCGCGGGCGATCGCCACGCGGACCAGGTCCTGGTTGCCGACGATGCCGTTCGTCGGGTCGAACTCCACCCAGCCGCAGGACGGCAGGAAGACGCGGACCCAGGCGTGGGTGTGGCCGCCGCCCGCTCGGCCGGCTTTTGCGGACGATGAATAGACGTAGCCTGACACGAACCGCGCCGCGAGGCCCAGGCTGCGCACCGCCTCGATCATCAGCATGGCGAAGTCGCGGCAGCTCCCCGCGCCCAGCGCCAAGGTCTCCAAAGGATCCTGCGGCCCCCCGGTAAGGCGCGTCCCATAGGCGAACTCGCCGTGGATCGCGTGGGTCATGTCGGAGAGCAGGGTGCGCAGGCTGGTGGGCCCGGCCCGGCGCACGAACCGCCGCGCCCAGGCCTCCAGCTCGCCGGCCGGGTCGGCGTGCTGCCGCTCGATGGAGCGCGTCAGGTCCGGCAGGTCTTCCGGGCTGTAGGCGAAGGGCAAGGTGGCCGCATAGCTTTCGCCGTCGAGGTCGAAGGCGGGCTGCGGGGTGTGCTCCAGCGTCACCCGGCTTTCCACCGACAGCCGTTCCGCGCGGCCGGTGAAGCGGGCGATCGACACGCAGTTGCCGAACACGTCGTGGACGTTGCGCAACACCGCCGGCTGCGGCCACACCGCGAGGTCTGCCGAGACCAGCCGCTGGTCATAGCTTTCCAGCGGCCGCAACATCATCCGGTGCTCGCCCAGCGCCACCGGGTTGCGGTAGCGATAGGCCGTCAGATGGCGAATGGAGACCAAGGGCATTGGTGAACGGTGCGGGCGATTCCGTTAACGGGTCCATGACGCTGCTTGCGCCCGATGAGCGCAGCGTGGCCATTGTGCTGAATCCGGGCGCCGCGTCGCCTTTTCTGCTTCTGGGCGACCACGCGGGCCGCGAAATACCTCTCGCGCTGGGCGATCTGGGGCTTCCGGCCGCCGAGTTCAACCGCCATATCGCCTGGGACATCGGGGTCGCGGGCCTCGGCGCGCGGCTGTCGCAGGCCCTGGATGCGGCCTTCCTGCGCCAGCGGTTCTCGCGCCTGGTGATCGACTGCAACCGCGACCCGGCGCGGCCCGACGCCATCCCCGAGGTCAGCGACGGCGCCGTGATTCCCGGCAATCGGGGCCTTTCCGCCGCCGCCCGCGAGGCCCGCGTCGCCGAGGTCGCCCGGCCCTACCACGCCGCGATCGCCGCGGAGCTCGACGCTCGCGCCGCGCACGGCCTGGGCACCACCCTGGTCTCGCTGCACTCCTTCACGCCGCGGATGAACGGCTTCGACCGGCCGTGGCGCTTCGGGGTCCTGCACGCCGGCGACAGCCCCTACTCCCGCGCGGTCCTGGCCCGGCTGCGCGGCGAGTTGGGCGAGGCCCTGGTGGGCGACAACCAGCCCTACCGCATGGACGAGGTCGACTTCACCATTCCGGTCCACGCCGGCGGCCGCGGCCTCGACTACCTTGAGCTGGAGGTCCGCCAGGACCTGCTCGCCGACCCCGCCGGCCAGGCCGAAATCGCCGAAGTCGTCGCACGCCTGCTCCCGGCCGCACTGGCGGACGCGGGCCAACCCTAAACTGAAAACCTAATCAGCTCGTTGTAATTACACGATTTCTTTCGTCATTCCCGGCCTTGTGCCGGGAACCTATGAGCTCCGTGGCGGTCCCGACGGGTTTGGGCGTCAGAACAATTGGATGATCTGCCCTACCCCGGCCGCCGCATCGCGCGCAGGATGTACGCAAGAGCGGCCCATGAGCCCCACGGAGGAGGAAGCCGGATGAGTGAAACCGCCAACGCCCCCGCGCCGCAGGCGGCGACGTCGCCCTCCGTGCGCTTCGGCTTCGTCAAGTTCGTGGTCCGCGACCTTGCCGCCATGCGCGGCTTCTACGAGCGCGCCTTCGGCCTGGTCGTCGCCCAGACCATCGACCTGCCGGAAATCGTGGAGCTGGTCCTACGCCGACCCGGCGAGGAGGCCGGCTTCAGCCTGATCCTCTACTGGAACAGGGACGGGCGCGAGACGGCGGTCGGCTCGGCCCACGGACCGCTCGGCCTCTACGTCCGCGACGTGGATGCGGCCTACGCCCATGCGGTCAGGCAAGGCGCCGCGCCGCATCGCGAACCGTGGGACGCGGACGGCATGCGGGTGGCCTTCGTCCTCGACCCGGAAGGCCGGGAACTCGAACTCATCTCGATGCGGCGCTGACGCCTGCCGAACTGCGCTCGGCGAGGAACAGCCCTCGGCGGCGGCGGGTTCTCCATCGATAAGGAGCTCCCCCGCCATGTTCACCCTGCCGAAGCTGCCGTACGACTATGCCGCGCTCGAGCCGACCCTGTCGGCCGACACCCTCCACACCCACCACGACAAGCACCACAAGACCTACGTCGAGAAGACCAACGAGCTCAGCCAGAAGGCCGGCCTCGACGGCCGCCCGCTGGAGGAAGTGGTGCGCGAAGCCTCGCGCAAGGGCGAGAAACCCCTGTTCAACAACGCCGCACAGGCCTGGAACCACGCCTTCTTCTGGCACTGCATGACGCCGAAATCGGCGGAGCCCTCCGGCGCCCTGAAGGCCGCCATCGAGCGGGCCTTCGGCAGCGTCGACGCCTTCAAGGACGCCTTCGTCGAGGAAGGCTTCAGCCACTTCGGGTCGGGCTGGGTATGGCTGGTCACGGGGTCCGAGGGCCTGAAGGTGGTCTCCACCCACGACGCCGACGACACCCTGGTCAAGGACGGCCTCTTCCCCCTGCTGGTCTGCGACCTTTGGGAGCACGCCTACTATCTGGACTACAAGAACGACCGGAAGAGCTTCCTCAAGGCCTGGCTCGACAAGGTCGCCAACTTCGCCTTCGCCGAAAAGCAGCTCGCCGCCGCGGACGGCCAGGCGGAGGGCTTCCGCTATCCGTCGCCCGGCGCCAACGACGACGGCGACCGCCGCGAACCGCCCGGCGAAGGCGAGCAGCGCCCGCGGGCCTAACGCTCAGCGCCTGACGGCCCGAGATAGTCGACGTAGGCCTGCGCGCCGTCGCCGGAGATCCGGGCCTCCACTTCGAAGACCTCGCGCAGCAGGCCGGCGGTGAGCACCCTCGCCGTCGGCCCGAAGGCGGCGAGCCGGCCGGCCTTCAGCGCCATGAGATGGGTGGAAAAGCGCAGGGCCAGCGTCAGGTCGTGCAGGGCCGTGACCACCAGCCGGCCCTGCCCCGCCAGCCCCTGCAAGCGCGTCACCGTGTCCAGGGCGTGCCGCGGATCGAGGCCCGCGATCGGCTCGTCGGCGATCACCACCTGAGGGTCGCCGATCAGGGCCCGGGCCAGCATGGCGCGCGACAGCTCCCCGCCCGACAGCGTCGTCGCCGGCTGCAGCCGGTGGCCGGCCAGGTCGCAGGCGGTCAACGCCTCAGTCAATAGAGGTTCGAGCCTGCCGGGCAGGCCTCCGAACGCTGGAAGTTGCGGCGTCAGCCCCAGCGCCACCAGCCGCTCCACGGCGATCGGCCACTCGGCGCGCGGGCTCTGCGGCAGGTAGGCGCGCCGCCGCGCGAGCTCCCGCCGGGCCAGCCGCGGCAGCAGGGTCCCGTCCAGGCTGACCGCGCCGTCGTCGGGCGCCAGCAGGCCGGCCAGCACCGACAGCAGGGTCGACTTGCCCGCCCCGTTCGCCCCTACCACCGCCACGAAGCTCCCGCCCTCCAGCGCGCACGAGACGTCGTCGACGATTGCGCGGCCGCCGCGCCTTACACTGAGGTTTGTCGCGCAAAGCCTTGTCATGGCGCGAGTTTCCGCAATCTCAGCAACAGCCAGAAGAAGAACGGCGCCCCGATCAGGCTGGTGATCACGCCCAGCCGCAGCTCGGTGTTCGTGTGGATCACCCGGGTGCCGATGTCGGCCAGCAGCAGCAGCGCCGCCCCGAGCAGGGCCGAGGGCAACAGGGTCCGGCTCGGCTGGTGCCCGACGAACGGCCGCACCAGGTGCGGGGCCACCAGGCCGATGAAGCCCACCGAGCCCACCACCGAGGTCGCCGCGCCCACCGAAAGCCCGACCCCCAGCAGGACCAGGACGCGGGTGCGGTCCACGGCCACGCCCAGGCTCTCCGCCTGCGCCTCGCCCAGGGTCAGGGCGTCGATGGCTCTGCCCATGCTCGACAGGATCGCCATCCCGGCCACGATGAAGGGCGCCGCCAGCAGCACGTGGTCCCAGCTCTTCTCGGAGAACGAGCCCAGCATCCAGATGCTCATCTCGTAGGCTGCATAGGGGCTGGGCGCGAAGTTCAGCGCCATGGCCAGGAAGGCGGCCATCAGGCTCGACACCGCCGCCCCGGCGAGGATCAGGGTGAGCGAGCTGGTCCGCCCGAAGGCGAAGGTGAGCGCGCCCGCGCCCATCGCCCCCGCCAGGCCCAGCACCGGCGTCGCCAGGGCGAAGACGTGCGCCAGGCCGAAGTAGATGGCGATCACCGCCCCCAGCGCCGCCCCGTTGGTCACCCCCAGCAGGCCGGGCTCCGCCAGGGGGTTGCGCAGCAGGCCCTGCAGCACCGCCCCCGAAAGACCCAGCGCCGCGCCCACGATGATCGCCAGGACGGTGCGCGGCAGGCGCAGCTCGGTGACCACCACGCCGGCGAGGCTGGCGTGCGGCGAGACGATCCCGGCCCAGAGTTCGGCCGGGCTTATGTTCACCCGGCCGAAGAACAGCGAGGCGACCGCCGCCGCCAGCAGGACCGCCGCGGCCAGACTCGGCAGGACGAAGCCCGGCAGGCTGCGCGCGGGCTTCATCGCGCGGCCTCCCGCGCCGGCAGGGCGGCCAGCGCCCGGCGCAGGTCGCGCGCGCTGTCCGCCGACTGCGGCACGCCGCAGGTGTGGGTGATGTCGTTGTAGGCGATCCGCCGTCCCGCATAGAGCCGCCGAACCGCCCGATGCTGGCCCTCGTCGCTGAGCAGCGAGGGCCGGCCCAGGGTCGCGCCGCCGTACAGCAGCGCGTCGGGGGCCGCGGCCAGCAGTTCCTCGACGCCGAAGGTGGATTCCGCGGCGCCCGGCTGGGCGGCGATGTTCACCGCGCCGGCGGCGGTGACGATGGCGTCGGTCAGGCTGCCCTTGCCCGGCACGGCCGAGCCGCCGCTCCAGGCCACGACCCGCAATCTGCGCGGCGGCGGATGGGCCGCCAGGTCCGCGAGCGTCGCATCCATGCGGGCGATCAGGGCCTCGGCCCGCGCGACCTCGCCCACCGCGGCGCCCACCTGGCGCACCACATCGCGGATGTCGGCGAAACTGTCGGCGTTCTTCACCTCCACCACGGGCGCATCCATCCGCCGCGCGATCCGCCGGATCATCGGATTGGAGAGGCCGCTGTCGAGGATCAGGTCCGGCTTCACATTGACGATGTCCTCGGCCGAGCCGTGGTTGAGCGGGATGCCCGCCGCCGCGCCCGGGAACAGCGCCTGGGCCGCCTCGGGCGCCAGGAAGGTCACCGAGGCGATCCGGGACCTGGGCGTCAGTTCCAGCAGCAACAGGTCCGTGCAGACGTTCAGCGACATGATCCGCTGCGGAACGCCGCGCTCCGCCGCCGACGCGGGCGGAAAGGCTGCGCCCATCAGGGCGACGGCCATCCCAGCCACGGCGGTGCGGAGCGCGGGTCGCATGTCCCTAGAACCTCAGCCGGACGCCGCCATAGGCCGCGCGGCCCGGCGCCGCGAAGCTGAACACCTCCTGGTAGCTCTGGTCGAACAGGTTCTCGACCCGGCCGAACAGCTCGACCGTGTCGTTGACCTTCCAGGTCCCGCCCAGGTTCACCAGGGTGAAGGCCTTCAGCGACACCAGCACCGGCGTGAACGACGGGTCGGTGAACGCTAGGTCGTTCTGCCTGCCGTTGTACCGCACCGTAAGCGTCGCGCTGAACGGCCTGCCGCCCGGCGCCCAGGTCAGGTTCGCGCTGGCGATGTCCCGGGCCCGGCGCACGGCCTGGCCGTCGAAGGTGACGAACTTGCCGGCCAGGATCACCGAGCGGGCCTGCGGCGCGTCCAGCCAGGTGTAGGCCGCGTCCAGCCGCCAGTCGGGGCTGAGCTGGGCGTCGGCGAACAGCTCCACCCCGCGCTGCTTGTCCGTCCCCGGCAGGTTCACCGGCATGGCGACGCCGGTGGCGAAGCTGGTGGTGATCTGGTTGCTCAGCCGGTTGTCGAAATAGGTGGCCCCGACGTGGGCGCGCCCGCCCAGCAAGGTCTGGTCGACGCCCGCCTCCCAGCCTTCCGATTTTTCCGGCTGCAGGTTCGGGTTGCCGATGAACCGCCCGGCGAAGAAGTCGAACAGTTCGCTGAAGCTCGGGTCCTTCACCCCCGAGCCCGCCGCCGCATGCACCCGCGTTCCCCCGTCGAACCGGTAGCTCGCCTGGGCGCGGTAGGTGGTGTCGTCGGCGAAGCGGCTGTTCCAGTCATGCCGCACCGAGGCTCCGAACGAGGCGCGATCGTCCACCGTCAGGTCGTAGGCGCCCACCAGGCCGGTGGTGTCGATCCGCTCCTTGCCGGTGAAGGCGCCGAAGGGCGAGACCGTGGTCTGGGAGGTGGTCTGCTCGGCGTCGAAGGCCAGGGTCACCCGCTGCTTCAGGTGCTCGTCGCCGAACCGGTAGGCGCTCTCGTAGGACTCCCGGAACCGCGTGCCGTGGTCGCCGGAGACCTTGACGATCGCCTGGCCCGCGGCCGGGGCGAAGGCGTTGGCGACGTCGAAATCGCTGCGCCGGGTGTCGGCGACCTGGGCGCTCGCCGCATTGGTCCAGCGCCCGTCCGGCGAGGCCAGCTCCGCGCGCAACAGCCCATAGACGGCCTCGTTCACATAGTGGACGCCGGGGCTGTCGAGGGTCAGGCCGAAGGTCCGGCTTGCGCTGTTCTGGTCGCTGTCGTCGGTGTCGGCGTCGGTGTAGCTGTAGCGGCCTACCGCGGTGATCCGCAGGTTGGGCGCGGCGGCCCAGACCAGCTTGGCCGAGGCCCCCGCGCTGTCGGAGCCGACATTGCGATGGCCGCCGACCGCCACCGGATAGCCGTCGGTGTGCAGGCCGCTGGCCGAGACAGCATAGTCGAGGTCGCCGTTGACGCCGGCCGCGCGCGCGCCGCCCGCATAGGTCCCCATCGACCCGCCCTCGGCGCGCAGCCGCACGCCCGGCGCCTCGGCGCCCGTGAGCGTGGTGTAGCTGATCACCCCGCCGATGGCGTCGGAGCCGTAGAGCGAGGACTGCTGGCCGCGCAGCACCTCGATCCGCGCGGCCTCGTCAGCGATGATCGTACCGAAGTCGAACTCGTCGAAGAACGGGTCCGAGGCCTTGATCCCGTCAATCAGCACCAGGGTCTGGTTGGCCTCCGACCCGCGCAGGCGGACCTGGGTCATGCCGCCCACGGCGCCTGTACGGCTGACGGCGACGCCGGGCGCGTCGCGCAGCACGTCGGAGACGACGCGGACCTGGCGGTCCTGCATCGCCTGGTCGTCGATCACCGTGACCGAGGCCGCCACCAGGTCGCTGGGCGTGGCGTCGCCGGAGCGGGAGGCCGTGACCACCAGCGGGTCGACGATCGCCGTGGGCGCTGGCGCGTCGGCGGCCAGGGCGTGAAGCGGCGCCGCCGCGGTGAGCGCCAGGAAACCGGCGCCGAGGAAGTATCTGGGCATGAAAGCCCTCCGTTGCCTTGCGTCTGAACGACAGGCGGAGAGCCTCCCCATGGGCTTGCGCCCGCAAGGCCGACGGACCGGCGGCGCGGACGCGGATGGCGCGCCTGGCCGGACCGGTCGAAACGGCTCCCCACCGCTTCTGCTCGTCGCTCAGACGGAAGACCGCGCCCCGGATTCACACTGATCCGAAAGCTCGAGCGACACGCACCGACCGGTTTCCTGGCTCACGGGTCATCGCGTCACACGCCGACCTTCCCGGGCCTTTCGGCCCAGTGGCTGGCGGGGAAATCCCCGCCCAGGACGTATGCGCTCACCGCTTACAGTTGCAGGGACAGCCGCAGATCGGGGGCTTTCAGACCCCCTACTACGTTCCCGATTAAGCCCCGAAGGGCATCGGCGCGCAGGGTACCCGCCCGCGGATAGGCGGCGGACGATCGCGGCCGAACTTGACCGTGACGGCGCGTCTTTCGCTCCGTTCCGGCGGTTTGTCCATGCTTGGCGGAACGACCGCCTCAGGCCACGACGGCGTTCAGGTAGTCGAAGCAGAGCCTCGCCGCCTCGATCCGCGGTCGCTCGAACGGCGGCTCCTGCTCGACGAAGAACCCGCGCACGCCCTCAGCGTAGGCCGCCGGCAGCAGGCGCTTCCAGGGGATGATCCCGGAGCCCACTTCGGTGGGGTCCTGGCGGAAGGCGAAGTTGGGCTTGGTCGAGGCCTTCACGTCCTTCACGTGCATCTGCTTGAAACGCCCCGCGTGCGCCTTCAGGAGCGCGAAGGGGTCGTGGCCGGCGGCCACCACCCAGCCCACGTCCATCTCGAACGACACCAGCGCCGGGTCCGTGCCCTTCAGCAGGATCTCCAGCCCCGTCGTCCCGCCGACCGGCGCGAACTCGACGTTGTGGTTGTGGTAGCCCAGGGTCAGGCCCGCGGCCTTCAGCGCCCTGCCCTTGGCGTTGAGCAGCTCGGCCGTGGCCTTCCAGTCGTCGGCGGCGATCTGCGCGGCCAGCCGGTCCATCACTGTCGCCCGGTCCTCGCCCGGCCGGGGCTTCATGTCGATATGGTCGGGGATCGCGAACATCGGCAGGACGATGTGCTCGATGCCGATGACCTTGGCGTCGGCGATCAGCCGGTCGACATCGGCCAGGCTGGGCTCCGGCCCTGACGGCCTGGCCTGCACGTGGCTGCTGGTGCAGCGCAGGCCCGCCTTGTCGAACGCCGCGCGCAGCTCCGCGGGCGTGCGACCGAGGTAGCCGGCCATCTCGACGGTGCGGTAGCCGATCTTCGCCACCTGCCCCAACATCCCGTCCACATCGGCCCGCAGATCGCCGCCCAGCGTATAGAGCTGCAGGCCGATCGGCAGGCCGTTGCCCTTGAAGAACGGCTCCCGGGGCGTGCGCGCCGAGGCGCCCGCCGCCAGGCTCGAAGCCGCCGCGGCGAGGCCTGCGCCCAAGGCGGTCCTGCGGGACACCGGGATCATTCTTCTCTCCTGCGGGACATCGCGAAAGCCGGGCCTTTTCCGAGGCTTCGGCATAGGTTGTTCAAGCGAACCGGGCTAGTCTCGGCGGCTTGGATCGGGGGCGTCGGCGGAGCGGGCATGGGCGGGGTCGTGGGCTTCGGCGAATGCATGGTGGAGGTCAGCCTTACAGGCTCCGACTCCGCTGTCATCGGCTATGCGGGCGATGTGTTCAACACCGCGGTCTATCTGCGCCGCCTGGGAACCCCGGTCAGCTTCGCCACGGCGCTGGGCGATGGCGACCCGTTCAGCACCGCCATCCTCGACCTGATGGCCGCGGAAGGCGTCGGCGCCGAGCTGGTCACCCGCGCGCCCGGCCGCCTGCCCGGCCTCTACGCCATCCAGCGTGACGCCCACGGCGAGCGGTCGTTCTTCTTCTGGCGCGAACAGGCGCCGGTGCGGCAGTTCTTCGACGTCGCCGACCTGGACGCGGTCATCGCGGCCATGCGTCAGGCCGACCTCGTCTATGTCACGGGCATCCCCCTGGCGGTGATCGGCGAGGCGGGCCGCGCCCGGTTGATGGCGATCCTGGCGGACCTGAAGGCGCGCGGCGTGAACATCGCCTTCGACACCAACTACCGCCCCAGCCTCTGGCCCTCGCGGGAGACGGCGCTGGCGGCCATGGAGGCCGTGATCCCCTACTGCAGGCTGGTCTCGGCGAGCGGCCAGGACGTGGAGGCCCTCACCCTTCGGCCGCTGGACGAGGTGGCGGCCGGCTGGGCGCGGCTCTGTCCCGAAGTCATCGCCCGCGCCGAGGACCGCACCGTGGCGGTCTACATCGACGGCGAGGCGCGCCGCCTGCCCGCCCCGCCGCCGGTCAAGGCGGTCGACACCACCGGCGCCGGCGACAGCTTCAACGCGGGCTACCTGTCCTGCTGGCTGAGGGGCGAGCCGCCCGAGCGCTGCGTCGCCGCCGGCCATGCCGTGGCCGCACGCGTCGTGCAGCACCTGGGCGCGATCATTCCCTCGGCGGAGATGGCGGCGTCAGGCTAGGGCCGGCCGATCCTAGGCGGTCGCGGCCTTGCCGGCCGGCGCGGAAAGCGCGCTCTCGATGGCGCTCAGCAGGGTGGCCATGGCGATCGGCTTGGCGACGAAGCCGTTCATGCCCGCCGCCATGTATTCGTCCACCTGGTGGCGCATCACATTGGCTGAAAGCCCCAGGATCGGCGTGGGCGTCCGGCCCTCGAAGCGCTCGAGGGCCCGGATCGCCTGGGCCGCGTCGACGCCGTTCATCACCGGCATCTGAACGTCCATCAGCACCAGGTCGAACTCGCCGTCGCGGAACGCCTCGACAGCCTCGGCCCCGTCGCCCGCCAGACGAAGGTCGACGCCGAGCGGCCTCAGCATGGCTTCCAGCAGTTGGCGGTTGGTCCGGTTGTCCTCGGCCGCCAGCACCCGCAGCCCACGGCGCTCCGGCAGGGACGCCAGGGCCGGCGGCGCGTCCTGGGTCGGCCGGGCCAGCCATGTCAGCGGCAGATCGACGGTGAAGGCCGAGCCCTGCCCCTCGACGCTGGCCACCGAGATCGTCCCGCCCATCAGGGCCACCAGCTCGCGGGAGATCGCCAGGCCGAGGCCGGTGCCGCCGAACCTGCGGGTGATCGAGGGGTCCACCTGGGAGAACCGCTGGAACAGCCGCGCCAGCTCCGGGCCCGGGATGCCCACGCCGGTGTCGGCGACCCGGAACGAAACGCCGAGGGCCGAGCGATGCGCCGCGAGGCTGACCTCGCCGGCCGCGGTGAACTTCACGGCGTTGGACGCGAGGTTGCCCAGGACCTGCCGGAGCTTGCCGCCGTCGCCATGCCAGGAGCCCTCCACGTCCGGGTCGATCTCCAGGCGGAAGGCCACGCCCTTGCGCGCCGCTGCGTCCGCGAAGGGACGCGTCGCGGCCGCCGCCACCGTAGCCAGGTCGAAGGGCTGGGGATCCAACTCCATGCTCCCCGCCTCGATCTTGGAGAGGTCCAGCACGTCGTTGAGCAGGCCCAGCAGGGTCTCGCCCGAATTGCGGATCACCTGCAGCTTCTCCCGCGCCGCGGCGGGCAGGCCGTCCAGCGCCAGCACCTGCGCCATGCCCAGGATGCCGTTCAGCGGCGTGCGGATCTCGTGGCTCATGTTCGCCAGGAACTGGGACTTGGCGACATTGGCGCTCTCGGCCCGGTCGCGCGCCTCTTCCAGGTCGTGCAGGGCGGCCTGGTGGGCGCGCTCGTAGGCGTCCAGCTCGCGCGTCACCCGCCACACCTGGCGGCCCAGGACGGTCGTGACGATCAGCAGCACCGCCAGGCCCAGGCTCAGCGCCGGGATCGCGGTCTTCACCGCCGCGAGGCCCGGGTGGTTCGGCTTCCAGGTGACCGCGCCGACGCTTCGCCCCCGGATGCCCACCAGCCGCACCGAGGCGCCGAGCGGCGCGGCCTCGACCACCTGCGGATCGATGACATGCATGCGGCGGAGCGAATAGAGCACCCGCGGATCCAGCGCCTGGGCGGCGATCACCATCACCGCCGGCCCAGGGTCTCGGGCGGCGCCGCCGATCGATGGGACGACGCTGGACACGCCGATCAGATAGCGGCGCCCCCCGGAAACCATCACGCCCCTGGCCGTCTCCGACAGGGTGGGATCGGTCGGCTCTACCTTCGGCCGATAGGCGCCGCGCGCCGCTTCGCTCGCCCGCAGCTCATGGATCAGCGGCAGGGCGTCGGCGACGAACTGCGCCTGGCCGGCCGGGTCGGCGCGGCGCTTGCCCACCCAGGCGTAGAAGGGCGCGTCGTGCGCATCGATCGCCACGGTGCGGTCGAAGCCGCGGTTGTTGGCGAAGAAGCCGCCGATCTCGGCGTCGGCCCAAGCCATGTCGCCGCCGGGCCGCAGGTTGCGGTAGGCCTGGTCCCAGACGGTCACCGTGGTCATGTCGGACACCAGCCGGGCGCTGATGCGGTCGATGGCGTTGGCGATCAGGAAGCGGTCCTCGCGGACCTTCAGCTCGTCCAGCAGGCGCGAACCGGACACCAGCAGGGCCGTCACGCCCACCAGCACCACGGCGACCAGGGTGAAGGTGAGGATCAGCAGCCGGCGCACGGCGGCCTGGCTCTTCGGAGCGGTCTTACGGTCGCCGGGGTCGATCATGCGCCGACTCAAGACCGAGGCGGACAACGCCTGGTTAACGCGCGCCCGTTCTCCGTCAGCCCGAGCCGAAACAAGGCTCGCGCGCGTCGGCGATCGATGTAGCTTGGCCGGCAAACCGATGGGTGACGGCGATGAGTGACGATCGAACTTCAGACGATGGCCTCGACCGCCGGTCGGTCCTCAGGTTCGCCGGCGGCGCGGTCGCGGGCGCCGCGGTCAGCGCCGCTTCCGCGGGGCCCGGCGCCGCCTCGCCACCCTCCGAGATCGTCATGTGGGACGCGACCAGCCTGGCCAGGGCGATCCAGGCCCGCAAGGTCTCCTGCGTGGAGGTGATGCGCGCCTACCTCGACCACATCGACAACGTGAATCCGCACGTCAACGCCATCGTCGCCTTGCAGGACCGAGGCGGCCTCCTGGACCAGGCCCAGGCGCACGACGACCAGTTGACCCGCCGCGAGCCCGTCGGCCCGCTGCACGGCTTCCCGCACGCCGTGAAGGACCTGCAGCCGGTCAAGGGCGTCCGCTTCACCCAAGGCTCGCCGATCTTCCGGGACGTCGTGGCGACTGCCGACAGCATCCCCGTGGAGCGGATGCGCAAGGCCGGGGCGATCTACGTCGGCAAGACCAACACGCCGGAATTCGGTCTCGGCTCGCACACCTTCAACCCTGTCTATGGCGTCACCCGCAACGCCTGGGACCAGACCCGGTCGGCTGGCGGCAGCAGCGGCGGCGCCGCCGTCGCGCTGGCGCTGCGGATGCTGCCCGTGGCCGACGGCAGCGACTATGGCGGCAGCCTCCGCAATCCCGCCGGCTGGAACCACGTGGTGGGCTTCCGAACCAGCGCCGGCCGGGTGCCGGTCCACGCCAAGGAGGACTGGCTGCCGTCCATGGGGGTGACAGGGCCGATGGCCAGGAACGTCGCCGACCTGGCCCTGCTGCTCTCCGTCCAGGCCGGCTACGATGCCCGCGCGCCCCTGTCGATGGAGAGCGGCGGCGAGCAGTTCCGGGGGTCCCTCGGCGGCGACATGCGCGGCAAGCGGATCGCCTGGGCCGGCGACTTCGGCGGCTTCACGCCCTGCGAGCCGGGCGTCCTCGAAACCTGCCGCGCGGCCCTGAAGACCTTCGAGGCCATGGGCTGCGTCGTGGAGGAGGCCTTCCCGGACTATCCATTGGAAAAGCTCTGGCAGTCGTTCATCCGCCTGCGCGGCTGGCAGCAGGGCGGCGCGATGCTCGCCTACTACAACGACCCCGCCGCGCGTCCGCTCCTGAAGCCCGAGGCGGTCTACGAGGTCGAGACCTGCCTGAAGCTGTCGGCCGCCGACGTCACCGCCGACAGCACCGTTCGCAGCGAGTGGAGCCAGGCCGTACGCAGGTTCTTCGAACGCTACGACTACCTGATCGCGCCGACCGCCCAGCTCTTCCCGTTCAAGGCCGAGGAGACCTGGCCGCACGAGATCGCCGGCCACCGCATGCGGACCTACCACGAGTGGATGAAGGGGGTCTGCCTGGTCACCATGGCCGGGTGCCCGGCCCTGGCGGTTCCGGCCGGCTTCGGGCCCGGCAACCTGCCCATCGGCCTCCAGATCGTCGCCCCCGTGCAGCGGGAAATGGCCTGCCTCAAGCTCGCCGCCGCCTACGAGGCCGCCGCCGGCCAGTGGACGAAGCGGCCCCCGCCACTGTTGAACGCCTAGCCGCCTCAGGCCGCGACCACCCCGAAAAGCTTGCCGATGCCGGCGGTGACCGCCATGGCCAGCGCGCCCCAGAAGGTCACCCTCACGGTGGCCCGCAGGATTTTCGCGCCGCCCGCCCTGGCGCCGACCGCGCCCAGCACCGCCAGGAAGACCAGCGAACCCACCGCCACCAGCGGGGTCAGCAGCGCCGTCGGCGAGACCACCACCATCAGCAGCGGGAACAGCGCCCCCACAGAGAAGGAGGCGGCCGAGGCCATCGCGGCCTGCACCGGCCGCGCGGCGGTGACTTCGGAGATTCCCAGCTCGTCGCGGGCGTGGGCGGCAAGGGCGTCCTTCGCCATAAGCTGGTCGGCGACGATGGCGGCGATGTCAGGAGAAACGCCGCGCGCCTCGTAGATCCCGGCCAGCTCGCGCCGCTCCGCGCCTACGTTCTGCGACAGTTCGCGCTTCTCCAGCGCCAGGTCTGCCTTCTCGGCGTCGGCCTGCGAGCTCACCGAGACATATTCCCCGGCCGCCATGGACATCGCCCCCGCGACCAATCCGGCCACGCCGGTGATCAGGATGCTCGACCGCCCGGCGGACGCCGCCGCCACGCCCAGGATCAGGCTGCCGGTGGACAGCAGCCCGTCGTTCGCGCCCAGGACCGCGGCCCTCAGCCAGCCGACCCGCCCGACGCTATGCCCTTCGTGATGTTTCATCCGATCTCCGATCGCCTTGCGCCGCGCCCGCCGCCGTCCTTGTAGGCCGTCCTATCAATCGCGGCCGACAGGGACCATATAGGTTGAAGCGCCGTCGCGCGGTCGCCGCCACCGAAGCGGTTGAGCCCACGCGACGTGGCGTCCGTCGCGAGACAATCCATGCCGATGCTCTTCGTGGCCGCCGCGCTCTGCGCCCTGGTGGCCGGCCTCTCCCCTTACGTCTACGCCCTCGCCAAGGTCCGCACAGGTCCCCGGTCGTGAGCGGCGCCCCCGAGCCGACCAAGACGCCCGAGTTTCCGCCGACGCCGTTCCTCTCACCGCGCAACATACCCCTCTGGTTCAGCCTGTTGCTGATCGCGGTGGTGGCCGGAATTGTCTGGTGGACCCACTGAGCGACGCGCCGGGCCCCACGACGGCTGACCTGGCGCGCGAGAACCTCTATCTGCGCCAGCGCGTGGCGCAGCTTACCGACGACGTCGCCAGCCTCGCCGCCGAGGGCGACCGGCTGCGCCAGATCCTCGAGCGGATGCACGGCCGCGTCGCCGCGCGGCGGCCGGACCCCTTGAGCGGCGGCCAGTAGCCCTCGCGCCTCAGCGCGCCCGCCGGCCCCGCGCCGGCCCCGTGAGCTTTCGCGCCGCCAGGGCCGACGGCCCAAAGCCTGACCGCGGTTGCCGCTTTCCCCGGACCCGCTGCGCCCAGATTCCACTTGCATCGCATTGGTGTTATATCTAAGTATAACACTATAACAGGCTGAGGCGGTCGAAGCGGCCGTGGCCCACGCACTGGGCGGCGGCTCCCAAAGGGCCCCTTCGGAAAGAGCAATGGAACCTGAGTGGAATGACAGTCAGCCGATCTACCGCCAGATCCGGGAACGGGTCGTGGCGATGATCCTCGACGGCCTCCTAAAGGAGGGCGATCCCCTGCCGTCGGTCCGCAACGTGGCGACCGAGACCCGGGTCAATCCGCTCACCGTGCTCAAGGCCTACCAGATGCTCGAGGCCGAGCGGCTGGTGGAGAAGCGCCGCGGCCTCGGCATGTTCATCAACGCCGGCGCCCGCGGCCTGCTGCTGGCGGCCGAACGCCAGAAGTTCCTGACCGAACAGTGGCCCGAGATCCACGCCACCATCGAACGGCTCGGCCTGATCGACGAGCTCCTGGGCGCATCCGCGCCGAAGCCGCGCAGGGGGAGCTGACGCCATGGCCAGCATAGACGCTCGCGGCCTGCGCAAGGCCTACGGCAAGACCCTCGCCCTCGCCGGCGTCGACCTCAAGGTCGAGGAAGGCCGCATCCTGGGCCTGATCGGCCCCAACGGCGCCGGCAAGAGCACCGCCCTGCAGGCGATCCTCGGCCTCATCCCCTACGAGGGCGAGCTCAGGGTCCTGGGGCGCGACCCCTGGGCCGAGCGCGACAAGCTGATGGCCGAGGTCTCGTTCATCGCCGACGTGGCCGTGCTGCCGCGCTGGATGAAGGTCTGCGACGCCGTGGACTATGTGGCCGGCGTCCATCCCCGCTTCGACCGCGCCAAGGCCGAGGCCTTCCTGGCCAAAACCACCATCAAGCGCGGCAGCAAGGTGCGGGAGCTTTCCAAGGGCATGGTCGCCCAGTTGCACCTGGCGCTGGTCATGGCCATCGACGCCAGGCTCCTGGTCCTGGACGAGCCCACGCTCGGCCTCGACATCCTCTATCGCAAGTCGTTCTACGACAGCCTGCTCAACGACTACTTCGACCACACCCGCACCATCGTGGTCTCCACCCACCAGGTGGAGGAGATCCAGCACATCCTCACCGACGTGGTGTTCCTCGACCGCGGGCGCATCGTCCTCGACGCCAGCATGGAGGACTTCGAGGCCCGCTATTGCGAGGTCCTTGTCGGGCCCGACCGCATCGAGGCGGGCCGCGCGCTGAAGCCGATCCAGGAACGGCAGATCTTCGGGCGCCACATCCTGCTGTTCGACGGCGCGGACCGCGCCGCCCTCGCCGCCCTCGGCGAAGTCCGCTCGCCCAGCCTCGCCGACCTCTTCGTCGCCATGATGGGCGACGCGCCCCCTTCCCGCGACAATACGGGAGCCGCCGCATGACCGACGCAGCCTCGCAACCCCTGTCCAGGCCCCGGCCGCTCTACTGGTCCGTGCGCCGCGAACTGTGGGAGCACCGCTCCATCTTCGTCACACCCCTCGTGGCCTCGGTGCTGGTCGTCTGCGGCGACCTGCTGAGCTCGATCGGGATGCCGGCCCGCCGGCTGCAGACGCTCCGGCTCGACCCGGCCCACCAGTCGATCGTCATGGGCGAGCCCTACGTCTTCGCCCACGCGGCGCTGACCCTGATCCTGATGATCCTGGCGGCCTTCTACTGCCTGGGCGCGCTGTTCAACGAGCGCCAGGACCGCAGCATCCTGTTCTGGAAGTCGCTGCCGGTCTCCGATCTCACCGCCGTGCTGTCCAAGGCGACGATCCCGATGGTCGTGTTGCCGGCCGTCGGCCTCGTGGCGACCGTCGCCGTCCAGGCGGTGATCCTGCTGCAGACGACCCTGATCCTGCTCGCCGCGGGCGTCAGCCCGGCGACGCCCTGGACCCTCGGCTACGTCGTCGGCGAAGGCGTCGCGCTGGTCTATAGCTGGATCACGCTCACTCTGTGGCTGGCGCCGGTCTACGGCTGGCTGCTGCTGGTCTCCACCTGGGCCCGGCGCGCGCCCTTCCTCTGGGCGGTGCTGCCGCCGCTCGGGCTCTGCCTGCTGGAGAAGCTCGCCCTCAACTCCACCCATGTGACCAGCCTGATCATCGACCGGCTGACCGGCAGCTATGAGCACGCCTTCGTCACCGCCGCGCCGGGCCAGCCCAAGCCTTCCGGCATGCCGCGGCTCGGCCTGGAGCAGATCGACCTGGGCAAGTTCCTGACTTCGCCCGGCCTCTGGATCGGCCTCCTGGCCTTCGCCGCCTGCCTCGCCGGCTGCGTCTGGCTGCGCCGCCGCCGCGAGCCGAACTGACCCCGCCCCGAACCGCAACCCGACCTGGGAGGCCACGACATGATCGTCCATCTCGACCCCAGCGTCCCCTGGGCCATCCGCGCCCTGGCCGCCGTAGCGGCGGGCCTGCACATCGGCGGCGCCAGCACCGGCCTGGGGTCCGGCACGGTGGCCCTGCTCGCGCGCAAGGGCGGGCGCGTGCACCAGGTGGCCGGCACGGTCTTCTTCGTGTCGATGCTGACCATGTCCGCAGTCGCCGCGATCACCGCCCCGCTGATCCCCGACCGCGTCTCGACCATGATGGGGTTGCTGGTCTTCTACCTGACGGCCACCGCCTGGCTGACGGTGCAGCGCGCGCCGGGACAGGTCGGGCGCTTCGAGGCAGGCGCTTGCGTCTTCGCCGTGGCGGTCGTGCTCGGCGACCTGGCTGTCGGCGTGGTCGGCGGGCGTATGCCCAAGGGCATGATCGACGGCGAACCCTCGCAGATCGGCTATGTGTTCGGCGCCATAGCCGCCATCGCCGTCCTGTCCGACATCCGGATGATCCGCCGGGGCGGCCTCGTCGGCCCCGCGCGCACCGCGCGGCACCTGTGGCGCATGTGCGCGGCCCTGGCCATCGCCTGGGGCTCCTTCGCCGGCCAGCCGAAGGCCCAGCCCGAAGCCCTGCGCGGCTCGCCCTGGCTTATCCTGCCGGCCCTGATGGTGCTCGCGGCGATGATCTTCTGGCTGGCCCGCCTGCGGTGGCGGAGCCTGCGCAGGTCCCCGAAAGCCCGGACGGCGATCCCCGCCGCCCCGATCAACGGAGTCCTCTCATGAGAATCTCTGTCCTGCTTTGCGCCGCCGTCGCCACGGCCTCCGCCCTCGACGCCCAGGCCACGCCGGCGGCCGCCGTCTACAGCGCCCCGCGCACCGCCTCGGGAGATCCTGACCTGCAGGGCCTGTGGACCAACACCGCCCTGACCTTCCTCCAGCGTCCGCCGATCTTCAAAGGCCTCATCGCAACCGACAAGGAGGCCGCGATGATGATCGCCGGCTTCAACAGCCTCGTGGGCGACTTGGTCAGCACCAAGCCCATCGACCCGAAGCTCGGTCCCCCGCCGGTGGTCAAGGAGGCGCCCCAGTCCGACTACCTGGAGATGGACCTGCACCTGGCGCGCATCGGCGGCCAGATGCGCTCGTCCTGGATCGTGGAGCCGGCCGACGGCCGCATCCCCTTCTCCGACGCCGGCAAGAAGGCCAACAAGGCCGCCAACGCCGAGACCCTGGACGACCCCGAAAGCCGGCCGGCCTCCGAGCGCTGCCTGACCGCGATCGGCTCGCCCGAAGGCCCGCCGATGATGAACACCGGCTTCAACGGCAACTACCAGATCGTCCAGTCGCCGGGCTTCGTGGCCATCCACATCGAGATGAACCACGACGTGCGGATCATCCGCATGGCCGACCGCGGTCACCTGCCGGACGCCATCCACCCCTGGCTGGGCGACTCGGTCGGCTGGTGGGAGGGCGAGACCCTGGTCGTCGAAACCACGAACCTCAGCCCCAAGGCGCCGGTCATGAGCCTGGGCGGCGGCTTCGTCTTTTCGCCCAAGGCCCGGCTCACGGAGCGCTTCACCCGCACCGCCAAGGACCAGATCCTCTACGAGTTCGCGATCGACGACCCGGTCAACTTCACCAAGGTCTGGCGCGCCGAGATGCCGATGCGCCCCGCCAAGGGCCCGATCTACGAATACGCCTGCCACGAGGGCAACTATTCCCTCGCCAACGCCCTCCTCGGCGCGCGCGCCGAGGAGCGGCTGAAGGCGGCTGCGCCCTGATCAGTCCGGGGACAGCATGCCGAGCAGCTTGATGCGGAAGACCAGCACGCTGTTGGGCGGGATCGGGCCTGCGCCCTCCGCGCCGTAGCCGAGCTCGGGCGGCACATAGAGGGTCCACTCGTCGCCGACATGCATCAGCGGCAAGGCCTCCATCCAGGCCGGCACGAGGTTTTCCAGCGGCATCAGGGCCGGCTTGCCCCGCGCGAACGAGGAATCGAAGACGGCCCCGGAGGTCAGCGCCCCTTCGTAGTGCACCTTGATGACATCGCCCGGCTTGGGCGAAGGCCCGGCCGGGCCGGACTGCACGACCTTGTACTGCAGGCCCGACGCCAGCGTCTTCACGCCCGGCGCATGCGCATTGTTCGCCATGAAAGCGGCCGCGCTGGGCTGGGCGCCCGCGGCGGGCGGCGGCGATGGCTGGGCCAAGGCGACGCCGGCGGAGCAGGCAAGAGCGGCGGCGGCGATCAGAAGATGTCTCATGAAGTGTCCCGGCAAGAGGTGGGCGCCACCCATACACGCTGCGAGCCGCGTCCCGCCACCCGGCCCGCAGCCGGTCGCGAGACGCGCCGTGCAGCCACCGGAAGCGCGAACACAGCTTCGAGCTGCATTGCTGACCCTATCAACCTTACCTACAGTCGAGTTGGCGACTCGCCGCCTCTCATTCCGTCTGCGCGCCGATGTCGAGGGCGGGTTTGTCTGCATGAAAGGGCCCAAGGCCAAGCCCTCCGCCGAGACCGCGGGATTCCTGTCCAGCGGCGGGGAGACGGCGCCGCTCAGCGGCCTGCGGCTGCTGGTCGTGGAGGACGAGGCGATCATCGCCTTCCTGATCGAGGATATGCTGGAAGGCCTCGGCGCGACCGTCGTGGGCGTCGTCGGAGACATCTCCGAGGCCCTGGCCTCGACCGGAGCCGAGGGCCTCCAGATCGACGCGGCGGTCCTCGACGTCAACCTCGGCGGGAAGAAGGTCGATCCGGTGGCCGACGCCCTGGCCGCCACGGGCGTGCCGTTCATCTTCGCCACGGGCTATGGCCGCGACGGCGTCGCCCCGCGGTTCGCCAACTTCCCGGTGCTCGCAAAGCCGTTCCTGGCGGAGGCGCTGGCGGTCGCCCTGCTCTCCGTCCTGGGAGGTCCCCCGCCGCGCATCGCCCCGGATTGACGAGACGGCGAAGCCTGCCCGCAAACCCTTCATGCCGCGGCGGACCTCACAGTTCGGCTGCCTTGCAAGGGTTGGTGCGGGCGGCCGGGATCGAACCGGCACTCCAGAAGGAAGCAGATTTTAAGTCTGCTGCGTCTACCAGTTTCGCCACGCCCGCAGTGTCGCCGCAGGAACGCCTGCGCGGCGCGGTGGCCGCCAAGCCCCTGGGGTGACCGCCGACTCTTACAGCGAACCGCCAGCGGCGCGTACAGGCATGGGCGACTTTTAAGTCGGCGGGCGATCGATGGGGCGCCCTTCAGGCCGCCGCCGCGACACGCAGCCGGCGGCGCGAGCGCAGCGCAGCGCCTGCCCCGCCGAAGCCCAGCAGCATCAGCGCCCAGGCCTGCGGCTCCGGCACGCCGGGCGCCAGGGTGAAGCTCAGCGGATCTCCGTCGATGCTGACCGAGAAGCTCATGATGGGGTCCACGCCAAGCGCGAAGTTGAAGGCCCCGGCCAGGACGTCGCCGGGCGGATCCGGCTGCGGATTGAAGCTCGCCCAGCTCCCCGGGTTCACGTCGCCGGGCCCGAAGTCGAGCAGGATGTCGACGCTGTGGCCGTCGATCACGCCGCGAAAACCGGTGTGGTGGCCGTCGCCGGGCGCGTCCGGCAAGGGGATCACCGAGCCGTCGCCCAGGCCTTCGAGCGCAAGCTGGAAGGTGAAGGCGCCGCCGACCGACGGACTGAACAACTGCGGGTCGGACGGGTTGAGCAGGGCGATCAGCGCCCCGTTGTCGCCGTCGCCCGGCGGATCCGGCTGTGGGTTGAAGCCCACCACGACGCCGGGATTGATCGGCCCGCCGTGGCTGTCCAGGGCAAAGCCCAGGTAGCCGTTCGGGAACATGTAGTTCGGCGGCGCCGTGGTGTTGGTCTGGGCGGCGCCGGCCGCACCGGCCGCCGCCAGGCTGGCCCCCGCCATGACAACCAGGGCCAGGCGTGCGTGTGCGCTTAGGCTGAACATCTCGAAGACTCCCCCAAGGAACGGCGTTGGGGCATGATGGTCGCCCTGGCGGCGGGGGCAATCGACCTCGCATTTCAGGGGTTTAGCTCGCATCCGGCGCGAAAATTTCGCCTCGGATGCAAGCCTGGTCCGAGACCCTGTTCAAGGTGCGCGGGAACGCCCCGGGGCGCTAGGCGGCCAGGGCTTCCGCCTCGCCGCCGAGCGCCGCCTCGAAGTCCTGCAGGATGTCCAGGAGCTCGCCGACGTTGGCTTCCAGCGGCTTGCCCTTGGGGAAGCGGAATCGCCAGAACGAGGCGATGTGGCTGACCACGCCCGTGCCCTCGCCCAGCGCCACCAGCATCTCCGGCGAGCGCAGCAGGAAGTCGCGGAAGGCCGTGGCGTTGCCGTCCTGGGTGAGTTCCTGGAATACCCCGTCGTAGACCCGCAGATAGTCGGCCACCGACTTCACCTGACGCTCGATGTTGCCGTGCAGGCGCACCTTCATGGTCCGCACCAGGGACTCGTGCTCGGCGTCCCGCGGGCCGACGGTTTTGACCTTCATCAGCTCGACCAGCACTTCGCGCAGCTTGGGCCAGAGGCTGTTCAGCACCCACTTGTAGTAGAGGAAGCCCTTCCAGGCGAAGATGCCCTCGCGATAGCTCTCGCCCTCCAGGCGCAGCGTCAGGCGCAGCGGTTCCAGCCGCTCGTCGTTGCGAGTGGAGAGCAGCGCTTCCACCAGGCGGCCGGTGTTGGCCTCGCTCGAGGCGCGTCCCTTGTAGGCCAGGGTGATCAGGCGGCCGATTTCGGCGCCCACGAACTGGGTCATGGTCGCCAGGTCGCCCGGCGAGATCTCGAAATGGGTCTCCGCCACCTCGAACCCACGTCGCTTGACGTGCTCCCGCAGCAGGAAGGGGTCGAGCGACGGAAGCTCGTCCAGCGCCTCGAGCACGCCGGCATCGCGGCCCAGGTCGAAGCTGTCACCCGCCAGGTCCTGCAGGCTTTCCATCCAGCCGCGGTCGCCCACGAACAGCGAACGGCCGCCCAGGCTGAGGTCCGAGCGCTCGAACGGCACGATCAGCTTGGTGGCGGTGCGGTGGCGGGTGGAGACCGTGGCGATCTCGTTGGTCCGCAGGCGATGCTTCAGGATCACCGCGGCGTTCAGCGCCGGCGCCATGAACAGCGGATGGGCGGTGTGTTCCGGATTGTCGGCGTGCTTCACGGCCAGGGCGGCAAGGTTCAGCACGCGGCTGGTCGACGCCGTTCGCTCCAGCGCCCGCATGCTGCGATAGGTCTCGGCCACGTCAGTTGATCCCGCCGAAGTCCAGAGAGGGGTAGATCGCCGTTCACCGGCATAGTGGCGCCGAAAGACGAAAAGGCCCTTAATCTGGAACTCAACGTTCGCCGAACTCGACTTCAGTCTCCGCTCAGGCCTTTCGCAGGCTCAGCGGCCCCCAGCCGGGCGGACGGGCGGCGCCGCGAGCGTCAGGTTGACCGCGACCGTGGTCTTTCCGGCCCCGCCCTTGCGGGACGTCGCCGCCAGTGTCTTCACCCGAGGCCCCCACGGCTACGCCATCACGGCAACGGGCGCCCGCCCCCGAACGCTCTCGCGAACGGAATTCACGCACAGGCTTATCCACAGGGCAAAGTGAGTTTTCCACAGGCCACGCACAGGGCCGCGACGCGCCTGTGCGAGCCGCCGGTGGCGACGCGATCAGTGGTTCGACAGGGTCTGGATCCGTTCGAGGTTCTGGCGCTCTTCCTGCTGACGCTGGGCGAGGTCGTCGCTGCTGTAGCAGGTCTTCTTCGGCATCATGCTGCCGGTGACGCTCTCGGTCTTGCAGATCAGCTTCGGCTTCTCGGTCTTCTTGGCCGCAGGAGCCGGGGCCTCGGCCGTCTTGGCCGTCGTCGACGCGGCGGCGGCGGGCGTGGTGTCGGCCATCAGGACGGTGGCGGCAAGCATCGCACTCAGGAACAAGGGGGACTCTCCCAAAAAGAACGTGTGATCCGAAGCCATAGCCGAACGCCGGTCCGCCGACAATTCAAGTTGCAACCGCGGCCGGTTCAACCTCGTGGACATTGGCCACACCCTCGGCCTTCAGCGCGGCGATAAGTTCGGCGACGGTGGCCGCCAGCTCGTCCGGATCGCGGCCCCGCAGAACCAGGTTCGAGCCATAACCCTCGGCATTGAAGAACGGATAGCTGCCCAGCGACATGGCCGGGTGCGCCCTGGCCACCGCCTCCAGCGGGGCGGCGATCACACCCTCGCCGGAGCCCTCGACACGCACCGTGCGCGAGACCGTCACCGCCCCGCCCCGAAGGCGCGGCCCCACGTCCTCAAGCATGCCCCGCATGATCTGCGGCACGCCGGCCAGGACGAAGACATTGCCGATGGTGAAACCGGGCGGTCCCTGGACCGGATTCTTCACCAGCTCACCGCCCACCGGCACGCGCGCCATGCGACGACGCGCCGCGTTCAACTCGCCGCCCCAGCGGGCGCTCATCATGGCGATGATGTCAGGGTGCTCGTAGAGTTCGACGCCGAACGCCGCGGCCACCGCGTCGGCGGTGATGTCGTCGTGCGTCGGCCCGATCCCGCCGGTGGTGATCACGTAGTCGTAGCGGCCGCGCAGCGCGTCCAGCGCCCCAATGATCTCCTCGTGCACGTCCGGCACCGTCCGCGCCTCGGCCAGGTCGACCCCGTGCACGCCCAGATACCTGGCGATGTCCCGCAGGTTGGTGTCCTGCGTGCGCCCCGACAGGATCTCGTCGCCGATGATCAGCACCGCGGCGGTGACGCGCTCGTTGGAAGTCTCGGCCATCGGCTCCGCTGGTCCCACTCGTGTTTGATCCTGCATTCCTTGTGAATGCTGGAAAGCCTTTAGCCCATGGTCAGATTGGAGCTATGGCCTGCGGCAAGGTCAAGGACCGGCCCCATGGACTTAAGGCTCAGACCGCCAATGCCCCGTCTCGTCACAGTCCTGGCTGTTATCCTGATCGGCTCCGCGGCTCACGCCGCGCCGGATCGGGATGTTCGGCCGAAAACCTCGCCCTTCGTCAAAGAGCTGAACCGGCAGTGCCCGGGGCGCGGGCTTCACAACCTGTCCGCCGGCGACCTCGAACTGATCATGGAAGGTTTCGTGGAAGGCCTGACGCCAACCCAGCGTCGCACGGTCGAGGACGCGGTCGGCTACCGCTGCGCGCGGATTGAGGCCGGCCTCACCTGCGCCAACAGCGCCTCTCTCGACGCCTACCGCAGGCTCGGCGTCCTGCCCAGCTTCGTCCGCGAGGCCTGTGCGACCAAATGGACCTGCAAGGCCTTCGCCGACTGCACCCAAACCCAGCCCTGATGCTCTTCCCTTCGCCTCTCGCCCGCGGGACCCTGGTCAGCCGCTACAAGCGCTTCTTTGCCGAAGTCGCGCTCGACGACGGGACCGAGATCACCGCCCACTGCCCGAACCCCGGCGCCATGCTGGGCCTCAACACCCCCGGCCTCAGGGCCTGGGTCTCCCGCTCGGACGACCCCAAGCGCAAGCTCGCCCACACCCTGGAGCTGGTGGAGGCCGACGGCGGCCTGGTGGGCGTCAACACCATGCACCCCAACCGCCTGGTGGCCGAGGCGCTCGCCGCCGACGCCATCCCCGAACTCACCGGCTACGCCACCCACCGGCGCGAGGTGCGCTATGGCGAGAACTCCCGCGTGGACTTCCTGCTCGAGGCGCCGGGCCGCCCGCCCTGCTGGCTGGAGGTCAACAATGTCCAGCCTTTTTACAACGCGCGTCTCAAGCCCGATCACAAGGTCTGGTTGGAGGTAAAAAACGTCCACCTAATGAGGACGACGGGGCTGGCCGAGTTTCCTGATTGCGTGGCAGCGCGGTCCCTAAAGCACCTTCGAGAACTTGAGGCCATGATTGCCGAAGGTGATCGAGCCGTAGTGCTCTTCGTCGTGCAGCGGGCCGACTGCGTTGCGTTTTCCGCCTGTCGAGAACTCGATCCCGCTTTTGCGGTTGGACTGGATCGTGCGGCGGATGCTGGGGTCGAGGTGCTGATCTACACTTGCGACGTGGCGATCAGCGGGATCAGCATAAGTCACCGTCTTCCTTGGTCGCGTTAGCAGCTATAGCGTTGGCCCAAGGGGGTTGGCATGACAGTCTCAGATAGAGCCGCAGAAATCGCCGAAGCGAAGGCACGACTCGCTGCCCTCGAAGGCTCATCAGCAAGCCCATCACCGTCCGGCCTGCCTGAGCGCAGAGTTGGCGTGCTCCTGTTCCTTGGAATCCTCTTTTTCCCATTCCTCTTCGCTTGGTTCTTGCTGCGGAAGGGACACAGCCGGACTTCGCGGGTGATAGGGTTTCAGTCGGATCGCGGCCCTTGGCCAACTGTTCCTGAATGGCCTTTTCTCCATCGCGCATCCGATTGCGGATGGCGGTCTTGACGGACTCGTATCCCCAATTTTCCTCAAACAACGGGTCAAGCGCGTCGAGTGCTTCCGCTACAGGTGATTTCTTGAAGAACACCGCTTCTGCCCCTCGCTCCGCGCGACGATAGACACGAAGGCCGGAACCTTAAACCGGTTTAAGGCGCGGGCCGGATCAGCGGCCCCAGATCAACGCCGCAAGCACGTTACCTCGGCCCACCACCTTGTAGGTAGCGTCTCGGGTCTCGTTCCGCGCCGGGTCGAAGTGACCGACAGTTTGGAACCGGGCGTTCAGTCCCCGCTGCCGACCGTGGCTGTCGGTCTCCACATAGCCGACCGTCCGAAACTGGCCGTCCCTGATTGGCACCCTGCTCATCAGGCCACCAGCTTCATCACCGTCGAGTGCGACAGTGGGTGACCGCGACCGGTCACATAGCCGAGCGCGGCGAGTTCGACGGCGATCCCGCGCAGGGAACGCTTCTTCCCGGTCTTCGGTGAACGGCGAGCAAGGCGCCGCGCCTCCTGCGCAAGTTCGGGACGTAGCTCGACGTGCGACTTGCGCCCTTCGCACTTACCGCGATCAGCCTTGGCCCTTTCGCGCGCGGCGCGGAGACGGAGCACCGTGTTCGCCTTTTCGTATTCGGCCATCAGTCCCGCCATTTGGCGATGGGCGTTCTTGGCGGGGTGGGAATGGTCGGTCAGGTCTTCCCCGGTAGCCGTGAGCAGCCGCAGCCCGCGCTTGGTGAGCAGCAGCACGCCCAACTCCTGAGCGAGCATGGAGCGTGCGAACCGCGACGGGTCTTCGACCATCACCGTCGTGATCCCGTCCGCCTCGCAATGCGCCAGCAGCGCGAGGAAGCCCTCGCGGGCTTCGATGGGGTCGGCGCCGGAGACAGCCGCATCCCAGAATGACGACACAACCTCGATCCCCTGCCGGGCGGCGAAGGCCATGATCGCGTCCGATTGCCGATGGGGGCTGTCGCCATCGACGTTCGTCGCGGAAGACGTGCGGAGGTAAGCAGTAGCAAGCATTTTCATGCCGCATTCTCTACCATTATAATCATTTATATTCAATGACTTATGTATTATTCTCGGTCGAGAATCCGAAGAAAAACGTCCACGATACGTCCGATTCCCGGCCTTGATCGAACGAGGAAGATCGACCCATCGCTGACATTCGGAAACTTTGTGCGACACTGCTCTTCTTCTCAGGGCCGCGTGGGGCAACATGCATTTCGCAGTGATCCGGCACATGATGTGGTCGCTGGTGGCTGTTGCGCTGGCTTCCGGCGCATCGGCGCACGCTGCCCAATGCTACGACGTGAGCAAGGGCGAGCCGAAGGTTCTTGAGGGGGACCTTCAATACGTTCTGTTTGCAGGTCCTCCCAACTTCGAGGACGTGCAAAAAGGGGATACGCCAGAACCGACATACGTGCTGAAGCTAGATCACCCGATCTGCATACGGGGGGACGAGTTCGCCGAGCCCGAAAAAATGTTCGAGACGGTTCAACTCGTCGGAGATGAGAAGACGTGGCCGCTGCTAAGGGCCAACGTAAAACAGCGGGTGAGTGTCACGTTGAAGGACCCGATGGGAGCGAACACCGGCCATCACCACGAACCTTTGGTAGCTTGGGTTGCGAACGTCACGCCAGCAACGAAGAAAATGAACTTCGTTGATGAATACGGCAGTGCGGCAACCACGATCCGCGCCTTCTATGAGACGCTTGGCAGCGGTCAGGGGGACGTGGCCTCGACGATGGTGGTTGCCGAGAAGCGGGCGAAGGGGCCGTTTTCTGCCGAAAGTCTCACCCGCTTTTACTCACACCTCAAAGAGCCGATCCGACTTGTGCGGATCGATCAGAGCGGCCCCGACACCTTCATCGCTCACTATAGGTATGCGACCGGAAAATCGGTCTGCAACGGTCAGGGCTTGGTGACGACCGTCAACAGAAGCGGCAGGAACTACATTCAAAGCATCAGGGCGCTGAAGGGCTGCTAGCTGCCCCGTTCAATCTCACCGCTCTTAATCCGGTCAACGAACGACCCCAGTGCGCCTTTTATCCGGTTGGCGCCGGTGAACGCGGACAGGCCGTGGTCCTGAAGCGAAGTGTCGAGCGTCAGGTCATTCGCTTCCGCGTAGGCGAACGCGGCAGATAGCTGTCGGCGGAGGCTATCGCCTTCCGCCTGCGCCCGGCTCGAAAACCTCGAATACGAATAGGCCATCACCATGGTCGGCACCTTCCAACAGGAAGGTTGTAAAAAGGCTGACAGGTGAAGAACTGCCACCTACGGCGCACCGGCGCCCTGGCGGAGTTTCCCGACTGCGTCGCCGCTCGCTCGCTGAAGCACCTGCGTGAGCTCACCGCCATGGTCGCGGCCGGCCGGCGCGCGGTCATGGTGTTCGTCATTCAGCGCACCGGCTGCGACGCTTTCGCCGCCTGCGCCGAACTGGATCCCGCCTACGCCAGGGGCCTGACGGAGGCCGCCGCGCGGGGCGTCGAGGTGCTGGCCTACGCCTGCGAGATCGCCGTCGACGGCGTCAGGATCTCGCGGCCCGTTCCGTGGGTTCACCGCCCTTAGGCCGCGCACCAGATCCGCGCGCCGCGCCCGTGTCGGCGCCGATCGGCCCGGGTGTTATGATCGCTTGAGCCAGCCAGCGAAGGGAGTGTCATGAAGACCGCGCCCGGACGTCGCCTCGCCCTCATGAGCCTGGGACTGGGCATGGCCGCCGGCGCGGCGGGCCTTGCGGCGCCGCATGACGGCGTGGCGGCGGCGGCCGAGCCCTCCCTCCTGCCGCCCGGGGCGAAATCGCTGGCCGAGCTCACCGACCGCCTGCGCCAGGCGCCGCGCCGCCGGGACTTCAAGACCGTGCCGATGATCCTCAACGCTCCCGATCAATGGGATCATGCCGCGCTCTCGGAGGTCATCGCCTATCGCGGCGCGGCGAAGCAGGTCTGGGACAACACCGCCATCGTGGGCTCATGGCTGAACGTCATGCGCAACGCGCTCAACACCCAGGTCTGGTCGTTCGGGCGGCCGGACTTCCTCGTCGTCTCGGCGACGCACGGCACGGCCGAGATGGCCCTGCTCGGGCCGGCCATGTGGGAGAAGTACCAGCTTGCGAAGCTGACCGGCGGAAAGGTCCAGAGCAACACGCTGATCGCCGAGCCGAAGGCCGCCGCCGCGGACCCGAAGGACTACGAGAACGCCGAGGGCGTGTTCTCGCCGCACGACAATTCCATCCCCGCGCTGCAGCGACGCGGCGCGGTCTTCCTCGCCTGTCACAACGCCCTGTGGGAGCTGGCCGCGACGCTGATCGCCGGCGGGACGAACCCCGACGGGCTGTCGCACGGCGCGCTGGCGGCCGACCTGACCAACCACCTGATCCCCGGGGTGGTGTTGACGCCCGGGGCGGTCGGAACCCTGCCGGAGCTGCAGCGGGCCGGCTTCGCCTATGCGAGCTCAAGCTGAGGCCCCGGCCCAAGCTCCGCCATTGAGGCTTGCGCCCTGAACGCGCATCCTCCCGCTCGGCGAACAACGGGTGGGGACACGACAGGTGCTGCACATCTTCAACATCGTGATGCGGATCGTCTCGAGCCTGCTCGGCCTTCTGATGATGTTCATGGGCAGCGTCTGGATTCTGCAGGGCCTGAACCTCTACTTCCGCGTCGGCTTCATGGTCGGCGACAAGCGTTGGGTCGCCTGGGGCGCGTTGCTCGCCCTGGTGGGCCTTTGTCAGCTCATCTGGAGCAACACCCGCCAGCAAGCCTGACAATGGTTTCAATCTGGCAATCTTTGTTTCACACTTGTTAAAATTGCCGCTAGGTTTTTCCGACAGCGCGCCGGTGGGCGCCCCTGGGAAAACCGAACCATGCGAATTCAAGCACGGGTTGCGAGTTTTGCGGCAGGGCTCGCGGCGACGGCCCTGGCGACGTCGGCGTCCGCCGCCGCCTTTTCCTTCAGCACCGGGACTCCGGACGGCAGGATCGCCACCCTGTCCCGACCGGCGCCCGGCATAGAGACGGAAACCGCCGACGACTTCATTCTGGGCGGCGCGACGCAGCTCACCTCGGCGACCTTCACCGGGCTGCTGCCGACGAACGGCGCGACCGTCACCGGGGTCACGGTCGAAATCTACCGAACCTTCCCGAACGATTCGACCTTGCCGCCGTCCGGCAGGGTCCCGACCCGCGTGAACTCGCCCTCCGACGTCGTTTTCGATTCGCGCGATTCCGCCGGCGGCTCGCTCAGCTTCTCCACGACGACGCTCGCCAACGCCTTCACGGCGAGCAACAGCGTCGTGAACGGCGTCCATCCGTCACCGAACCAGACGACCGGGGGCGAGGGCGCGGTGACGGGCCAAGAAGTGCTGTTCAACATCAATTTCATCAACCCGTTCGTCCTGCCCGGCGATCACTATTTCTTCGTGCCGCTGGTCTCGCTGTCGTCGGGCCAGTTCCTCTGGCTTTCGGCGCCGCGCCCCATCGTTCCGCCCGGCACGCCGTTCGCGCCCGACCTGCAGGCCTGGATCCGCAACGACAACCTCGCGCCGGACTGGTTGAGAGTCGGAACCGACGTCGTCGGCTCGGGCGCCTTCAACATGGCGTTCAGCCTGAACGGCGCGGACGGCGTCGCGCCCGAGCCGGCGACCTGGGGGCTGATGATCGGCGGGTTCGGCATGGCGGGCGCGGCCTTGCGCAGGCGTCGGTCGCGCGTCGCGGCGTAAACGCGCGTCGATACCGACAGCGGGCGGAGGGTTGGCCCTGGGCGCAGGCGCGGGTTGAAACTTCGTGCTATCGTTGCGACTTAGACCCCACCCTGACCCGACGACCCGGCGCGCGCCGGGGGATGAGCTGAATGTCCAACACCGACCTCTCCGCCGTCGCCGGCCTCGACGCCGACTACCGCACCGGCCAGATCAAGATCCACTCGGCGGCAGACTTCGAGGGCATGCGCGTCGCCGGCAAGCTGGCGGCCGAGTGCCTCGACATGCTGACCCCGCACGTGGTCCCGGGCGTGGTCACCGACCACCTCGACACCCTGGCGCGCGAATTCATCCTCGACCACGGCGCGCTTCCCGCCTGCCTGGGCTACCGCGGCTACACCAAGACCGTCTGCATCAGCGCCAATCACGTGGTCTGCCACGGCATTCCCGGCGAGCGGGTGCTGCGGGAAGGCGACATCGCGAACATCGACGTGACCGTCATCGTCGACGGCTGGCACGGCGACACCAGCCGCATGTATGGCGTCGGCCCCGTGGCTCCGCGCGCCAAGCGCCTGATCGACGTCACCTACGAGGCCATCGAGCGCGGCCTGGCCGCGGTGAAGCCCGGCGCCCGCACCGGCGACATCGGCTTCGCCATCCAGTCCTACGTGGAATCCATGCGCTGCTCGGTGGTCCGCGACTTCTGCGGCCATGGCCTGGGCAAGGTGTTCCACGACGCGCCCAACATCCTGCACTTCGGCCAGCCAGGGACCGGCGAGT
>NZ_DATMNA010000087.1:0-92601 GCF_035569475.1 Phenylobacterium sp.
AGGTTCGGGTCGAGGTAGGCCTTCGCCACCCGTTGCACGTCGGCGGCGGTCACCGCCTGCAGGTCGGCGAGTTCGGTGTTGGCCTTTGCCGCGTCGCCGTCGATGCGCAGGGCGTAGCCCAGGGCGAAGCCGCGGCCCTCAATGGTCTCGCGCTCGCGCAGCTTGCCGGTGATGAGCTGGTTCTTGGCGGTGTCCAGCTCGGCCTGGGTGGGCGGAGCGTCGCGCAGGCGCTGCACCTGGGCGAGCAGGGCGGCCTCGCCCTCCGCCAGGCTGTGGCCCGACGCCATGATCGCGCCCACCGCGAAGTTCCCGGGCTGGGCCGGCAGGTCGGCGTTGGAATAGACCTCGGCGGCGATCTGCTTCTCGTAGACCAGGCTGTCGTAGAGCCGCGAGGACTTGCCGGTCGACAGGATGGCGTCGAGCACCTTCAGGGCCGGCGCGTCGGGGTCCGACGCCTTGGCGCCCAGCCAGGTGATCGCCACCGCCGGCAACGGCACATTGGGGCCATAGCCTTCGTAGACCCCGGGCTTGAGGCGGCGCGGTTCGACGGCGGTGACGCGGCTGACCGGCTGGGCCGGGTCCTGGAGCGGGCCGAAATACTTGTCGATCCAGGCGTTGAGCTGGGCCTCGTCGAAGTTGCCGACCACGATCAGGGCGGCGTTGTCGGGCCGGTAGTAGGCCGCGTGGAAGGCCCGCACGTCGTCGAGGGTCGCCGCGTCCAGGTCCTCGATCGAGCCGATCCCGGGGCGATGATAGGGATGGGTCGTATAGGTCGCCTGCGGCAGGTAGAGCGAGAACAGGCGCCCGTAAGGCGAGGCCAGCACACGCTGGCGCAGCTCCTCCTCGACCACGTGGCGCTCGGACTTGAAATCCGCCTCGTCGACCACGAGCGTTCCCATCCGCTCGGCCTCGGCCCAGATCAGCCGCTCCAGGTGGTTGGCCGGCACGACCTCGTAGTAGTTGGTGTAATCGTCGGCGGTGGAGGCGTTGTTCAGCCCGCCCACGTCCTCGGTCAGCCGGTCGAAGCTTTCGGCCGGCAGGTCCTTGGTGGCCTTGAACATCAGATGTTCGAAGAGGTGGGCGAAGCCCGAGCGGCCGGCCGGGTCGTCCTTCGACCCCACGCCGTACCAGAGCTGCACCGTCACGTTCGGCGTCGCCCGGTCCAGCGAGGTGTAGACCTGCAGCCCGTTGGGCAGCGTCCGCTGATGGTAGACGATCGGCGGGACGACGCTGGCGGGCTCGGCCAGGGCCGGTGCGGCGAAGGCCAGGGTCAGGCTGAGGGCGAGGACGCTGAGGGTCGAGCGGGGCATGGACGGCTCCGAGAATAAACAGCCGCCATCCTTAGCACCGGCGCTCTCCGGAGGAAGCTTACGGCTTGGTCATCCGTTCCCCGGGGCGCTTCCCCACGCCGATTAGAGGACGTCGCCCCAGTCGAGGCGCCGGGCGAGCGCGTAGGCGGCCTTGTCGCGCCTGCCGACCAGCCGCACCTCGACCCGGCCGTCGAGGCCGCAGAGCTTGAGCGCGATGCCCGGCTTGCCGGTGCGCGGCGGGGCCAGGACCCGCGGGCGCGGCGGCCCGGCGGCGATCCCCGGGCGTGCGGCGATCAGGTAGCTGAACCGTTCGTCCTCAAAGGGGACCTCGCCGCCCTTGGCCAGGCGATGGTCGCGGCTGCGCGGCAGGCGGACATTGAAATGACACCAGTCCTGGCCGGTCAGCGGGCAGGCGGCCTCGTGCGGGCAGGGCGCCAGGATGGCCGCGCCGCCGGCGATCAGCGCCTCGCGCGCCGCCAGGATGCGGGCGTAGCCGGCCGGGGTTCCGGGCTCGACCAGCGCCAGGACGCCCTCGCAGGCGGCCCATAACTCGTTGATTGTCGAAATCTGCCTGTCGGGCGCGATCTCGGCCAGGGCGTAGCTGGCCACGACCAGGTCGGCCCTGGGCCACGGGCCCGCGGCGGTCAGGTCGGCGCGGCGGGCCTCGGCCGCGCGCAGCGCCGGCGGTCCGTCCGCCGCGAGCCGGACGGCCAGCTCGAGGAAGGGCGGGCTGGCGTCCAGCCATGTCAGCGATGCCAAGCCGGGCCAGGCCGCCATCGCCGCCCAGCTCGCCGCTCCGGTCCCCGCGCCGGCGTCCAGCAGGCGGCTCGGCGCAAAGCCCGGCGCCCGCGCCGCGGCCTCGGCGAACGCCCGGGCGCAGGCCGCGTAGGTCGCGGGCAGGCGGGTGAGCGCGTAGGCCAAGGCGTCCTCGGCCTCGCGGATCACGCCGGAGGACGGGCGGCCGGCGCGGTAGGCTTCCGACGTGCGCGCGGCGCGCTCCGCCAGCCCCTTGCGGGGCACGCCCTCCAGGGCGCGGTCCAGCGCCGTGCGCAGGGCGGCGGGCAGGTCGGGCGTCATGGCGCCCATTTCATGGGGTTCGAGCCATGGCCTCACGGCGCAGGGCCAGCAGCGCCATGGGCACGTCGTGGCGCAGGGCGATGCGCGCCACCCAGCCGGGCACGGCGAAGGGCGCGGCGACGCGCGCCTCGTAGGTCACCCGCACCTGGTCGCCGTGCGGGGCCAGGCGCCATTCGCCTTCCAGCACCTTCAGGTCTCCGTCGGTGCGGTGGAAAGCCATGCCGTCCGGCGGGTCGAAATCCTCGCGATAGACCGTGCGCACCGAGGGCATGAAGGTCATCCTGGTGATCTCCTCGCGGATGTCCCAGCGGCCCTGCGGATCGCGGTCCAGGATACGGCAGCTCTTCAGGTTGGCGACCATCTTCGGCGCCAGGTCGCAGTCGGTCATCACGCTCCAGACCACCGCCTGTGGCGCGGCCACGTCGATGGCGGCCAGGATCACCCCGGAGGACCCGTCGGGGCCGGGCTTGACTTCCACATAGGGCCGCCCGCGCTCCAGCGCCGCCTGCGCGCGTTCCGGCAGCTCGACGCCGAGCGCCGGAGCGGCGCCAAGCATGGCCCCTACCGCGGCGATGATGAAGGTCCCTCGCATCTCGCCAACAGGCTGCCAGGCGCCGGGCCTAGGCGCTCGCCGGGGCCTTCAGGAGTTCGTCGAGGACGTGCGGATTGGCGAGCGCGCCCGGATCGCCGAGGTCGGCCACGTCGCCGGCCGCAAGCTTGCGCAGCACGCGGCGGGCCAGGTGGCCGGACTTGCTCCTCGGAAGCTCGGACACGAAGCGGACGCGGCCGGGAACCGCCGCGGGTCCCACCTCGCGCCGCACCAGGCCCTTCAGCTCGGCCTCCAGGATGTCGGTGGCGGCCGTGCCCGGCGCCAGGACCACATAGGCGTGGACGCCGTCCGTCCCGGCGACGCAGGCGCTTTCCAGCACGCCGTCGAAGGATTCCAGGATCTGCTCGATCTCGCCGGCCGGGACCTTATGGCCGCCGACCGCGATGACGTCCGGGGCGCTGTCGTCGGCCCGGTTGCGAACCAGATCGTCCACCACGCTGGGATCGGCCAGGGTGGTCGTGTCGCCCAGGTTGCCCACGTCGCCCTCGGCGACCTTGCGCAGGATCCGGCGCATGATCTTGCCGGAGCGGGTCTTGGGCAGGCCCGGCGCGAACTGGATCACGTCGGGCGAGGCGAAGGGGCCGATCTCGCGGCGCACCCAGTTGCGCAGCTCCACCTCCAGGGCGGCGCTGGCGGCCACGTCGGCCTTCAGCGTCACATAGCAATAGATGCCCTGGCCCTTGACCTCATGCGGGTAACCCACGACCGCGGCCTCGGCGACCGAGGTGTGGCCCACGAGGGCGCTCTCGATCTCCGCGGTGCCCAGGCGGTGCCCGGAGACGTTGATCACGTCGTCCACGCGGCCGGTGATCCAGTAATAGCCGTCCTCGTCCCGCCGCGCCCCGTCGCCGGTGAAGTACTTCCCGGGATAGGTCGTGAAATAGGTGGCGATGAACCGCTGGTGGTCGCCATAGACGGTGCGCATCATGCCGGGCCAACTGTCGGTCAGGCAGAGGTTGCCGCTCACCGCGCCCTCCAGAACCTTGCCGTCGGCGTCCACCAGTTGCGGCTTCACGCCGGGCAACGGCTTGGCGCAGGAGCCCGGCTTCAGGGCTGTGGCGCCCGGCAGCGGGCTCATCAGGCAGGCGCCGGTCTCGGTCTGCCACCAGGTGTCGACGATCGGGCAGCGGCCTTCGCCCACCACGCGGTGGTACCAGAGCCAGGCCTCCGGATTGATCGGCTCGCCCACCGTGCCCAGCAGGCGGACGGAGCTGCGCGAGGTGCGGTTCACCGGCTCGTCGCCCTCGCGCATCAGGGCGCGGATAGCGGTGGGCGCGGTATAGAAGATTTCCACCTTGTGCTTGTCGCAGACCTCCCAGAACCGCGAGGAGGTCGGGTAGTTGGGCACGCCCTCGAACATCACCGTGGTCGCCGCATTGGCCAGCGGGCCATAGACCACATAGCTGTGCCCGGTCACCCAGCCCACGTCGGCGGTGCACCAGAAGACCTCGCCAGGCCGATAGTCGAAGACCAGCTCGTGGGTGTGGCTGGCCCAGGTCAGGTAGCCGCCGGTGGTGTGCAGCACGCCCTTCGGTTTCCCCGTCGAGCCGGAGGTGTAGAGAATGAACAGCGGATCCTCGGCGCTCATCGGCTCGGGATCGCACTGGTCGGAGACCGTGGCCTTGATCTCCGAATAGAAGACATCGCGGCCGGCGGTCATGGGCACCTCGGCCTTGGTGCGGCGGACCACGATCACGTCGCTGACGCCGGGGCAGGAACGCAGCGCCTCGTCGACGTTCTTCTTCAGCGGCACCGGCTTGCCGCCGCGCAGGCCCTCGTCGGCGGTGATGACGATCCTGGAATCGCAGTCCTGGATGCGCCCGGCGATCGAGTCCGGCGAGAAGCCGCCGAAGATCACCGAATGGATCGCCCCGATCCGCGCGCAGGCCAGCATGGCGTAGGCCGCCTGCGGGATCATCGGCAGGTAGATGGTGACCCGGTCGCCCTTCTTGACGCCTTTGGCCTTCAGCACATTGGCCATGCGGCAGACTTCGGAATGCAGCTGGCCATAGGTGATGTTGTCGCTGGTCTGGCCGTCGTCGCTTTCCCAGATGATCGCCGTCTGGTCGGCGCGCTCCGGCAGATGGCGGTCGACGCAGTTGACGGAGACGTTCAGCACGCCGTCGGCATACCAGCGCACCCGAAAGTCCTTGGCGTCGAAGGAGACGTCCTTCACCTGGGTGAACGGCTTGATCCAGTCGAGGCGGCCCGCCACGTCGGTCCAGTAGCCGTCGGGGTCGCTTTCCACCCGGGCGACGGCGGCGTCATAGGCCGCGGCGTTCATCCGGGCGTTCTTCGCCCAGGCCTCGGGAACCGGAAAGACCTCGTTGTCGGACACCTGAACACTCCGGAAGACGGCTTCTCACTGGAGTATGCGGAGAGGCCATGCGGGCGCAACTCCCGCCACTGGTCACGCTTGCCCGGAACGGCGGGTCCGGCCATGGTCGGCCGATGCAGACCCGGGGATTCGTGGCGGCGCTTTCGGCGCTGGCGTTCCTGCTCAGCGCCTGCGGCCTGGGCGAGCGCAGCGATGCGTCCAAGGCCATCGCGGGCTTCCTCGCCGCGGTCCAGCGGGACGACCTGACGGCCTTCGAGGCCGGCGTCGACCGCGCCGCCCTGCGATCGGACCTGCGCGACCAGTTGGCCGAGGTGGGCAAGTCGCGGGGCATGGACGTCGACGGCGGCGCCTCGGAGTTCGCGCTCGACCGGATGATCAGCCCGCAGGCCGTGCGCCTGGCCGCCGCCCAGACCGCGCCCGGCTGGCCCGCCGCGCCGACGCCCGCCCAGGTCACGCCGCGCATGAAGGTCCGCGACCTGAACCACGTCTGCCTGGAACAGGCGGCGACGAAGAAGTGCCTGCTGGAGTTCGCCCGGCGCAAGGGCGTCTGGCGCCTGGTCGGCATGCCCGCCCGGTCGGTCGCGGCCAACGCGCTGACCGGCGCGCCCTAGCCTCGCGGCCCCCAAACGCCTATGCGGGGACAGACGCCGACCACGAGGCTCCCATGCTGCTGCACCTCTCGACCTGGCAAGAGATCGAGGACTACCTGAAGCGCTCGAAGACGGTGGTGATCCCCATCGGCTCCAACGAGCAGCACGGGCCGACCGGCCTGCTCGGCACCGACTGGCTCTGTCCCGAGATCATCGCCCACGAGGCGCAGAAGACCGCCGACCTGCTGGTCGCGCCCACCTTCAACATCGGCATGGCCCAGCATCACCTGGGCTTCCCGGGCACCATCGCGCTGCGGCCCTCGACCTTCATGGCGGCAATCGGCGACTGGTGCCGCAGCCTGGGCCTCGCGGGCTTCGAGAAGCTCTACTTCCTGAACGGCCACGGGGGCAATGTCGCCACCATCGACGCGGCCTTCTCCGAACTCTACGCGGAGGCCACCTACGCCCGGCGCAACCGCGGCTTCGCCTGCAAGCAGAAGAACTGGTGGGAGCTGAAGGGCGTGATGAGCCTGGCCAACCGCCAGTTCCCCACCGGCCACGGCAGCCACGCGACGCCGTCGGAGATCGCCGTCACCCAGTGGGGCTATCCGGACGCCATCAAGTCGGCCAACTACGCGCCCCAGATCGCGCCCACGGGCCCGATCCGCGAAGCGCTGGACTTCCGCGCCCGCTACCCCGACGGCCGCATGGGCTCCGACCCGGGCCAGGCCACCCCGGACAAGGGCGGCGAACTGGTGAAGGCCGCCGTGGCGGGCCTGATCGAGGACGTGGCGGCGTTCAGTGCGGAAGTGGCGCCGGGCTGATCTTCCTTTCCCATGAATGGGAAAAATCACGCCGTGAACACCTCGCCGCCGCGGACCTCCACCGGCCAGGCGGTCAGGCGGTCGCCGACGCAGGGGGTAGTGACGCCCAGGCCCTGCAGGTTGAACAAGGCCCCGTGGCCGGCGCAGAGGATGTGGTCGCCGGCCCTGGTCAGGTAGCGGTCGTCGAAGCCCAGGGGCCAGCCGGCGTGCGGGCACTGGTCGACGAAGCCGCGCACCGCCTCGCCCTCGCGCACGAGGAAGCCCGCGAACAGCCGGCTGTCGGCCCGGAAGCGGAAGCCCCTGGAGCCGGGGTCGGCCAGGTCGGTCAGCGCGCAGAGGCGCTGGCCTGGGGCCGGCCGCGCGGGATTGTCCTCAGAGTTGACCAATGGATGCCCGGAAGCCGCGGATCTCGACCTGGCCGAACAGCCCGGCCTGCTGATAGGGGTCGGCGGCGTTGAACGCCTCGACCTGGGCGCGGTCCTCGGCCTCCAGGATGAACAGCGAGCCGGCCATGGCCTCGCCGTCGCCCAACATCGGCCCGGCCACCTTGATCATCGCGGCCCGGTCCCGCGCATAGGCCAGGTGCGCCTCGCGGGTGGCCATGCGCAGGTCGAGCGAATGGGGCTTGTCGAAACAGGCCAGGATGAAGAGCGCCATCTATTCCTCGCGTAGGGGTCGGGAGAGCAGGCCGCGGATGGCGTCGTCGACGCCGACCTCGCCGGCCAGGATCGCGGCGGTGGCCTCGCAGATCGGGGTGTCGACGCCGAGCTTGCGGGCGAGCTGGCGCACGGCGGGCGCGGTGGCGACGCCTTCGGCCACGGAGAGCTTGCCGGACAGGGCGTCGTCCAGAGACTGGCCGCGGCCGAGCGCCAGGCCGACGCTCATGTTGCGCGACTGCGGGCTGGAGCAGGTGAGCACCAGGTCGCCCAGGCCGCAGAGCCCTGCCACGGTCTCGGCCTCGCCGCCCAGGGCGACCGCGATCCGGGTCAGCTCGGAGAAGCCCCGGGTGATCAGGGCGGCGTGGGCGCTTCGGCCGAGGCCCCGGCCCTCGACGATGCCGCAGGCGATGGCCAGCACATTCTTCACCGCCCCGCCGGCCTCGGCCCCGATCATGTCGGTGGCGAAGTAGGGCCGGAACGTCGGCGTGGCGATCAGCTCGGCCAGATCCTCGGCGCAGCCGGGATCGGGACAGGCCAGGGTCACCGCGGTCGGCAGGCCGCGCGCCACCTCGCCGGCGAAGCTCGGGCCCGACAGGACGGCGGGCTGGGCGTGCGGCAGGGTCTCGGCCAGCACCTCGGTCATCAGCTTCAGGGAGCCCTGCTCGATCCCTTTGGCGCAGAGCAGGATGCGCAAGCCCTCGCGGGCGTGGGGGGCGAAGGCCGCGAGGGTCGCGCGCAGGTGCTGGGCCGGCGCCACGGCCAGCACCAGGTCGCTGCCGGCCAAATCGGCGAAGTCGCCGGTGGCGCGGATGCCGGCGTCAAGATCCACGCCCGGCAGGAAGCTGGTGTTCTCGTGGCTGGTGTTCACGGACGCCACCACATCGGCCTCGCGCGCCCAGAGCGTGGTCTCGAGGCCCGCCCGGGCGCAGACCTGGGCCAGGGCCGTGCCCCAGGCGCCGCCGCCGATCACGCCTGCTTTTGTCATGCCTTCGCGCCCTTGCGGCCGGGCGCGTGCGTCGGGTTGGCGCTGGCCGCGGCCTCATCCAACGGCCAGCGGGGCCGGGCGGCTGCATCCAGCGGGTCGGACATCCCCAGCGCCAGCCGCTCCGCGCCGGCCAGCGCGATCATGGCGGCGTTGTCCGTGCAGTAGGCGAGCGGCGGGGCGGTGAAGGAAAAGCCGCGCGCTTCGGCCACGGCCTGCAGGCGCGCCCGCACCGCCCGGTTGGCGGCGACGCCGCCCGCCACCACGAACCGAAGGCCTGGGCCCGCCTGCGCGGCGGCGTAGGCCGCCATGGCCCGGTCGCTGCGCTCGGCGAGCTGGGTGGCGATGGCGGCCTGGACGCTCGCCGCCAGGTCGGCCCGCTCGGCGTCGGTGGTCAGGCCCTCGGCCAGCCGCGCCGCGGCGGTCTTCAGGCCCGAGAAGGAGAAGTCGCAGTCCTTGCGCCCCAGCAGCATGCGCGGCAGCTCGAAGCGGCTCGCGTCGCCGGTCGCCGCCAGGGCCTCGAGCGCCGGGCCGCCGGGATAGGGCAGGCCGAGCGTCTTGGCGATCTTGTCGAAGGCTTCGCCGGCCGCGTCGTCGATGGTCGAGCCCAGGCGGCGGCAGGCCCCGACGCCCTCCACCGCCAGGAGCTGGCAGTGACCGCCCGAGACCAGCAGCAGCAGGAAGGGATAGTCCACCCGCGCCGCCAGGCGGGCGGAGACCGCATGGCCCTCCAGGTGGTTCACGGCCGCCAGCGGCAGGCCGCGGGCCAGCGCAATGGCCTTGCCGAAGGACAGGCCCACCATCACCCCGCCGACCAGGCCGGGGCCGGCGGTGGCCGCCACGCCGGTCAGGGCGTCGAACCCGACGCCGGCCTCGCGCAGGGCCTCGGCTGCGATGGCGTCGATGCTCTCCACGTGCGCCCGCGCCGCGATCTCCGGAACCACCCCGCCGAACGGGGCGTGCGCGGCGATCTGGCTGGCGATCACCGAGGACTTGACCTCGACCGCGCCGTCCGGTCCCAGGCGCACCACGGCCGCCGCGGTCTCGTCGCAGCTCGTCTCCAGGCCCAGGACCAATTGGGGGACGGTTTGGGTGTCGGGGTTCATCCGGTTGCCGGGGGGCGCCGGCTCCTGTAGCAGGCGCATCTTGAAGTCCCCTCCGAGGTAGCCCTCCGCCCGTGCCCACGCAACCACCTGTCCGGATCGGCGCGCGCGGCTCCAAGCTCAGCCTGGCCCAGGCTGGCCACATGCAGCGGCGCATCGCCGCCGCCCTCGGCGCCGACCCGGACAAGCCCGCCCAGGTCGAGGCCGCCGCCCCGCTGATCGTCATCACCACCACCGGCGACCGGGTGCAGGACCGCCGCCTGCTGGAGATCGGCGGCAAGGGCATGTTCACCAAGGAGATCGAGGAGGCCCTGCTCGACGGCCGCATCGACTGCGCCGTCCATTCGCTGAAGGACATGCCGGCCCTCGTGCCCGACGGCCTCTGCATCGCCGCCATCCCGGAGCGCGAGGACCCGCGCGACGCCTTCCTCAGCCTGAAGGCCGAGCGGCTGGAGGACCTGCCCCTCGGCGCGGTCCTGGGCACCGCCAGCCTGCGCCGCCAGGCCCAGATGCTGCACCGCCGCCCCGACCTCGACGTCCGGATGCTGCGCGGCAACGTCGACACCCGGCTGGCCAAGCTGGCGGCCGGCGACGCCGACGCCATCCTGCTGGCCTATGCGGGGTTGAAGCGCCTGGGCCTGGGCGACCGGGCGCAGAGCCTGATCGACCCGATCGAGTGCCCGCCGGCGCCGGGCCAGGGCGCGCTCGCCATCGAGACCCGGGTCGGCGACTGCGACGCGGCCTGGGTGCAGGCGATCAGCCACGCGCCCACCACCATCGCCGTCGCGGCCGAGCGCGGGGCGCTGGCCGCCCTGGAGGGGTCCTGCAAGACCGCCATCGGCGCCCACGCCTGGTTCGAGGGCGCGCACCTGAAGCTGATCGTCGAGGCCCTGTCGACCGACGGCCAGAGGCGCTTCCGTCACGCCGGCGAGGCGGACATGACCGAACTCGCCGACCCCCAGGCCTCGGCCCGCGACCTCGGCCTGTCCCTGGGCCTGGCGGTCAAGGCCGACGCCGGCGACGCGATCGAGATCTAGGGCGGCCGCCTCTGCAAGGCTGTCATCCCGGTTTCGCGACGCGAACACCGGGACCCACAGGCAAATCCGACCGCCATGGACTTAAGGCGCCGTCTTTCAGGGCTTCATGAGCTGACGCATCAGCTCTACCGCGACATCCACGGCTTCGACTTCGACGACGACCGCGCCGCAGCCGCCTGTTCGCGCTGGAACTTGCCGCCGCGCGGCGGCTTGGGGCGCGCCGCGATAGCCGCCTTCTTCAGGCGCAGCGCCCGCTGGATCGGGGTCTCGTCGGGGCGTTCGTCGTCGGTCATGGCGCGGTCCTGGAGGCGGGTCCTTGAGTGCGATTGCCCCGTAACACGGTTTGCAGAAGGTTAAGGCTCTGGCGCACAAGATGGGGCATGGCACGCCGACGACAAAGGATCTGGATCACCCGCGCCCAGCCGGGCGCCGACGCCACCGCCGAGCGGGTGCGGGCGCTGGGGCATGAGGCGGTCGTCGCCCCGTTGCTGGTCGTGCGCGCCCTGCCGGACGTGCAGATCGACCTCGGAGGCGTGGCCGCCCTGGCCTTCACCAGCGCCAACGGGGTGCGCGCCTTCGCAGACATCAGCGCCGAGCGGTCCTTGCGGGTCTTCGCGGTCGGCGCGGCGACCGCCCAGGCGGCGCGGTCGGCGGGGTTCAAGCTGGTGCTCTCGGCCGACGGCGACGTGGAGGCCCTGGCGGAGGGCATCGGCCAGCGGCGCGGTGAGTTGCGCGGCGTGGTGCTCAATCCCAGCGCCGCCGAGCCGGCCGGCGACCTCGTGGGCGCGCTGGACAGGCAGGGCGTCCCCGCCCGCCGCGTCGTGCTCTATGAGACCGTCCCCCTGAAGTTGGAAGACGAGGCCGCGGCCCAACTGACGACCTGCGACGCCGTCCTGCTGCACTCGCCGCGCGCCGCCCAGGTGCTGGCGGCCCTCTTGAAGACCCGTCCGGCGCCGAAGCTGCGGGCGCTGGCCCTCTCCAAGGCGGTGCTCAAGCCCCTGCTGCGGGCCAAGCTGGGCGCCAAGGTCTTTCCGTCCATGCCCCTCGAAGGGGCGTTGCTGAATCTGATAGACCGCAACCCATGATCCCGCCCACCGACGCCCCCGACTTCTCCGCGCCGAAGGATCCGGCCGACTATCGCCCGCGCCCGCTGCTGGGGGTGACCTTCTGGGCGATGATCGCGCTGATGCTGCTCTGCGTCCTGGCCGGGGTGGCGATCGCCAACTTCGGGCCGAAGTGGTTCGGGCCCAGGCCCTTGGCGAGGCCGGCCGCCGAGGCCCCGCCGGCCGCCGAGCCCGCGCCCGCAGCGCCCGCCCCCAGCGCGACGCCCGCCGTCGCCGCCGCGCCCGCCGCGCCCTCTGCGGACGTGGCGAGGCTGGGCGCCCGCGTGGCGACGCTGGAGACCCAGCAGACCCACGCCTCCCAGGCCGCCGCCGCCGCCCTGGCCGCCTCCGCCGTGGTCGAGGCGACCCAGGGCTCCGGCCCCTTCGCCGACGAGCTGTCCAGCCTGCGCGCCATTTCCCCGCCCGCGCCGGAGCTGCAGGCGCTGGCCCGCCTGGCCGCGGCCGGGGCGCCCAGCCGCACGGCGCTGGCCGCCAGCTTCCCCGACTACGCCGCCCGCGCCGCCAGCGCCGCCCGCGCGCCGGGCGAAAAGGCGGGCCTGGGCGACCGCATCGTCTATGAGCTGTCGCGCGTCGTGACCCTGCGCCGGGTGGGCGATGTGGCCGGCGACGGGGTGGACGCCGTCCTGGCCCGCGCCGAGCGGCAGGTGGAGGACGGCGACCTCGACCGCGCGCTGCGCACCCTCGACAAGCTGCCGCCCGGGGCCAAGGACGCCATGGGCCCCTGGCGCAACCGCGCCGAGCGGCGCGCCGAGATCGACCGCAACGCCTTCGCGCTGCGCGCCCGGGCCCTGCAGACCCTGGCCAGCGAGGCGAGGGGCGGCGCATGATCCGCGCCAGCCTCACCATCCTGATCGTCGCGGCGGCGGCCGTCGCGGCCCTGGCCCTGACCGGCGACGCCGGCCGCGCCAGCGTGGTCTGGCTGGGCTGGCGCGCCGACATGACCGCGGCCGTGGCGGTGTTGATCGTCCTGTTCGGCGCCCTCCTGACCACCGTCTTCTGGCGCACCCTCCTGTGGATCCTGGCGGCGCCGCAACGGGCCGCGCGCGCCCGCGCCGAGGCGCGGCGGCGGCAGGCCAACGACACCCTGACCCGTGGCTTCCTGGCGGCGGCGGCCGGCGACGGCTCGGAGGCCCGCAGGCTGGCGCAGAAGGCCGCCGACCTCGCCGACGAGACCCCGGGCCTGGTCCGCATCCTGGCCGCCCAGGCCGCCGAGGCCGCGGGCGACGCGCCCGCCGCCCAGGCCGCCTACACCGCCATGCTGGGCTTCCCCGACATGCGGCTCGCCGGCCACAAGGGGCTGATGCAGCTCGCCCTGGCGCAGGGCGAGCGCGAGACGGCGCTGCGCCACGCCCAGGAGGCCTTCAGCGAGACCCGCAGCGCGCGCTGGGCCTGGCGCGCCTTGCTGGAAGCCCGCCTCTCGGCCGCCGAATGGAGCGCGGGCCTGGAGCTGGTCAAGAACGCCGCCGACCGCAAGATCGTCCCGCCGGTCACCGCCGAGCGGGCCCGCGCCGCCCTGCTGGCCGCGCTCGCCGCCCAGCTTTCCGGCGCCCCGGAGCCCAAGGCCCGCGGCCAGGCCCTGGACAGCGCCGTCGAGGCCGCCAAGCTGCAGCCGGGGTTCGCGCCCGGCGTGGTGATGGCCGCGCGCCTGCTGGCCGAGGACGGAAAGCTCGGCCGCGCCACCGCGGTGCTGGAAAACGCCTGGAAGGCGGCGCCGCACCCGGCGCTCTGGCTCGCCTTCCGCGACCTGAAGACCAACGAGACTCCGGCCGAGCGCGCGCGGCGGCTCACCGAGCTGGCGGCCCAGAACCCCAGCCACCGCGAGAGTCGCATCCTGGGCGTCGAACGCGCCCTGATCGTCGGCGACGCCGCGGGCGCGGGCCTGGCCATGGCGGCCCTCGACGCCGAGCCGGTGACCGCGCGGATCGCGGGCCTGCGGGCGCGGGTCGCCTACGCCTGCGGCCAGCCGGACGAGGCGCGGCTGTGGCTGGCCCAGGGGATGAACGCCCCGCCGGAGCCCGACTGGTCCGATCTCGACCCCGAGGGCCGCGCCTTCGCCTACCAGACCGCCGACTGGGCCCGCCTGGTGATCACCTACGCCGAGACCGGCGAGCTCATCCACCCGCGCCACGAGCGCCGCGAGCGGACCTTGAGCGAACTGCCGGAGCTGCCCATCGCCTACGCCGACGCGGCCGCCTTCCTCAGCCCCGACGGCGGCGCCCAGGCGCTCTTTTCCCATGACGAGCAGGGCTATGAGGACGAGGAGGCCGCCGCCGCCGAGCCCGCGCCGGCCCCCGGTCGAAGACGCCGCGGCGCCAGCCGCTTGGCGAGCGCGCCGAGAGCCGCTAAATAGGCGCTCCTTCGCGCCCGGCCTCTCGGGCTCGGCCGGAATCCAGGCCCGATGGGCCGCCTTAGCTCAGCCGGTAGAGCGGCGCATTCGTAATGCGTAGGTCGGGTGTTCGAGTCACCCAGGCGGCACCACCCTTCCGACGCCCCGCGCCGAACCGGCGGGGCGGGACGGCCCTGAACCCAAGAACTTGCATCTGAAGCTCCGCCCTGGGAACCGCCGTCGCCCACGCGCGCTCCGCTGGCTCTCCAGATGAAGGATATCCCATGAAATCCCTTTCCACTGCGCCGATCGCGGCCGCGATCGCGCTGTCGCTGCTGGGCGCCTGTTCGAAGCCGGCGACGCCCGTCGCGGACACCGCCAACGCCGCCAACACGGCGACGGCCAATGCGGCGGACGCCACCGCCAACGCCGCCAGCGGCGGCGGGGTGGTTTCCCCGCCGCAGAGCAACGGCGCGGTCAACACCGACGCCAACAAGACCTCGGCCGACGTCGCCTCCGCCTCCAACTCGTTCACCCAGGGCCAGGCGAAGGGCCACATCGAGAACGCCGGCTACACCGACGTCGGCAATCTGGTGAAGACACCGGACGGCATGTGGACGGCGACCGCCAAGATGTCCGGCAAGCCGGTCAGCGTCACCGTCGATTTCAAGGGCGCCGTCACCGCCAAATAGGGCTGCGGCCCACCCACAATCGCCAGGAGGAAAGACCATGGCTCAAGCCATCACACGCCTATTCGACCGTCACGAGGACGCCGTCGCCGCCGTCCGCCAACTGGAGCAGGCGGGCATACCGCATGAGGATATCAGCCTGATCGCCAACAACGCCGACGGCCGCCACCGGCTCGACGGCGACCACGCGGGCGACGGCGCCGCCAAGGGCGCGACCACGGGCGGCCTGGTCGGCGGAGGCGCGGGCCTGCTGGCCGGCCTCGGCATGCTGGCCATTCCCGGGCTTGGGCCCGTGGTGGCCGCCGGCTGGCTGGTTTCCACCGCCGTCGGCGCCGCGATCGGCGCGGCCGCCGGCGGGGCCACCGGCGGTCTGCTGGGCGCGCTTAAGGATGCGGGGCACACGGAGGAGGAGGCCCACGTCTACGCCGAGGGCGTCCGCCGCGGCGGCACGCTGATCAGCGTCAGGCCGCGCAACGACACGGACCGTGCGACGGCGGAGCGGATCCTGGCGGAGCAGCGCGGCGTGGACGCCACCGAGCGCGGCGCGGCCTATCGCGCGGCCGGATGGCAGAGCTTCGATCCCGCCGCCGCGCCCTACAGCGCCGACCAGATCGCCCGTGAACGGAGCAGCTTCGCCGAGGGCCGCTCCTTCGCGGACCGCGAGCCGATGACCCCCGGGGACAGCATGCGGACCGAACCCCGGGACGGCAGCCCCGCCGACCCGATGGCGCGGCCGACGGACCCGACGCTGCGGGACCTCTGAGACCCACGGCAAGCCAGACGACGCCGGCGGCCCCGACAGGCCGCCGGCGTTTTCTCGGCCGCTTTCCCAGCCCCGTCGCCTTCGGGCGCTGTAGCCAGGCCTCGGAATGCGGGTTACCGCCGGTCAGGCGGGCCTCTATAGAGTTGATCCGAGTGCGGTCCCGCGCGTTTGCGGCTGGGGCCAGGGCCTTTCCCCCGTTTCGAGGTATTCCGATGCAAGCCTTTCCCGCGCCGTTGCTCCTGGCGGCCCTCGTCGCGGCCGGATCGCCCGCGGCCGCGGCCACGGCCGTTCACCCCGCCGCCGCCCATGCGCCGGCCAAGTCCGAGGGGGTCTCCTCCGACGTCCGCTGCCTGCTGACCATGGCCCTGCTCAGCCAGGACAAGGCGCGCCAGCAGCCGGCGCTGATCGGCTCCTATTTCTTCGCCGGGCGGATCAGCGCCCGCGCCCCGGGTCTCGACCTGCCCGCCGCCGTGAAGGCGGAGGAGGCCAAGTTCACCAAGAACGACCTGCAGCCCGAGCTGACCCGCTGCGGCGGCATGATCCAGGCCGCGGCGGCAAGCCTGCGCAACAGCTTCGCCGGCCCTGGCGGCCCGCCGCCCGCCGCGCCGGGCGCCGCGCCCGCGCCGGCCCCCGCGCCTCTCGCGCCGCCGCCGGCCGCCGCGCCGCCGAAATAGGCGCTCCTCAGTTCGCCGGGACCGCGCCGCTCATCGTCGGGCCGATCTCGTCGTGCAGCACCAGGTCGGCGAAGCCGTCCAGGTCGGTGGGCTCGCGGTTGACGATGGCCAGCCGCGCGCCGTTGCGCTTGGCCAGCAGCGGGAACCCCGCGGCCGGATGCACCACCAGGGACGAGCCCAGCACCAGGAACGCGTCGCAGGCCAGGGTCGCGGCCTCGGCGCGGGCCATGGGCTCGGCCGGCATGGCCTGGCCGAACGAGATGGTCGCGGTCTTCACCAGCCCGCCGCAGCGGCGGCAATAGGGGATCTCGCCGGCCTTCAGGAAGCTCTCCTTCAGCTCGGCCAGCTCATGCCGCTCCTCGCACTCCAGGCATTTGGCGTAGCTGGCGTTGCCGTGCAGCTCGATCACCCGGTCGGCGGGCACGCCTGAGTCCTGGTGCAGGTTGTCGACGTTCTGGGTGATCACCGCCACAGCCTTGCCCTGAGCCACCAGCCGCGCGACGGCGTAGTGGCCGGCGTTGGGCTCGCGGCCGGTCCAGCCGGCGCGGCCGGAGAAGGCCCGCTCCCAGGCCTCGCGCCGCCGCGCCGGGTCGGAGACGAAGTCCTGGAAGTAGATCGGCTTCATCTTGCTCCACACGCCGCCGGGGCTGCGGAAGTCGGGGATGCCGGATTCGGTGGAGATGCCCGCGCCGGTGAACACCACCAGGCGGCGGGCGTCGGCGATCAGGCGGGCGAGATCGGCGCGGGACATGGCGCATCTTGGCGCCCGGCGGCGCGGTCAGCCAGAGGCGGTGGAGGGGGAGGAAGGTGGCCGGCCCGACGTTGGTCGGGGGGATGCCAGGGTGTCGCCGGGCCGGCTCTTGATCGCTCCGGCGGGGGGAAGGCCGAAGGATCGCAAGCCTAAACCGACGCCTGTCCGATAGGTTCCGAACGCCGGTCGGAATTCGCTCGGCCCGTCGGGGCCGGGCCTAGTGAAGGACTGCGATGATCGGCCCGAACGCCAGCGGCAGCAGGAACTGGCGGATCCCCTGGATGACCAGCAGGACGATGATCGGGCTGATGTCGACCCCGCCGATCGGCGGAATCACCTTCTGCACCGGCCGCAGGATCGGCCGGGTCAGGGCGTCCAGGAAGCGGGCGACATTATAGACGAACTGGTTGCGCAGGTTGATCACGTCGAAGGCCACCAGCCACGACAGGATCGCGCTGATGATGATCGCGACCACCAGCAGGCCCAGCAGCCCGTCGACGATGAAGTAGAGGAAGGAGCCCATGGCGCGGTTCTAGCGGGCTTTGCGGGGCTGGCAAGGCCGAGCTGTCGCCGCCGCGGCGATCGCGCGCGCCGCAGCGGCTTGACAGAGGCGGGCGCAAAAGGGTTATTCCGCGCCTTCCTGGGTCTTCCCTGGGGGCCGTAGCTCAGATGGTAGAGCGCCTCGTTCGCAATGAGGAGGTCAGGGGTTCGATTCCCCTCGGCTCCACCAGGACCCCCCCAATCCGCTAATCCTGCAGCGCCGCCTCCGGGCGGATGGGGCGGTACCAGGCCTCCACGAAGGCGAAGGCGCCGAAGGCCGCCACGCCCAGGGCGACCAGCGCCAGCACCCCGTCGCCGAACACCTGCGAATGCAACGCCCAGAGCGCGCTGCCCACGTCCCGGGCCTCGGCGGCGCGCTGGTGCCAGCCGGCCCGCAGCATGAAGAAGCCCACCGGCATCATCGCCACGCCCCGCCCGAAATAGCCCACCCGGGCCAGGTTGCAGGCCCAGCGGGTCACGTTCGGCTGGCATTTCAGGGTCGAGCCGAAGTTGTCGACAAAGGCGCGCACGGCGTTGCCGGCGCCGCAGGCCAGGATGAACAGGCCCAGGGCGATCACCAGTTTCGGCCCCAGCGGCCAGGCCATGACCGTGGCCACCCGGTCGCTGGTTTTCTCGACCTCGGCGTGGCGCAGGTCGTGCAAGGTGTCGATCAGCCCGAACACCGACACGGCCAGGCTTCCGTAGATCAAGCCGCTGATCGCCTGGCCCAGGCGGCTGGCGGCGGCCTTGGCGCCGGAGCCCTGACGGTCGGCGTCGAAGAGGGATTGCAGGGCCCGCCAGCCCGCGAAGCCGTAGAGCCCCAGGCCCGTCAGCCACAGGAGCGCCACGCCCGGCGGCCACCGGGCCCAGGCCTTCAGCGCGTCCAGGGTGTCGGCCGGGCGGGGCGCCAAGCCCGCCGCCGCCAGCAGGGCGATCAGGCCGACGCTCAGGTAGACGACGCCGCGGGCCATGTAGCCCAGCCGCGCCGCCATCTCGGCCGCCGCGGCCCAGGGCTGGGTCGCAAAGCGCCGGCGCAGGCGGCTCAGAACCCGGCTCCCAGGCCGTTCCGGCGAGATCGCGGCGGCCTCTCCGGCCATCGATGAGTCCCTAATGGGCGTCGTCCCAATTGGCCGCCGCGCGCGCGTCGACCACCAGGGGAACGGTCAGGGCGACCGCAGGCTCCGGAGCCTTCTCCATAATTCTGCGCGCCACGGCGATCACGGCGTCGGCTTCGGCCTCCGGCGCTTCGAAGATCAGTTCGTCGTGCACCTGCAGCAGCATCTTCGCCGTCAGGCCTGCGTCGCGCAGCGCGGCCGGCATCCGCACCATGGCCCGGCGGATCACGTCGGCCGCCGCGCCCTGGATCGGCGCGTTGATCGCGGCGCGGTCGCCGAAGGCCCGCTCGGCGGGGGATTTGCCCTGGGCGGCGGGGATGTAGATCTTGCGGCCGAAGACGGTGGTGACGAACCCCTCGGCGCGCACCTGGCGCTGCATGCGGTCCATGTAGGTGCGGATGCCGGGGAAGCGCTCGAAATAGGTCTTGATGTAGGCCCCGGCCTCTTCCCGCGGGATCGAAAGCTGGTTGGCGAGGCCGAAGGCCGAGATGCCGTAGACGATGCCGAAATTGATCGCCTTGGCGCGCCGTCGGGTCTCGGCGGGCATGCCTTCCACCGGCACGCCGAACATTTCCGAGGCGGTGAGTGCGTGGATGTCGATCCCTTCGGCGAAGGCCTTCTTGAGCTGCGGGATGTCGCCGATGTGGGCCAGCAGGCGCAGCTCGATCTGCGAATAGTCGGCGCTGATCAGCACATGGCCCGGCTCGGCGATGAAGGCCTTGCGGATCTTGCGGCCTTCCTCGGTGCGGACCGGGATGTTCTGAAGGTTGGGGTCGGACGAGGCCAGGCGCCCGGTGGTCGCCGCCGCCAGCGAATAGGAGGTGTGCACCCGGCCCGTCTTCGGATCGATCGCGGCCACCAGGTTGTCGGTGTAGGTGCCCTTCAGCTTCGAGAGCTGCCGCCAGTCCAGCAGGATGCGCGGCAGTTCGTGCCCCTGGGCGGCCAGGTCCTCCAGCATGGAGGCGTCGGTGGACTGCGCCCCGGTGGCGGTGGTGCGGCCCGACGCCAGGCCCATCTCGCCGAACAGGATGTCGCCGATCTGCTTGGGCGAGCCCAGGTTGAAGGGCCGTCCGGCCACCCGGTGCGCCTCGGCCTCCAGCTCGCCCATGCGCACGGCGAAGTCGTTGGAGAGCAGGCGCAGGCGCTCGGGGTCGACCTTGACGCCGGCCAGCTCCATCTCGACCAGCACCTTGGGCATCGGCCGCTCGAGGGTCTCGTAGACGGTCAGCAGCTTCTCGTGGCTGAGGCGGGGCCTCAGGTGCTCGTAGATGCGCAGGGTGACGTCGGCGTCTTCCGCTGCGTAGCAAGTGGCTGACTGCAGTTCCACGTGCTTGAAGCTCTTCTGCCCCTTGCCGGAGCCCGCCACGGTCTTGAAGCTGATCGGCTCGTGGTCGAGCAGGCGCTTGGACAGCTCGTCCATGCCGTAGCTCTTGTGCAAGCCCCCCTCCAGGGCGAAGGCGATCAGCATGGTGTCGTCGATCGGCCCGACCTCGATCCCGTAGCGGGAGAGGACGGCCATGTCGTACTTGCCGTTCTGCGCCACCTTCAGGACTGCGGGGGATTCCAAGAGCGGCTTCAGCCGCGCGAGCGCCTCGTCGATCGGGATCTGGTCGAGGGCGGCCGGGGCCTCCAGCAGCAGCCCGCCCTCCTGCTCGTGCTCATGGCCGAGCGGGATGTAGCAGGCCTCGCCCGGCGCGGTCGCCAGCGATACGCCGCAGAGGTTGGCGGCGGAGGACGACAGGGCGTCGGTCTCGGTGTCGAAGGCCACCAGCCCCTTGGCGAACGCCTTGGCGATCCAGGCGTCCAGCGTCTCGACGTCGCGGACGCATTGGTAGGCGGTGACGTCGATGGCCCCGTGCTTCGGCGCTTCCGGCGCCTTGGTCTCCGAAGGCGTCGGCGTGGCGGTGGGCGCGGCCCCGCCCTGGGCCTCGGCCACCCGGCGCGCCAGCGTGCGGAACTCCATCCGGTCGAGGAAGCCCGCCAGGATCTGGGCGTCGGGCTCGGCCACCGCCAGCTCGTCGACGGGGCTGGGCAGGGGCGTGTCGCAGTCGAGCTGCACGAGCTGGCGCGACAGGCGGATCTGGTCGGCGAAGTCGATCAGGGTCTGGCGGCGCTTGTCCTGCTTGATCTCGCCGGCGCGGGCCAGCAGCGTCTCCAGGTCGCCGTACTCGTTGATCAGGGCCGAGGCGGTCTTGACGCCGATGCCCGGCGCGCCCGGCACGTTGTCGACCGAGTCCCCGCACAGGGCCTGGACGTCGACCACCTTGTCCGGCGTCACCCCGAATTTGTCGAACACCTGCTCGGCGCGGATCACCAGGTTCGGGGTCTTCATGGTGTCGAGCATGGAGACCTTGGGGCCGACGAGCTGCATCAGGTCCTTGTCCGACGAGACGATCACCACCTCGCCGCCGGCGTCGCGCACCTTGCAGGCGTAGGCCGCGATCAGGTCGTCGGCCTCGTAGCCGGGCAGCTCCAGGCAGGGCACGCCGAACGCCCGCGTCGCATCGCGCACCAGCGGGAACTGCGGGATCAGGTCCTCCGGCGGCGGCGGGCGGTGGGCCTTGTACTGGTCGTAGAGCCTGTTGCGGAAGGTCTCTTCCGAATGGTCGAAGATCACCGCCAGGTGGGTCGGCGCCTCGGACGAGGCCTTCATGTCCACCAGCAGCTTCCACAGCATGTTGCAGAAGCCCGCCACCGCGCCCACCGGCAGGCCGTCCGACTTGCGGGTCAGCGGCGGCAGGGCGTGGAAGGCCCGGAAGATGAAGCCTGAGCCGTCCACCAGATAGAGCCGCACGTTCGGCCCGTCCTGCGTCGGTTCGCGCGGGATCTCGTCGAGCGTCTGCGGATCGGCGTCGAGGGTGTCGGTCATGGACGGCAAGATAGGACCTCGCGGACGTGAGGTCACCCGCCAGAAGGCCGCCCACGGGCAGGTTTCGACGCCCCCTCCGTCTCGTCGCGTTCCGCGCCGATCCACCTCCCCCGCGCTCTTCGGCGCAGGGGAAGGAGCGACAGCTCTCGCGCCTCTCCTGAAGGGAACACTTCGGGGGAGGTGTCGGCGCAGCCGACGGAGGGGGCGCGGCACGGCCAAGGAATGATGCTGATCGGCCCCAGGATTGCCACCGCCGCGAACTTCCCGCACATCCGTCGCCAACTGCACGCCAACTGAGGAAAGCGACCGATGTTCTCGCATATCATGATCGGCACCAACGACCTGGACCGCGCCAAGTCGTTCTATGACGCCGTCCTGGGGACCCTCGGCGTCCCGCCGGCGATGGTCGACCGCCACCGCATCTTCTACCGCACGCCCAGCGGGGTGTTCTCGGTGTCCCTGCCGATCAACGGCGAGCCGGCCACGGCCCCCAACGGCGGCACCATCGGATTCGCCTGCGCCTCTCCGGACCAGGCCGACGCCTGGCATGCGGCGGGCCTCGCCGCCGGCGGCACGACCTGCGAGGACCCGCCGGGCGTCCGCGAAGGCGCCAACGGCAAGATGTACCTCGCCTATCTGCGCGACCCGGACGGCAACAAGCTCTGCGGCCTGCACCGCATGGCGAGCTAGCTGAACCGCTTGTTGAGGTTGCCCAGGCCGTCGGGATCGCCGGCGAAGTTGTCGGCCTTGCCGTCGGCCAGGTAGCCCGCGACCGCCTTGGCGAGGCGGGCGTAGACCGCGCGGAACGCCCCGCCGCCGGAGCTGACCCGGCGCACGCCCAGCGCCTGAAGCTGCTCGGCGCCCGGCAGGCCCGCGACCAGCATCATGTTCAGCGGCAGGCGGATCTCATCGGCCAGGCGGCCGATCAGGTCGGCGTCGCTCGGCCCCGGCACGAAGATCCCGCTGGCCCCGGCGTCGCGGTAGCGCTCGGCCCGCGCCGTGGTCTCGACATAGGCCGCGTGGCCCTCGGCCAGGCTCTTCAGGTAGACGTCGGTGCGGGCGTTGATGAACAGGGCGACGCCGGCCCCGTCGGCGGCCTTGCGCGCGGCCTCGATCTTGCGCGCGTGCAGGTCCGGGTCGCGCCGGCCGTCCTCCAGGTTGATCCCCACGGCGCCGACGCCGATCACCGCCCGGATCGTCTCGGCCAGCCGGTCCAGGTCGTCGGTGTAGCCGCCCTCGATGTCGGCGGTGACCGGGACCTTCACCACCCGCGCCACCGCCTGCACCGTTTCCAGCAACAGCGGCAGGGGCAGGATGTCGCCGTCCGGATAGCCGTGCGCCCAGGCCACCGCGGCCGAGGAGGTGGCGACGGCCTTGGCGCCGGCGTCCTCCATCACCGCGGCGCTGGCCGCGTCCCAGGCGTTGGGCAGGATCAGGATGCCCCCGGTGTGATGCAGCGCGCCGAACGCCTCGGCCTTGCCCTTCTGGTCCATGGTGTCCCTCCGCTTGGCTTCCCGAGCCTAGACGTAAGGTGGCGCGCGTCGGTGACAACCGCTGGCGGAAAGCGGACGTCGACGCTGGCCTCGATACCGACTTTTCGTGTCGCCCGCGAAACCCTGTAGAACGCCGCCGTGACCGCCACGGCCCCCTTTCGCCAGACTTTGGCCCGCCTGACCCTGACCGACTTCCGCTCCTATGCGCGGGCGGACCTCGTTCTGGATGGGCGCCCGGTGTTCCTCGTCGGGCCGAACGGGGCGGGGAAGACCAACCTGCTGGAGGCGGTCAGCCTGTTCACGCCGGGACGGGGCCTGCGCGGCGCGAGCCTGGCCGAGGTCGGCCGCCGGCTGCCGGGCGAGGCGGTGGGCCGGGCCTGGGCCGTCTCGGCGATCGTCTCCGCCGGTGGAGAGGAGACGCAGCTCGGCACGGGAACCGGAGAGCCCGGCGCCGCGCGACGCACGGTGCGGATCGCCGGCGAGACGGTGCCGCCGGGCCGCCTCGCCGACCACCTGCGCCAGGTCTGGCTGACGCCGGCGCAGGACCGCCTTTTCCTGGAAGGCGCCTCGGACCGCCGCCGCTTCTTCGACCGCCTGGTGTTCGCGGCCATCCCGCGCCACGCGGCCCACGCCCAGGCCTATGAGCGGGCGCAACGCGAACGCATGCGCCTGCTGACCGACGAGGCCCAGGCGCCCGACGCCGCCTGGCTCGACGCCCTGGAGGCCCGCCTCGCGGAGGCCGGCGCCCTGATGGCCGAGGCCCGCGCCACGACGCTCGCCGCCCTGCAGGCCGAGATCGACGGCCGAGGGGAGCGCCCTTTCCCGCAGGCCCGGCTGTCGCTGACCGGCGAATGGGAGCAGATGGCGCTCGCTGGCGCGGAGATCGCCGATATCGAGGTGAAGCTGGCCCAGGCGCTGGCCGCCGCCAGGCCCCGCGACGCCGCCGCCGGCCGCGCGCTCACCGGCCCGCACCGGGGCGATCTGGCCGTCATCCACGCCGAAAAGGACCGCCCGGCGGCCGAATGCTCGACCGGTGAGCAGAAAGCGCTGATCCTCAATCTGGTCCTGGCGCAAGCTGCCCGCCTGGCCCGCGCCAAGGCCTCGCCCAGCCCGATCCTGTTGCTCGACGAGGTCGCTGCCCACCTGGACGCCCGGCGTCGCGGCGCCCTGTTCGACGAGATCGAGGCGCTCGATCTGCAGGCCTTCCTCACCGGGACCGATGAGCACCTGTTCGAAGGGCTCGCGGGGCGGGCTCAGGGTCTCGGGGTCGAGGGCGCGGAATTGACGGTGCTCGGCTGAGCGGGTGGGGGGATGGAGCAGTCTCGGGTCTTGCAGAACTCGGCGTGGGCCTCGTCTCGAATCTTGTAGGTGACGAATGCCTGGGCGGCGGCCAGGGCGAGGGCGAGTTCCTTGCTCCGGCTCTGCTCCGCCTTGCCTCCCGGCGTCGCCGCGAAGTCGGCCCGCGCCTGCAATTGCGCCTCGGTATAGGCGGTGGACAGGTTATCGATCGATTGTTGGAGGTAGTCGGCCAGCGCCTGCCGGGTCGCGGTGCGATAGGCGTCCACTGCCGCGTCATAGACCTTGGGATCGGAGCCCTTCGGCGGATTGGTCGCAAAGTCCGTGGCCTGAAGCTCGGTTTCCAGCCTGCCGGTTTCGCCGACCTTGTCAGTGGCTCCGATCTGCCGCGCCAGGGCGGCGGCGCGGGTGGAACCAGGTTTCACGTGGAAGGACTCAGACGGCGGCGCGGCTGGAAACCCCACCCGGACCGTCGCCTTGCGCCCGGCTGCCCCGGCGCCGAGCTGGATCGGGTTCAAGAGAAAGGCGTCGGTCACCTTCAAGGCCGCCGCGCCGTAGCCGAGCCCGATCGGGCTCTCTTCGTCGATGGAGCAGTCGGTCAGATTGCCTTGTTCCCCGACCTTGCAGGTCAAGCGCACAAGGCCGTTCAAGCCAAGCAGGCCCGCGAGTCGCGGCTGGGCCTGCGCCAAGGCTGTCGCGCTCGGCTGGGCCGCCCACTGCGGATTGTCGATCCGTGTGGTGTCGCGCGGATCGGCCGCCTGCCAGACGCGCTGGACGTCGGCGGCCGAGCCGCAAGCCGTCTTGGCGCAAAAGGCGGCATGGGCCAGGGCCGCGACGCTGCGCTGGTATTCCTTCACGATCTGAAATTGGACGGTCGTGAAGGTCTCGTTGGCCTCCTTCTGGTCGCCGGCTACGGACTGGTAGTCAGCGATGGAAGCCAGCTCGGTCTCGCTGAACACCGACGCGAAGGCTCGAGCATAGACGCTGCGGAAATCGTCCCGATGGGCGAGGCTGGCGCGACGGTATGCCTCGGCGGCGGCGCGAGCGATCGCCCTGTCGGCGCCCATGCTTTCCATCTGTTTGGCATGCTGTTCATAGGACGCTTCATTGTTGTCGAGCGCCTTGCTCGCATCGACCAGCCGATAGGCTTGCTGCGCCGCGGCATCCGACAGCGGCGCCGGCGGCTCGGCCGCCGACTCGTTGCGCGGCGCGTTGAACCGTATCGGGATGTTGATCCCGGCGCCGTCGACCGGCTGTCCGTTGAGCGTCTGCGGCCTCATCTGAAATTCGGCGCTTAGACCGATCGCTGCCTGGCCGAAGCCCAGCGCCGCCGGCCGTTCCATGCCGACGCTGCATTCCGACAGGTAGCCGTCCCGTCCCACCTTACAGTGGATGACCGCGTAACCGGAGACGCCCAGCTCACTCGCGAGAGGCGGGTAGTACCGCGAGTAGGCGCCGGCGTCCGGCTTAACGATCCAGTCGGGGTGCGTGATGATCGGCGGCGCGGCGCCGGCATGGCTTGCGAACGCGAAGAATCCTGCGGCGACAGCTAGTCGCAATCTCATGAGCGCCTCCCCCGGCAAGCCCGCGCAGTCTAGCCGACGTCACGTCCGCGGCTAGCCCGCAGCGCGGCCGCAAAAGAGTGCAGAATCAGGCCCCGACCCCTATATAGAAGCCTGCGAAACCGCTGGTGGCGACGGCCTCCGGCTTCTGGCGCGCCCCGTCCTCGGCGCCGCCGCCCAACGGACCCCGAATGAGCGAAGAGAACGAAGACCTCCACGGCCCCAATTCTTCCCATGGCCAGGGCCCGACTCCCGAGAACAACGGGCAGGACGACTATGGCGCGGAGAGCATCAAGGTCCTGAAGGGCCTCGACGCGGTGCGCAAGCGGCCGGGCATGTACATCGGCGACACCGACGACGGCTCCGGCCTGCACCACATGGTCTACGAGGTGGTCGACAACGCCATCGACGAGACCCTCGCCGGCTGGGCGACGCGCGTGGAGGTGATCCTCAACGCCGACGGCTCGGTCACCGTCACCGACGACGGGCGCGGCATCCCGGTTGACATCCACGAGGGCGAGGGCATCTCGGCGGCCGAGGTCATCATGACCCAGCTCCATGCCGGCGGGAAATTCGACCAGAACTCCTACAAGGTCTCCGGCGGCCTGCACGGCGTGGGCGTCTCGGTCGTCAATGCGCTCAGCGAGTGGCTGAAGCTGAAGATCTACCGCGGCGGCAAGTCCTACGAGATGGAGTTCCGCCACGGCGACGCTGTGGCCCCGCTGAAGGAGACCGGCGTCGCGCCCTTGCGCGAAAACGGCGACCCCCTGTCGGGCACCGAGGTCACCTTCCTGCCCTCCACCGACACCTTCGCCTTCATCGACTTCGACCTGAAGACCCTGGAGCACCGGCTGCGGGAGCTGGCCTTCCTGAACTCCGGCGTGACCATCTGGCTGAAGGACCACCGCGGGGCGGAGCCCTTCGTGGAGGTCATGCACTACGAGGGGGGCATCGAGGCCTTCGTGCGCCACCTGGACGCCGCCAAGACGCCCCTGCTCAAGGAGCCGATCGTCATCCGCGGCCGGCGCGAGAACGTCGAGGTCGACCTCTCCCTGTGGTGGAACGACAGCTACCACGAGAACGTCCTCTGCTTCACGAACAACATCCCCCAGCGGGACGGCGGCACTCACCTGGCGGCGTTCCGCTCGGCCCTGACGCGGATCATCACCGGCTATGCGGAAAGCTCCGGCGCGGCCAAGCGCGAGAAGGTCTCGGTCGGTGGCGAGGACGCGCGCGAGGGCCTGACCTGCGTGCTGTCGGTCAAGGTGCCGGACCCGAAGTTCTCCTCCCAGACCAAGGACAAGCTGGTCTCCTCCGAGGTGCGCCCGGCGGTCGAGGGCCTGGTGCAGGAAGGCCTGGGCTCCTGGTTCGAGGAGCACCCGAACGAGGCCCGCCTGATCGTGCAGAAGATCGCCGAGGCCGCCGCCGCCCGCGAGGCGGCGCGCAAGGCCCGCGAGCTGACCCGCCGCAAGTCGGCGCTGGATATCTCGTCCCTGCCCGGCAAGCTCGCCGACTGCGCGGAGAAGGACCCGGCCAAGTCGGAGATCTTCATCGTCGAGGGCGATTCCGCCGGCGGCTCGGCCAAGCAGGCCCGCAACCGCGACAACCAGGCGATCCTGCCCCTGCGCGGCAAGATCCTGAACGTCGAGCGCGCCCGCTTCGACAAGATGCTGGGCTCAGAGCAGATCGGCACCCTGATCACCGCGCTCGGCGCCGGCATCGGGCGCGAGGACTTCGATATCGAGAAGATCCGCTACCACAAGATCGTGCTGATGACCGACGCCGACGTGGACGGCGCCCACATCCGCACCCTGCTCTTGACCTTCTTCTACCGGCAGATGCCGGAGGTGATCGAACGCGGCTACCTCTATATCGCCCAGCCGCCGCTCTATAAGGCGTCGAAGGGCAAGTCGGTCCGCTACCTGAAGGACGACGCGGAGCTGGAGATCTACCTGATCGACGAGGGCGTCGACGGGGCCACCCTGGACCTCTCCAACGGCGAGCGGATCACCGGCGCCGACCTGCTCGCCATGGTGCAGACCGCCCGCGGCGCCAAGGCCAATGTCGAGCGCCTGGCGGCCCGCGCCCCGGCCTTCGCCATCGAGCAGTCGGCCCTGGCCGGCCTGCTGGCCGAGGGCGGCGATCCGGCCAAGGCCGCCGCGCGCCTCGACCTCTATGCCGAGGAAGGCGACGGCTCCTGGACCGGGGCGCCGGGCGAGGCGAACAGCTTCGTCTTCTCCCGCGTGAAGCGCGGCGTCTCCGAGCGGATCGTGCTGGACGAGCTCCTGCTGCACGCCGCCGATGCGCGGCGCCTGGCGGAACGGTCGAAGGAGCTGGCCGAGATCTTCGCCGGCCGCGCGACCTTCACCCGCCGCGACCGCGCCACGGTGGTCCGCGGCCCCATCGACCTGGTGAACGCGGTGATGGACAACGGTCGCCGGGGCCTCTCCATCCAGCGCTACAAGGGCCTGGGCGAGATGAACGCCGATCAGCTCTGGGAGACCACCCTCGACGCCGACGCGCGCACCCTGCTGCAGGTCCGCGTCAATCACGCCGACGACGCCGGCGACATGTTCGCCCGCCTCATGGGCGACCTCGTCGAGCCCCGCCGCGAGTTCATCCAGGAAAACGCCCTGGACGCCGAGGTGGACGTCTAGCGCGGACCGGCCAGGCTCCCATATTTTGGCCATAGCCAAGCTTGGGAGCCTGGGATGCGTGTCGCCGCTGCTGTCCTGATTGTGGCCTTGGCCGTGGGATCGGCGGCGCACGCCCAGACGCCGCCGCCAACCGACGACGCCCTGGCCGCCAGGCTTGCCGCCGCCGCGGAGGTCGCCGACCAGAACCGGCGGAGCGAGGCGCTGAACGCCGAGGTCAACGCCAAGAATCGCGAGGTCGAGGCGCGCAACGCCGCCAAGCGCGCGGCCTTCGACAAGGCGATGGCCGACTACCAGGCCACGCTCGCGGCGCAGGAAGCCGCCAAGGCCCGCGACCAGGCCGGCTACGCCAAGGCCCTGGCCGACTGGAACGCCGCGGTCGCCGTCTGCAAGGCCGGCGATGTCGGCAAGTGCGCCAAGCCCGCCGCGGCCGGCAAGGCCGCCGCGCCCTAACCCCCGAACGCCCCGACCACCTCCAGCACCGCGTCGCCGTAGCGGGCGAGCTTGCCTTCGCCGACGCCGTTGACCTGGCCGAGGGCGGCGCGGGAGCCGGGTTTCGTCGCGGCGATTTCCGCCAGGGTGCGGTCGTGGAAGATGACGTAGGGCGGCACGTGCTGGCTCTTGGCCGCCCGCGCGCGCCAGGCGCGCAGGGCCTCGAACAGCGGCTGGTCGGAGGGCGAAGTCGTGAGCGCCTCGCGGCCTTTGCGCGCCTTGCGGGTCCGGCCGGCCGGCTCTTCGGCGCGGGTCTGGATCTGCACCCGCCGTTCGCCGCGGAACACCCGCTTGACCTCGTCGGTGTCGCCCACGCCCACCAGCGGGCGGCCGTCGTTGGGGTCCTCGCGCAACAGGCCCTCGAACAGAAGTTGCTCGACCAGGTCGCGCCAGGCGCCCACCGACAGGTCCTGGCCGATGCCCCAGGTCGAGAGCGAGGCCTCGTGGTCGCTGACGTCCTTGGTCTTGCCCAGGAGGTGGTCGACCAGCCGTCCGCGGCCATAGCGCCCGGCCAGGCGGTGGGCGGCCGACAGGGCCTTTTGCGCCGCTTCGGTGGCGTCCGACAGTTCGACGCGGCCCGAACAAAGGTCGCACTGCCCGCAGGCCTCGACGCCCTCCTCGCCGAAGTAGCGCCGCACGGTGGCCGCGCGGCAGCCGGTCCCGTCCAGCAGGGCGTAGAGCTGGCGCACCTTGCCGACCTGCACCTGCTTGACCGCGGCGTCCATGTCCCGCTCGCCGATGCGGCGCAGGGCCCAGCTCATGTCGGCCGCGCCATAGAGGGTGATGCCCTCGGCCAGGTCGCCGTCGCGCCCGGCGCGGCCGATCTCCTGCCAGTAGGCCTCGATGGAGGCGGGCGCATCGGCGTGGATCACGAAGCGGACGTCGGGCTTGTCGACCCCCATGCCGAAGGCGATGGTGGCCACCATCACCGCCGCGTCGGCCTCCAGGAACTCCTCCAGCCGCGTGGTGCGCACCTGCCGCTCCAGGCCCGCGTGGTAGGCGAGCGCCGGGACGCCGGCGTCGCGCAGCGCCTGGGCGATCTGCTCCGTCTTGTCGCGAGAGCCGGCGTAGACCACGCCCGAGCGGCCGGGCCGCGCGGTCACCAGCTCCACGACCCGCTTGGCGGCCGAGCCGCGCTTGCGCTCCGCCGACAGCACCAGCTCCGGCCGCGCGAAGCTGGCGACATATTCCGGCGAGGCCTCCAGGCGCAGCTCGCTGCGGATGTCCTCGCGGGTGCGGGCGTCGGCGGTGGCGGTCACCGCCAGGCGCGGCACGCCGGGGAACAGGTCGGCCAGCCGGCCCAGCATCCGGTACTCGGGCCGGAAGTCGTGGCCCCACTGGCTGACGCAGTGAGCCTCGTCGATGGCGATCAGGGCCAGGGGCGCGCGGGAGAGCCGCTCCAGCATCCAGGGCTGCATCAGCCCCTCCGGCGAGATGTAGAGGATGTCGAGTTCGCCGGCCTCGATCCGCCGCCAGGTGATCGCCTTCTCCTCGGTGTCGATGTTGGAATCGAGCCGTGCGGCCGCCACCCCGGCCTGCTGCAGCCCCGCCACCTGATCGGTCATCAGCGCGATCAGCGGCGAGACCACCAGCCCCAGGCCCGGCCGGATCATGCTGGGGATCTGGTAGCAGACGCTCTTGCCGCCGCCGGTGGGCAGCACCGCCATGGCGCTGCCGCCGGCCAGCACCTGGGCGATCACATCGCCCTGCAGCCCTCGGAAATCCGCATGGCCGAAGGTGCGCCGCAGGATCTCTCGGGCTTCGTGCAACGGGTCGGAATCGCGTTCGGCGACAGCGGAAGGCATGGGTGCGTTATGGGGTGGAATCAACCGAGGCGCCATGCGGCGAGAACACATCCTCCTCTTTAGGGGAGGGACAGGCCGCGCAGCGGCCAGGGTGGGAGAGTCGCGTTCAAGTTCGGACTTCGGGTCCTGGCCCACGAACCCCACCCGACCTCGGCTTCGCCTCGGCCACCCTCCCCTAAAGAGGAGGAATGGCGTCGGCGCTACGCATCCATCCGGCTGATGGTCAGCTTCCTCGCCCAGTGGGTCCCCATGCGGTTGACGAACTGCTTGGGCCGTTCGGTCAGGACCTCGGTCTCCAGCCACAGGCGCTTCAGATGGCGGACCTTGCCCGCCGCGCGGTCGTCCTCGTAAGCCGTGCGGCCGTGCAGGACGTGGTAGTTGTTGATGAACTGCATATCGCCGGGCTGGAAATCCATGACGACGGAATAGGCGCCGCCCTCGGCCTGGTCCTGCATCCAGGTCAGGGCCTCGATGGCCGCCTCGGTCAGGCGCGGGGCGTCGGGGTGGCGCTGCGAGGCCAGGATGTAGGGCCGGATCAGGCGGACGAAGAGCCGGCCGCCCTGGCGGCTGAACACCGGCATCAGGTACCAGCCGGGCTTTCCCGGCGCCTGCTCGCCGCGATAGTCGAAGGGCTGGGGCTTGTAGAGCTCGGCCGCCAGGTCCGGCCGCTCGCGGACCAGGCGGTTATGCAGCGCCACCGAATTGCAGACCGCCGACAGGCCTCCTGACACCCCGGTCCGCAGGCACATCAGCCCCACCAGGTCCGAGCCGTCGCAGTGGAAGTCGAGGCCCACCAGGCCGATCTCGTTGCCGCGCGAGGTGGGGTCGCCCGCCGGCTTGCCGTGGTCGGTGACGTCGCCCAGCAGGTGGCCCTTGGCGTTCTGCGGCCAGGGCTTGCCCAGGTGCGCGCCGATCCCCCAGTAGGCCATGCTCATCTCGTCGTTGGACCACCGCGCGCGCGGCAGGCCCCGGATGCGCACGAAGCCGCGCCCATCGATCAGTTCGCGCTCCATCGCCTTCAGGCGCTGCCCCAGGGTCGGCAGGGGGAACTCGGCCTTGCCGATCGCCAGGAAGTCGTCGGAGATCCCAAAGGCGTGCTGGACGGCGGCGTCCAGTTCGTCGATCTCGGCGCGCGACAACGTTTCGGTCCAGAGCGAAGGATCGGCGACCTCCGCCGCGGTCCACTCGCAGGCGGTCTCCAGGACCTCCGGGCGGACTTGGGAGATGTCGTTCATGCTCGCAGCTCCTATTCCGCCGCCATGGCCGCGGGCGCGCCTTGCGCCCCGCGCAGCAGCCGGCCGGGCAGGGCGTCGGTGGGCTCGCCGTCGCGGTAGGTGACCTGGCCGGCGACGATCGTCGCCGTATAGCCCTCGGCCCGCTGGATCAGCCGGCGCCCGCCGGTCGGCAGGTCGTAGGCGACCGAGGGCGCCTTCAGCTTCAGGTTCGGGTAGTCGATGACATTGAGGTCGGCGCGGTAGCCCGGAGCGATCAGGCCTCGGTCATAGAGGCCGACGGTCTCGGCGGTGTCGCGGCACTGGGCCCTGACCATCATCTCCAGCGGCAGCTTCGGCCCGCGTGTGCGGTCCCGCGTCCAGTGCACCAGGTTGGTGGTCGGGAAACTGCCGTCGCAGATCATCCCCACATGCGCCCCGCCATCGGAGAGGCCGGGGACCACGCAGTCGTGCTGCAGCATCCGGTAGGCCGGATCCAGCGTGTTCTGGGCGTAGTTCAGCAGCGGCAGATAGAGCATGCCGCGCCCGTTTCCTTCCCCGCCGTCCAACATGTGGTCCAGCGCCACAGCATAGGGATCCAGGCCCCGCTCGGCGGCGATGGCGGCGAGGGAATGGTCCGGCGTCGGCTCGTAGTCCGGGTTGTCCTGCCCCATCGGATAGATGCGGTCCCAGGCCCGCGCCGGCGACAGGCCGGGCGCGCGTGCGTTCTCCGCCTCCTCGCTCAGGAGCCGGGCGCGGAAGTCGGGGTCGCGCAGCCGCGCCACCCGCTCGGCCAGCGGCAGGGCCTTGATCTCGCGGTAGCTGGGGTGGCTGGAGAACGGGTTCACCGTCAGCTCCAGGCCGAACAGCACGCCCACCGGCCGCGTCGCCACCTGGGCGCGGATCCGCAGGCCGGCGGCCTTGGCCTCGCTCATCTGCTCGAGCATGAAGCGCCACTGCTCCGGATCTCGCGGGCTCTGCAGCAGCGAGAAGCTGAGCGGCCGTCCGGACGCCTCGACGATCCGCCGCAGCATGGCGAACTCCTCCGCCGGGTCGTTGAAGTCGCTGACCACCTGCAGGACGCCGCAGCCCGCCCCTTTGCCGGCCGCCGCCATGCCGAGGGCGATGCCGGTCAGCTCGTCCTCGCCGGCGGTCAGGGTGGCGATGGGCGAGCCGTCGGAGGAACGGTGATTGAGCGTCCGCGAGGTGCCGAAGCCGATGGCGCCGGCCTCCATGGCCCGCTTGGCGATCGCCGCCATGGCGTGGATATCAGCCTCGGTGGCGGGTTCCCGGTCGACGCCGCGCTGGCCCATGACGAAGACCCTGAGCGCCGCGTGCGGCAACTGGCTGCCGATGTCGACGTCGAAACGGCGGTCGCTCAGGCTATCGAGGTAGTCGGGATAGCTTTCCCAGTTCCAGGGCAGGCCCCCGGTCAGAACAGGAAAGGGAATGTCCTCGACGCCCTCCATCAGCCGGATCAACCGGTCGTGGTCGTCCGGGCGGCAGGGGGCGAAGCCCACGCCGCAGTTGCCCATCACCACCGTGGTGACCCCGTGCCAGGACGAGGGCTGCATGCGCTGGTCCCAGGTGGCCTGGCCGTCGTAGTGGGTGTGGATGTCGACGAAGCCCGGCGTCACCACCTGGCCGCGCGCGTCGATCTCTTCGGACCCGCCGCCGGCGATCCGGCCCCCAATTCCGCTTCCAACGGCGGCGACGGCGCCGTCCTTGACCGCCACGTCGGCCTCGAAGGGCGCGCCGCCGGTCCCATCGACCACGGTCCCGCCCCGGATCACCAGGTCGTAGGCCTTTTCCATCGCGCGCTTCCCTTGGCGTTCTTCGTTTCCGCCTTCCTTCCACTTTGCCGCCGCCCGCCCGACCCCGGCAAGGAAAAGACGCAGCCCCCGGCCGCCCGGCCGCCGTTCGGATTCGAGGCTCGGCCAATCGTGTTCGCGACGGGGAACCCACGCCTGGCTTCACCGTTGCGCCCTTTGGGCGGCTGGCGGGCAGATCTCATGGGTGAAAAACATGTCGAGCAGAGACGCAAACAGCGACGAGCGCCACCTGGACGTCCCGGCGAGCCACGGCGTCGGCGATATCCAGGGCGATCTGATGGGCCGAGGCGACATCAACGGCGTCGGTGATGGTGACTCCCAGCATCCCAAGAACGGCGACACCCAGGGAGACCTCGAGGGACAGGGCGATATCAATGGCCGTGGCGACGGGGACGACGGCGACCACGGTCGGCCCGTGATCGCAGGCGAGACGCTCACCGGAACCGCACTGGCCGACACCCTGGCGGGCGGCCGTGGCGACGACAGCCTGTCGGGTCTGGATGGCGACGATCGGCTGCTCGGCGGCGCTGGCGCCGACACGCTCGACGGCGGAGCCGGCAATGACACCCTGGTCGGCGGCCCGGGCCCCGACGTCCTGACCGGCGGCCCTGGCGCCGACGTCTTCGTGGTCGGCGGCTCGGCGAAGACCTTGTCCGGTCTGGACCGGATCACCGACTTCACGCAGGGCCAGGACAGGCTCGTGTTCCACGAGGCTCCCGTGGCTACCGCGGCGAACTTCGCCACCGATACGGCTGTGGACTTCCAGACGGCCGTTGCCGACGCCAACGCCAAGATGGCGGCCGGGGCCGACTTCGTTGCCGTCCAGGTGGGCGCTGACGTCGTCGTCTTCGCCGACGAGGCCGGCGACCACGGCGAACCGGCCGCGCACCATGTGGAGTCCGCCGTCCTGTTGGTCGGAAAGACCTTGGCCGGCATCGACTTCAGCGCCATCGGCTAGCTTCGGAAGACCGCTTCGAGGCGGCCAAGGGGCGCTCCGGTTCGCCGACGCGCCCCTTGGGGCTGCCCGTGGCGGGCGTTCACGAAGGATTATCCGCCTTTGTTGCGGCGGCCTTAAGCGTGAACAAGCTAGACCATGAGCTCGCGTGAAGATCGGTTGAGGGACCCGTCGTGACGCTCAAAGCCATCTGGGCCGCCGTGACGGCCGCCGCCATCGCCGTGGGCTTCGCCCTGCCCGCCTTCAGCCCGCGCGTCGAGCCGAAGTCGCAGATCGAACAGCTCGAAATCCGGCGATAGGTCTCGCCCTAAGGCTTCGCCACCGGGCCCGCGCAGCCTGCGAGCGGGCTGGCGTCGGGCGGGATGACCACGGCGGCCATCGACCAGGCGCGGCCGCCCAGGGATTCGACGCACTGGCTGGCGTAGAGGTTGACGTCCATCGTCTGCCCGTTGGGCAGGGCGGCCCTCCAGGCGGCCGAGTGGGAGGTGATCACCGCGCCGGGCGCGTTGGCCGTCACGTCGGGCTGGCCCGGCCGCGACAGCGTCAGCGCGGTTCCCCGCACCTTCAGGCGCCAGGCCGGATCCTCGCCGTGCGCGTCGATCGGCTGGCCGAAGTTGAGCGCAACGTCCGGCGGCAGCGGCGGCGCGCCGTTCTCCTTCTCCTTGCCGCAGGCGCAAAGGCCCAGCAGCAGAAGCGGCGCGATCCAGGCGTGGCGCATGAACGTCTCTCTTTTCAACGGCAAATCAGGGTACGGGACATCGGTGTGAGCGGCCAGCCTTTGACCTTCTATGAGTTCTTCGCCGGCGGCGGCATGGCGCGCCTGGGGTTGGGCGCGTCCTGGACCTGCGCCTTCGCCAACGACTTCGACCCGGTGAAGACGGCCACCTACCGGGCGAATTTCGCCGACGCCGCCCAGCACTTCCGGGCGGGCGACGTCTGGACCCTGGGGCCGGAGGACCTGCCCGGCCGCGCCGACCTCGCCTGGGCGTCCAGCCCCTGCCAGGACTTCAGTCTGGCAGGCGCGCGGGCCGGGCTGGCCGGCGGGCGTTCCTCGGCCTTCTTCGGCTTCTGGCGGCTGGTCGAGGGCCTGGCGGCCCAGGGACGCGCGCCCCGGGCGATCGTCATCGAGAATGTCGGCGGCCTGCTGACCTCGCATGGCGGCGCCGATTTCACGGCCCTGGCCGCCGCGCTGGCCGACCAGGGCTACAGCTTCGGCGCCCTGGAGATCGATGCGGCGGCCTTCCTGCCGCAGTCGCGGCCCCGGGTCTTCGTGATCGCCACCCTGGAACCGCCACCGGCGGCGCTCACCGGCGCGAGCCCCTTCCACAGCCGCGCGGTGAAGGCCGCCGCCGCCGGCCTGCCCGCCGAGCTGGCGCGCCGCTGGATCTGGTGGCGGCTGGCCGAGCCGCCGGCCCGCAACATCGACCTGGGCGCCCTGCTGGAGCCCGACGGGGCCGTGGAATGGCACAGCCCGGCGCGCACCGGGCGCTGGCTGGAGCTGATGGCGCCCCTGCACCGGGCGCGGCTCGAGGCCGTGCGGCTCCGCGGCGGCCGCGCGGTCGGCGCCATCTTCCGGCGCACCCGCATCGAGGACGGCCGCCGCGTCCAGCGGGCCGAGGTCCGTTTCGACGGCCTGGCCGGATGCCTGCGCACGCCGCGTGGCGGCTCCTCGCGCCAGGCCATCGCCGTGGTCGAGGACGCCGGCGTCCGCACGCGCCTGCTGACCCCGCGCGAGGCGGCGCGGCTGATGGGCCTGCCGGACAGCTACGGCCTGCCGCGAGCGGCCACCTCGGCGCTGCTCGTGGCCGGCGACGGCGTGGCGGTCCCGGTGGTGCGCTGGCTCGCGGGGCAGGTGCTCGAACCGCTCCTCGCCGGCGCCTCGGCGATCGCGGCCGAATAGACCGGCCGGGCGCCAACCGACCCCTTCCAATCCCTATGGGAACCCTTAGGTTCGCAGGCCGAAAAGGGCGCTCCCGCGAAAGGTCCGTTGGTATGGATTCCACCCCCGACAAGGTCTACGACGCCGCGCGCTACCAGCGCGCCGGGCGTGGCAAGGTCTTCGACTCGATCCTCGACACGGTGGGCGACACCCCGCTCGTACGCCTGCCGCGCCTGACCGCGGCCCTGAAGCCCAAGGGCGAGGTGCTCGCCAAGCTGGAGTTCTTCAACCCGATCGGCTCGGTCAAGGACCGAATCGGCGTGGCGATGATCGAATACCTGGAAGCCCAGGGCGTGCTGAAGCCCGGCGGCATGATCGTCGAGCCGACCAGCGGCAACACCGGCATCGCGCTGGCCTTCGTGGCCGCCGCCAAGGGCTACCGGCTGACCCTGGTGATGCCCGAGAGCATGTCCATGGAACGGCGCAAGATGCTGCTGATCCTGGGCGCCAAGCTGGAGCTGACCCCGGCCGAGCGCGGCATGGCCGGCGCCGTGGCCCGCGCCCGCGAAATCGTCGAGGCCACCCCCGGCGCGGTGATGCCGCAGCAGTTCGACAACGTCGCCAACCCGCTGATCCACCGGGTCTCGACCGCCGAGGAGATCTGGAACGACACCCAGGGCGGCGTTGACGCCGTCATCTCCGGCGTCGGCACGGGCGGCACCATCACCGGCGTCGGCCAGGTGCTGAAGGCCCGCAAGCCTTCGGTGAGGATGATCGCCGTCGAGCCGGAATCCTCGCCGGTGCTCTCCGGCGGCCAGCCCGGCCCGCACAAGATCCAGGGCATCGGCGCAGGCTTCGTCCCCTCGATCCTCGACCGCGGCGTGATCGACGAGGTGGTGCAGGTCTCCAACGACGACAGCTTCGCCATGGCCCGGCGCGTGGCCGCCGAGGAGGGCATCCCGGTGGGCATCTCCTCCGGCGCGGCCCTGACCGCCGCCTTCGACGTCGCCGGCCGCGACGAGATGAAGGGCAAGCTGATCGTCGCCATCATCCCGAGTTTCGCGGAGCGCTACGTCTCGACGGCGCTGTTCGAAGGGCTGTAGGGGCCGGCCAGCCCGTCGCTGCCGATTCTGCAGCGGCCAGGCTGCGCCATGGAACTCATGGCAGCCAGTTTGCCCGCCGGGTTCAGCAACTCAAGGACGCGCCAACGGCGCGCCGCGAAGCGGGCGGCCAAGGGCCGCTCCTTGACTTGCTGAACCCGGCGGGCTCGCATCAACCATGAGATCAATGACCGGAAAGCACCTCACGGCGCTCCTCCACTCAGCCTTGCCAAATTCCGCTCATCCCCGCGAAAGCGGGGACCCAGGCTTTTTCTGCCGCGTCGCGCCATGACCGACGTCTACTCCCCCGAAAAGCGCTCGGCGGTGATGCGCCGGGTGAAGGGCAAGGACACCTCGCCGGAGCTTGTGGTCCGCAAGGCCCTGACCGCCCTCGGCGCCCGCTATCGCCTCCACCGCAAGGACCTCCCGGGTAACCCCGACATCGTCCTGCCCGGCCGCAAGCTGGCGCTCTTCGTCCACGGCTGCTTCTGGCATGGCCACGACTGCGCCCGCGGCGCCCGCGTCCCCAAGCAGAACCGCGACTACTGGGTCGGCAAGGTCGACCGCAACCGCGCGCGGGACGCGACGAGCCGCGAGGCCCTGGCCGCCCTCGGCTGGCGCGTCGAGACGATCTGGGAATGCGACCTGAAGGACGCCGTGGCGCTGGAGGCGAGGCTCGGCCAGCTTCTCAAGGCCTCTCCCCCGAGCGAAGCGAAGAGACGGAGAGGATAGAGGAGAGGGCGGCTCGAAATCCGATCGTCATCGGGCGATCGATCAAGGGCCCACGGCCCGCCGCCGCAGCCGTTCCATCGCGTGCGCCGCCCTCTCCTCCATGCTCTCCCTCTCGCTGCGCGGGGGAGAGGAGGCTCAAGTCGCCACAACCTCCTCCACCACGATCTCCGTCTTCACCGAGTTGGCGATGAAGCAGACGTGGTGGGCCTTGTGGTGCATGTCGTCGCGCTCGGCGGGCGTCGGCTGGCGGCCGAGGTAGGTGATCTCCGGGTGCAGGGTGACCAGGCTCACCCACATCTCTCCGTCCTCGCGCCGGGTCATCACGCCCACCGCCTCGTCGCGGTAGCGGGTCGCCAGGAAACCGGCTTCGCGGGCGATGTGGAGGAAACTCAGCATGTGGCAGGTGACGATGGCGCCCACCAGCATCTGCTCCGGATCGACCGCGCCGGGCACGGACCACTTGTTCCCCACCACATGCGGCGAGGCCGTGCCCGGGACCTCGAAGCCGGAGTCGAACGTCACGGAATGGCCGCGGCTGTAGCGGCCCGTAGCGAAGTCCTCGCCCTCCTTCAGGCTCCAGTCGGCGGTGGCGCGGTAGGTCGCCATCGGACCCTCCTCAGAAAGCGTCCGCCGGCAGGGCCATCAGGGTCTCCGCCCCGGTCTTCAGCTTGGCCAGGCGGCCCGAGGTCTCCGGCAGCACGCGGGCCATGTAGTAGCGGCCCACCGCCAGCTTCTCCGCATAGATCGGATCGTGCGACCCGGCGGCGATCTTGCCCTGGGCGGTCTTGGCCATCATCGACCACATGTAGGCGAGCGCCGTCAGGCCGAACAGGTGCAGGTAGTCGGTGGACGCCGCGCCCGCGTTGTCGGGGTTGGCCAGGCCGTTCTGCATCAGCCACAGGGTGGCCTCCTGCAGTTCGGCCTTGGCCCTGGCGAGGCCCTCGGTGAAGGGCTTCATCTGCGCCTCGCCCTCGTGGGCGGCGACGAAGGCGTCGAGCTCGGCGAAGAAGCCCATGACGCCGCGCCCGCCGTCGGCGGCCAGCTTGCGGCCGACGAGGTCCAGCGCCTGGATGCCGTTGGTCCCCTCGTAGATCAGCGCGATGCGGCAGTCGCGCAGGTACTGGCTGACCGGGAAGTGCTCGGTGAAGCCGGACCCGCCGTGAACCTGCATGGCGTCGGAGCAGACCTGGAATCCGCGGTCGGTCAGGAAGCCCTTCAGCACCGGGGTCATCAGCGCCATGTAGTCCTGGCCCTTCCGGCGCACGGCCTCGTCGGGGCTCGCTTCGGCGAGATCCCCGTGCAGGGCGGTCCAGAACAGGAAGGCCCGGCCCCCCTCGATGATCGCCTTGGCGTCCATCAGCATGCGGCGCACGTCGGGGTGGACGATGATCGGGTCGGCCGGCCCGTCCGGGTTCTTCGGCCCGGTGAGCGAGCGGCCCTGCAGGCGGTCCTTGGCGAAGGCGGCCGCGGCCTGGTAGGCGGCCTCGGCCTGGGCGATCCCCTGCATGCCGACGCCCAGGCGCGCCTCGTTCATCATGATGAACATGATCGACAGGCCCCGGTTCTCCTCGCCGATCAGCCAGCCGGTGGCCTCTTCGTGGCTGATCACGCAGGTGGCGTTGCCGTGGATGCCCATCTTCTCTTCCAGGCCCAGGCACTTCACCGCATTGCGCTCGCCCGGGTTGCCGTCCGCATCGGGCAGGAACTTGGGCACGATGAACAGGCTGATGCCGCGCGTGCCCGCCGGCGCGCCTTCGATGCGGGCCAGAACCAGGTGGACGATGTTCTCGGTGAGGTCGTGCTCGCCGCTGGAGATCCAGATCTTCTGGCCGGAAATCCTGTAGGTCCCGTCGCCTTGCGGGACCGCCTTGGTGCGCAGCAGGCCCAGGTCCGTGCCGCACTGCGGCTCGGTCAGGTTCATGGTCCCGCCCCACTGGAACGAGGCCAGCTTCGGCAGGTAGAGGTCCTTCTGCGCCTGGCTCCCCGCGGCGTGGATCGCCGAATAGGCGCCGTGGGTCAGGCCCGGGTACATCGAGAACGCCATGTTGGCCGCCGAGCTCATCTCGGAGAAGGCCAGGTTCACGACGTGGGGAAGTCCCTGGCCGCCATAGGCCGGGTCGGAGCCCAGGCCCGGCCAGCCGCCGTCCACCAGTTGGCGGTAGGCCTCCTTGAAGCCCTTGGGCGTGGTCACCGAATTGTCGGGGGCCCAGTGGCAGCCCTCCTTGTCGCCGACGCCGTTCAGGGGCGCGAGCACCTCGGAGGTGAACTTCGCGGCCTCCTCCAGGATCTGGTCGACGGTGTCCATCGACGCATCGGCGAAGGCGGGCAGGTTGGCGTAGCGCTCCAGCTCCAGCACGTCGCGCAGGATGAAGGCGTAGTCGCGGACGGGCGGCTGATAGGGCATGTCGGGGTCTCCGGTCGCGAACGCTTTTAGGCGAACCGGAGCGCGCGGTCAGCCGTCCCGGTTACTTTGCTTCGCTGAGTTCCGCGCCGTCTAGCTGCCGGCGCAATACCTGGTCGTAGTCGGCGGCGCGGGGCAGCAGGTCCGGACGGGTCTTGGCCAGCCGCTTCTCCATCGCGACGCAACCGTCCTTCAGTTGCTGGATGGCGTTGTCGATGTCGATCTTCTGGCTCTCCAGCGCGACGATGCGCTCCTGGAACTTGCGCAGGCTCTTGGCCGCCTGCTGGGCGCCGCCGTCGTCGACCTCGTAGAGGTCCAGGATCTCGCCGATCTCGGCCAGGGCCAGGCCCACGCGCTTGCCGCGCAGGATGAGCTGCAGGCGGGCGCGATCCTTGTAGGAATAGACGCGGTTCAGGCCGTCGCGGGCCGGGGCCAGGAGGCCCTTGTCCTCATAGAAGCGTAAGGCGCGCGGCGTGCATTTGAACTCCAGGCAGAGCTGGCGGATGGTGAATGTGCGGTTGGGACGGCGAAGGTCTGTCGGCATCCTCAAGTCCTCCAGGTGCGCGATCTGTGATTGACACCGTAAAACTATGCTTACGTTTGCGTCAAGGCGGCTGCCCCTGCGGCGCCCTGTCACGATTTGCCGACGCACGGCTTGGCCGGAGCGCCTGACCCGGCCTAGTGTCGCGCCCGAGCAGTTTCGGGGGATGCGTAGGTGAAATCGGCTTTGTTCGGTGCGGCCGCGATGGCCGCCTTCCTGTTGGCCGTCGGGCCGACCAGCGTTTTGGCCCAGGCGGCGCCGGCGAAGGCGGCCGAGGCAGGTCCCGTCGCCGGCCTCGCGCGCCAGGACGGCCTGCTGCCGGTCTATGTGGACCGGGACAAGGGCCGCATCCTGGTGGCCCTGCCCAAGGCCGACGCCGCGGGCGTCAGCGGCCGCTTCCTCTATGTCACCTCGCTGAAGACCGGCCTGGGCTCCGCGCCCGTGGGCCTGGACCGCGCCCGGCTCGGCCGCAGCCAGATCCTCGTCTTCCGCCGCATCGGCCAGAAGGTGATCGCCGAATATGAGAACCCGCGTTTCGTCGCGGCGAACGCCTCGGCCGACGAGCAGGCGGCCGCCCACGACGCCTTCGCGGTCTCCACCGTCTGGGCCGGCAAGGTCGAGGGCCTGACCGCCGACGGCCGGGTGCTGGTGGACCTCTCGGGCTTCCTCACCCGCGACGTGGAGGACATCGCCGGCGACCTGCAACGCGCCGGCGAGCGCGGCTACAAGATCGTGCCCGACCTGTCGGTGGCCGACCCGGCGGCGGTGAAGGTGTTCCCGGAGAACCTGGAGTTCGAGGCCCGCCAGACCTTCGCCTCCGACACGCCGGGGCCGGAGGTGCGCAACATCGCCCCCGACGCCAAGCTGATCACGCTCACCGTCCGCCACAGCCTGATCAAGCTGCCGGAGCCGGGCTATGTCCCGCGCTATTTCGACCCGCGCTCGGGCGGCTTCGACTCGATCGTCTACGACTACGCCGCGCCGCTGGACAAGGACATCGCGGTCCGCCTGGCCCACCGCTTCCGGCTGGAGAAGACCGACCCGTCGAAGGCCGTCTCGCCGGTCAAGAAGCCCATCGTCTACTACGTCGACCGCGCCGCGCCGGAGCCGGTCCGCACGGCCCTGCAGCAGGGCGCCTCCTGGTGGGCCAAGGCCTTCGAGGCGGCGGGCTTCAAGGACGCCTACCGCGTCGAGATCATGCCCGAGGGCGCCGACCCGCTGGACGTCCGCTACAACGTCATCAACTGGGTGGACCGCGCCACCCGCGGCTGGTCCTACGGCGCCTCGATCAGCGACCCGCGTACGGGCGAGATCGTCAAGGGCTCGGTGCTGCTGGGCGCGCTCAGGGTGCGCCAGGACATGCTGATCTTCGAGGGCCTGGTCGGCGCAGACCAGGAGGGCAGGGGCGGCGGCAACGACCCCGTCCAGGTCTCGATCACCCGCCTGCGCGAGCTGGCGGCGCACGAGGTCGGCCATACCCTGGGCTTCGCCCACAACTTCGGCGCCTCGACGCAGGGCCGCGCCTCGGTGATGGACTACCCGCCGCCGCGGGTGAAGCTGACCGGCGGCAAGATCGACCTCTCCGACGCCTACGGAAAGGACATCGGCGACTGGGACAAATTCATCGTCGACCTGATGTACGCCGATGTGCCCCCCGGCGCGGCGGGTCAGAAGGTCCTGGCGGCCAAGGCCAAGGCGGCTGCCGAACACCTGCGCTTCGTGCAGGACGACGACGCGCGGCCGGTGGAGTCCGGCCATCCGGCGGGCGCCATCTGGGACGACGGCGCCGACCCCATCGCCGAGCTCGACCGGATGATGGCGGTGCGCAAGGTCGCCATCGACCAGTTCGGCGAAAAGGCGCTGAAGCCCGGCGAGGCGCTGGAGGCGCTGCGCCGCAAGTTCGTGCCGATCTACCTGCTGCACCGCTACCAGGTGGAGGCCGCCGCCAAGTCGGTGGGCGGCGTCGACTACGGCTACGGCGTGAAGGGCGACGCCAACGCGGCCGCCAAGGTCGTGCCCGCCGATCGCCAGCGCGCGGCGCTCGCCTCGCTGCTCGCCGCGATCACGCCCGAGGCCCTGGACACGCCCGAGCGGCTGATCCCGCTGCTCTCCTCCGGCCAGTCCGGCCGCCCGGATCGGCAGACCACCATCGAGGTCTTCGCCACCGCCGGCGGGCCGGTCTACGACAGCCTGGCAGCCGCCGACGTGGGCGCGGGCGTCGTGGTCGATGCGCTGACCGCCTCGCCGCGCCTCAACCGCCTGGTCGACCAGCACCGCCGCGATCCCAACGAGCCGGGCGTCGGCGAACTGGCCGACCGGATGCTGGCCGCCGCCTTCGCGCCGGCGACCGGCCGCTATGCCGAGATCGCCCGGCGCACCCAGACCCGCACGGCGCTGCAGCTCGCCTACGCCGCGCGCCTGCCCGCGACCTCCTCCGGCGCGGCCTCGGAAATCGACCAGGCCCTGGCCGACCTGGCCGCCAAGCTGAAGGCCCAGCCCGGGACCGACCCGTCGGAGCGCGCCCACCGCCTCCACCTGGCGGCTCTGCTGGAAGACAAGGAAGACCTCAAGCGCGTCCTCGCCGACCCCAAATGGCGCCCCGAAACCCCGCCCGGCATGCCCATCGGCGAAGACGACGACGGGGATTTCTAGGTTCATCGCTCATCGAACTCCTCTCCCCCGGGCGGAGCCCGAGAGGGAGAGGTCGGGAGAGGGCGGCGCCGCGCGACGTGCATGCGCCGATGGCTGTTCGACGGCCCGTGGATCGAAATTCAGCAGGGTCCGACGCTTGCGCCGCCCTCTCCCGGCCTCTCCCTCTCCGCTTCGCGGGGGGAGAGGAGGCGGATGCGAAGTCAGGCCGCGACCAGTTCCCCCGCCAGCGCTCGCTCGATCAGCGCCACGGTCCGCTCCACGCCGAAGATCGCGACGAAGGACCCGAACCTCGGGCCCTGGCTTTGGCCCAGCAGCACCTCGTAGAGGGCCGAGAACCAGGCGCGCAGGGGCTCGAAGCCGGCCTCCTTGCCGACCTCGAAGACCTCGTTCTGGATCGCTTCGGCGTCGGCGCCCGCGGGCAGGGCCTTCAGCTTTTCCACCAGCGCCACCATGGCCGCGCGTTCCTGGTCGGTGGGCGCGCGGAACTTCTTCGCGGGCTTCACGAAGTCCTCGTAGTAGTTGATCGCATAGCCGGCGAGCTGGTCCAGCACCGGCTCGCTGGCCGGGGTGGCGCCGGGGATATAGCGCTCGACGAAGGCCCACAGGATGTCCTTGGTCGAGGCGTCGGCCGCCGAGACCAGGTTCAGAAGCAACGAGAAGCTCACCGGCGAGCCGCGCTCCGGCGGGGCGCCGCGGTGGACATGCCAGGCCGGGTTGTCGATGGCCGGCGCATTGGCGCCGTCAGCCCGCGCGCGGTTGAAGGCGTCGAGCTGCTGGAGGTACTCGTCCGTCGCCTTGGGGATGACGTCGAAGTAGAGCCGCTTCGCCGACTTCGGCGACTGGTACATGTAGTAGGCGAGGCTCTCCGGCGTGCCGTAGCGCAGCCACTCCTCCATGCTGAGGCCGTTGCCCTTGGACTTGGAGATCTTCTGGTTGTTCTCGTCCATGAACAGTTCGAAGTGGAAGGCCTCCGGCGGCTCGCCGCCGAGCGCCCTGACGATCTTGTTGGACACCCGGACGCTATCCACCAGGTCCTTGCCCGAGGCCTCGAAGTCGACGCCCAGCGCCACCCAGCGCGCCGCCCAGTCCGGCCGCCATTGCAGCTTCACATGGCCGCCAGTGACCGGCGTCTCGGTGATCGTCCCGTCCTCGTCCTCGTAGGTGATCGTGCCCTTGGCGACGTCGCGGCTGAGCGTGGCGGCCTGCAGCACGCGGCCCGACTTCGGGCTGATCGGCAGGAAGGGCGAATAGGTGGCGCGCCGCTCCTCGCCAAGCGTCGGCAGCATGATCGCCTGGACGGCGTCGAACCGCTCCAGGATGCGCAGCAGCATCTCGTCCAGGCGGCCGGACCTGTAGGTCTCCGTCGACGACATGAAGGTGTAGTCGAAGCCGAAGCCGTCGAGGAAGGCGCGCAGGCGCGCGTTGTTGTGCGCCCCGAAGCTCTCGTACTCGCCGAACGGGTCGCGCACGGAGGTCACCGGCTTGTCGCGGTCCTCCTCCAGCATCGCCTTGTTGGGTACGTTGTCGGGGATCTTGCGGAAGCCGTCCATGTCGTCGGAGTAGACGATGAGCTGGGTCGGGATCGCGTCCTCGGTCAGGGCGCGGAAGGCATTGCGCACCATGGTCGGCCTCGCCGCCTCGCCGAAGGTGCCCATGTGCGGCAGGCCCGAGGCGCCGTAGCCGCACTGGAAGATCACCGGCCGGGTCAGCGCCGGCAGGGTCGCCGCGGCTTCCGCGAACTTGCCTTGCGCGAACAGCGCCGCCGCCAGGTCGCGCTCGGCGCCGCTCAGCCGCAGGCGGACGATGCGCTGGAGAAGCAGGCGCGCCTGCTCGAACGGCCAGCTCTTGGCCTCGCGCGCCTGGGCGGAGAGGCCATGCAATGTGGGGTGGGACGCCATGGGGGCTGGCGGTAGCGCCCGCAGGCGCAGGGCTCAAGCGGAGTTTTGACGGGGGCTGGCCGCAGGAACGGAATTCGGCGCGCTAACTAGCGAACCATCAGCAGCGCCAGGCCGATGCCGCCGATGGCGATCCTGAGCCAGCCGAACGGGGCGTAGCCGCGGCGGGTGACGATGGTCAGCATGGCCCGGATGACCCCCAACGCCACCAGGAACGAGACCACGAAGCCGACGGCGATCAGGCCGGCGTGTCCGGCGTTCATGATGTCGTGGCGGCTTTTCCAGCCGTCGACCACGAAGGCGCCGGCCATCACCGGTATGGCCAGGAAGAAGGAGAACTCGGCCGCCGCGCGCTTCTCGACCCCCATCAGCATGGAGCCGACGATGGTGGCGCCCGAGCGCGAGACGCCGGGCATCAGGGCCAGGCACTGGAAGAGGCCGATGATCAGCGAGGTGCCGAGCGGCAGGGCCAAGGGGTCCTGGCGGGTCGGATAGGGCGCGAACCGGTCGATCAGCAGCAGCACGATGCCGCCCAGGATCAGGGCGATGCAGATCATCTTCTCACTCTCGAACAGCACCTGCTTGATGATGTCGTGCAGCAGGAGGCCCGCGATCGCCGCGGGAATGAAGGCCACGATGACGCTGAGCGCGAACTTCTGGGCCCGCGCGTCATAGGGCAGGCGGATCACCACGCTCCACAGCCGCCCGAAGTAGAGCACCACGACCGCCAGGATGGCGCCGAGCTGGATCAGCACGGTGAAGGTGTCCCAGAAGCCGTCCGGCAGGCCGAGCGCCTTCTTGGTCAGCAGCAGCATGCCCGTCGAGGAGACCGGGATGAACTCCGTGAGGCCTTCCACGATCCCAAGGATGATCGCGTAGATCCAGTCCGCCATGACGCTCCCCCGACGCTTCCGTTTAGGAATGCGGAACGAGAGTGAACAAGGCGTTTACCGCCTTTCTGCCCTCGCAGCCCACCCTGGCGGTGTATATCCATCCGCAGGCCAGCGTCTTGGGGATTTGTGGCATGACTTCGGCGGACAGCCGCCCATCGGACATGAGCGCCGCGGTGCAGGCGGCGCTGCAACGGGGCGACCGGCAGGGCGCCCTGGCCCTGCTCCGGGAGGCCGAGCGCGCGGCGCCCGCCGACAAGGCGCTGAAGATGCAGCGCGCCATGGTCTGCCGCGCCCTGGGCGACCTGCCGGGCGCGCTTTCGGCGCTCGACGAGGCGCTCAGCCTCGACCCCTATGACTTCGTGGCCCTGCTGTCGAAGGGGGCGCTCATCGAGCGCACCGGCGGCGAGCGCGCGGCCGCGGCGATCTACAAGAACGCGCTCACCATCGCCCCGCCGGACGACGAGCTGCCGCCGCCGCTGCGCGCCCCTACGGCGCGCGCCCGAGAGGTGGTGGCCCGCACGCGCGAGGCGCTCGAGGCGCACCTGAAGGCCCGCACCGACGCGGTGAAGGCGGAGGTGTCCGACGCCACGCGCCGGCGCTTCGACGAGAGCCTCGGCATTTTTTCCGGCCGCACCAAGGTCTACAGCCAGGAGCCGCTGCTGCTGCATTATCCGCGGCTGCCGGCCATCCCGTTCTACGACCGCGCCCTGTTCCCCTGGTTCGCCGAGCTGGAGGCCGCCACCGAGCTTATCCGCGGCGAGCTGGAAGGCGCCCTGGAGGCCGCCAGGGGCGACTTCGCCCCCTATATCGCCTATCCGAAGGGCGTCCCGGTCAACCAGTGGGGCGAGTTGAACCACTCGCCGCGCTGGAGTTCGCTGCACCTGTGGCGCGACGGCGAGCGCCAGGCCGACGCCTGCCGGCTCTGCCCGAAGACCACGGCGCTGCTGGAGGCCCTGCCGCTCTCCGACCAGCCGGGCTATGCGCCGACCGCCATGTTCTCGGCCCTCGACGCGAAGACCCACATTCCGCCGCACACCGGCTCGACCAATGTGCGCCTGCTCTGCCACCTGCCGCTGATCCTGCCCGGTCCGGCGCGGTTCCGGGTGGGCAATGAGACCCGCGAATGGAAGATGGGCGAGGCCTGGGTGTTCGACGACACCATCGAGCACGAGGCCTGGAACGACGCCGACGAACTGCGCGTCATCCTGATCTTCGACATCTGGAACCCGTTCATCGACGAAGGCGAGAAGGCGCTGGTCCGCGCTCTCCTGGCGGCGCGGAAGGAGTTTTACGAGGCGTAATCCCTCCTCTTTAGGGGAGGGACAGGCCGCGCAGCGGCCAGGGTGGGGGAGCCGCGTTCAAGCAGCAGACTCTCAGCCTGGCCCACACACCCCCACCCGATCTCGGCTTCGCCTCGGCCACCCTCCCCTAAAGAGGAGGGATGGGTCAGAGCATTTCCGGCTCGGGCCCCACGTACCTGGCCCGCGGGCGGATCAGGGTGTCGGCCTGCCCCTGCTCGATGGCGTGCGCGATCCAGCCGGCGCAGCGGGCCACGGCGAACAGGGCGTAGGGCGCGTCCGCCGGCAGCTTCAACGCCTCGCAGCCGGCCACCAGGGTGAAGTCGACGTTGGGCGCCAGGCCCGTGACCGCCTTCACCGCCTGCTGCAACGCCTTGAGGTCCGGCGGCGGGGTGAAGCGCTCCAGCAGGGCGGCGGCGCGGGGGTCGTCGTCCGGATAGAGCATGTGGCCGAACCCCGGCAGCAGGCGGTCCTCCACCAGCCGGTTGGCGATGGCCTGGCGCGGGCCGAGCCGGGCGGCCTCGGCGGCGAAGGTGCGCACCGCCGCCGTCGCCCCGCCGTGGCGCGGGCCGGACAGCGTCGCCAGCCCCGCCAGGGCCGAGGCCGATAGCGAAGCCCCCGTCGAGGCCGCCACCCGGGCTGCGAAGGCCGAGGCGTTCAGCTCGTGGTCGGCCACCAGCACCAGGATGCGCCGGATCAGGTCCGCGCCCGGGCCGCCGGGGCCGACGCCCCAGGCCAGGGCCAGGCGGTTGTGGATCGCCCCGCCCCAGGCCTCGCCCGCCACCGCGTCGGTCAGCACGTCCAGCAGGGTCGCGGCCTCCACCGCCAGGACCAGGGGGTGACGGCCCCGCGCCGGCGGGTCGGCGCCGGCCCGCAGCGCCAGCGCCAGATAGGCCCGCGTGCGCATATCGGGATGCTTCGGAGGCTCCGGACGTTCCGTGCGCTTCAGCGCCGCCCCGTGGCCGCCGCGCAGCAGCCGGGCCACCGACTCCAGGGTCTCGGTGTCGGACAGGCGGATGGCGTCGCGGCCGCGATAGAACAGCCGTCCGCCGGAAACTGTGGTGATCTCAGAAGCCAGCACTGGCTCACCCCAGGCGATGGCGCCGGCCGCGACTTCCGAGACCTTGCGGCTGCGCGACTTGCGCTGGGCGAGCGCGGCGATGTCGGCGGCGCGGTAGAGGCTGCGGCGCGGATCGCGCGGGTCGGCGCGCACCTGCACCCGGCCGCGGCTCACATAGGCGTAGAGCGTCTGCGGGCGCACCCCCAGGCGGTCCCGGGCTTCCTCGGCGGCGATCCAGTCGGCTGCGGCGGCCATAGGTTGATTATATTGATCAAGATTGACGATGCCAGTTTGAAGGCATTTCTGTCCCGCGAACAAGCGGGAATGACGGCAAGTCGGATCTGGAGGGTTTCCCATGTCGGATGGATTGGAAGGCGTGGTCGCGGCGGACACGGTGCTGTCGGAGGTCGACGGCCAGGCGGGGCGCCTGATCATCCGCGGCCGTTCGCTGGACGAGCTGGCGGGGCGCACGACCTATGAGGAGGTCACGCACCTGCTCTGGGACGGCTTCTTCGACAATCTGCCGGCCGACCTCACGCCGGCCCTGGCCGCGGCGCGGCTGGAGGTGTTCGCCGAGGTTTCGGCCCTCGACACCGGCCTCCTGGACCGCACGCCGATCGAGGGCATGCGCGCTCTGACCGCGCGGCTGGCCGACGGCGACGACCTGAAGGTGGCTCTGCGCCTGGTGGCCGCGCCGGCGGTGTTCACCGCCGCGGTGGTGCGCGCCCAGGCGGGCGAGGCGCCGGTCAGGCCCGACCTGGCGCTCGGCCACGCCGCCGACACCCTGCGGATGCTGCGCGGCAAGCCCGCGACCCGCGCCGAGGTGGACGCGCTCGACACCTATCTGGTCACGGTCAGCGACCATGGCCTCAACGCCTCGACCTTCGCCGCCCGGGTCATCGCCTCCACCCGCGCGGGCCTGACCTCGGCGGTGCTGGGCGGGATCAGCGCCTTGAAGGGTCCGCTGCACGGCGGCGCGCCGGGCCCGATCATCGACATGCTGGACGCCATCGGCCGGCCGGAGAATGCCCGCGCCTGGATCGAGGAGGCGCTGGACCGCGGCGACCGCCTGATGGGCTTCGGCCACCGGGTCTACCGGGTCCGCGACCCGCGGGCCGACGCGCTGAAGGCCGCGGTGCGCAAGCTGACCGAGGGCTCCAACGCCATGCCCGGCCGCCTGGCCTTCGCCGAAGCGGTGGAGAGCGCGGCGCTGGCGATCCTCAAGGCGCGCAAGCCCGACCGGTCGCTGCAGACCAATGTGGAGTTCTACACCGCCCTCCTGTTGGAGGCCCTGGCCTATCCGCCCTCGGCCTTCACCTGCGTCTTCGCCACAGGCCGCGTTTCCGGCTGGATCGCCCACGCCCGCGAACAGCTCGCCGGCGGCCGCCTGATCCGGCCCCAGTCGCGCTATGTGGGGCCAATGCCGAGAGTGGCGGCGTAATCGCGCCATCCCTCCCCTAAAGAGGAGGGATGAGGCGCATTGAGAGTCGTTCGCGCTGGCTTGCAGGGGCGGCGCCACTAGATTCGCCGGCATGACCGACGTCCATGGCCTGACCGCGCAGCAGACCGCCGCCCTGACCCGGCGCGTGACGCTCTATTCGGTGGCGACGGCGGCGGTGCTGGTGGCGATCAAGGTCGCCGCCTGGCTGGCCTCGGGGTCGCTGGCGCTCCTGGCCTCCACCGCCGATTCCGGCCTCGACCTCCTGGCGTCCCTGACCACCTTCTATGCGGTCCGGTTCGCGGTGACCCCGCCCGACGCCGAGCATCGCTACGGCCACGGCAAGGCCGAGGGGTTCGCGAGCCTGCTGCAGGCGGGCCTGGTGTTCGCCTCCGCCGCGCTCATCGCCCAGCAGGCGATCGTCGACCTGATGGCGCCGAAGCCCATCCAGCAGGGCGCCTGGGCGCTCGCGGTGATGGGCGCCTCCATCGTGCTGACCGCCCTGCTGATCGTCGCCCAGGGCCGGGTGCTGAGGCAGACCTCCTCGGTGGCGGTGTCGGGCGACCGCGCCCACTACGCCGCGGACCTCGCCTCCAACGTGATCGCCCTGATCGGCATCGCCGCCACCGCCTGGCTGGGGATCGTCTGGCTCGACGCGACCGCAGCGCTGGCCATCGCGGCCCTGCTGCTCTGGGGCGCGGTGGGGGTGTTCCGCGAGGCCTCGGGCCAACTGATGGACCACGAACTGCCCGACGAGGTGCGCGCCCGCATCGTCGAGCTGATGACCGAGGACCGCCGCCTGACCGACGTCCACCAGTTGCGCACCCGCGCCGCCGGCCCCTACGTCCACATCCAGATGCACGTGGACCTGGACCCCGAGCTGACCCTGGAAGCCGCCCACCACGTCATCGTCGCCGCGGAAAACCGGGTGCTGGACGCCTTCCCCGCGGCGGACATCATCATCCACGCCGACCCGCGCGGCCGCGCCGAACCGCACGGCGGGGCCTTCGCCGAGGCCCAGGTTTCAAAAGCGTAGTAAACGGCCCCTTAAGGGGTCCGGCGTCCATTGGGGCCAACGATTCGCCTCAGATCGAAGTGGCCCCGCTTCGCGTTAGCCGGACATGAGCCTCGAACGCATTCTGCATCACTTCCCGCTGGATCCCGCCTCGCGCCAGGTGCGCCTGGTGCTGGGCGAAAAGCGGCTGCCCTTCACCGACGTGCAGGTCCGCTACTGGGAGCGGCCGAAGGAGCTGACGGCGCTGAACCCGTCGGGCATGATCCCGGTCCTGGAGGAGACCGACACCGACCTCGGCCGCCATCTGGTGCTGTGCGAGGCGCGCGCCATCCTCGACCATCTGGAGGAGACCGTGCCCGAGCCGCCGCTGCTCGGCCGCGACGCCGCCGAGCGCGCCGAGGCGCGGCGCCTGCTCACCTGGTTCGACCGCAAGTTCGAGTACGAGGCCGGCGGCTACATCCTGCACGAGAAGATGGAAAAGCGGCTGCTGGGCCTGGGCGCGCCGGACCTCGCCAACCTGCGCCAGGGCCGCGACGGCCTGCGCGTCCACCTGTTCTACATCGACAAGCTGCTGCAGGAGCGCGAGTGGCTGGCCGGCCGCCGCCTGTCGCTGGCCGATTTCGCGGCCGCCGCCCACCTGTCGGTGATCGACTATTGCGGCGACATGCCCTGGGCGGACTTTCCCGCCGTGAAGACCTGGTACATGAAGCTGAAGTCCCGGCCCTGTTTCAGGCCACTGCTGGCCGACCGCTGGCCGGGTCTGACGCCCGCCAGGCACTATGACGACCTCGATTTCTGACGCCCCCGAAGACCTGATCCGCGCCGAAGCTCTTGGGCTCGGCTTCGACGCCTGCCGCTTCACCGCGGTCACCACGCCCTGGCCGGCCTCGGCCCGGCTGGGCGAGTTCGTCGAGGCCGGCCGCCATGGCGAGATGGACTGGCTGGCCGACACGCGGGAGCGCCGATCCCATCCGCGCGCCATGTGGGGCGAGGCCCGCTCGGCCATCGTGGTGGGCGTCAACTACGGCCCCGACCGCGACCCGCTGGCCGTGCTGGCCGAGACCGGCAAGGGCGCGATCAGCGTCTACGCCCAGGGCGACGACTACCACGAACTGGTCAAGGCCCGCCTGAAGGCGCTGGCCCGCTGGCTGCAGGTCCGGTTCGGCGGCGAGCTGAAGGTGTTCGTCGACACCGCGCCCCTTCTGGAAAAGCCGCTGGCCGAGCAGGCGGGCCTCGGCTGGCAGGGCAAGCACACCAATCTGGTGAGCCGCGAGTTCGGCTCCTGGCTGTTCCTGGGCTCGATCTTGACGACCTTGGATCTCGCGCCCGACGCCGCCGAGGCGGACCACTGCGGCTCCTGCCAGGCCTGCCTCGACATCTGCCCCACCAGGGCGTTCCCCGCGCCCTACCAGCTCGATGCGCGCCGCTGCATCTCCTACCTGACCATCGAGCTGAAGGGGCCGATCCCGCGCGAGTTCCGCGCAAGCCTGGGAAACCGCATCTACGGCTGCGACGACTGCCTGGCCGTCTGCCCCTGGAACAAGTTCGCCGCCGTCGCCGCCGAACAGAAGCTTGCCGCCCGCGAGGCCCTGCGCTCGCCGTCCCTCGCCGACCTCGCCCGCCTCGACGACGCCCAATTCCGCGCCCTCTTCGCCAAGAGCCCCGTCAAACGCATCGGCCGCGATCGGTTCGTGCGGAACGTGCTGTACGCCGTCGGCAACTCCGGCGACCCGGCGCTGGCGGGGGCGGCGGAGCGATTGCTGGGCGATCCCTCGCCTCTGGTCCGCGGGGCGGCGGTGTGGGCGCTGGGGCGGCTGGTGAGCTTGAAGGACTTCCAACGACTTCGGCGCGCAAGCCATGAGGCAGATGCCGATGTCCTGGCGGAGTGGTCGACACCCCACTCCGCTCGTCCCCGCGGAAGCGGGGACCCAGGCGTTTTATGTTGAGGTACGCTGCGCGGGGATGAGCGGGATTTTGGGGCTAAAAGTCCGCCGCCGGCATGTCCTTCAGCCGCGGCAGGACCTTGTCCTTCTCCGACAGCACCGGCTCCACATCCAGCGGCCAGGCGACGCCGATGTCGGGGTCGTTCCAGATCAGGCCGCCCTCGAGCTGAGGCGCGTAGTCGCCGTCGACCTTGTAGAAAAGCTCGGTGTCGTCGGCGAGGGTCATGTAGCCGTGGGCGAAGCCGCGCGGCACCCAGATCTGCTCGCCCGCCTCGGCGGTGAGGGTCGCGCCCACCCACCGGCCGTAGGTGGCCGAACCGGGGCGCACATCCACCGCCACGTCGAAGATCGCGCCTTTCAGCACCCGCACCAGCTTGCCCTGGGCGTGCGGCGCCTTCTGGAAGTGCAGGCCGCGCACCGTGCCCTTCCTGGCGTTGAAGGCCTGGTTGTCCTGCACGAAAACCGTGTCGACGCCGGCGGCCAGCATCGCCTTGCGGCTCCAGGTCTCGGCGAACCAGCCGCGCGCATCGCCATGGCGCTTGGGCGTGATAAGCAGGACCTCGGCGAGGGCCAGGGGCGTGATCGTCGTCATGTCGGCTCGGAAACGTGGGAGTTACCTTTCGGATGGCGCGCGCCGCGGCGAATGGCAAGCCCTCGAAGGCCGTGGCGCCCGCGGTCAGCCCAGAGGTCAGCGTCCTCATCGTCGTCTACGAGAGCGGCCCGACCCTGGCGGAGTGCCTGGCGGCGCTGCGCGCCCAGACCTTCGCCCGCTATGAGGTGATCCTGGTCGACAACGCCTCCAGCGACCGCACGGCCCAGGCCGCGGCGGCGGCCGACCCCGGCCTGCGCCTGATCGAGAATGCCGAGAACCTGGGCTTCGCCGCGGCGGTGAACCAGGGGGCGACGGCCGCGACCGGCCGCTGGCTCGCCCTCCTCAATCCCGACGCCTATGCCGATCCGGCCTGGCTGGAGCGGCTGGTCGCGGCGACCAAGGCCAACCCCGCCGTCCGCTGCTTCACCTCCCGCCAGCTCATGGCCGAGGACCCCACGCGGCTCGACGGCCTGGGCGACGTCATGGCCCTGGCCGGCTATCCGTTCCGCGGCGGCTACACCCACAAGGACCCAGGCCCCATCGGGCCCGGCTGGGTGTTCTCGGCCTGCGGCGGGGCGATGATGATCGACCGCGAGCTGTTCCTGAGCCTCGGCGGCTTCGACGAGCGGCTGTTCTGCTACTGCGAGGACGTCGACCTGGGCTATCGCCTGCGGCTGATCGGCGAGCCGACCCTGCTGGTCCCCGACGCCGTGGTGCGCCATGTCGGCTCGGCCTCGACCGGCGGGCGGCGCTCGGACTTCGCGGTCTTCCACGGCACCCGCAACCGCTTCTGGGTCTTCGTGAAGGACACCCCGCCGGTGCTGTTCTGGCTGACCCTGCCGCTGCATGTCCTGGCGACCGCGGTGCTGTTCGCCCGCCACGCCACGCGCGGCGAGGTGGTCACGCCGATCAAGGGCCTGGCCGCCGGCGTCCGCCACATCGGCGTGGCGCTGGAGGCCCGCCGCGAGGCTCAGGCGACCCGCAAGGTCGGTTCCTGGGCGATCGCCCGCGCCATGACCTGGAACCCGCTCGACCTCCTCCTGCGCCGCGCCTTCATCCAGCCCCTCCCCTCTCCCCCAAGCGCAGCGAAGAGAGGGAGAGGGTAGGGAGAGGAGGGTTCCGTGGTCTTTCCGGCAAGGTGGCTGGTCAATGGCCCCTGGGCCACCGCCTCGACGGCAGAGAGCCAGAGCCGCCCTCTCCCTACCCTCTCCCCCTCCGCTACGCGGGGGGAGAGGACGCCCATTCCGTGAGCCGGCGCATGAAGGCCTGGCCGCGCTCCATCTGAGAGACCTCGACATATTCGTCCGGCTGGTGGGCCTGGGCGATGGAGCCCGGGCCGCAGAGCACGGTGGAGAGGCCCGCCCGCTGGAACTGCCCGGCCTCGGTGGCGAAGGAGACCGCCCGGGGCGGCCCGTTGTCGCCGGCCAGCCGCCGGGCGAAGCTCTCCGCCGCCCCGTCCGGCTCGGGCGCGAAGCCCGGCACGTTGGAGAGCATCTCCATCGCCGCGCCGGCCTCCGGCGCGCGGGCCTTCAGCGCCGCGTCCATCGCCCTTACCTGCGCGGCGAAGGGCGCCAGCACCGCCAGGGGATCCAGCGTCGGCGGCGCGCGCAGGTCGAAGATGAACTTGCACTCCCGCGCCAGGATGTTGCCGGCCGTGCCGCCATTCACCAGGCCGATGGTCAGCGTCGGCCATTTGGGCGTGAAGGGCGAGGCGGGGTCGGCGTCCCGCTCCAGCCGCTCGGAAAGCTCGGTCAGCGAGGCCATCAGCTTCACCGCCTCCATGATCGCCGAGACCCCCTGCTGGGTCTGGCTGGAGTGCGCCTCGCGGCCGGTGACGGTGACCTTGAAGTTGGCGATGCCCTTGTGGCCGTTCACCGCCACCATGTCGGTGGGCTCGCCGACCACCACGAAGGCGGGCCGAGGCAGCTCGCGCCCGATCACCTCGATCATCGACGGCGCCCCCAGGCAGCCGATCTCCTCGTCGTAGGAGAAGGCCAGGTGCACGGGCCGGCGCGGGTTCGCCGCGACCAGGCCGGGCACCGCGCCCAGCGCCAGCGCCAGGAAGCCCTTCATGTCGCAGGTCCCGCGGCCATAGAGCCGCCCGTCGCGCTCCACCACGGTCCAGGGGTCGGTGCTCCAGGGCTGGCCGTCCACCGGCACCACGTCGGTGTGGCCCGACAGCACGGCGCCGCCCTCGATGTTGGGGCCGACCGTGGCCAGCAGGTTGGACTTGGTCCCGTCCCCGTTCAGCACGCGGCGGTGCGGCACGCCGTGCCGGTCGAGATAGGCCTCCACCCACTCGATCAGCTCGAGGTTCGAGCGGCGGGAGGTGGTGTCGAACCCGATCAGGGTCTCGAGGATGTCGCGGTCGGGGCCGGAGAAGCTCATGGCCAAGAGCCATAGACCCACGCCCGCGAGGCCTCAAAGGAATCTGCGCCTGTGCTACGACGGGCCATGGCGACCGCCCCAAAGATCACCGTCCGGCCCGCCCGCCGCGAGGATGTCGCCGCCATCGTGGCCCTGCTGGCCGACGACGGCCTGGGCGCGGGCCGCGAGGTGGTCTCCGACCCGCCGGCTCCCGCCTACCTCGAAGCCTTCGACAGGATCGCCGCCAACCCGCGCGCCCTGCTGGCGGTCGCCGAGGACGCCGAGGGCCGCGCCGTGGGCACGCTGCAGCTCAGCTTCATCGCCGGGCTCTCCAACCAGGGCGCGGAGCTGGCCCTGGTCTCGGCGGTCCGCATCGCCTCCAGCCTCCGCGGCCAGGGCCTCGGCGAGATCCTGATGCAGTGGGCCATGGACGAGGCGCGGGCCCGCGGCTGCCGGCAGATGGAGCTGCTGAGCCACGCGAGCCGGACCGATGCGCATCGGTTCTATGAGCGGCTCGGATTTGTCAGCAGCCACATCGGAATGAAGCGGGCGCTGTAGGGCCGCGTCGCGAACTGCGGCTTAAATCTCATGGCGGCCAGTTTGCTTGGCGTTCCGGGCAACTCAAGGCCGCGCCAAAGGCGCACCGCGACGCGGGCGGCCAAGGGCCGCGCCTTGACTTGCCCGGAACGCCAAGCTCGCATCATCCATGAGAACTAAGGCGGGGTGGCATCTAGGAGATGGCCACACCCACGACATCTCGCCCTTCCCCGCCATGCGCTGGCTTAGGCGCGGACTCATACGTCCGATCAAGAGCCGCTAGTGGACATAGAGGCAACGACCGAGTTCGACCCCCTAGCGGTGCTTCGGAGAGTCCGCATACGGTGTGGTCAAGGTTGATCGTTGGGGGGCGGCGCGTTGGAAATCCACAAACCCAAGCTGTGGCACGGCTGGCGCGAGTTCCTGAAGGAGTACGGGATCATCGTGCTCGGCGTGCTGACCGCGCTCGCCGCGGAGCAGCTTGCCGAAAACGTGCGTTGGACCCAGAAGCTGGCTGAAACCCGCGCCCAGCTGAGGATCGAACTCTCCGGGGACGCCGGTAGCGGGCTCGGGTGGCTCGCCAGCGGGCCGTGCATCGACAATCAGCTCGAAGCCTTGAACGAGAGCGTCTGGGCGGCCCGGCGCACCGGCGTATTCTCGCCGCCGCCGCGCGCCTACGGTCCATCGCTCTTCGAGTTCAAATCGGACGCCTGGCTCAACGCACGATCGCTGCAGGTTTCCGACCACTTCTCACCAGAAGAGACGAGCGACTTCAGCGCCGCCTATTTCTTCGCCAGCGAGCTGAAGGACGACCTGTTGCAGCTGCGCCAGGTTGCTGCCGCCCTGGCGCCGCTCGCGCGCCCCCTGGATCACGTAACGCCGGCCGAGGCCGACGCGTTCGTCAGCCGCATCGGCCAGGCCCGCGAGCTCCAGTCGCGGATGCACCTGGCGGCGATGCTGATGATCAAGGACGCTGAGCGTCTCGGTGCGCCGCCGCGAATGCAGGCGGTGCAGCGCGACACGGCGGAGATGCGGGCCGAGCGCGGCGGCTGCGTTTCGGATCCATCGAAGATCCAGGAGGTGCTGCGCCGGCCCAACCTCGATCTAGACGCAACCTTCCAGGCGCTTAACCTTGCCAAGCCCCCAATCCAGGACTGACCTCCCGCGTCTGGCGGTCGGCGTCCAGAGGCCGCTTCCCACCCATCTCGGGCATCCCGAGAGTCCGTTTGCCGGTTGGTCGCGAACGGCTCCTCCATCCATGACCCGACCGCCTCCTAGGCTTGTGAGTACGCCGCCTCGCCCCGGGACGCCGCGCGGCCCCTACCCCTGCTCCACAGTCCCCGGACCGGGCAGGGAATCGATCAGCTCGATGCGGAAGATCAGCGCCGCGTTGCCGGGGATCGGGCCCTGGCCTTCGGAGCCGTAGCCCAGTTCCGGCGGGACATAGAGGATCCACTCGTCGCCCGGGCGCATCAGTTGGATGGCTTCCTGCCACGCCTTGACCAGGTTCTTCAGCGGCATGCTGGCCGGCTGGCCGCGCTCGTAGGACGAATCGAAGACCGTGCCGTCGATCAGCTTGCCCTCGTAGTTGACCTTCACCTCGTCGTTGAGGTGAGGCTTGGCGCCGGTGGCGGGGCCGGAGTGGACGATCCTGTACTGCAGGCCGTCCGGCAGGACGACGACGCCGGGTTCCTTGGCGTTCTTGGCCAGGAACTGGGCCGAGGCGACGCTCTGATCGGGTGTGGCGGCGGCCTTCACCTTCGGTTGGCAGGCGGCCAGCGACAGGGCGGCGACGGAAATCATCAGAACACGGATCATATGGTCGAAACCTCTCTAGACCGCGCGGGGCGGGTAGCCCGCCTCGCGCAGGGCGTCCATGATTTCCTGGGTGTGCTGGGCGTCGCGGGTCTCGATCAGGATGTCGAACTCCGCGCCCTTGGCCGGCACGTCCAGGGCCAGGCGGTTGTGGGCCACCTCGATGATGTTGGCGCCCATCCGGCCGATGATCGCTGAGACGGTGCCCAGCAGGCCGGGCCGATCGTCGCCGATGATCCGTAGGCTGACGATCCGCTGCTCGCGGACCAGCTCGCGGGTCAGCACCGAGGCCAGCAGGCGCGTGTCGATGTTGCCGCCGGTGATCACCAGGCCGCAGCGCTTGCCGCGGAACTTCTCGGGGAAGGCCAGGAGCGCCGCCAGCGACCCGGCGCCCGCGCCCTCGGTCACCGTCTTCTCGACGTTGCAGTAGAGGGCGATGGCGCGCTCGAAGAAGGGCTCCTCGACCAGCAGCACCTCGTCGACCAGGGGCCGGGCGATGGAATAGCTGAGGTCGCCCACCTGCTTGACCGCGATCCCCTCGGCGATGGTCGCCCCGCCCGAGGCCGCGCCCGCGTTCATCCCGCGCATCCGGGCGGTGAACGAGGGGTACATGGCGGGCTCGAGGCCCACGACCTTGATGTCCGGCTTCACGTGCTTGGCCGCCGTCGCCATGCCGGCGATCAGCCCGCCGCCGCCGATCGGGATCGGCAGCACCTCCAGGTCCGGCGCGTCCTCCAGCATCTCCAGCGCCACCGTGCCCTGGCCGGCCATGACGTCGAGGTCGTTGAACGGGTGGACGAACACCAGATCGCGCTCCTCGCGCAGCCTCATGGCGAAGGCCGAGGCCTCGTCATAGCCCTCGCCGTCGATCACCACCTCGGCGCCGTGGGCCCGGGTCTGCTGCACCTTCACGAAGGGGGTGGCCCGCGGCATGACGATGGTCACCGGGATGCCCAGGCGCGCGGCGTGATAGGCCAGGCCCTGGCTGTGGTTGCCGGCAGAGGCTGCGATCACGCCGCGCTTCTTCTCCGCCTCGGTGAGCTGCAGCAGCTTGTTGAGCGCGCCCCGCTCCTTGTAGGCGGCGGTGAACTGCAGGTTCTCGAATTTCACCCACACCTCGGCGCCGGTGATCTCCGACAGGGTGCGCGACCGGCGGCACGGCGTGCGCTCGATATGACCCTGCAGCCGGTCTCGGGCCGCAAGGATGTCATCGAAGGCAAGGGTCATGGCGGGCCGGACGGTTGGAGGAGGCGGGAGCTTAAAAAGGGGCGCAACCTAACGGCAGGGTCGGCGCGGGGCAACGCTGCGCGTTCGCAAGTGCGAAGGCGGCGCGCCGAACTCTCCGCGACGAGGTTTAGAGCAGGTCGTCCCGCCCAGCTTTCTTCACCGCCTCCACCGCCGCCCGGACCGCGCCCGGCGCATCGCGGCGCGTCACCAGCACGACGCCGTTGTCGACCACCACCGCCAGGTCTTCGACCCCGGCCAGCACCACCACCGGCCCGTCGGAGATCGCCAGGTTGTTGGCCGTGCCGGCCGTCAGGACCGGCCCCTGCAGCACGTCTCCGGATGGCGTTTTCGCGCCTTCCGCCCACAGGGCGTCATAGGCGCCCACGTCGCTCCAGCCGACATCGGCGCCGACGACCACCGCCTTGTCGGTCCGCTCGAAGACCGCGACGTCGACGGCCACCGAGGGAACGGCGCGGAACGCCTCGCCCAGGCGCAGGGCGTCGCCCTCACGTGCGGCCTGGGCGAAGGCGGCGCGGGCCGCGGCGACCAGCGCCGGCGCCGTGCGCTCGGCCTCGGCGAGGAAGAGCTCGGGCCGGAACAGGAAGATGCCGGCGTTCCAACTGTAGGCCGGGTCGGCGACGTAGGTTTGCGCGGTGGCGAGGTCCGGCTTCTCCACGAAGGCCGCGACCCTGCGCACCGGGCCGTCTCCGGCCCCGGCGCGGATGTAGCCGTAGCCGGTCTCCGGCCCGGTGGGCTTGATGCCGAAGATCACCAGCGCGCCCGCCTCCGCCGCCGGCGCGCCCAGGGCCACCGCCGCGCGCAGGGCGGCGGGGTCGGCGATCCGCGCGTCGGCGCTCAAGAGCAGGATCAGCTCGGCCCCGGCTTCGACGGCGGCGAGCGCCGAGACGCAGGCGGCGGCCGCGGTGTGGCGGCCCTCCGGTTCCAGGATCAGGATCGACGCCGCCACCCCGACCTCGGCGAGCTGCGCCCGGGTCAGATCGGCGTGCGCCGCGTTGCCGATCACCATCGGCGGCGCGAAGGCCTCCGTCGTGAAGCGCAGCGCCGTCTCCTGGATGAGCGTCCGCGTCCCCCCGAGGGCGTGGAACTGCTTGGGGCGGCCCTTGGTCGACAGGGGCCAAAGCCGGGTGCCGGCGCCGCCGGACATCAGGACGGGGGTGATCTTGCTCACGGGCGGCTCTTTAGGCCGCTTCGGCCGGCGGGTCGAATGCCGCAGCCTTCGGCGCTTTTTGAAATCGCCTGGCCACACGGCGCGCCCCATAGTGGCCCCGTGCCCGAACCCAAGCCCGCCCTGCCGCTCCGTCCCGCCCTGTTCCTCGACCGCGACGGGGTGCTGAACGAGGACCGGGGCTACGTCTACCGCTGGGAGGACTTCCGCTGGATCCCCGGCGCGCGCGAGGCGGTCGCCGCGTTCAACCGGGCCGGCTGGCTGGTGATCGTGGTGACCAACCAGTCGGGCGTCGGGCGCGGCTACTACAGCGAGGACGCGGTGCGGACCCTGCACGCCAGGATGGCGGAAGACCTGGCCGCCGTGGGCGCCCACATCGACGCCTTCTACTACGCCCCGCACCATCCCGAGGCGCCCGTCGAAGCCTACCGCCACCCCGACCCGCCGCTGCGCAAGCCCAACCCCGGCATGATCCTCCAGGCCCTGGCCGAGTGGCCCGTCGACCGCGACGCCTCGCTCCTGGTCGGCGACAAGCCTTCGGACCTGGAGGCCGCGCTCCGGGCCGGGATCCGCGGTGTCCTGTTCGAAGGCGGCGACCTGCGCCAGTTCCTCAGCGACGAGGCGCTGCTGCCGCCCGCCTCTCCCCCCGCGTAACGAGAGAGGGAGAGGCCGCTACCGCCCCTCCATCCGCTCCAGCATCCGCTCCAGGGTCCCCAGCTCGTCCGCCTCGCCCGGCGGCTTGTCCCAGCGGATGCGGTTGATCCGGGGAAACCGCATGGCGACCCCGGACTTGTGCCGCGTGGACCGCTGCAGCCCCTCGAACGCCACTTCGAACACCAGGCCGTGGTGCGGATCGGCGCGCACCGAGCGCACGGGCCCGAACCGCTCGAGGGTGTGGTCGCGGACGTATTTGTCGATCTGCTTCAGCTCCTCGTCGGTGAAGCCGAAATAGGCCTTGCCGACCGGGGTCAGCATCCGCTGGCCGGCCTCGCCTTCGGTCCAGACCCCGAAGGTGTAGTCGGAGTAGAAGCTGGACCGCTTGCCGTGGCCGCGCTGGGCGTACATCAGGACCGCGTCGATCAGCAGCGGGTCGCGCTTCCACTTGAACCACGGCCCCTTCGGGCGGCCCGCCTCGTAGATCGAGTCCCACCGCTTCAGCATCAGCCCCTCGGCGATCTGCGGATCGCCGGGCGGCGGATCGGCGCGCAGGGCGGCGATTTCCGCCCAGGTCTCGAAGGGCTGCACCGGCGACAGGTCGATGCGCGGGCTCGCCTCCCGGGCGACGAAGGCCTCCAGGCGCTTGCGGCGTTCGGCGAAGGGCAGGGGCCGCGTGTCCTCGGCGCCTTCGGACAGCAGGTCATAGGCGCGGATCGCGGCCGGGAAGGCGGCCAGGGCCTTGGCGTCGACGGTCTTGCGGTTGAGCCGCTGCTGCAGGTCGGCGAAGGAGGCCACCTTGCCCTCGCGCATGACCAAGAGCTCGCCGTCGATCACGCCCTCGGCTTCAAGGGCGCCGACCACGTCGGGAAAGCTCCTGGAGATGTCGTCGCCGGTCCGCGTGTAGAGCCGGCGCACCCCGCCCTCGTTCACCGCCTGCACCCGGATGCCGTCCCACTTCCACTCGGCCGCATAGTCGGCGGGGTCGAGCTTGGCGAAGTCCACGGCCTCGTCGATCGCCTGGGCCAGCATCGCGGGACGGAAACGCCCCGGGTTCTCCGACGACGGCCGCTCCGACCGGCCCTCCAGCCAGGCGAACAGGTCCTCGTAGGGCGGGTGGAGCGCGTGCCACAGCTCCTCGATCTCCGCCGCCGGCACGGGCTCGGCGCCCATGTCGGCGGCCGCCCGCTTGGCCAGGCGCGCGGTCAGCCCGACACGCAGGCCGCCGGTCATCAGCTTCAGCAGCGCCCAGCGCCCGGTGGGCTGCAGGGCGTCCAGCCAGCCCTCGATCAGCCGCTGCACCTCGGCCCGCGTCGCCCCGCGGAGCGCATCGACCACCTCCGACAGCTCCGGCTCGCGGTTGGCGCCGGGCCTGGCCGGCCAGACCAGGGCCACGGTCTCGGCCAGGTCGCCGACGTAGTCGTAGGACCACCAGAAGAGCTGCGGGTCCATCCGCTCTTCCACCGCCTTGCGGATGAACGCCGGCTTGGCCGCGTCGAAGGAGAGGTCCCCGGTCAGCGCCGCCAGCGCCCAGCCCCGGTCCGGGTCCGGAGTCTCCCGCAGATAGTCGCGCACCAGCGTCAGCTTGGCGTTGCGAGACGCCGTCAGCGACAGCCGGTCGAGGAGCTCGGCGAAGGCTCTCATGCGGTCGCAGCGCCCCCTCCACCCTTCGGCTCCCCCTCCCCCGCCAGCGGGGGAGGTTTCAGGGCGATCGGCTCAGATACCTCACCCGTGCAACGGGGGAGGGGGACCACGAAGTGGTGGAGGGGGCGCTGCGGTGGGCAGGGACGATCAGTCATCGTCCTCCTCCTCATACCCGACCAGCGCCAGGGCCCGGGCTGGCACGCCGTGCAGGTCCGCCCACCTCGCCAGGGCCTCCTCCCGCCCGTGGGTGATCCACAACTCTCCCGGGCGTAGTTCGTCGATAGTCGACGTAAGCTCGTCCCAGTCGGCGTGGTCGCTGATCACCAGGGGCAGCTCCACGCCGCGCTGGCGGGCCCGGGCGCGGACCTGCATCCAGCCGGAGGCGAAGGCGGTCACCGGATCGGGGAACCGGCGGCTCCAGCGGTCCTGGGTCGCCGAGGGCGGAGCAATGACGATCTGGCCTGCGAAGTCCTGCTTCTTGCCCGTCGTGGCGGGCGCCAGCGGGCCCAGGTCGATGCCGCGCCGCTCATAGAGCGCGTTCAGCCGCTCCAGGGCGCCGTGCACATGGATGGGCCTGTCCCATCCCGCCTCGCGCAGCAGGCGGATGATCCGCTGTGCCTTGCCGAGCGCATAGGCCCCGACCAGGTGGCTCCGCTCCGGGAACTGCGCCACCGAGCGCAGCAGGCGCGCGATCTCCTCGCGGTCGTCCGGATGGCGGAACACCGGCAGGCCGAAGGTCGCCTCGGAGATGAACACGTCGCAGGGGACCGGCTCGAAGGGCGGGCAGGTGGGGTCGCGCCGGCGCTTGTAGTCCCCGCTCACCACCATGGTCAGGCCCTTCCAGCGCACCACCGCCTGGGCCGAGCCCAGCACGTGGCCCGCGGGGACCAGCGTCACCGTCACCTCGTCGCGCGGCACCGCCTCGCCATAGGCCGCGCCCTGCGTCGCGCCGGCGAACTCCAGGCCGTAGCGCTCCGCCATGATGTCCAGGGTTTCCGCCGTCGCCAGCACCGCTCCATGGCCCGCCCGCGCATGATCGGCGTGGCCATGGGTGATCACCGCGCGCGCCACGGGGCGCACCGGGTCGATGTAGAAGTCCCCGGGGGCGCAATAGAGCCCCTCGGGCCTCGGGCAGAGCAGGTCCTGGGGCCGGATCATCGCCTTTCAATGTAGTGCGCGGCCCAAGGCTCCGCTCAAGAGCCCGATTGACCGGCCGCCGCCCTGGTCCTACCGGCTTCCCCCATGAGCGAAGTCCCCGCCGCCTTCCGCGAGATCGCCGAGCGCATGGTGGAGGTGACGCCCCAGGCCGCCGCGCTCGGCATGCGTTTCGTGTCCGTCTCGCCCGCCCGTGGCTCGCTCGAGGTCCCCTGGCGCGAGGACCTGGTGGGGGACCCCGACACCGGCGTGATCGCCGGCGGGGTGGTGACCACCTTGCTCGACCACACCTGTGGCCTGGCCATGGCCGCCGCCGCCGGGAGCGAGCCGTTCTCCACCGCCACGCTCGACCTGCGCATCGACTACATGCGCGCCGCCGCGCCGCGGGCGGGCGTCACCTGCGAGGCCCACTGCTACAAGCTCACCCGCACCATCGGCTTCGTGCGCGCCGAGGCCTGGGACGCCGACAAATCGGACCTGATCGCCACCGCCCAGGCGGCCTTCGTGCTGAACCGGCCAGCGCCGGCGCCAGCCTCATGAGCCAGGCCGCCGCGACCCAACTGGAGACCTTCCTGCAGCGCGTGCCCTATGTGCGCTTCCTGGGCATGCAGGCCGAGCTGGCCGGCGACGAGATGACCGCCATCCTGCCCTTCGCCCCGCACCTGATCGGCAACACCTTCATCCCGGCCCTGCACGGCGGAGTGATCGGCGCCTTCCTGGAGATGACGGCGCTGGCCCAGCTTTCCGTCGCCCAGCCGTCGCCGCGGGTGCACAAGACCATCGACATCACCATCGAGTACCTGCGGCCCGGCCGCGCGCTCACCGCCTACGCCCGCGCCGACCTGCGCAAGGTCGGCCGCCGCATCGCCAACGTGCACGTCGAAGCCTGGCAGGAGGACCGCGCCCAGCCCTTCGCCGCACTCCGCGGGCACTTCCTGCTGAGTTCGGACTAAAAACCCTTCTCCCACAAGGGGAGAAGGATCACTTCGGCGCCGCCGCCATCTCCTTGTGAACCTCATCCAGCGCCGCCTGGGCCTTGGCGGCGGCGTCGGTGTCGCCCTTGGCCTTGGCCTGCACCAGCATCCCCGTCGCCTCCATTTCGCGCACCGGCAGCAGGTGGGTGTCGTCGGCGTGCTTGAAGGGCCCGGTCTGGATGCGTTCCAGGATCGCCCGCTGGCGCCTGGCCTCGTCCGAGTCGCCCACGCCGTAGCTGAAGATGAAGTCGGCGATCTTCTTCTTCACCGCGGGATCCAGGTCGGCGCGCCACACCATCGGGTCCTCCGGAATGGTCGGCGAGGTCCAGATCACCTGCAGAGCGTCCAGCGCCTTCTTCGACTGGTCGGTGCCGATCGCCCCTAGCCGGTCCATCGAGCGGGTGTTGTCCGTCGCCGCCGGCAGCACGCCGTTGGCCACGGCGTAGAGGTTGGCCTCGGCGCTGGCCGAGCGCACCGTCTTGAAGCACTTCGCCGGGTCGATGCCGCGCGGGCCGAACAGATAGGTGTTGGGCGCCAGGGTTCCGGAGGTCGATTTCGCATCGCCCATGCCGAACTCCATCGCCTGGCCGCACTTCAGCAGCTTCTCCAGCGTGATCCCGGAGCCCTTCTTGACGATGATCACCCCCTGGTAGCCGTCGTGGCCGTTGGGGTGGGTGGTTCGCGCGAACACCTCGCCGCCGGCCCGGCGCACCGCCTCCAGCCCCGACTGGTTGGTGAACCAGCCCAGGTCCGACTGCTTGAAGCGCATGGCCTCGATCAGGGCCGAATAGTTCGAGCCGAAAAAGGGCTTCACGGTGAGGCCCGTGGCCTTCTCCATGTCCTTCAGGAACGGGCCCCATTCCTGCATCTGGGTCTGCGCCGCCTCGGTGGAGACGATGGAGAAGATGAGCGGCTTGTCCGCCTCGGCCTTGGGCGCGGGCTTGGAGCAGCCGGCGAGGGCGAGGACGGCGAGAAGGGGCAGGAGGCGGCGCGTGATCATGGCGCGGAGCATAGCCCAGCTTCCTGTCGATGGAACAACGGCGGTTTCTGCCCAATTCCGTCGTCCCGGCCGCAGCGAAGCCCCCGGGTCCGACGAAGGTCGGCTCGACGACAGGCTCCGAGCCGGGACCCGGAGGTTCAGGCTGTGCGGTCGCCCCTGGGTCCCGGCTCGGCCTTGCAGGCCGTCCGGGATGACGAAGGTTGTTGCGGCGTCTGAAATCGAGCGGGCGCGGCGGGTCAGACCGCCGCCAGCTCGCGCTCTTCCTGGTCGGCGTACTGGCCGCCCTTGCGGTAGCGGTAGAGGTAGTCCGGCAGCACCGCTTCCAGGGTCGTGGGCGTGATCCCGAGGTCGACGAGGCCCGGGAAGGCGCCGCTGACCACATTGTCGACCTTGAGCAGGGTCACCTGGTCGGAGGTGACCGGCGGCTTGATCAGGCCGTCGCCCAGCAGGCTCAGCGACAGGTCGCCCAGCGAGCCCAGCAGTCGCGCCGCGGGCCAGGGGATCGGCAGCAGCAGGCGGCGCTTGCCGATCTCCGCCAGCATCAGCTCCATCAGCTCGCGGAAGCTGAAGGTCGCCGGGCCGCCCAGCTCATAGGTGCGGCCGGCCGCGTCCGGAGCGCTCGCCATCGTCGCCAGCGCCTTGCCCACGTCGCCCACGAACACTGGCTGGAAGCGGGTGTGGCCGCCGCCCACCAACGGCAGCACCGGGCTGATCTGCGCCATGGCGGCGAAGCGGTTGAAGAAGTCGTCCTCCGGTCCGAACACCACCGACGGCCGCGCGATCACCGCGTCCGGATAGACCGCGCGGACCGCGGCCTCGCCCTCGGCCTTGGTGCGGGCGTACTTGGACTCCGAGTTCGCGTCCGCGCCCAGGGCCGACATGTGGACCAGGCGGGTCACGCCCTCGGCCCTCGCCGCCTCGGCGACGTTCTTCGCGCCCATCACGTGCAGGGCCGTAAAGCCCTGGCGGCCGGTCTCGTGAGCCACGGCCACCAGGTTCACCGCGGCCTGCGCGCCCACCAGCGCGCGGCGCAGCGAGGCCGGGTTGCGGACATTGGCCTGGACGATGTCGATCTGGCCCACGTCGCCGTGCAACCGCATGGCGTAGGCCTTGGCTGGATTGCGCACGGCGACCCGGATCCGCCAGCCGGCCTTGGCGAGTTGGCGCACGGTCTGGGCGCCGATGAAGCCGGATCCGCCGAAGACGGTGACGAGGTTCTGCATGGAGGATGCCGATAGACGATGCCGCCCGCGGCTGCAATCCAGCGGGGACTCCGAGGCCGAGTTCGGGGTGGCGGCGCGGTCGCTTTCAAACCACCAAGGACGCCAAGAGCACCAAGGCGACACGAAGACCGCGAAGACCAGATGGAGGCCGGAACGATCGGTCTGGATAGGCGCGCGACGCGCGGCGGTGTTTGACCGTCGTAGCTGCGCCAGCCGATCCAAGGTCGGCGCCGACCTCTTCGTGGTCTTCGTGTCCTTGGTGGCCTTGGTGTAAAAAAAGACGGCGCCTCGATTTCTCATGGAGGCGCCAATGCCGCACGTTCCAGCCGTTGACCGCCGCAGGGCGGGGCTTTAAGGAAGCCGGCTCGCGCGATCCGACGGATCGGGCCCAGGTGGCGGAATTGGTAGACGCGCTGGCTTCAGGTGCCAGTGGCTTAACGGCCGTGAAGGTTCGAGTCCTTTCCTGGGCACCACCGCGTTCGGTGAATGCGCCCTTCCCGGGCGCCACCGTTTGAGGTGGAGATTGCGGCGCCCCTTACCCAGGCGCCCCCCGGTTCTCTATATGGAGGGTTGGGGTTGATAGGCGGGAGCGCTTCTTGAAAAAGGCAGCCACCTTCGTGCACCAGGGCGACCTGCCGGCCGGCGCGCTGGCGGGCGCGAGCGTCGTGGCCATCGATTCGGAGACCATGGGCCTGCGCCTGGGGCGCGATCCCCTCTGCGTGGTGCAGCTCTCCGCCGGGAACGGCGAGGCCCATCTGGTGCAGCTCGACCGGGCGACCTATGACGCGCCCAACCTGAAGCGGCTGCTCACCGACCCGTCCGTGCTGAAGCTGTTCCACTTCGGCCGCTTTGATATCGCCATGTTCTGGTTGCACCTTGGGGTGGTGACCGCGCCCGTCTACTGCACCAAGATCGCCTCCAAGCTGGCTCGCACCTACACCGACCGCCACGGCCTGAAGGACGTCACCAAGGAGCTGCTCGGGATCGACCTTTCCAAGGCCCAGCAGAGTTCCGACTGGGGCCAGGGCCAGCTCAGCGAGGAACAGGTCGCCTACGCCGCTTCCGACGTCCTGCACCTGCACGCCCTGCGTGAGCGCCTCGACCAGATGCTGGCGCGCGAGGGCCGCGACGGCCTGGCGCGCGCCTGTTTCGACTTCCTGCCGCAACGCGCCCTGCTGGACGTCGCCGGCTGGGAAGACATCGACATCTTCGCCCATAGCTGACCATGAGCGCGGTCTCCGACATTCCCCTGCCCGGGACGCCGTCCGGCGGGGCCTCGCGGCGGGCCTCGATCCAGCGGTGGCGGCGGCGCTCGCGGCTGATTCGGCTCCTGCGCGTGGCGCTGCCCGCGCTGATCGGGGCGATCCTGCTCGGGCTCGGGGCCTCGGTCGTCTACAACGCCTTCGCCTCCCGCACCGCCCCGGCCAGGGACTCCAACGCCCCGATCCGCCTGGTGAACCCGCACTTCGTCGGCCGCGACGCCCACGGCAAGCCCTTCCTGCTCACCTCGGTCACCGCCACCCGCGATCCGCAGAACTACCAGCGCGTCTACCTCGACCGCCCGACGCTCACCCTCGACACCGACGGGCCCGATCCGCTGCACATCACCGGGGGCTCCGGCATCTTCCACGAGGACACCGGCAAGTTGGAAGTCAGCAAAGGCGTGCGCATGTCCGGCGCCCGCGGCTCCTTCGCCACCGACTCCTCGCTGTTTGACACCAAGACCCAAGAATTGGTCGGTTCAGCCTCCGTTCAGGGGTTAGGGTCTCTTGGAGAAATCCAAGCGAAGTCCTATGGCGTCTATGACAACGGCGCGCGCATGGTCTTCTCAGGCGCGGTACATACGCGCCTGCAACCGAAATGAGGCTGAGCCTTCCGATGAAGAGCCTGATCGCGATGGCGGCGCTGACGGTGGCGGCGGGCGTGCTCGCCGCCCAGCCGGCGGCCGCGCAGCTAGCGAAGAGTTCCCGGGGGCCGATCGACGTCACCGCCGATCAGCTGGAGACCCACAACGCCGACTGCGTGTCGGTGTGGAGCGGCTCGGCCGAGGCCCTGCAGGACACCTCCCGCCTGCGCTCGGATGTCATGATCGCCCACCTGGAGGTCAAGAAGGGCAAGGCTGGAGCGGCGACCGGCGCGGCGTCCGGCAGCGCCTGCGGCGACATGATCAGCCTGGAGGCCAAGGGCAACGTCTACTACGTCTCCACGGACGGGCGGCGCGTGCACGGCGACAACGGCTTCTACGACGCGACCACCAAGATCATGACCATCACCGGCGACGTGACCGCGGTCGACGGCAAGAACGTCATGCGCGGCACCAAGATGGTCTACAACACCGACACCGGCGAGGGCCACGTCGAGGGCTCGTCCAAGGGCGCCGGGGCCAAGAACCGGCCGCGGGGCGTGTTCTATTCGAAGGACGACCAGAGCGCGGGCCAGACGGATCAGGGCCAGACGGATCAGGGAAAGACGGGCAAGACGAAGAAAGCCGCGAAGTGATCGGTGGCCGGGGCAGGTGAACGGGTGAAGGTCGAGCGGTTCGATACGGCTCCCGGCGTGGCCGGCGAAGGCCTCGTCGTCGACAACATCGGCAAGTCGTTCCGCGGCCGTCCGGTCGTGAAAGGCGTGAGCCTGCGTCTCGCGCGGGGCGAGGTCGCCGGCCTGCTCGGCCCCAACGGCGCCGGCAAGACCACCTGCTTCTACATGATCACCGGCCTGATCCCCGTCGACTACGGCGCGATCTACCTCGACGGCGAGAACATCACCGCCCAGCCCATGTACCAGCGCGCCCGCATGGGCGTGGGCTACCTGCCCCAGGAGACCTCGATCTTCCGCGGCATGACCGTGGGCGAGAACGTCATGGCCGTGGTCGAGCTGCGCGAGCGCGACCGCAAGCGGGCGCGCACCATGGTCACCGAGCTGCTGGAAGAGCTGCACATCGAGCACCTGCGCAATGCGCCCGCCATTTCGCTCTCGGGCGGCGAGCGCCGGCGCGTCGAGATCGCGCGGGCGCTGGCGTCCGAGCCGTCCTTCATGCTGCTGGACGAGCCCTTCGCCGGCATCGACCCCTTGGCCATCGCCGACATCCGCGAGGTGATCGCCTACCTCAAGCGGCGCGGCATCGGCATCCTGATCACCGACCACAACGTGCGCGAGACGCTGGACATCATCGACCGCGCCTCGATCATCCACGCCGGCGAGGTGCTGTTCGAAGGCGCGCCGGGCGAGATCGTCGACGATCCGGAAGTCCGCCGCGTCTATCTGGGCGACACCTTCGCCTGAGGCGTCGTTTTCGTTCGCTTCAGGATCAAACCGAAGGCGCGACGCCCGGCTGTCCCGGCCACCCCATCTGCGCCATCCGCTCGCTCATCGCCTTGCGGTAGCGGGCGCGCAGCACGGCCGGCCGCTCGGGATAGCGTTCCTCCAGGAATTCCGCGTCGGTCACCCGGTCGGTGCGGAAGCTGCGGAAATCGGTGCGCAGCTCGCACCAGGCGATCATCAGCCGCACTGTCTCGTGATAGCCCACCGCGAAGGGCCAGACGGTGCGCTCGCTCGTCCGCTCCTGCTCGTCGCTGTAGCGGATGGCGATCTTGCGCCCGCTGCGGATCGACTGGCGCACCTGGGCCATGTCGAGCCCGTCCGGGGCGACGTTCCAGCGCACCGCGGCCCGCGCGGAGGGCTCCAGGGCGAAGGGACGCAGCCGCTCGGGGACGGCGGCGCCGATCTTGGCGATCAGGTCCTGGGCGGCGCGCGCCAGGGCCGGGTCGCCGCGGCCCATCACCCACTGCGCGCCCAGCACCGCGGCCTCGATCTCGTCCGGCGTCAGCATCAGCGGCGGCAGGTCGAAGCCGCCGTCCAGCACATAGCCGACCCCGGCCTCGCCGCGGATCGGCACCCGCTGGCCCATCAGGTCGGCGATGTCGCGGTAGATGGTGCGCTTGGAGGTTTCCAGCTCCGCGGCCATGGCGTCGGCGGTCACCGGCCGCCGCGTGCGGCGCAGCACCTGGATGATCTGGAACAGCCGATCCGCGCGCCGCATCGGTGAAGACCCATCCTGCCAAAGTGCTGACAGAGTAGCCGCCTCTCCCCCGCGAAGCGAGAGGCAGAGGGCAGGGAAGGGCGGTTCGGGAGATCGAGACCTGCCGCCGGCCGGTCAAGGGTCCTCGGGCGACCCCTGGAGAGATGGAAACGCTCTGCCGCCCTCGCCCGTCCTCTCCCTCTCGCTGCGCGGGGAGAGGAGAAGTCTCGCGCATTAACCAATCGGTCGCGTTCGCCTGGCTAAGGTCGAAAGCAAGAAACAGGCCAGGGGGCTATTTTGGCGCTCAGCGCGCGACTTGAGGTTCGGCAGGGCCAGGGGCTGGTCATCACGCCGCAACTGCAGCAGGCGATCAAGCTGCTGCAGTTGTCGAATCTCGAACTGGAGGCCTATGTCGACGCCGAACTGGAGAAGAATCCCCTCCTGCAACGCGACGAACGGGACGCCGAGCCCGACGCCGAGGCGCCCAGCGAGGCGCCTGGCGACCTCTCCGCCGACCGCATCGACGACGCCGGCGCGCGCGCCGAGCTGGACGCCGCCGGCGACGAAAGCTCCCCCGGCGAGATGGCCACGGGCGACGGCGACCATCCCATGGGCGCGGCCGACGCCGGCGCCTCCGTCGACTGGTCCAAGGCCAGCCGCGGCGGCTCCTTCGAGGGCGATTCCGAAGGTCTGGAAGGCGCTCTCAGCCACGAGAAATCCCTGCAGGAATTCCTGCACGACCAGCTCTCCGCCTCGGGCCTGGCGGGCCCCGAGGCCGCCGCCGCCCTGGTGCTGATCGACGCGGTGGACGAGGGCGGCTATCTGCGCGCCGACCTGGCCGAGGTGGCCGAGCGCCTGGGCTGCTCCGAGGCGATGCTGGAGCGCGTGCTGGCGGTCCTGCAGGGCTTCGAGCCGGTGGGCGTCTGCGCCCGCGACGTTGCGGAATGCCTGGCGATCCAGCTCAGGGACAAGAACCGCTACGACCCGGCCATGGCGGCCCTGCTCGACAACCTGCCCCTGCTCGCCAAGCGCGACATGCCCGCGCTGAAACGCGCCTGCGGCGTCGACGACGAGGACCTGCGCGAGATGGTGGCCGAGCTTCGCGCGCTCACGCCCAGGCCCGGCGCCGCTTTCGGAGGCGAGCCGGCCCAGACCGTGGTGCCCGACGTCTACGTCCGCGAAGGCCTGGGCGGCCTGTGGCTGGTGGAGCTCAACTCCGAGACCCTGCCGCGCCTGCTGGTCGACCAGCGCTACCACGCCCGCGTCAGCGCCGCGGCGCGCACCGACCAGGAAAAGACCTTCGTCACCGACTGCCTGGCCCAGGCAAGCTGGCTGGTGAAGAGCCTCGACCAGCGGGCCAAGACCATCCTCAAGGTCTCCTCCGAGATCGTGCGCCAGCAGGACGCCTTCCTGGCCTATGGGGTCGAGCACCTGCGCCCGCTGAACCTGAAGACGGTCGCCGACGCCATCGGCATGCACGAATCCACGGTCAGCCGGGTGACCTCCAGCAAGTACCTGGCCACCCCGCGCGGCGTGTTCGAGATGAAGTTCTTCTTCACCTCGGCCATCCAGGCCACCGAGGGCGGCGAGGCCCACTCGGCCGAAAGCGTGCGCCACAAGATCAAGCAACTGATCGACACCGAGGCCAGCGAGCGCGACGTCCATTCCGACGACTCGATCGTCGATATCCTCAAGGAAGCCGGCGTCGACATCGCCCGTCGCACGGTCGCCAAATACCGCGAGGCCATGCGCATTCCCTCCTCGGTGGAGCGCCGCCGCCGGCTCAAGGAAACGGCCTGACCGCACCCCTCGATTGCGCCGTTCGCGGGAGAGGCGAAAATCACCGCCAGTTTGATTGACACCTTCCCCGCCGGGGCGCGTTGATCTTCCCATGCAAGTCCAAGTCACCGGCAAACATGTCGACGTCGGCGAGGCCCTGCGCTCGCGGGTTTCCGCCGAAATCTCCTCCAGCATAGGCAAGTACTTCGACCGCGACGGCGGGGGCGCCGACGTGGTGGTCAGCCGCGAGGGCCACGCCTTCAAGGTCGACTGCGCCGTCACCCTGGCCTCGGGGCGGCAACTGACCACCCAGGGGCTCGGCGGCGACGCCCACCTGGCTTTCGATGCGGCCATTGCACGCATGCAGAAGCGCATCCGCCGCTACAAGAACCGGCTGAAGGACCACCATCCCCAGGCGCTGGCCCGCCAGGCGGAGACCGCGGCCTACTACGTGCTGCAGTCGCCCCCCGACGAGGGCGACGACGACGGCTACGTGGAGGACGGGCCCGCCAGTTTCCCCGAGCCGATGATCATCGCCGAGACCGAAACCTCGATCGGCCTCATGACGGTTTCCATGGCGGTGATGGAGCTGGACCTGAGCGAATCTCAAACAATCGTGTTTCGAAATGCTGCGCACGGCGGATTGTCGGTGGTATATCGCCGGCCCGACGGCAACATCGGGTGGATCGACCCTGAGCGAACCAAGGCCAACGGGGTAGGAGCAAACGAGGCCTGAGCGCGTTTCGATCCGACGTCTGGGTAGCGGTTCGTCAGGGGGCGGGTCCGCAGGCTAATGCGAGTTTCTTGAAGAACACCATGCAGATCGGCGAACTTCTCGATCGCAGCGCGATCTCCGTGCGCGTGAGCGCCACCGACAAACGCAAGGCCCTGGCGGTGATCGCCGAGATCGCCGCGCGCAACTTCGGCCTCGACGCCGGCGACGTGCTCGACGCGCTGGCCGAGCGCGAGCAGGCGGGCTCCACCGGCGTCGGCCATGGCGTGGCGGCCCCGCACGCCCGCGTGGCGGGCCTGACCCGGCTGCGCGGCGTCTTCGTACGCCTGGATCACCCCGTCGATTTCGATTCCGTGGACGATCAGCCGGTGGACCTGATCTTCGCGCTGTTCGCGCCGAAGGAGGCCTCCGGCGTCGAGCACCTGCGTGCGCTGGCCCGCGTCAGCCGCGCCCTGCGCCAGGCGGACCTGCGCCAGCAACTGCGCCAGGCCCGCACCCCCGACGCCATCCACGCCCTGCTGGCCCAGGACCCGGCCCAGGCCTCGCGGTCGTCGGCGGCTTAGAAGAAATCCCTCCTCTTCAGGGGAGGGACAGACGGCGAAGCCGTCAGGGCGGGGAATTCGCGGTCAAGCTCGGACCTCGGCGTCCTGGCCCACAGACCCCCACCCGACCGAGGCTTTCGCCTCGGCCACCCTCCCCTAAAGAGGAGGGATGGGCTTTTGGGCTAGTGCACCGAGACCGGCGCCAGTTCGTGCGCCAGGGCGGCGGCGACGGCGCTGTCGCGGTCGGTGAGGACGGCCAGGCGCTCGCCGTCGGCGCGGTGCACCGCATAGAGCATCTGGCCGGGCTGGAGCTCGAAGCCCTGGATCTGTTCGGACGGCACGCTGGCCAGGATCTCGGCCGCGCTCACCGGGCGCACATAGACCAGGTTGGGACCGCCCAGGGCGGCGAAAGCTTCAGTCGTAAAAACGGGCGTCATCATGACCACCTCCATAAAACTCAACGCGTCGAACGGTCGCCGGTTCAGCCGGCCGCTCAGGGATTGAGACACCGGACATCCGGCTGTCTCTTCAGGAACACAGAATCTATGCTTCAGCCCTTGGTCCGGATGGGCACCCGGATCACTCGTTTTTCGGGCTCGGGCCGGCTTAGATCTATGTGCAACAGGCCGTGTTCGAGGCTCGCCTCTTCCACCACCATGCCGTCGGCCAGGACGAAGGCGCGAATGAACCCGCGCGCGGCGATGCCGCGATGCAGGAAGGCCTCCCCCCTGCCTGTGTCTCCCGGCCGCGTGGCGACGTCGTCGCGGCGGCCGGCGATCGTCAGTTGACGGTCTTCCATGGTCACCTCGAGCTGCTCGGGCGAAAAGCCCGCGACAGCCAGGGTGATACGGATCCCGCCGTCCCCGCGATCTTCCACATTGTAGGGGGGATAGCTCTCGGCGGCCGCTTTCGCGGCGCGCTCGACGAGACTTCGGGTGTGCTCGAAGCCCAACAGAAACGGGCTGTCGAAGAGTACCGGCCTGTTCATCCTCAAAGAGTCCTTGTCGAAAGCGACTCTCCGGCGGGTCCGCCCAGAAGCGGCGCGGCCCAGCCGGACAAGGACTCAGGTAAGGATCGGGCGGCGCAGTTTCAATGCGCTGCCCCCAGTCCTAACAACTCCGCGAAAGCGGAGATCTGGAGGCTTTCCCGCTCAGGATGGATCGGCCTGAGGGGGCGAGAAGGGCTCCAGATATAGCCGACGGCCCTGTTTGATCCCGGCTGACTTGATTCAAGTCAGCCGGGACAGGGTCTAGGCGATTTCAATGGCCGGCGCAGGGCGTTTGCGGCTGCGCAGCAGGCCGCCCGCTCCGGCCAGGCCGCCGATCATCAGCGCCCAGGCGCCGGGCTCCGGCACCGCGGCCGCCGCGGCGTCCGCCCAGGTCAGCGACGGAGAGACCATCTGCTCGCTGGCGCCCTCGCTGAACGACGGAGGCGCCGACGGAGCCGAGATCGATTCCGCCGCTATGCGTTCGCCGCCACCGCCACCGCCGCCACCGCCGCCGCTGGTGGCGCCGCTCAGGCTGGAGGTCACCGACCAGAAGCCGGTGCCGGTCGATTCGAAGGTCGCGCCGGTCTCGCCGACCAGCACGTGGGCCTTGGTCAGGTTCTCCGGGTCGAGCAGCGCCTGGAAGTTGGTGAGCTGGCTCGAATTCACCGAAAACTGCCCGAAGCCCGAATTGTAGGTGAAGCTCACGAAGTTCGCCGCCGTGAGCTTCTGCCCCGGGGTGAAGTCCTTCAGCACGATCTCGCCGACGCCCATGCCGCCGCAGGCCGCGCAGCTCCCGACGAAGTCGTAGACGACTACCGACGCCGCCGCCGGCGTCACGCCGGACAGGGCCAGGCCTGAACCCAGACAACAGGCCACCGCAAAGCCCATCAAACTGCGTTTACGCGCGACGCCCGCGCACTTGGTAAGGGTCATGTCCCAGTCCCTGAACAGCCAGCCGGAAAGCTCCAGCGGCGGTTCAACTACTTTACGTTGAAGTAGGTTCCAGGGGACTCGAAATAGCCCAGCCCGTCAGCCGCCACGACCCGCACCACCACGCTGTGCGGCCCTACGGCCAGGCTCCCCGCGGGCAGGGTCGCCGTGAAGCCGACGTTCACCAGGGCCGGGGTCTTGAAGTAGTTGGCCACATCCTGCCGGGGCGAGCCATAGGCCGTGCCGTAGGCCTTGCCGTCCACCACCACGTCGACCCCCTTGGCCGGGGCCTTGGCGACGGGATCGAAGCCGAAGCCGTCGAGCAAGATCGGGGCGCCGGCGGAGGTCACGGCCGGCGGCCTGCCGCGCGGGTCGACCGCCTGGCCGACGTGGTCGAGGAAGAAGCCCGCGGGCTCGCTCCGCTTGACCAGGCCCGCCGACATGCCTTCCGTCGGGGCGGCCACCGGCGCGGGCGCCTGGGCGACCGCCATCGGATCGGGCGGCGGATGGCGCGGCTTGCCCCGCTCGCAGGCGCAGAGCGCCAGGAGGGCCAGCATCGCGGCGGCGGGCAGGCGGCGTGTCACGTGGCGGACCCCGGTGGCGAACGGCCCCATGCATAGTCCGCCGCCGCGCGCTTCGCCTAGCCTGAAGAGCCGAATGTACATCCTCCCCGGTAGGATGCGCGGCGCTTGACGTATCCCCCCGGGGAGGATACGTCAATCCATGGCCCACGTCGTCCACCCGACCCACCCGGACATCATCAAGCGCCTGAAGCGCGCCGAGGGGCATCTGCGCAACGTGATCGGCATGATGGAGTCCGAGCGCTCCTGCATGGACATCGTCCAGCAGCTTCACGCGGTCGAGCGCGCCGTCGGCGCGGCCAAGAAGGTCCTGGTGCACGACCACATCGACCACTGCCTCGCCCACGCCGTGGAGGACGACGACCGCGCGCCGCAGGCGGCGATCGAGGAATTCAAAGAAATCACCAAGTACCTGTGAGGCCCACGTGACATCCGCCCACCTTCAGCACGACCACGTGTTCCTCGGCGAAGGGCACGACCGCAACGCGCGGCGCGTCTGGTTCGTGATCGCGCTCTGCGGGGCGATGATGCTGATCGAGATCGTGGGCGGCATGGCCTTCGGCTCCATCGCCCTGGTGGCCGATGGCCTCCACATGTCGACCCACGCCGGGGCCCTGCTGCTGGCGGCGCTCGCCTATGCCTTCGCCCGCCGCTATGCGAGCGACGCGCGGTTCACCTTCGGGACCGGCAAGCTCGGGGACCTCGCGGGGTTCAGCAGCGCCATCATCCTGGCGATGATCGCCCTGCTGATCGGCTACGAAGCGGTCTCCCGCATCGTCTCGCCGGTGGCGATCCACTTCCGCGAGGCGATTCCGATCGCGGTCCTGGGCCTGGCCGTCAACATCGTCAGCGCCCTGGTGCTCGGCGCCGGCGATCACGACCACGGCCATGGCCACCACCACGGCCATGGGCACAGCCACGAGCACGATCACGGCCACGACGAACACCACAGCCTCGACTACCGCGATGGCGCCCTGCGCCTGGAGGTGTTCGAGGACGGCGTCCCGCCGGTCTTCCGCCTGAGCTCCGACGGCGCCGCCCTGCCGGAGGAGGCGGTCATCGAGACCCTGCGCCCGGACGGCGCGCGCCAGGCCTTCGCCCTGGTCCGTCGCGGGGACCTCCTGGAGAGCCTCGACGCGATTCCCGAGCCGCACGCCTTCACCGCCGAGGTCCGCCTCGGGCCCGCCGGCGCCGGCCAGGAGATCCGCTCCGTCCGCTTCGAGGAGCACGAGCACGGCGGCCATGGGGCCCACCACCGCGACAACAACATGCGCGCCGCCGTGATCCACGTCATGGCCGACGCCGCCGTTTCCGTGCTGGTGATCGTCGGCCTGATCCTGGCGCGCCAGTTCGGGTGGCTGTGGATGGATCCGCTCGCCGGGGTCGTCGGCGCCCTGGTGATCGCCAGTTGGTCCTATGGCCTGATCCGCGACACCGGTGCGATCCTGCTCGACATGAACCCCGACCGGCGCCTCGGCCAGAAGATGCGCGAGGCGATCGAGTCCGGCGGCGACCGGGTGGCGGACCTGCATCTCTGGCGCCTCGGCCCGGGCCACCTGGGCGCCATCGTCACCGTCGCCACCGATCGGCCGCGGCCCTGCGCCTACTACCGCGGCCGCCTGGCCCAGTTTCACGCGTTGTCGCACCTCACCGTCGAGGTCACCCCCAGCGTACCGAGGGTCGCGGCCTAGGACCAATCGACATTCAGGCCGGCGCCTAAGGCTGCCTCCTCCCCTTGTGGGAGGAGGTGGGCCGCGCAGCGGGTCGGAGGTGGGGTTTCTCGGCCTCCAGGCGCGGCTCGAAGCTCAGTCTCGCGCCGAGAGCGGAGCGCGACACCCCACCTCCGTCAGCCCTCCGGCTGACACCTCCTCCCACAAGGGGAGGAGGAACGCCAAGCCACGGCCCATCCTCGGAATGAACGTCGATTCAGCCTAGGCCGGGCGCGCGGTGAAGCCGGCGGCGGCCTGCGCTTTGCCGAAACGCTCGCGGCCGTCCGACAATCGGCTTGACAGGCGCCGTCTTCGGCACCATTCCGCCGACGGTTGGCGCATCCCCCCTGGAGGATCGCCGGCCCCACCGGAACTCAAACCCATGCCAAGCGACAGTCCCAGTCGATCTAACGCGCCGCTGAGGGCGTCCCGCTAGGGCCTGGCGTCAGGCTCGACCCGTGACGCCCGCCGGCGGCGTTCCACGAGGTGAGCCATGGTATTCCTTGCAGGAGACCGGCCTGGATCGCGCCCGCTCGCGCGATTCCTGCGCGTCGGCGCGGCGCCGTCCTGGGCCGACCTGATCGCCTTTCTGCTGCTGGCCGCCACCGCGGTGCTGATCGTCCGCGGCGCCGGCGAGATGAGCGAGCCCCTGGCCCAGCTCCGCACCACGCCGGTCACCCTCGACGTCGCGCGGCTTCCCGAATACGCCCTGCTCACCACCCTGCGGATGTTCGCGGCCCTGGGCGCGTCGCTGCTGTTCACCTTCACGGTCGCCACCCTGGCCGCCAAGAACCGCAGGGCCGAGCTCCTCATCGTGCCGGCGCTCGACATCCTGCAGTCGGTGCCGATCCTGGGGTTCCTGACCTTCACGGTCACCTTCTTCATGGGCCTGTTCCCCGGCCGGCAGCTCGGCGTCGAGTGCGCCGCGATCTTCGCGATCTTCACCAGCCAGGCCTGGAACATGGCCTTCAGCTTCTACCAGTCGCTGCGCACCATCCCGAGCGACCTGGACGAGGTTTCCCGCCAGTTCGGCTTCTCCGCCTGGCGCCGCTTCGTGCGCCTGGAACTGCCCTTCGCCACCCCGGGCCTGGTCTGGAACGTGATGATGTCGATGTCCGGCGGCTGGTTCTTCGTGGTCGCGTCCGAGGCGATCACGGTGGGCAAGACCACCATCGCCCTGCCGGGAATCGGCTCCTGGCTGGCGCTGGCCATCGAGCGGCAGGACATGCGCGGGGTGGCCGTGGGGGTGGCCGCCATGGCGGTGGTGATCCTGCTCTACGACCAGCTCGTGTTCCGCCCCATCGTCGCCTGGGCCGACAAGTTCCGTTTCGAGCAGACCGCCTCGCAGGACCGGCCGGGATCCTGGGTCTACGACCTGGTGCGCCGCGTGCGCTGGCTGCGGCTGGCCGTGGCGCCGCTGACCTGGCCCGCCCGGGCGCTCCTCGCCATCCGGTGGCCGATCCCGCGGCTGCGGCTGCAGCCGGTGCGCCTGGGGCCGGAGGCGTCCCGCGCCCTCGACGGCCTGTGGCTCGCCCTGGTCGGCCTGGCGGCGGTCGCGGCGGTCTGGTTCCTGTGGAGCTTCCTGGTCCGCACGCTCGACTGGCGCGACGCCGCCGTGGCCTTCGGCTACGGCCTGGCGACCCTGGCCCGGGTGGCGATCCTCATCGCGCTCACCAGCCTGATCTGGGTGCCGATCGGCGTCTGGATCGGCCTCAGGCCCGCCTGGGCCGAACGCCTGCAGCCCATCGCCCAGTTCCTGGCCGCCTTCCCGGCCAATGTGCTCTTCCCGTTCGTCGTGGTGGTCATCGTGGCCCTGCGCGCCGATCCGAACATCTGGCTCTCGCCGCTCATGGTGCTGGGCACCCAGTGGTACATCCTGTTCAACGTCATCGCCGGGGCCAGCGCCATTCCGGGCGATCTGAAGGAGGCCGCCGGCATCTTCGGCGTCCGCGGCTGGCAGTGGTGGCGCCAGGTCGCCCTGCCGGCGATCTTCCCCTACTACGTGACGGGCGCCATCACCGCCTCGGGCGGGTCCTGGAACGCCAGCATCGTCGCCGAGTCGGTGACCTGGGGCGACAAGCACCTGGAGGCCGCGGGCCTCGGCGCCTACATCGCCAGGGCCACCGCCGCCGGCGACTACGGCCGCGTGGCGCTGGGCGTCGCGGTTATGTCGATCTTCGTCATCGCCTTCAACCGCATCCTCTGGCGGCCGATGTACCGGTTCGCCGAGCGGCGCCTTCGCCTCGACTAGAGGAGATTTCCATGCCCGCCATCGACGAACGCCACCTGCTGGACGTCAGGAACGTCCGCCACCTCTACGGCAAGCCCGGCGGCGGCGGCCAGCTCGTCCTCGACGACGTGGACCTGAGCCTGTCCGACAACGAGATCGTAGGCTTGCTGGGCCGCTCGGGCTCCGGAAAGTCGACCCTGCTGCGCTCCATCGCCGGCCTGATCCGCCCGACCGGCGGCGAGATCACCTTCCCCGGCGCGAGCGAGGCCTCGCCCACCCGCGTCAGCATGGTCTTCCAGAGCTTCGCCCTCTTTCCCTGGCTCACCGTGCAGGAGAACGTCGAGGTGGGGCTGGAGGCCAAGCGCGTCGCCCCGGAGACCCGCCGCAGCCTGGCGCTCGCCGCCATCGACCTGATCGGCCTCGACGGCTTCGAGAACGCCTATCCGAAAGAGCTCTCCGGCGGCATGCGCCAGCGCGTGGGCCTGGCCCGCGCCCTGGTGGTCGATCCGACGATCCTGCTCATGGACGAGCCCTTCTCGGCCCTGGACGTGCTCACCGCCGAGACCCTGCGCACCGACCTGCTGGACCTCTGGTGCGAAGGCCGCATGGGCATCCGCTCGATCCTGATGGTCACCCACAACATCGAGGAGGCGGTGCTGATGTGCGACCGCATCCTGGTGTTCTCCTCCAACCCGGGCCGCATCGTCGCCGAGATCAAGGTCGACATGCCCCAGCCGCGCAACCGCCAGAACCCGGCCTTCCGCCGGCTGGTCGACGACATCTACGCGCGCATGACCCAGCGCGGGGCGGGCGACGGGCGCAAGGGCGACGGCCTGTTCCCCGGCGTCGGCATCGGCATGGTGCTGCCGCGGGTCTCCACCAACATCCTGGCCGGCCTGATGGAGACCGTCAGCGCCAAGCCCTTCGACGGCGCGGCCCATCTGCCGGACCTCGCCGAGGACCTGCACTACGAGGCCGACGAACTGTTCCCCATCGCCGAGACCCTGCAGCTCCTGCGCTTCGCGGAGCTGGAGGGCGGCGACATCCGGCTCACGCCCGACGCGCGCCGCTACGCCGAGGCCGACGTCGACGCCCGCAAGCAGCTCTTCGCCCAGCACCTGATCGCCTATGTGCCGCTCGCCGGCCACATCCGGCGGGTGCTCGACGAACGGCCCTCGCACCGCGCGCCCGGCCACCGCTTCCGCGACGAGCTGGAGGACCTGATGTCGGAGGAGGACGCCGACCAGACCCTCAAGGGGGTCATCAACTGGGCCCGCTACGCCGAGGCCTTCGCCTATGACGAGACCGCCGACCTGTTCACCCTCGACGATCCGGGCTGACCCCCCTCCCGGACCCGCGGCAATCCGCCCCGGACGAAATCTGCAACCGGGCGGCGTGGGCAGCCTGCAACTTCAAGTTACAAGGTTCGCATACCGGGAGTCGCTGAAAACTGGAATAATCCATTATTCTTCAAAACCTTAGGGAATTTTATACTGAACTGATACAAAACCTTGGTCCTGCGGACCGGCTTCTCTCGGAGGACATCATGCGGCAGCATCAGGTTCTCATCATCGACGATGACCTTGAGCTCCTGCGGCAGATGGTCGCCGCCTTTCGGTCGCGCGGGTTCGAGCCGTTCGCCGCGGTCGACGGCCAGGCCGGGCTGGCGCAGTTCGTCAGGACGCCGACCGACCTGGTGGTCACCGACATCATCATGCCCAACCGCGAGGGCATCGAGACCATCGTCGCCCTCAAGAAGGCGAGCCCCTCGGTCAAGGTGATCGCCATTTCCGGCGGCTACCGGGTCGGTCCGGCCGACTTCCTCCATCTCGCCGGCCACGTGGGCGCCGATGGGGTGCTCGCCAAGCCGTTCAAGCTTTCGGCGTTGCTCGATGCGGCCGAGGCGCTGCTCGCCGCGCCCTGCCCGGCCGCCCGCGCATCATGACCCCGCAGGAGGCGCACGATCTCTCGGCGCTCGTCCATGCGTTCAACAACCTGCTCGGCAAGATCATGGGCGCGGCCGAACTCGCCCTGGACCATGCCGCGCCGCTCCCGGTTCGCCGCGAACTCGAGGCCATCCTCCAGTTGACCGAGGAGGGGGCCGGCCTCGTAGCCGGCCTGCGGGCCATCGCCCCGCCGGAGGCCTGATCGCTGATGGAGCGGTTCACCTCGGCGGCCCTGCGCGACGTGCTCGAGAAGGTGGCGCCCGCCATCGCCGCGGGCGGGGTCACCGTCATCAGCGTCGAGGCGATCCGCGAACGGTCGGGCGACAAATGGCCCCGCAAGCGCGAGCAGGTCGCCAGCTTCGTCGAGCGCGCCTTCAGTCGCCTCGCCCAGCCGAGCGATCTGCTGATCAGCCTGAATGACGCCGAGTTCGTCAGCGTCCAGCCCGGCGTCTCGCGCGCCACCTCGGTGAGCATCAGCGCCAACATCCTGAAGGAGACGCTCGCCTTCTTCCTCGGGGCGGCGGCGCGCGAAGACCTGCGCCTGTTCCAGGTCACCGCCTTCGTCAACGGCGCGCTGGAGGTCCAGCCGCTGGACGCCGGAGGCATCCTGGACGGCGAGGAGGCGCCGCCCGTGCGCCAGAACCCGTCCTCCACGCCGCCGACGGAGGACCTGGTCTGGACGGCGGGCCGCACCTGGCGGCTCACCTCGCCGCCGAACCTCACCCTCGACCTGGAGGTGACGCCGGAGCCGACCTGGAACGTCGGGGCCCGGGTCGTCGCCTCGTTCCTGCTGCGGCCGACCATGTACCTGGCGGTCGGCGACGAACCCGCCCAGCCGGCGGACGGCTGGGACCTGCCGCCGGTTCTGGCCGGCGAGGCCGCGATGAACGGCGTCGACTACGCCGCCGAGCTGATCGGCAAGAGCGGCGTGAAGGTGGCGCTGCACGCCCCGCTGCCGCTGAAGGCGGTCACCTACAGCACCTCCCGTTTCCGCCTGCTCAACGCCCTGCGAGACCTGGACCGCGAGGTGCGGCGATACCTCATCCTGGAGATCACCGACCTCGCCGAGGGCCTTCCGCAGAGCCGGCTGACCGAGGTGGTCAGCATGCTGGCGCCCTATTGCCGCGCGGTGCTGGCGCGCTCGCCTTCGGAAACCGCCGACCCGCGGATCTGGCGCGGCTGCGGCCTGAGCGGCGTGGGCCTGGATTGCCGCCACCTCGACGCCACGGACCGGGGCGCCCAGCAGCGCCTCGCGATCTTCGCGCGCCGGGCGGCGCAGGCGTCCCTGTCCTGCATCGGCTACGGCCTGCCGACCAGCAGCCTCATGCTGGCCGCCTGGGCCTCCGGCTTCACCCATCTCGGCGGCCCGTCCCTGTCGGGCGAGATCGGCCGCCCGAGGGGCATCGTGCGCCTGCAGCCCGCCGACATCTTCGCCCCCAAGCACGCCGTCGGCCCGGGAGGCGCGGCATGACGCCGGAGCTTCAGCCGATCCCCGAAGGTCCGGATGGGGCGCCCCTGGCGATCCGTCCCGACGAGGTGTCCCGGCTCTTCGAGGCCCTGGCCCTGGCCAGCGGCGCGGTGGTGTGGTGGGCCGACGAAAAAGGGGCGGTGCAGGCGCTCGCTCCGCCGGCCCGCGCCGTCGGCCTCGAGGCCTGGCAGGGGTTCGGCTGGCAGACGGCCATCCACCCCGACGACGACGCGCGGGTCCGCGCCGCCTGGCAGGAAGCGCTCAGGCAGCGCCGCTTCGCCGAGATCACCTTCCGCGCGCTCAAGGGCGAGGCCTATCGCTGGTTCCGGGTGCGCGGGGCGCTGGTCGCCGGCGTCGACGGCGAGCCCGCCCGCTGGATCGGCCTGATCACCGACGTCGATGACGACGGCCGCGCGCGCGAGGAGCTGGCCCGCCGCGAGGAGGCCTTCCGCAGCCTGGTGCGGGAGACCGCGTCGATGGTGTGGCGCTGGACGCCGGACGGGGCGGTCGCCGAGGGCGACGGCTGGGCGCTGCCCAACCGCTACAGCGGCGACGAATGGCTGCAGTTCGTCCACCCCGACGATCGCGTGCAGGCGGCCGCCGACTGGACCGAGGCCCGGGCCTTGGGCCGCGCGACCTCGCTCGAGTTCAGGTTCCTCACCGACCGCGGCGAGCACCGCTGGTGCCTCGCCCGCTCGGTGCCGCTGCGCAACCGCCGTGGGCAGGTCACCGAGTGGGTGGGCTCGCTCACCGACGTGCACGACGAGCGCCTCGCCCGCGCCGCCCTGCAGCGCAAGGACAAGCTGGAGGCCATAGGCCGCCTCACCGCCGGCGTCGCCCACGACTTCAACAACCTGCTGACCGTGATCACCTCCGGGGCCGAGGCGCTGACCGAACAGCTCCCGCCGGGCCACGCCCTGCACGCCGAGGCCGAGTTGGCCCTGCACGCCGCCGAGCGGGGCGCCGAGCTGGTGCGGCGGCTGCTCACCGTGTCGCGCCAGCAGCCCCTGCGGCCGCGCGCCGTGGACGTCGGCAAGCTGCTCGACGGCCTGGCCGACCTGGTGAAGCGCACCCTCGGCGAGAACCTGGAGCTCACCGTCAGCCATGACGCGGCGCCGCTCGCCTGCCTTGCCGATCCGGGACAGCTCGATTCGGCCCTGCTCAACCTCTGCATCAACGCCCGTGACGCCATGCCCGGCGGCGGGCGCCTGGCGCTGGAGAGCGGCCTTGTCTCCCTCACCGCCGAAGCGGCGGCGCACCTGGGCCTCAAGCCCGGCCCCTATGTCATGCTCTCGGTGCGCGACAGCGGCGTCGGCATGTCCGCCGAGACCGTCAGCCGCGCCCTCGACCCCTTTTTCACCACCAAGCCGGCGGGCGAGGGCTCCGGCCTGGGCCTCAGCACGGCCTATGGCTTTGTCCGCCAGTCGGGCGGGCATTTCACCATCGCCTCGACGGAAGGCGTCGGCACGACCGTACGGCTCTACCTGCCGCAGGCCGAGGCCCTGCCCGACGCGCCCGCGTCCGACGGGATCGCCCGCGCCGAGGCCGGCGGCGGCGCCCACATCCTGCTGGTGGAGGACGATCCCCTGGTCCGCGACCAGGTGGCCCGCCAGTTGCAGGCCCTGGGCTACCGGGTCACCACGGCGGGCGACGGGCGCGCCGCCCTCGACATCCTGGCCGGCGAGGACGCCATCGGCCTGTTGATGACCGACGTCGTGATGCCCGGCGGGCTCAACGGCCGCGAGCTGGCCGACCATGCGCGCCTGTTCCGGCCCGCCCTGCCGGTGATGTTCACCTCGGGCTACACCGACGACGCCATCGTCCGCGAGGGCCGCCTGGGCTCCGGCGTATCCTTCCTGCCCAAGCCCTACCGGCGCGCCCAGCTCGCCCAGGCCGTGGCCGAAGCGCTGGGCCGCCCCCAGGCCTGAACCCTGCCGTCGCCGAAACATTAAGTCGGTAGATGACATATCGTGTTATATTCCCGCCACGGCCGGCATTGTCCCCTGGGCAGCCGGCGGCTGAGAGACCTGGCGCGACACGCCTCCCGCTTCCGCTCATCGTGAGGGGGACCTGCGACATGACGATCTACACCTTCTACCTGTGCAATCTGGGCGGCGGCGCGAGTTCCTTCGAGGCCTTTGAACTGAGTTCGGACGCCGAGGCGCCCGACCGCGCCCTGAAGATGCTCAAGGACCACCCGAGCTGCGCCTATGTGACGGTCTGGGACGAGACGCGGCCGGTCCTGGTGCGCCATCGGACCGCCGTCCGCGTCCAGCCCTCGGGCCGGCTCGGCCAGCACGCCTGACGCACCCGCCGCGGTGCGACAAAACGCCTGGCGGAAACGGCCCGCTACCCCAGGCGGCTGGCACAGGCGTTGCGCACGTTCTGGATGAGCGATCCATTTCAGCACGGCGGTACGCACATGACCCAGACGATGACCCGAAGCCCCCCGGACATGCTCGATGTCGCCATCGGCGCCTCGATCCGCCTGCGCCGCAAACAGGCGGGGATCTCCCAGGACATGCTCGCCGAGAAGTGCGGGGTCAGCTTCCAGCAGGTGCAGAAATACGAGAACGGCGCCAACCGCGTCTCCTTCTCCCGCCTCGTGCAGATCGCCCACGCGCTGGGCCTGCGGGTGGTGGACCTGGTGGGTGACATCGACGAGGGCGCGGGCTTCAGTCCCGCCGAGACGACCATCCTCACCGACCTGGGCGTCTCGGGCGCCACCGACATGCTGCGCGACTTCGCCTGCCTCAGCCCTCCGCTGCGCCACCGCGTCCGCGACCTGGTCCGCGAGATCGCCGAGAGCCACCGCGACGGCTGAGGGGCGCCGGGACAGGATCGTCGGCCATATCCGGAGCCCTTCTCGCCCGCTCAGGCCGATCCATCCTGGGCGGGAGGGGCTCTAGGATCTGTTCGCCGGCCCTGGCGGAGTGGGCTCCTGGCCATTCCGTCGCCGGTGCGCGGCCCCCGGCCGATGCCGCAGCCGCGCGATCTTCCGGATGATCGGCGCCACGGCCCGGGTCATCTCCTTGACCGGCCCCGGCGGGACCTGCTCCGCCGCCGCCCACAGCTCGAAGTCCAGCGCCTCCTCGCGCCGCGCGCAGGCGTCGTCCACCGCCTCGGCGAAGTGCGCGTCCGCCCGATACCAGCGGCGCAGCGTCGCACGCGACGCGAACCCCTCGCGCGCCAGGCTGGCGAAGGACCCGCCGTCCTCGATCGTCTCGCAGACGGCCTGGCGCACGCTCTCCGGCACGCGGCCCCCGCGCCCCGATCCGCGCCCCGATCCGCTTACCCGCCCGCGCCCCAATCCCGAGCCACGGCTGCGCCAGGCCGCGAAGATCATCTTCAGCACCCGGTCGAACTCCGGCGCCTCGCGCCGCCAGCGCCGCAGGGTCGGCCGGCACGGCAGCTCAGGGTCCGCCGCCAGCACCTCCTCCAGCCGCGCGCCGGAGTTCAGCCCCACGATGATCCGGTCGGCCAGCACGGGATCGAACGCCCGCCGCCGCGCCCGCCCCAGCTCGCCCAGCGCCGCGTTGCTGCGGGCCCGCAGCGCGAACGTCGCCTCCGCGAACGGCGCCTGCCCCGCCCGCCAGCGGTCATAGAGCCGCCGCCCCGGCGCGCCCGGCTCGCGCAGCAGGTCGTGCACCCGCTCCCCCGCCCGCGCCCGCGCCAGGAACGCCGCGGCCCGCGCCTCGTCGAACCCGTGCCTCCGCCGCCAGTCCCCCACCCGCCGCGCCCGCGCCAGCTCGTCGGCGAACGTCGCATCCCCCAGCGCCCAGTTCCGCACCGTGTGAGGGCAGGGCGCCCCGGCCGCGGCGCAGACCGCCCGCAACCGCTCGCCCGCCTCCACCCGCGCCACGATCTCCCCCTTCAGGGCGCGGCGGTTGCGGGCGTAAGGCGAAGGCATCGGAGAAGAATAGCAGGCCCCACCCCAAACCCAGAACAAAAAGAGAACCCTGCCTCCCCCATTGCGGCAGCAATGGCGGGAGGGGGACCGCCCGCCGAAGAGCGGGTGGCGGAGGGGGCAAGCCCCACGCACCCGGCAACCCCGCTCATCCCCGCGAAGGCGGGGACCCAGGCTTCTTCCCTCCAGATCCTCCCCCAAGGTCCCCGTTGGGCCACCTCCGGCAAGCTGCCGTCGGACTGGCAGGCGCCATCCAACGAGGGGCGCCCTCACCGCACACCACCTGGCCTTCCCGTCTTCCTGGGAGTCAGGACCCCGCCCGCGCTATGAAATTGCGCACGACGGGCGATGTCTCTCCCCGCCGGTAAGCGAGGGCGAGTTGGGTCGTCGGCGACTGGCCGGCGATCGAACGATAAGCGATGCCCGCTACGCGCATTTGCATCATCGAGGCCGGGACGATCGACACGCCCAGCTCCGCAGCCACGAGATTCACGATCGTGGAAAAGTGCGGCGCGAGCTGGCTGATGTCCGGTTCGAAGCCGGCCTTTCGACAGGCGTCGACAATAGTGTCGTAGATCGTTGGAGCGACTTCCCGCGGGAACAGCAGAAACGGATCGTGCTCCAGCATTGCGAGATCGACCCTCTTGAGGGCGGCCGCCCGGTGCGCCTTTGGAAGGGCGACCACCATGGGCTCCTCCGCGAGCGGCTTCAGTTGCAGCTCTTCGGCGGCGGACGCGCCTGGCCGCAGGAACGCCGCATCGAACGCGCCTTCCTGCAAACCGACGACGAGCCGCGCCGTATTGGCCTCCTCGAGCGTGAGATGGACCTCTGGATAGGCGCGTCTAAAGGCGCGGATCGCGGACGGCGCCACGCCGTTGAACGTCGTCGACGGGGTGAAGCCGATACGCAGCGACCCGGTTTCGCCCCGTGACGCGCGTCGAGCCGCCAGGGTCGCTCTCTCAGCAATGAACGGCATCTCTTTCACGCCAGCCAGGAAGGCTCTGCCCGCCTCGGTAAGCTCAGCGCCGTGGGCCAGGCGACGAAACAGCACCGCGCCAACCTCTCTTTCCAGATCTTTGATCTGCTGGCTCAGCGGCGGCTGCCCGATGCCAACCTTGGCCGCCGCCCGCGTGAAATGTCGTTCCTCGGCGACTGCCAGGAAATACCGGATGTGGCGCAGCTCCACGGACATCTCCAAAATGGATCAAGAACGCCTGTATCATATATTGGATCGATGAGGCGGTTGGTTCTACGTCTTGCGGCAGGACATCTCGTCCTGGTCGAGCAAGCAGTTGCTCGCGCATTGACAGGAGGAACTCATGATCACCGAAGCTTATGTTCGCCAGATTTTCCAAGGCCTTGAGCAAGGCGATGGCGCCGGTTTCTTTGCATATGTCGACGACCAGGTCGACTGGACCGTCGAAGGCACGCATCCGCTGGCGGGTCACTACAAGTCGAAGGCCGACTTCGCCGCGGGTACTTTCGCGAAGCTTGGCAAGGTTCTGCCCAATGGGGCCCAACTCGTCGTCGAGCACCTGCTCGTGAAGGACGACGAGGCTGTCGTGGAGCTCCACTCCCTCGCGACGGCGAAGAACGGCATGCGGTTCGACAACCGGTACTGCTGGGTGGTCCATTTCGCGGACGGCGCCATCGACAGAGTGAGGGCGTACCTCGACTCGGCGATGGTCGCGCGTCTCTTCCAGGAAAACCCGATCTAGCGAAAGACGGATCAGTCGGGTCCAGCAACGCTGGGCCTGGCTGGCGTGGACCTGGATCGATCTGGAGAACAGGAGGGAAGTGATGCCCATTTCTCATATTCAGGCGCTGCGAGGGATGTTGCGCGAGCAGAGGGGCGTCGTTCTGCCTGGCGCGCCAAACGCACTCGCGGCACGGATCATCGCCGATCTTGGCTTTAAGGCGGTCTATCTGACCGGCGCTGGCCTCACCAATACGCACCTGGGCCTGCCGGACCTTGGGTTCATGGACCTAAGCCAGGTGGCCGATCATGTGATGGCGATCCGATGTGTGATCGACCTGCCGCTCGTGGTGGACGCCGATACGGGCTTTGGTAACGCCATCAACGTCACCCACACGGTCCGCATCCTGGAGCAGGCCGGCGCCAGCGCCATTCAGATCGAGGACCAGCGAGCGCCGAAGCGATGCGGACACTTCGACGGCAAGGAGTTGATTCCCCTCGAAGAGATGGTGGGCAAGGTGCGGGCGGCGGTCGATACGCGACGGCAGGATCTGGTCGTCATCGCCCGCACCGACGCCTGTGCGGTCGAGGGCTTCGAGGCCGCCATCGAACGGGCCGGCCGCTACATCGAGGCGGGCGCGGACGTTACATTCGTCGAGGCGCCGGAGAGCCTTGACGACCTCAAGGCGCTTCCACGCCGACTGAAGGCGCCCCAACTCGTCAACATGGTGCTCGGCGGCAAGACACCGATCGTCGACGCGACGGTGGCGGGCGAAATGGGGTTCAGCTTGGTGCTCTATGCCAATGCGGCGTTGCAGGGCGCCGTGCATGGCATGCAGTCGACCCTGTCGACGCTGAAGGAGACGGGCGTCCTCGATGAGCGCGCCGTGACGTCATTCGCCGAGCGGCAGAGGCTGGTGGACAAGCCGACCTACGACCTCATGGAGGCCCGCTACGCGGCGCATGCTGCGGCTGAGAACTCCGCCCCCTATTGACCAGGAAAGGAGTGGAAAGATGACGTCTGGGAGATGCGGACCGGCAGCGGCCAAAGCTGCGGCGTCTTGGCGGACGGTGTCTGCGATGGGCCAGCAGCGGCCGTTGGCTTTCGGCCGATGAGCGGACGTTCAGTGTGGGTACTCGCTTTGTGAACGGTCATCTCCAGCCCGTAGGAAATCTTCCGCGCGAGCTGCCTTGAACCAGTCCGGCGTCCGCCAGCGGCCCGGTATGTGTACCTCACCCCAGGCAGACAGCGCCTGGAGCACCGGCAGGAGATCGGCGCCGGCAGGCGTCAGTCGATAGGTCTTGCGAACCTTCCCCACGCCGCGCCGCGCGCTCGAACTGACAAGGCCAGACGCCTCCAGTCGGCCAAGACGGTCGGCCAGGACATTGGTAGCGATCTTCTCGGGCGCGGCGAGGAGGTCGCTGTAGCTGAGCGCCCCCGCCATTAGCGTGCGGATCACCACGAGGGTCCATCGGTCTCCCAACAGGTCGAGCGACGAGGCGATCGGGCAACGTGATCGGAACTGCGCATCCATGAACCAACGCTAACTTGCGTTCTGCAATTTAGCAAAGCATCGTGCGCGCCAAGCGTCGCTGAGCCACACCAAGTGGAAGCGCGCACGCACCCGGGGATCGGAAATGCTGCGCATCATCTTCCGCATCGCGGCCGGGCTCGCTGTCCTGATTTGCGTCGTCCTTCTGGCGATGGTGGCACGGATGGTTTGGCCGACTTCGACGCCGGCGTTGCGCGGCCCGGACGGCAAGCCACTCCCGCAGAGCGTGGCGACCATGGAGCGGCTGACCGTCAATGGCCTCCCGGAGTCGGTGACGATCCGCGGGCGCGACCGGCGCAACCCCATCCTGATCTGGATTCACGGCGGCCCCGGGTCCAGCGAGACGACGGCGCTGCGCCACTACGACGCCGGCCTCGAAGACCATTTCGTGGTGGTCTACTGGGACCAGCGCTACGCTGGCCAGAACTTCGACCCGGGCGCGCCGAAGCCGGCGACGCTCACCATCCAGCAGTACGTGGACGACCTGAACGTCGTGGTCGATACGGTGCTGACGCGCTTCCACGATCGCAAGGTGGTCTTGGTGGGGCACTCCTGGGGCACGGTCCCCGGCGTCCTCTACGCCCAGCAGCATCCCGAAAAGGTGGCGGCCTATGTGGGC
>NZ_DATMNA010000088.1:0-41916 GCF_035569475.1 Phenylobacterium sp.
CCGTTCCGGAAGCCGAGGCGCCTGTGGCCGCCGCCCAGCCGGAGCCCGAGCCCCTGCCTGAACCCGCCGCACCCGAGCCGGAACCTGTCGCCGCCGCGGAGCCCGAGCCGCAACCGCCGGTCGAGGAGGAGGAGGAGGCCCTGGAATTGACCGAGAAGGTGGAGACCCACGGCGATCTCGACGTGTTCACCGCGCCCGCCGCCGAGCCCGTCGCCGCGGCGCCCGCCGTCGAGAACCTGGTCAGCGATCACGCCGCCAGCGCCGCCGCCTCGGCCTTCGGCCAGCTTTCGGCGGCCATCGGCATGCCTCGCAGCGACCGCACCCTGGAGGACGTGGTCCGCGAACTGCTGCGTCCGCTCCTCCAGCAATGGCTCGACGACAACCTGCCGGCCATCGTCCAGCAGTCCGTCGAAGCGGAAGTCGAGCGCATCGCCCGCGGGCGAGCACGCTAGCAAAACGCCGCTCATTCCCGCGAAAGCGGGGACCCGGGTGTTTTTGTGTTAGCTGAGTCCTTAGCTCGCCGCCGGCGCCAGTCCGATCGCTGAAACGGAAAAAGCCTGGGTCCCCGCTTTCGCGGGGATGAGCGGACCTATAATTGAACCCGCCAGCCAGAATTCCGAGATGCTTGAAAAGACCTTCGACCCCAAATCCGCCGAGCCGCGCCTCTATGCCGCCTGGGAGGCCTCGGGCGACTTCGCGCCGACCGATGATCCGGCCGCCGAGCCGTTCTCCATCGTCATCCCGCCGCCCAACGTCACCGGCTCGCTGCATATCGGGCACGCGCTCAACAACACCCTGCAGGACGTGCTGATCCGCTTCGAACGGATGCGGGGCAAGGCCGCGCTCTGGCTGCCCGGCACCGACCACGCCGGCATCGCCACCCAGATGGTGGTGGAGCGCCAGCTCGCCGAGGCCGGCAATCAGAGCCGCCGGGACCTGGGCCGCGAAGAGTTCGTCGCCAAGGTCTGGGAGTGGAAAGCCAAGTCCGGCGGGACGATCACCAACCAACTCAAGCGCCTGGGCGCGAGCTGCGACTGGAGCCGCGAGCGGTTCACCCTGGACGAGGGCCTGTCGGCGGCGGTCCGCAAGGTCTTTGTGGCCCTTTACAAGGAAAAGCTCATCTACCGCGACAAGCGGCTGGTGAACTGGGACCCGCACTTCCAGACCGCCATCTCCGACCTGGAGGTCGAGCAGCGCGAGGTCGACGGCCACTACTGGCACTTCGCCTATCCGCTGGAGGACGGCTCCGGGGAGATCGTGGTCGCCACCACGCGGCCGGAGACCATGCTGGGCGACACCGCCGTCGCCGTGCACCCGGGCGACGAACGCTACAGGGCCCTGATCGGCCGCGCCGTGCGCCTGCCGATTGTGAACCGCCCCGTGCCGATCATCGCCGACGACTACGCCGATCCGGAAAAGGGCTCCGGCGCGGTGAAGATCACCCCGGCGCACGACTTCAACGACTTCATGGTCGGCAAGCGCAACAACCTGCCGATGATCAACATTTTCGACGACTTCGCGAGGATCAGCGACAACGCGCCCGCCGAGTACCGCGGCCTCGACCGCTTCGCGGCGCGCAAGAAGGTGGTCGAGGCGTTTGAGGCGCTGGGCCTGCTGCGCGGGGTCGAAAAGACCCGCCACATGGTGCCGCACGGCGACCGCTCCGGCGTGGTCGTCGAGCCCTATCTGACCGACCAGTGGTACGTGAACGCCGAGGTGCTGGCGAAGCCCGCGATCAGGGCCATCGAGCAGGGCGACACCGTCTTCGTCCCCAAGGCCTGGGAGAAGACCTACTTCGAGTGGATGCGGAACATCCAGCCCTGGTGCATCTCGCGTCAGCTCTGGTGGGGCCACCGCATCCCGGCCTGGTTCGGCCCAGGTGGGAAGATCTTCGTCGCCGAGACCGAGGCCGAGGCCAAGGCGCAGGCGCTGGAGCACTACGGACGCGAAGAGCCGCTGCGCCAGGACGAGGACGTGCTCGACACCTGGTTCTCCTCGGCGTTGTGGCCGTTCTCGACCCTGGGCTGGCCGGAGAAGACCGAGGACCTCGCCCGGTTCTACCCGACCCACACCCTGATCACCGGCTTCGACATCATCTTCTTCTGGGTCGCCCGGATGATGATGCAGGGCCTGCACTTCATGGACGAGGTCCCCTTCAAGCGCATCTTCATCAACGCCCTGGTCCGCGACGCCGAAGGCAAGAAGATGAGCAAGTCCAAGGGGAACGTCATGGATCCCCTGGAGCTGGTCGACGACTATGGCGCCGACGCGCTGCGCTTCACGCTCACCGCGATGTCGGGGCAGGCGAGGGACATCAAGCTCTCCCGCGAGCGGATCGAAGGCTACCGCAACTTCGGCACCAAGCTCTGGAACGCCACGCGCTTTACCCAGATGAACGGCGCCGCCCGCGCCGAAGGCTTCGATCCCGCGAAGGTCACGCTCCCTCTGAACCGCTGGATCGTCGGCGAGACCACGCGGACGGCCAAGGCGGTGACCGCAGCGCTCGACACCTGCGGCTTCGACGCCGCCGCCGACGGCCTCTACCGCTTCGTCTGGCGCCAGTACTGCGACTGGTACGTGGAGCTGGCCAAGCCGGTGTTGGGCAAGCCCGACGAGCCATCCGCCGACGAGGCCGCCCGCGACGAGACCCGCGCGACCGCCGCCTGGGTGCTGGACGTGATCCTGAAGCTGCTGCACCCGGTCATGCCGTTTCTGACCGAGGAGCTATGGGCGCAGACGCAAACCCTCGGCGCGCCCCGCGACCACAAGGGCTTCCTGATGACCGCGCCCTGGCCGCAGCTTCCGGACAGCCTGATCGACCCGGCCGCCGACGCCGTCATCGGCCTGATCGTCGAGACCATCGCCGAGGGCCGCTCGGTCCGCGCCGAGCTGAACGTGCCCAACTCTGCGCGTCCGCCGCTGCTGGTGGTCGACGCCACGTCGGCGCAGCGAAGCGTGCTGCAGGACGCCGCCCCGCTGATCCGGCAGATGTTGCGGGTGGCCGACGTGCAGATCGTCGATGCGCCGCCCGTGGGCGCGATCCCCTACGTGGTGGAAGGTGCGACGCTGGCCCTGCCGGTCGCGGAGTTCATCGACGTGGCCGCCGAGCGCGCCCGCCTGGGCAAGGAGGTCGGCGCGCTCACGGCCGACATCGACCGCACCGCCAAGAAGCTGGCCAACGCCGACTTCGTCGCCCGCGCGCCGGAGGAGGTGGTCGAGGAGAACCGCGAACGCCTGGCCGACGCGGAAGCCGCGAAGGCCAAGCTGGAGGCGGCGCTCAGCCGCCTCACCGCGGTGGTCTGACGACCGTTTGCGCGAATCGCGCCTTGTGAGGCACTTTCTGACGTCAAGTTAGGATCGAGGTGTGCCCAAATCTATACCGACCCCGTCGATCCTCGACGAGTTGGAATCCCTGGGTGCGCCATATGGGCGACGGCGATGGCGTAGCCATGGCGGTAGGCGATTGTACGAATGGGACAGCCTCCATGGAGAGGTCGAAGTGTACAATGGGCGAGGAGAGCATCTCGGTGCGCTTGATCCGGTAACTGGTGATCCGGTGAAGAATGCTGTGCCGGGGAGGACGATAGATGTCTGAACGACACGAAGCGCCGTTTCTACGGTTGGCAACGCTGGGCGAGGTGCTTCTAGAAGAGATCGATGACTTTGTTAGCGCGTGGCATCGGGAACGACCCGACACTACGTTAGCCGCCTATCTTGGCATGACAGATGACGAGTACGCGCTTTGGCTAGTTGAGCCGGATATGCTCTCTCATATCGTTCGCGCTCGACATCTCGGCGAACCATTGCCTGAGATGGTCAACGACAATTACGCCGAACTCCGTATCGCCGCGAGGTCCGCGGATGCAGCACAAACTGCACGCCTGGGACGCTGGCTTCGACAGCGCGGCTATATTGATTGAGCAGCGACCCGAGGTCGCCCTCGCAAGGCGGCTCATAGCGCTTCGAGGCCTATCTCCGCCAATCGACGTCGAGGCATTGGTGAGAGAATACGCCGAGCTTCACATAATTGATATCCCCTTTGATTTCGATGGATTCTGCATAAACCTAAAAGTTCCCAAGCGAATACCTAAGGTCATAGTCAATTCGCGACGTAGCGCGCTGCGTCTACGTTTCACACTCGCCCACGAGTTGGGACATCTACTTATTCCGTGGCACGTCGGAACGGTCGTCGACGAGATCGATATCGGCGGTTACGAGGCCGATTACGAATACGTCCTGTGGGAAGCAGAGGCGAATAGGTTTGCTTCCGAGCTTCTCATGCCTGCTGATTGGGTCGCATCAATCACTCACAGCTCGGCAAGTCCACCCCAGGCTCTCGATCAGATATGTTCGACGGCGCGCGTATCCCGGGCAGCCGGGATATTGAAGCTAATGCAGTTTCTCTCCCCGGGGTATGTATTTGCTCGTGTCGAAGCTGGGGTTTTTGTTGAGTCGAGTAGGTCTCAGGGTACGATTTCCGACACCGTTAGAAGCGGCACACCTGCGATCGAAGATCCTTATCCTTACGCCACTGATCGCTGGTCACTTGGGGCCTACAGGTGGTGGCGGTTCGGCTCGATCTCGATGCCGAGGGCGTCGGACCCTACCCGCAAGTGGCAGGAAGTCCTGAGTGAGATTCTGCATGACGTTGAGCCCGATCCAATCGCTGCGAAGAAGCTTCAAGGCAGCATCAACGGCATCGTTTCGTCGGCCAATAGCGCTGCGCGCTTTGACAGAGACGCGGATAGAATCTACGGCCATGCGCTCCAACGGTTCCACGCGCATGCTAGAACTAACGCGGCGATGGCTGCTGTGTTGGAGCATCCCCTTCGCGACGATTTTCTAGCTCTGCGCGTGGCAGCGTTTCTGCGTTAGCGCTTTGCCATAGGGTTCGTCTCACCCCCTGAGCGTAGTAAGCGAGCCTCAGCCGCTCAGGCCGCGTCGCGGAAATCGCCCATCTGGGCGGCGAGCGCCCGCTGGAACGCCGGTCGCGCCGTGCAGCGCTCGACATAGGCCTTCAGGCGCTCGTCGACGATCAGTTCGGGCTCGATGCGCAGCACCGTGGCCATCATCAGGTCGCCGGCGGTGAAGCGGTCGCCATCCAGATAGGGCTTGTCGCCGAGCGCCTTGGCGAGCGACCCCAGCCGGTGCAGGGCGAAGTCCGTGGCGCTCTGGCGGCGCAGCTTCGCCCATTCCTGGCCTTCGTAGAACATCAGCACGGCGACGTTCATCACATGCGGCTCGACGGAGTTGAGCGCGGCGATGAGCCACTGGACGGCGCGCGCCTTGGCGGCGGGGTCCTTGGGCAGGAGCGTCTCGCTGCGTTCGCCGATGTGCAGCACGATCGCGCCGCTCTCGAAGATGGCTTGGCCGTCCTCCTCCAGGATCGGCACCTGGCCGAAGGGCTGCAGCGCGCGGTACTCGGGCTTGTCCTGGTCGCCCGGCTCCAGGAGGCGCGTGCGGTAGGGGACGCCGGCTTCCTCCAGCGCCCAGCGTGCGCGCAGGTCGCGCACCTGGCCCTGGGCGAACGGCGGAACCCAGCGGAAAGCGGAAATGGTGATCATGCGATTGTCTCCTGGTAATCGCGCCGACGGCTCGCTGTGCGAGGCCACGGCGATGGCGGCCCTACCAGCAAGACGCGTCAAGCTTCCACGATCCGACACCACGCACCGGGAAATCCCCGAGCCTCGCCCGCGACGCGTGACCGGAGACCCGGCGCCCGCAATTCCGAGCCACGATCGCAACCAAATCCGACGGCATGGTTTCGAAGGTCGAGGGACATTGGTGAGTGGCGGTCATGACCGTGGAAGAATTCGACGAGCGCGGCCTGTCGCGGTCGCGCCCCGGGTTTCGGACCTACGCCGACGACGCGCCGCGCTTTGCCGACGAGTTCGATGCGGCGGACTATGCCGAGCCGGACTGGTACGACCCGTTCGAGGCTGAGGCGCCGGCCGCCATCGCCAAGGAGCCGGCGCCGGCTACGCGCCGGGTGGGCCCGGCCCTGCTCCTGTCCGGCGGCGTGCTTTTCGCCGCGCTGGCGGTGGGCGCCGCGGTGCGCTGGCCCGAGCTGTCCGCCATCTGGACGCGGCATGACGCACCCCCTCCGGCGGCGGGCGCGACGCAACTGGCCATCCAGCTTCGGCAGGAGGCGCCCGCGCAGGCCCCACGGCCGGTCGCCGCCGACCCTTCGTTTCCGAGTGCGCAAGCCACCCCGGTCAACGCGCTGCCGATCGCGCCACGCGCTGAACTGGGCGACCCCGCGCCGCCGCGGCCCTTGCCGTCGCCTGTCGCCGCCCAGAGCCCGAGAGCCTTCGTGGCGGACCCCCCGCCCGTGGTCGCGCGGCCTGCGCCCGCGGCGCCGCCGCCGATCATCCAGCCTGCCTTGGGTCGCCCGGTCATCCCCCACGTGCCAGGCGCGCTCGACTGCGCCAATGTCGTTTCGCCCGCCCAGGACGCCGTCTGTCATGACCCCGGGCTGATGGCGGCTGAGCGGCGGATGGCCCGGGCCTATGCCGAGGCCCTGGCCGCCGGCGCCCCGGAAGGCCGGCTCCGGCGTGACCAGGTCGACTGGCTCAACATGCGCGAGGACGCCGCCCTGGAGTCCAGGCAGGCGGTCGAAAGCATCTACCGCCAGCGGATCCGCGACCTTGAGGCCGAGGCGGACGCGTCCCCGCCATAACCCCGCCGGGTTTAGCTTGCAGAGGCGCCGATCTTGGCCATCTTGGCGCGGTCGGTAGGGGATTTCTGCATGCGCAAGCTGATGATCGTGGCCGCGGCCGCCGCAGCCTTTTCGTTCGGGTTCTCAAGCGCCGCTAGCGCTTGGGCCGACGACGCGCCCGCCAAGGCCGACGCGGCCAAGAAGGATGGCGACAAGGACAAGATCGAACTGCCGCCGTTCCCGGCCGACGCCTCGGTCAAGCAGGTGACTCACGTCGCCGGCAAGACGCTCAACTACACCGCCACGGTGGGCTCGCTGCCGGTCCGTGACGAGAAGGGCAAGAAGATCGCCGAGGTGGTCTTCACCGCCTACACCCTGGACGGGCCGAAGGATCCCAGCCGGCCGGTCACCTTCGCCTTCAACGGTGGCCCGGGCGCGGCCTCGGTCTACCTCAACCTGGGCGCCATCGGGCCCAAGCGCGTGCAGTTCGGCGCCCAGGGCGACAGTCCCTCCGACCCCGCCGTGCTGGTGGACAATCCCGGCACCTGGCTCGACGTCACCGACATGGTGTTCATCGACCCCGTGGGCACCGGCTTCTCGCGGTCCCTGGTCGACAAGGACGAGAGCAAGAAGCGCTTCTACTCGATCAAGCCGGACATCGAGTACCTGTCGCGCATCGTCTACGACTGGCTGCTCAAGAACGGCCGGATGGCCTCGCCGAAGTACATCACCGGCGAGAGCTACGGCGGCTACCGCGTGCCGCGCATCACCTACTTCCTGCAGACCCGCCTGGGCGTCGGGATCAGCGGCATGGTGATGGTCTCGCCCTATCTCGAGCCGCCCATGGACCAGGCGCCCAACTTCTCGCCCATGACCTGGGTGACGACCCTGCCGTCCATGGCCGCCGCCAACTATGAGCGGCAGGGCAAGTCCTTGTCGCCGGGCCTGATGCGGGAGGTCGAGGACTACGCGCGCGGCGAGTTCGCCTCCGACCTGATGAAGGGCCGGCGCGATCCGGCGGCGGTGGACCGGCTGGTCTCCAGGGTCACCGCCTACACCGGCCTCGACCCGACGTTCGTGAAACGCTCCGGCGGGCGCATCGAGATCGGCGCCTTCCTGCGCGAGCTCTACCGCGACCAGGGCAAGATCGGCAGCGTCTACGATAGCAACGTGACCCAGGACGATCCCTTCCCCTGGGCGCCCAACGGCCGCCGCAACGACCCGATCCTCGACGCCATCATCGCGCCGACCACCAGCGCCATGGTCGACTTCGACACCCGCATCGTCGGCTGGAAGGTCGACGGGCGCTTCAACGCGCTCAGCTACGAGGTCGGCAGCGACTGGGAGCCGGGCGTCGAGCTCACCGAGGCCACCACCGACCTGCGCCAGGCCATCGCGGCGGACGCCAAGATGAAGGTGCTGATCGCCCACGGCTACGACGACCTGAGCTGCCCCTATTTCGTCTCCAGGCTGGTGATCGACCAGATGCCGATCGCCGGCGATCCGGGGCGGGTGCGGCTGGCGCTCTATCCGGGCGGCCACATGTTCTACTCGCGCCCCGCCAGCCAGGCGGCGTTCCGGAACGACGTATTGGCCGTGTTCGGAGCGAAGTAGCGGTTCCTTTCTCTCGCTGCGGGAAGGGCAGATCACGAACGCCGGTCGACGTTTGCCTCGCCGGCTGGGTTATGGTTGTTCACCTGGGACACGCGAGGGCCGCCCAAGACGCCCCGCCAGCTTAGGGAAACCACCAGATGTCCGATCCCACCCTGCCGCCCGGTTGGCCCGCCATGTCGATCCAGCAGGCGCACGTCCTGATCGGCCAGCCCGGCGCCGTCACCGAGGTGGCGGAGATCGACATCCGCGGCGTGAAGACCAAGGTCTGGAAGAACCTGCCGCCCTCGCTGCGCTCCGTGGTGGAGGCCTCCCGCGCCCACGGGGAACGGATCTTCCTGGTCTACGAGGACGAGCGGGTCAGCTTCGAGGCCTTCCACCGCGCGGTCGCCGCGCTCGCGGCCGAGCTGGCGGGCCAGGGCGTGGTCAAGGGCGACCGGGTCGCCGTGATCATGCGCAACATCCCCGAGTGGGTGGTGGCCTTCTACGCCGCCGCGGCGCTGGGCGCGGTGGTGACGCCGTTGAACGCCTGGTGGACCGGGCCGGAACTCGAATACGGCCTGACCGATTCCGGGACCAAGGTCGCCCTGATGGACGCCGAACGCTACGAGCGCCTGACGGAGCACCTGCCCAACTGCCCCGACCTGGCGCGGGTCTACGTCTGCCGCGCCCGCGAGGAGATCGCCCATCCGCTGGTCACCAAGCTGGAGGACGTGATCGGCGCGCCCGGGGTCTATGGCGAGCTGGCCGACGGGCCGCTGCCGCCGGCTGAGGTCGGCCCGGACGACGACGCCACCATCTTCTACACCTCCGGCACGACCGGCAGGCCGAAGGGGGCGCTGGCCACCCAGCGCGGCGTCAATTCCAACATCTTCACCGCCGCCGCCGCCGGCGCGCGCGCCTTCCTGCGCCGCGGCGAGGCGCCGCCGGCGCCGGACCCGACGGGCCCGCAGCGCTCGTCGCTGATCTCGGTGCCGTTCTTCCACGTCACGGGCTGCATGGCGGTCCTGAACCCGAGCCTGTTCGCCGGCGCCAAGCTGGTGATGATGCACAAGTGGGACGTGATCCGCGCCTTCGAGCTGATCGAGCGCGAGAAGATTCAACAGGCCGGCGGCGTGCCGACCATCGCCTGGCAGCTCATCGAGCACCCGGCGCGCGCCAACTACGACCTGTCGTCCCTGGAGTCGGTGGCCTATGGCGGCGCACCCTCGGCGCCGGAGCTGGTGCGGCGCCTGCGCGAGACCTTCCCCAAGTCGCAGCCCGGCCAGGGCTGGGGCATGACCGAGACCTGCGCCACGGTCACCTCCAACGCCTCGGAGGACTATATCAACCGCCCCGATAGCTGCGGCCCGGCCGCAGCGGTCTGCGAACTGGAGATCCGCGACGCAGCCGACGGCGTCACCGTCCTGCCGGCCAGCCAGGTGGGCGAGCTGTGGGCCAAGGGGCCGATGGTGGTGAAGGGCTACTGGAACAAGCCCGAGGCCAGCGCCCAGACCTTCGTCGACGGCTGGGTGCGCACCGGCGACCTGGCCAAGCTCGACGAGGAGGGCTTCTGCTACATCATCGACCGGGCCAAGGACATGCTGATCCGCGGCGGCGAGAACATCTACTGCGTCGAGGTCGAGAACGCCCTCTATGACCACCCGGCGGTGATGGACGCGGCGGTGGTCGGCATCCCGCACCGGACGCTGGGCGAGGAACCCGGGGCGGTGGTCACCCTGAAGCCCGGGATGCAGGCCACCGAGGACGAGCTGCGCGCCCATGTGGCCGAGCGGATCGCGGCCTTCAAGGTGCCGGTGGTCATCAAGTTCTGGCATGAAGTGCTGCCGCGCAACGCCAACGGCAAGATCCTCAAGAACGAGCTGAAGAAGCTGTTCGAGGACGAGAAGGCCCAGGCCTAGGGGCGCCCGTGAAGACCCGCGCCGACCTTCTGCTGGTCGCGCGCGGCCTGTTCGAGAGCCGCGCCAAGGCTCGCGCCGCCATCGAGGCCGGCGGGGTCTTGGCCGACGGGCGACCGGTGCTGAAGCCCTCCGAGCTGCTGAGCGACGCGGCGGTGCTGCACGCGACGCCGGCCCACCCGTGGGTCGGGCGCGGGGCGCTGAAGCTGGAGCATGCGCTCGGGCTGTGGCCGGTCGCGGTCGAGGGGCGCGTGGTGCTGGACGTCGGCGCGTCGACCGGCGGCTTCACCGAGGTCTGCCTGGCGGCCGGGGCGCGACGGGTCTACGCGGTGGACGTGGGTCGCGGCCAGCTGCACCCCAGCCTCGCCGACGATCCGCGGGTGGTCCGGCTGGAGGGCGTCGACGCGCGCGCCCTGACCGTCGCGGAGATCACGGAGCCGCCACAGCTTGTGGTCTGCGACGTGAGCTTCATCGGCCTCGCCAAGGCCCTGCCGGCGGCCCTGGCGCTGGCGGCGGGCGGGGCGGACCTGGTGGCCCTGGTCAAGCCGCAGTTCGAGGTGGGACCGGAGCGCGTCGGCAAGGGCGGGCTGGTGAAGGACGAGGCGGCGCGCGCCGAAGCCCTGGCCGCGGTCGCGGGCTTCCTGGACGCCTCGGGCTGGACGGTCCGCGAGACGGCCGACAGCCCGGTCGAGGGCGGCGACGGGAACCGCGAATACCTGCTCTGGGCGCGCAAGGCCGAAAAAGGGCCGCCCGCGGCAATGCGGACGGCCCTGGAGTAGCCCAGCCACGGCTGGCGGCAGATAACTCTAGTCGACGACGTGATAGCGGCCGCGGTAGTCCGGGCAGACGTGGACGAAGCGGCGGTCGACGCGGCCGTCGGGGAAGTAGATCGGGCTCTCGGCGACGGTGCAGCCGTCGGGGCCGACACGCTCCTCGACAACCCGGTAGCGCACGCCGTGGCGGCCATAGACCCAGACCGCCTCGCGCGGCGCGTACTCGACCGGCGGCGGGGCCTCGTAGTAGGCCCCGTAGGCCGGCGGCGGTGGCGGCGGCGCGGCCTCATAAACCGGGGGCGGCGGAGGCGGCGGGGCATATTCGGCGACGGGCGGCGGCGGAGGGCCGTCGGTGCAGGCGGCGGTGCTGTGGCCGACCGCCGCGCCGGCGATCGCGCCGACCACGCCGCCGAGCAGCGAGCCGTCGCGGCGGTGGCCGCTGGCCGCGAACTGGGAGCCCAGCACCGCGCCGCCGGCCCCGCCGAGCAGGGCGCCGGTGACGCCGCGGTTGTTGGCGTCGCGGCGGCAGGGATCGTAGTTGTACCCGGGCGCCGGCTGGGCGGAGGCCGCGGCCGCCGCGCCCAGGGCCACGAGGCCGACCGTTGCGGCGACGCAGCCCTTGGCGAAGGTCGAAGACTTGGTCATGGGTATCCCCTCTCTCGAATCTTTGCAGCGGCCTTTTGGGCGGCTTCGAGGACCCTTCTTGCCCAGCTAAGCTGAACGGATTTTGAGCGGGCCGTTCATCTTCGTTCATCTTGCTTATCGCCATCGCGCGAGGCCCTTGTTCCGACCATGAGACAGCCCCCGCGCCGCCATCGCCCCCAAGGCCGCCCCGTGCGCTCCGCCGGGCCGCCGGTCGAACTGACCATCGAGGGCCTCGGCGGGGAGGGCGACGGCATGGCCGCGGGGCCGGCCTTCGTGCCCTTCACCCTGCCGGGCGAGCGGGTGCTGGCGACGGGAAGCGGCGAGCGGCGGGAGTTGGTCGAGGTGCTGGAGGCCAGCCCCGAGCGGACCGCGCCGGTGTGTCCGCACTTCGGGACCTGCGGCGGCTGCGCCCTGCAGCACTGGGACCACGCGCCGTACCTGGCCTGGAAGGTGGAGCGCCTCGCCGGAACCCTGGCCCGCCAGCAGATCGACACGGAGGTCCTGCCGCCCTTCGCCGCCCAGCCCGGCACGCGCCGGCGGGTAGCGCTGCACGCGCGGCGTGGGAGCCGCGAGGCCGCGCGGCTGGGCTACAAGGCGCGCAAATCGTGGGACCTGGTGGACATCGCGATCTGCCCGATCAGCGACCCCGCCATTGCTGCGGCGATCCCGGCGCTGAAGCGCCTGGCCGCGCCGCTGTTCGAACACCCGAAGTCGGCGCCCACCCTGCACGTCACGGCGACCGCCAGCGGGCTGGACATCGACATCTCCGGCGTGGAGCGCAAGTCGGGTGGGCTGTCCGCCGACGCCCGGGTGCAACTGGCCGACCGCGCGGCCGAGGCCGACTTCGCCCGCGTGACCCTCGACGGCGAAGTGGCCTACCAGGCGCGTAGCCCGCAGGTGCGGCTGGGCCCCGCCACAGTCGCCCTGCCGCCCGGCGCCTTCCTGCAGGCCACCGCCCAGGCTGAGGCGGCCATGGCCGACTTCGTGGCCGGGCAGGCGGCGGGCGCCGCGCGCATCGCCGATCTCTATTGCGGGGTCGGCACCTTCACCTTCCGCCTGGCCGCGATCGCCCCCGTCCACGCCGCCGACTCCGCGCCGGACGCCATCCGCGCGCTCAGCGCCGCCCTGGCCACCGCACCGGGGCTGAAGGGCGTCACCGCCGAGGCCCGCGACCTGGTCCGCCGCCCGGTCCTGGCCGAGGAGCTGAGGAAGACCGACCTGGCGGTCTTCGACCCACCCCGCGCCGGGGCCGCCGAACAGGTCGCCGAGCTGGCGCGCTCCGGCCTGGCGCGGGTGATCGCCGTCTCCTGCAACCCGGCCACCTTCGCCCGCGATGCGAGGACCCTGATCGACGCCGGCTTCACCCTGGACCGCGTCCTGCCGGTGGATCAGTTCCTCTGGTCGCCGCACATAGAGCTTGTGGGAGTGTTCTCCCGATGAAGGGTCCCCATATGGGCCGCATGGTTCCTCTGTCCGTTCTCGACCTGTCGCCGATCCTGCAAGGCGGCGACGTCGCCCAATCCCTCGTCAACAGCCTCGACCTGGCGCGCAACGCCGAGCGGCTGGGCTATCGCCGCTACTGGCTGGCCGAGCACCACAACATGCCCGGGATCGCCAGCGCGGCGACCTCGGTGGTCATCGGCCATGTGGCGGCCGGAACCCAGACGATCCGGGTGGGCGCCGGCGGGATCATGCTGCCCAACCACGCGCCGCTGGTGATCGCCGAGCAGTTCGGCACCCTCGAAGCCCTGTTCCCGGGCCGGATCGACCTGGGGCTCGGCCGCGCGCCGGGGTCCGATCAGCTCACCGCCCACGCCTTGCGGCGCACCTTGGCCGGCGACGTCGACCGTTTCCCGCAGGATGTGGTCGAGCTGATGGGCTATTTCGAAGACGCGGCGCCCAACCAGGCGGTCCGGGCGGTGCCCGGCGCGGGCGCGAAGGTCCCGGTCTGGATCCTGGGGTCCAGCCTCTTCGGCGCCTCCCTGGCCGCCGCGCTCGGGCTGCCTTTCGCTTTCGCCTCCCACTTCGCCCCGGCGCAGATGGAACAGGCGATGGACATCTATCGCCAGCGGTTCACGCCCTCGGCGCACCTCGACAAGCCCTACGTCATGCTCGGGTTGAACGTGGTGGCCGCCGAGACGGACGCCGAGGCCAGGCGGCTGTTCACCTCCCTGCAGCAGGCCTTCCTGAACCTGCGGACCGGGCGGCCCAGCCCCCTACCGCCGCCGGCGGACGACATCGAGGCGCGCTTCGCCGCCGCCGGCCTGACGCCCGACATGCAGGGCGCGCTCGCCACCGCCGTGGTAGGCGATCCACAGACCGTTCGCCGCGGGCTCGAAGCCTTCGTCGCCAAGCACCGGCCCGACGAGATCATGGTCACCGCCCAGATCTTCGACCATGCGGCCCGCGTCCGCTCCTTCGAGATCGCCGCCGCCGCCCGCGACGAACTCGCCAAGGCCGCGTAGCCGCACCCGGCGCGTCAATCGATGCGGCGTCTTGAAACCTCCCCCGTGTCAACGGGGGAGAGGGACCACGAAGTGGTGGAGGGGGCGCTGCGGTCGCAGGCGAGTTGAAGAAGGCCCATGGCCACGCCGTGCGTGTCCTCGATCACCGCGGACGCCGAGCAGCGCACGACCGCAGATAACCATCTCGCCGTGCATCCGCTCGCGGCCGGTCGCCGAAACCGTGCGAGCCGCCGTCAATCTCAACGCACAGCCGCGCCTTGGCGCAGAAGAAGTCCAAGACGTAGGGGCCCGTCGGATACTGACGCCGGAAGACCGGCTTGCCGTGTTCCCGTCCCCGCAAAGCCTTCCAGAGCATCACTTCCGGCAGCGACATGCGCCTGCGAAGCTGGCGCGCTCGTTTCACGGCGTTGCTGGCGACTCTCATGGCGTGGCAGCGCCCCCTCCACCGCTTCGCGGTCCCCCTCCCCCATGAATGGGGGCGGTTTTGGGCTCACTCATCCTCGCTCTCTTTGGCTATCCGAACAGGTCGATCTGGTCCCCCGCCTTGGGCGGAACCCGGAACAGGCCCAGGTCCAACGGCGGAAGCTTTCCGGAGATGCCCAGGCGCTGCTTCGCCACGGCGAAGCGCCGGGACATCAGGTCGGCGAGCGGGCCCTGGCCCTTCATCCGCTGGCCCCACTGGCTGTCGTAGGTCTTGCCGCCGCGCATCTGGCGCACCAGGGACATCACCCGGCTGGCGCGGTCGGGGTGGTCGGTGGCCAGCCATTCCTGGAAGAGGTCGGCGATCTCCATCGGCAGCCGCAGGGCCACATAGCCTGCGCCGCGCGCGCCGGCGGCGGCGGCGCGTTCCAGCACCGCCTCCATCTCGTGGTCGTTGAGGCCGGGGATCGAGGGCGCGAACATCACCACCGTGGGCACGCCCGCCTCGCTCAGGCGCCGCACGGCGTCCAGTCGCTTTTCCGGGGTGGCGGCGCGCGGCTCCATGGAGCGCGCCAGCTTGCGGTCCAGGGTGGTGATGGAGATCGCCACCCGCACCAGGTTCCTTTCCGCCATGGGGGCCAGCAGGTCCAGGTCGCGCAGGATCAGGCCGGACTTGGAAATGACCGAGAACGGGTGGTTGAAGCGGGAAAGGACCTCGATGATCTGCCGTGTGACCCGCAGCCGCCGCTCCTGGGGCTGATAGGGATCGGTGTTGCCACCGATGTGGATCGTCTCGGGGACATAGGTCGGCCGAGACAGCTCCCGCTCCAGCAGGCGCGCGGCCTCCGGCTTGAAGAACAGCTTGGATTCGAAGTCGAGGCCGGGCGACAGCCCCATGTAGGCGTGGGCCGGCCGCGCATAGCAGTAGATGCAGCCGTGCTCGCAGCCTCGGTAGGGATTGATCGAGGCGGAGAAGCCGATGTCCGGGCTGTCGTTGCGGGTGATGATCACCTTCGCCTTCTCGGGCGAGACGGTGGTCGTCAGTTGCTCGGGCTCGGCATCGTCCGGCGTCCAGCCGTCGTCGAAGGCCTCGCGGGCCTCGGTCTCATAGCGGCCGCTGGCGTTGGTGCGGGCGCCGCGGCCGCGGACGGCGGTGATCTGCTGGGTGAAGGTGCTCACCCATCGACGCTAGGCCTCTGGATGGAACAAAACAAGAACAATCATGCGGAATAGGCCGGCTTCAAACCGGGGTAGGGCCAGCGCACTTCGACGATCCGGCTGAGGCCCGAGGAGGTGACCCAGGTGTCGCGCATGTCGCCGCCGCCAAAGGCCAGGTTGGTGGTCATCGGGTCGTCAAACTGGATGAACTCGGTCCCGCCCGCCCTGTCAAAAATGCTGATCCCGCCCGCGATCAGGGTGCAGACGCAGACCTTGCCATCGGCCAGCACCTTCAGGCTGTCGGCCACGGAGCGCTCGCGCAGGTTGGCGTGGGCGGCGTTGGGATAGGAGGTGCTGGGCCCCAATTCGCCCGGGCCCTTGATGTCGAAGGTCCAGAGTTGGCGGCCCTCGCTCACGTGGAGCTGCTTGCCGTCCGGCGACAGGCCGATGCCGTTGGGCGCGTTCATGCCACCCTTGGCCTGCCGGATGCCCCGGCCGTCGGCGCGGGCGTAGTAGATCCCGGCGTCGCCCCTCACCTTGCCGTAGTCGCTGATCCACATGCCGCCGTGGCGGTCGAAGACCAGGTCGTCCGGGGCCACCAGCCGCTTGCCGTCGCAGCTATCGTAGAGGGTGACGGCCTTGCCGGTCTTCACGTCGATGCGCTGGATCGAGCCGCCGGTATGGTCGGGCGGGACCGGGCCCGGATAGTTGAAGGCGCCGCGCCTGTTGAAGCTGAACCGGCCGCCGTCGTTGGCGACGTAGAGCGCCTTGTCCGGGCCGATCGCCAGGCCGTTGGGGCCGCCGTCGAGTTGTGCGACCAGGGTGACGGTCCCATCGGGCTTCAGCCGGCTGACCTGTTTGGCCTCGATCTGCACGAACAGGACCGAGCCGTCCTGCATCACGACCGGCGCCTCGGGGAAATGCAGGCCGCCGGCCACCGTGGTCATGGCAAGAGTCGGTGGCGGAAAGGTGGGCGGCGGCGGGATGGGCCGCGGCGCGGGCGCCGCCGGCGCGGCCGGCTCCTGGGCGAAGGCGAGCCCGGGCAAGGCCAGTAGCGGCGCGGCGGCGAGCAGAGTGCGGCGATCCATCGATTTCCCCCGGGTCTCTTATTTTGCGGCCAGCGTCGGACATCCGACGCCATCTGTCGACGGTTGACCTTCGCCGCCAACGCAGGGCTTGTGGCGCCATGCTGAGCGTGATCGTCGAGACGGCCGACGCCGGAGACCGGTTGCCGGCGCTGCTGGCCGCCCTGACCTCGGCCGCCGTGGAGGGTCTGGTGCGCGAGGTGCTGATCGCCGGCGGCGAGCCGCCCGAGCTGCTGGCGGTGCTGCGCGAGGAAACCGGGGCGGAGCTGGCGGACGACCTGGCGTCGGCGCTGCGGGCGGCGCGGTCGGACCGGCTGCTGGTGGCGCCGGCCAAGATCCGGCTGAAGCCCGGCTGGCTGGCGCTGTTGGCCAAGCACCTGCGCGGCGGGGGCGGCGACGCCTTGCTGATGGGCGAGGGCGGTTTCTTCGGCGAGAAGCCCTACGGCGTGCTGATCGGCCGGAACGCCGCCCTGGCCCTAGCGCATCCCGACCTGAAGCGACTGCGCGGCCAGTTGGGTCGGGGCGCGGTCCGGCTGGCTTAGGTCGGCCCGTTCGTCGATCGCCCGCTGGCCGGAGGCCAGGGCGTCCAGGCTGGGCGAGGCCTGGCCCCACATCTTGCGATAGGTCCAGTAGCCGGCCAGGACCCGCTGCACATAGGTCCGCGTCTCCTGGGCGGGCAGGCATTCCATCAGCAGCAGGCCGTCGGCCTCGGGGCCGAGCATCTGGGCGGTGCGGGTCACCGGCGTGGGGCCCGCGTTGTAGGCGGCCACCGCGCGGATCAGGTCGTGGCCGACGCCCTTGTCCAGGAGCCAGCTAAAATAGTCCTGCCCGACCCGCAGGTTGAAGGCCGGATCCAGCAGCGGCGTCGGATCGCGCTTCAGCTTGTCGTCGCCGGCGGCGATGGCGGCGGAGGCGGGCATGACCTGCATCAGGCCGGTCGCGCCGACCGGGGAGATCGCCTGAGCGTTGAAGCGGCTTTCCTGGCGCACCAGGGCGTAGACCAGGGCCTTGTCCAGGGTGAAGCCGGAGATCGGCTGGAGCTCGGGCGCCGGATAGTCGAGGTCGGCGCTGCGCGGCGGGCTGGGCCGGTCGGCGAGCGAGGTTCCCATGGCCAGCGTCAGGGCCTTCCAGCGTTCCTGGTCGGCGCCGGTGCGCGCCAGGGCCATGCCGGCGCGCAGCTCCTGGATCGCATCCGAGCCGCGGCCGATCTGCGCCAGGGCCGCCGCGCGGTGGGCGCGCGGGTCGGTGGCCACGAAGCGGGCGAGATCGACGCTGGACTGGGCGGAGGCCGGGACCGTGTAGGCGGCCAGCAGCAGCCGGGCCAGCGGGTCGTCGGTCGAGGCGACGCTGGCCTGGTCGGCGAGCTTGAGCTGACGGGCGGCCAGCATGCCGTAGAAGGTCTCGCCGTAGCGTGCGGCGACGCGCAGATGCTGGGCCGCGCCGCTGGCGTCGTTCTGCGCCTGGGCCGAGCGGGCGGCCCAGAAGGCGGCGGCCGATTGCAGCCAGGCGTCGCATTCGCCGTCGCGGGCGAGGTCGGCGAAGCTGGCGCGGGCCTTGTCGTAGTCCTTCAGCCGGTAGGCCGAGAGCCCGGCGATCCAGCGGTCGCCCGAGGCCGTGGCCAGGGTCAGCGCGCGCTTCAGGTCGCCGGCGTAGAAGGCCTCCCGGCCGCGCCGCGCCTTGTCGGACAGTACCGGGTTGGCGATCTGGCGCCCGTCGCCCATGGCCATGGGCCGCGGGCCCGCATCGGCGGTCGGATCGGTCTTGCGCTTGGCCGCCAGGGCGAAGATGCGGTCGGCCACCGGCAGGTCGCGGAACTTGCCGAGCCAGGCGCTCAATTCGTCGAAGGCCGCCACATGGGCGGTCGGGTGCATCAGCTCGTGGAAGCTCAGATAGCCCTCGAGGGAACGATCCTTGACCGCCGCGCTTTGCATCTGGGCGTCGATGAAGTCGCCGCGCTCGGTCGCGTCGAAGGCGGCCGCATAGGCGCGGGCGTCGTCGCTCGACAGCGCCGTCGGCGATTCAGCCGCGGCCGCGCCGGCGATGGAGGCGGAGCAGGCAAGGCTAAGAGCCCCGGCCCGCAGGCGCTTCTTCAGCGTCATGCCGTCTCTTCCGCGCTTGCCCGTTGTCGCCTGGGCGGTGCGCAGTCCTCTTCTCGAAGTCCCCGGCGCTAAGGGTTATTCGGGACGGTCCGGACGATCAAGCCTTTCCGTCAGCGTCATAAGGTCCACCCAGGCGCGTTTCTTGGCCGCCGGCTGGCGCAGCAGGAAGGCCGGATGCAGGGTCGGGAGCGCCGGTAGCTCGATCGCGCCGTCCGCCGAACGCCATTCGTGCCAACGCCCGCGCATGGACAGGATCCCCTCGTCCTTCTTCAACATGGCCTTGGCCGAGGCCCCGCCGACCAGCAGCAGCATCTTCGGTTTCACCAGGGCGATGGCGCGCTCGACGAAGGGGGCGCAGACCGCCTGCTCGGCGGGCGTGGGCGTGCGATTGCCGGGCGGCCGCCAGAAGACGGTGTTGGTGATCATCACCCGCCCGGTCAGGCCGGCGGCGGCGAGCATCTTGTCGAGAAGCTGGCCGGCGCGGCCGACGAAAGGCTGGCCCTGGCGGTCCTCGTCCTGTCCCGGCCCTTCGCCGATGACCATCAGCGGGGCGGCCGGATCGCCGCGCCAGACCACGGCCTGGGTTGCGCCGCCCTCGAACTTCAGCGGGCACCCGTCGAAGCCGGCGATGGCCGCCGCGAGCGCCTCCAGGCTGTCGGCCCCTGCGGCCAGCGCCTCGGCCTGCGCGACCGCGGCGGAGACGTCCGGCTGGGCTGGGCGAGCCGGCGAGGCCGCCGGCGCGGCGACCGGGGCCTTCCGCGCCGCGGGCTGCGGCGGCGCGATCCGGCCGGCGGCGATGCGGTCGACCGGCTCGTCCAGCAGCATGCCGTCCACGCCCGCGTCCGCCCAGAAGGCCAGCAGGGATTCGGCGATGGGGTCGGCCGCGGCGCTCACACCCCCAGTCTTGGCGGCCCGGCGTGGATTTGTCCAAGCCTTGCGGCGCCGCGGTCGGCTAGAGGCCCTTGTTGGGATTGATCAGGTATTTCTCGCCGGTGGTCTTCCGGTTGTAGGCGGCGACCACCTTGGGATCGAGGGCCTCGGCCAGGCCGATCTCAGCGGTGTAGTGGCTGGCGAAGGTGGTCTTCAGTTCGTCGGCGACCCGCTGGCGCAGCTTCTGGGCCTCGGCCGGCGGGGTCTTCGTCAGGAAATAGGTGAGCAGCCAGCCGCCGATGCCCCAGGCCATGCCGAAGCTGCGGACCAGCTCGGTCGGGCCGGTGTCGAGGCCGCCGTAGATGTAGACCTGCTTGTGCGTCGACGAGCCGTAGCGGCTGTAGACCGTGGCCTTGCGGTTGATCGCCGTCTCCATGCAGCCAAGGATCTGGCCGGCGAGCTTGCCGCCGCCGATGGCGTCGAAGGCGAGCGTCGCGCCGGTGTCGGCCAGGGCGTCGGTGAGTTCGGCCAGGAAGTCGGGCGAGGTCGAGTCGACCACATGGGTCGCGCCGATGTCGGTGAGGATGTGGGCCTGGGCGCGGCTGCGCACGATGTTGACCAGCGGCACGCCGTCCTTAAGGCAGATCTTGTTCAGCATCTGGCCGAGGTTGGAGGCGGCGGCGGTATGGACGAGCCCGGTGTGTCCCTCGCGCTTCATGGTCTCGACCATACCGAGCGCGGTCAGCGGATTGACGAAGCAGGAGGCGCCGTCGGCCGCGGTCGCGCCGGCGGGCAGGGGCAGGACGTCGGCGGCCTTCAGCGCACGGTACTGGGCGTACATGGCCCCGCCGATGCCGGCCACGGTCCTGCCGAGCAGGGCCTGGGCGGCGGGGTCGGAGCCGGCGGCCACCACCACGCCCGCGCCTTCGTTGCCGACCGGCATGGATTGGTCCACCCGGCCCGCCATGGCGCGCATCAGCGCTTGCGGCACGGTGGCGGTGAGCGTCGGGCCGGCGCCGGCCCTGGCCGTGGAGAGGTCGGCCGCGCCCAGCAGCAGGCCGAGGTCCGACGGATTGAGCGGCGAGGCCTCGACGCGAACCAGCACCTCGTCCGGCGCGGGATCGGGAACGTCCACCTTGGCCAGCGAGAGCTCCAACTGCCCGTCGCTTTTGATCAGCGAGCGCAGTTGCAGGCCGGAGCCCGGGTTGTCGTAGGCCATGGTCGTGTCCCCGCCATCGTTGAAGCGGCCGCACAAGACCGCTTTGCGAAGGCGGGGGCAATACAGAAGCCGTGATCGCGCGATTAGCAGCGCTGGCCGGCGTTCCGGTCTAGGCTGCCGGCCATGAACGACATCGTCCCCGACGGCGCGCGGACCTCGCCCGCCACGGCGCGCAACCGCCAGCCGATCCTGGAGGTTCTGCGGCCTCGGTTGCCCGCGGGGGCCCGCGTGCTTGAGGTGGCGAGCGGGGCCGGGGAACACGCCGTGTTCCTGGCGTCGGCCCTGCCGGGCGTGAGCTGGCGGCCCACCGATCGCGATGCCGAGGCCCTGGCCAGCATCGCAGCCTGGCGCGAGGCCGCAGGCCTGGCGAACCTCGCGGCCCCGATCCGCCTGGACGCCGCGGACCCGGTGTCTTGGCCGGCCGGCCCGATCGAGGCGGTGGTCTGCATCAACATGGTCCACATCTCGCCCTGGGCGGCGACGCAGGGCCTGATGGCCGGCGCCGCGCAGGTGCTGGCGCCGGGGGGCCGGCTGTTCCTCTACGGCCCCTATCTGGAGGCCGGGGTCCAGACGGCGTCCAGTAACCTGGCCTTCGACGCCAGCCTGAAGAGCCGCGATCCGGCCTGGGGCCTGCGCGACCTGGCCGACGTCAAGGCGCTGGCGGCGGCGAACGGCCTGAGGTTCGGCGAGCGCATCGCCATGCCGGCCAACAACCTGATCGTGGTGTTCGAGAAAGCCTAGGGCTTCAGGTCGGGGCGCGAGGCCAGGAAGGCGGCCTTTTCCGCCGGGGTCAGAACCTTGGCCTTCTTCTGGCGCGAGACCTTGGGCGTCGGCGGGGCGTAGACGCCGGTCGGCGGCGAACCGCCCTTGAGGTCGGAGAGGCGCTTGGGCGGCGGCTTCATGCGGTTCGAGCGTCCTAGCGTTTGCGGAAGCGTTTGGCCTCGGCCGCGAGCGACGCGCCCCAGGGGTCGGGCCGGTCGTCGTCCGGCAGGAAGGGCAGGGAGCCCGCCACGCCGCGGATGGCGAGCCAGAGCTGCTGGTTGAAATGGCCCAGCACGCGGAGCGGCCGGCGCTTGTCGTCCGTGACGTCCCACCCCTCGGCCTCGAAGGCCGCGACCTGGGCCGGGATCGGCAGGCGCTCGGGTCGGTCCCAGCCGGCCGGGCGCGGCCAGTCCTGCGCCTGGTCGGCGGTCAGGCCGAGGGTCTTGACCGAGCATTCGTCGATCTCGGGATGTTCGGCGCGGGCCTCCGGCTCGGCGAAGTCGCGCCTCAGGATCGCGCGGTACTCCAGGTCGGAGACGCCCGGCAGGTCGATCAGGCGGCGCAGCGCGGGCGGGCGGTCCATGGGGCTGGACTATCCCGGTTTGCGGGTCCTGGGTTGGAAAAAGCGCCGGCCGCTGTCGGAACGGCGCCTTGCGCGACGTCCTTTGGACGCAAGAATGCTCGAGGAGGACCATATGCCCAAGATCCACCCGTTCCTGTGGTTCGACACCCAGGCCGAGGCGGCGGCGGAATTCTACGTCTCGGTGTTCCCCAATTCGAAGATCCTGAACGTGGTCCGGAACCCCGGCGCGGCGCCCGGGCCGGCGGGTGGGGTGCTGACCGTCGATTTCGAGATCGATGGCCAGCGGGTCACGGCGCTCAACGGCGGGCCGGTCTACAGCCTTTCGCCCGCGTTCTCGTTCGTCATCGACTGCAAGGACCAGGCGGAGGTGGACCACTACTGGGACAAGCTGCTCGAAGGCGGCCTTGCGAACCAATGCGGTTGGCTCAGCGACCGCTTCGGCCTCTCCTGGCAGGTGGTCCCGAAGCAGCTCTTCGAGACCATCGGCGGCCCTGACGCGGCCGGCCGCGAGCGGGCGATGAACGCCATGATGCAGATGGTCAAACTCGACGTCGCCAAACTGGAGGCGGCCTACGCCGGCCGCGACGCCGCCTAGTGGAAGAACGTGAGGTCGACGGCCTTGCCCATCGCCCGGTAGCCGGCGTCGTTGGCGTGCGGCCAGGCGCCGGACGGCCAGGCCGCGGAGAAGGTCGCCGCGCGGTCGCCGGCCGCCGGGACCGCGCCGTCCGCCCCGTCGAAGCGGTCGACGCGAGCGCGAAGAGCAGGGCCGGCATACGCATCGGCGTTTCCCCCTTTGGCGGTTCATGCTTGACCGCCGCTAGGTGACCTTCCGATAAGTCCCTCGGCGGATCAACGGAGCACCCGGGGCATGAGCGAAGCTGTCGAACGCGAGGCGATGGAATATGACGTCGTCATCGTGGGCGCGGGGCCGTCGGGCCTGTCGGCCGCGATCCGGCTGAAGCAACTGGCGGCGGCGGCCGGCGGCGAGATCACCGTCGCGGTGCTCGAAAAGGGCTCCGAGGTCGGGGCGCACATCCTGTCCGGCGCGGTGATCGACCCCAAGGGAATCAACGAGCTGTTCCCGGACTGGAAGGCGATGGGCGCGCCCCTGGAGACGCCGGTCAACGACGACCGTTGGCTGCTGTTGGGGCCGCAGGGCTCGCTGCAGCTCCCGACCTTCGCCATGCCGCCTCTGGTCCACAATCACGGGACCTACATCGCCTCGCTGGGCAATGTCTGTCGCTGGCTGGCCCAGCAGGCCGAGACCCTGGGCGTCGAAATCTATCCAGGAATGGCCGCCTCCGAGGCGGTGTTCGATGAGACGGGCGCGCTGAAGGGCGTGGTCGCCGGCGTGTTCGGCGTCCAGAAGGACGGCAGCCACGGGCCCGACTATCAGCCGGGCATCGAACTGCACGGCAAATACGTCTTCATCGGCGAGGGGGTCCGCGGCTCGCTCTCCAAACAGCTGCGCGCCAAGTTCAGCCTGGGCGAAGGGGCCGATCCCGAGAAATACGGCATCGGGCTGAAAGAGCTGTGGCAGGTGCCGGACGAGGTTTTCCGCCCGGGCCTGGTGCAGCACGCCGCGGGTTGGCCGCTGGACGACAAGACCGGCGGCGGCGGCTTCCTCTACCACTTCGGCGACCACTACGTCGCGGTCGGCTATGTGGTGCACCTGAACTACAAGAATCCCTGGCTTTCGCCGTTCGACGAATTCCAGCGCTACAAGACCCACCCCGACATCGCCAAGCACCTCCAGGGCGGCAAGCGCATCTCCTATGGCGCGCGGGCCATCTCCGAGGGCGGCGTGCAGTCGGTGCCGCGCCTCTATTTCCCCGGTGGCGTGCTGCTGGGTGACAGCGCAGGCTTCGTGAACGTGCCGCGCATCAAGGGCAGCCACAACGCCATGAAGAGCGGGATGATGGCCGCCGAGGCGGCCTACGCCGCCATACAGGCGGGCCGCCAGCGCGACGATCTCGTGGAATACGAGGAGGCCTACCAGAGGTCCTGGGTGCGCAAGGAGCTGAACCTCGTCCGCAACGCCAAGCCGATCCTGTCGAAGTTTGGCACCGGCCTGGGCGGCGTGCTCAGCATGATCGACATGTGGTGCACCAGCCTGCTGGGCGGTTTCTCGATCTTCGGGACCATGCACCACGAGAAGAGCGACGCCGACTCCACAGGCCTGGCCAAGGACTACAAGCCCATCGTCTATCCGAAGCCGGACGGGGTCTTCTCCTTCGACAAGCTCTCCAGCGTCTTCCTGTCGAACACCAACCACGACGAGAACCAGCCGGCGCACCTGAAGCTCAGCGACCCGGCGGTTCCGATCGCGATCAACCTGCCGAAATATGGCGAGCCGGCGCGGCTCTACTGCCCGGCGGGGGTCTATGAGGTGCTGTACGACGACAAGGGCGAGAACCCGAAGTTCCAGATCAATTTCCAGAACTGCGTCCACTGCAAGACCTGCGACATCAAGGATCCGTCGCAGAACATCAACTGGACGACGCCCCAGGGCGGCGACGGCCCGAACTATCCGAACATGTGACCATGCGTTCGGTTTGCGACAGCACGGCGCCTTGCCGCAGCCATCCTTAGGGTCGATGGTTTCCCCATGCGCCTAGCCCAGTTGCTCACCGCCGCCGCTCCCCTGGTCCTCATGGCCGCCTGCGCCACCGCGCCCGGCGGACCCAGGTCGGCGGCGGCCGCCGCCTCGCCCGCCGCCGCGGCCGAGCAGGTCGCCTCCGCCTCCTCTTACGGCAAGTTCCTGGCCGGCGAGCAGGCGCTGAACAACGGCCGCTCGGCCGAGGCCGCGAAGTTCTTCGACCAGGCGCGGCTGGAGAGCGGCGACAGCATGATCGCCGAGCGGGCCTTCACCGCCGCCCTGCTGGCCGGCGACATCCAGAAGGCCTCCACCCTGGCCCCCGGCGGCGACCAGGCCAGCGAGGCCTCCAAGCGGCTCGGAAAGCTGGTGGTGGGCGTCGAGGCGCTGGCCGATGGCAAGGGCAAGGAAGCGGTCGCCCTGCTCAACGATCCCGGCATCGGCTTCCCGCACAAGCCGGCAGCGGTCCTGCTGACGCCCTGGGCGGCGGCGCAGGCCGGCGACACCGAAGGCTCGGTCGCGCGGCCGCAGGTGCGCGGCGACCGGCTGGTGGACTATTTCGGCCAGCTCGCCCAGGGCGCGCTGTTCGAGCGCGCCAAGCGCTATGATGAGGCGGAGACCGACTTCAAGGCGGCGGTCTCGGTGGAACAGCCGACGGAGATGGCGGTCCTGGCCTATGGCGGGTTCCTGGAGCGGCGCGGCCGCCGGGTCGACGCCCTGGCGCTCTACGGCGACCACCTGGCCCGCGAGCCGGACTCGATCGCGGTGAAGGCCGCCCAGGCCCGCGCCTCGGCGGGCAAGGCCGTGCCGCCCATGCCGACGATCCGCGAAGGTGCGGCCCAGGCCCTGCTGGCGCCGGCGGCCACCATGATCGCCGCCAAGCAGACCCAGTTGGCGCTCATCTACCTGCGGCTGGTGCTGCGGCTCGATCCGGCCCGCGACGAGGCCTGGGTGATGGTCGGCGACCTGATGCAGGGCTCCGGCGACACGGAGTCCGCGCGGGCGGCCTACGGGCATCCCAAGCCGGGCTCGATGGAGTATTCGACCGCCCAGGCCAAGCTCGCCTGGACGTACCAGGGCGCCGACGACAAGGTGACGGCGCTGAAGCTGGCTCGCGCGGCCGCAGCCTCCGGCGACACCGACGCGCGGGTGACCCTGGCCGACCTGCTGCGCTCCGACGAGCAATATGCCGAAGCCGCCAAGGTGCTGGACGGGCTGATCGCCCAGACCAAGACGCCGGACTGGCGGCTGCTCTATTCGCGCGGCGTGACCAACGAGCGGCTGAACCGCTGGCCGGAGGCGCAGGCCGACCTGCAGGCGGCGCTCACGGCGCGGCCGGACGAGCCGGAGCTCCTGAACTATCTCGGCTATTCCTGGATCGACCGCGGCGAGCACCTGAAGGAGGCGCTGGCCATGGTCCAGAAGGCCGTCGCCGCCGATCCGCGCTCCGGCGCCATGGTCGACAGCCTGGGCTGGGCCTACTACCGCATGGGCGACTACAAGCAGGCGACGGAGAAGCTGGAGCAGGCGGTCGAGCTCGACGCCGGCGATCCGGAGATCAACAACCACCTGGGCGACGCCTACTGGAAGGTGGGCCGCCGCGACGAGGCGCAGTTCCAGTGGCGGCGCGTGCTGACCCTGAAGCCGGACGACAAGATCAAGGCCAGCGCCGAAGCCAAACTCGCCTCGGGCCTGGGCCCTGACGGGCCGGCCCCCAAGCTCGCCGACAAGTAGCCATGGCCCGCGTGGCGTTCGCGCCGGCCAAGGTGAACCTGTACCTGCACGTCGGCGCGCCGGCCGATGGCTACCATCCGATCTGCAGCCTGATGGCCTTCGCAGACGTCGGCGACGCGGTGTCGACCTTCGACGCCGAGGCCCTGACGCTGGCGGTCGGCGGCCCCTTCGCGCGCGACCTGGGCGCGGACGGCGACAACCTGGTGCTGCGGGCCGCCAAGGCGCTGATCGCCGAGGGCAGGCGGCCGTTGCCGCCGGTCGGCATCAGCCTGGACAAGCGTCTGCCGGTGGCCTCGGGCCTGGGCGGTGGCTCCAGCGACGCGGGCGCGACGCTGCGCCTGTTGCGGGAGACCTTCGGCCTTGCGGTGGACAATGCGCGGCTGGAGGCGCTGGCCGCCGCGCTCGGCTCGGACGGCGCGGCCTGCCTGTGGGGCGCGCCGGCGATCGCGCAGGGCAGGGGAGAGCGGCTCAGCGCCGCCCCCGGCCTGCCGGCCCTGGACGCCGTGCTGGTCAACCCGCGGGTGCCGGTCTCCACCGCCGAGGTCTACCGGCGCTACGACGCGTCGGGCCGCTTCGGCGACGTCACGCCGCCGGCCGCGCCGGACGCCTTCGAGGACGCCACGGAACTGGCCGCCTGGCTGGCCGGCCTGCGCAACGACCTGGAGGCTCCGGCGATCGCCACGGCGCCCGCGGTCGGGGCCGTGCTCGAAACCCTGGCGAACGAGCCCGAGGCCCTGCTGGCCCGGGTGTCCGGGTCGGGCGGGACCTGCTTCGCGCTTTGCGCCAGCGACATCGAGGCCGAGAGCCTGGCGGAGCGCCTGGAGGCGATGTCGCCCTCCTGGTGGGTCCAGCGCTGCCGCCTCGGCGGGCCGTGGCCGGATCCGGCATAGTGTCTGTCCACGAACCACACGAACGGGTCTGGGTCTGAAAGCCCCGTGCAGCGGGCGCCTTCCAAATAGAACCACGGATCACACGGATGGGCGCCGGCGCTATCCGTGGAAATCCGTGCGATCCGTGCTTGAAGATGACTGAGCCTCCGCTGCCGCGGAGTCTCAGGAACCAGCGCGTTCGTGTGGTTCGTGGATTCCCCTGAACGAAAACGGGGGCCCCGAAGGACCCCCGTTCCGTACTCCCAGTCTCCTCGGGCCGTGCGTCAGCCGTGCACGATCTCGCCGTGGAGGTTGATGTCGAGACCCTCGACCTCGACCTCTTCGGAGACCCGCAGGCCGATCGTGTACTTGATCACCAGCAGGATCACGAAGGTCACGGCCCCGCAGTAGAGGAAGGTCGCGCCGACGTCGTAGAACTGCAGCACCATCTGGTGGCCGTTGCCCTCCAGCAGGCCGCCCTTCGGCGCGCCCGTGGGGTTGATCAGCTTGCTGGCGAAAACGCCGGTCAGCAGGGCGCCCAGGGCCCCGCCGACGCCGTGCACGCCCCAGCAGTCCAGGGCGTCGTCGTAGCCGATCATCTTCTTCACGTGGACCGCGGAGATGTAGCAGACCACCCCGGCCGCGAGGCCGATGATCAGCGCACCCATCGGGTTGACGAAGCCGGAGGCGGGCGTGATCGCCACCAGGCCCGCCACCGCGCCCGAGACCATGCCCAGGACCGACGGCTTCTTGGAGATGATCCACTCGGCGAACATCCAGGCGAGCGCCGCGGCGGCCGTGGCGATCTGGGTCGCGGCGGCGGCCATGCCGGCGTTGACGTTGGAGGTCACCGCGGAGCCGGCGTTGAAACCGAACCAGCCGACCCACAGGAGCGAGGCGCCGATCACGCTGTAGGCCAGGTTGTGCGGCGCCATGTTCTCGACGCCCAGGCCCTTGCGCTTGCCGAGCATCAGGGCCGCCACGAGGCCCGCGGTGCCGGCGTTCAGGTGCACCACGGTGCCGCCGGCGTAGTCCAGCGCGCCCATGGTCCCCAGCCAGCCGCCGCCCCACACCCAGTGGGCGATCGGGCAGTAGACGAACAGCAGCCAGGCGCCCATGAAGGTCAGGAAGGCGGAGAACTTCATGCGGTCGGCCAGGGCCCCGGCGATCAGCGCCGGAGTGATGATCGCGAAGGTCATCTGGAAGAACATGTAGACGGACTCGGGGATCGTCGGCGCCAGGGTGCTGGTCGCGTTGAGCCCCATCGGGCCGAGCAGCAGGTACTTCACCCCGCCGATGAAGGCGTTGTTCTTGCCCCCGTCGGTGAAGGCGACCGAGTAGCCGATGATCATCCAAAGGACGGTGATCAGCGCCGTGGCGGCGAAGCTCTGGGCGAGCGTCGCCAGGATGTTCTTCTTGCGCACCATGCCGGCGTAGAAGAGCGCCAGACCCGGGATGGTCATCATCAGGACCAACACCGAGGAGGTGAGCATCCAGGCCGTGTCGCCGGTGTCGATCTTCGGCGGGGCCGGGGTTGCGGCGGGCGCGGCGGCGGCCGGAGCCGCTGCGGCGGCGGCAGGCGCCGCGGCCGTGGCGTCAGGCGCCGGAGTTGCGGCCGGGGCCGCCGCGGCGGGCGCCGGAGCGGCCGGGGCGGCGGCGGTCTGTGCAATCGCGGAGCCCGCGAGCGGACCCCCGATCACGGCGGCGGCGAGCGCGAGCCCCGCCAGCCTTTTCAATCCGATAAGCTTCATGGCTGTCATGTCCCCTTGAATTTTTGACCGCTAGAGCGCCGCGGCGCCGGTCTCGCCGGTCCGGATGCGCACGGCGTCCTCGACATTGAGGACGAAGATCTTGCCGTCGCCGATCTTGCCGGTGGCGGCGGCGGCCTTGACCGCCTCGACCGCCTTGCCGACGGCGGCGTCGTCGACCACCGCCTCGAGCTTCACCTTGGGCAGGAAATTCACCTGGTATTCCGCACCCCGGTAAATCTCGGTCTGCCCTTTCTGCCGGCCGTAGCCTTTGACTTCCGAAACCGTCAGGCCTTCGACGCCGGCGCCCACGAGCGCTTCGCGCACGTCGTCCAGCTTGAAGGGTTTGACGATCGCCATGATCAGTTTCATCCGCTCGCTCCCGCGCGGTCCTTGAGGCTGGACCGGCCGTCTGTGTTGACTTTGGCGCCGCCGCGAATTGTCCCCATCCCCGTCTCGCGCCGGTGGTCAGACGCTATCGGCGCGAGGCGCGGCCGCGGCCCGATGGGACGGGCAAGCTGAGCAAGAAGGCGGCCGCCGCCCGGTTTCTGAGCGGCCCTGGCGGCGGGCGCCCGAAATTTGGGCGATTGAGCCGTCCAGCGGGTTTGTTCTAGGCTGCGAACCTCACGTTCACGAACCCGTGACCTGGAAATCTAGGCTCCGCCGCACGTAGGACACGGCGACCCCTCATGGTACGTGCGCGTTTCCCAAGGGCTTTTCGAAATCAAACCGAGGACCTGATGCCGATCTATCGTTTGCTGACCGCGGCCGCGGCCGTTTCCCTGATCGCCGGCGCCGCCATGGCGCAGGCTCCGGCGCCCGCCGCGCCTCCGGCCGCCGCGACGGCCAAGCTGGTCCCGGCCGGCGACCTCAGCTCGACGCTGCGGGCCTCGCCCAATTTCACGGTCTTCGTGAAGGCGCTCGACGCGACCAACCTGTCGAGCCTCTTGAAGTCGAGCCCGGGCCTGACGGTGTTCGCTCCGACCGACGCGGCTTTCCCACAGTCCAGGCTCGACAGCCTGATGGCCGACAAGCCGGGCCTGCAGAAGTTCCTGCTGCACTACATCATCAACGCCAAGATCGACTCCTCGAAGATCAAGGGCGCACACGGCGGCCTGCCGTCCGGCGCGGGCGACAAGATCGTCGTCGACGGCACCGCCACGGACGGGACGCTGAAGGCGGACAACGCCACCATCATCCAGGCCGACGTGATGGCGTCGAACGGGGTCATCCACGTGGTGGACGCCCTGATGGTCGCGGGCTCCGTGCCGGAGGCCCTGCCCGAGCCGCCGCCGGAGGCTGCGCCCGCCGCCGCGCCGGATCCGACGCCTGCGGCCAAGCCGGCCACGAAGAAGAAGAAATGAACCTTCACCGGCGTGGGGGCTTTTAGGTGCTGACGAAGGCAACCGGAGACCACGCCATGAAGATCGCCACCCTGATCACCGCCGTCGCCGCGACCGCCCTCATCGGCGGCGCGGCGTACGCGCAGCAGACCACGACCACCACGACGACGACGGCCTCCGCGCCGCCGGTCAGCGCCACCACCTCCACCGACGCCGCCTCCACCGGCGCCGCCGTATCGACCTCGGTGACGACCACCGATCCGGCCACCGGCGCCTCGGTGACCAACACCCTGACCACCAACGGCCCGGTCCCGGACACCGCGGCCAACCGCGCCAAGTACGGCCAGCCGATGTCGCACGCCGGCAAGCGCACCGCACCCAAGGGCAACTGAGGCCCAGGCGTCTGAATTCCGCGCCCCCTTTCGGGGCCGGTGCGGGTTGAAGCCAAGGTCGGCGGGCCCTATGGTCCGCCGACTTTTTTTTGCGCCTGCGAACAAGCCCCGACAGCCCCAGTCCCCCGACAGTTCTGCTCCCATGCCCGACAAGCCGCTTTCGTTTCAGGATCTGATCCTGAAGCTGCACGAATATTGGGGCGCGCAAGGCTGCGTGATCCTGCAGGCCTATGACGTCGAGGTGGGGGCAGGGACCCTGAACCCGGCCACGGTGCTGCGCGCCCTGGGGCCCAAGCCCTGGAAGGTCGCCTATGTGCAGCCCTCGCGCCGCCCGGCCGACGGCCGCTATGGCGAGAACCCCAACCGGCTGCGCCAGCACCACCAGTACCAGGTGATCCTGAAGCCCAATCCTGCCAACCTGCAGGAACTCTACCTGGGCTCGCTGGAGGCGATCGGCATCGACCCCAGGGTCCACGACATCCGCTTCGTCGAGGACGACTGGGAGAACCCCACCGTGGGCGCCTGGGGCCTCGGCTGGGAGGTGTGGTGCGACGGGATGGAGATCACCCAGTACACCTACTTCCAGCAGGTGGGCGGGCTCGACGTCTTCCCGGCGGCGGGCGAGCTGACCATCGGCCTGGAGCGGCTCAGCCTCTATCTGCAGAACGTCGATAGCGTCTACGACCTGCGCTACAACGACGAGTTCACCTATGGCGAGGTGTTCCTGGCCAATGAGCAGCAGTTCTCGGCCTTCGAGCTCGAAGTCGCCGACGTCGAGGTCTTCAAGCGCCAGTTCGAGGACATGGAGCGGCAGGTGCCGCGCATCCTGGGCGCGCGCGGCCGCCAGGGCGAGCAACTGGTGCTGCCGGCCTACGACCACGTGCTGAAGGCCAGTCACCTGTTCAACATCATGGACGCCCGCGGCGCGATCGCCGTGGCCGAACGCCAGAGCTACATCGGCCGAATCCGCGACCTCTGTAAGATGTGCGCCGAGGTCTATGTGGCCCAGCAGGGCGGCGCGTGATGTTCGAACGCGCCGGACAGTCGCGGGCGACGACCGCTCGCGCGCGTGGTTTGAAGCACCGCATGACCTCGACGGAGCAGAAGCTCTGGCTGGAGCTGCGGAAGCTGGACGTGAATTTCCGGCGGCAGGCTCCGATTGGTCGCTACTTCGCAGATTTTGCCTGCCATGCTCAGCGGCTTGTCATCGAGATTGATGGTGGCGTGCATGAGCGGCTGGCCGACGTCCAGCTGAGGGATGTCGAACGCCAGCGTTGGCTCGAAGGCGAGGGTTACCGTGTGGTGCGCTTCACGGATCGCCAAGTGCGCGGCGACGTATATGGCCGCGCCGAAGCCGTGAAAGCCCTCCTCCTCCTCGATGGAGGAGGGTTGGGTGGTGGTGCGCGCAGAGAGTTGGGTGTGGAAACTCAGGTCGGCGCCGGCGCCCTGCAGAGCGTTTCCTTCACCTCAGCAGCCACACCACCATCCCCGACCCTTCCTCCATCGAGGAGGAAGGGAGCGTAACCATGCCTCAACTTCTCCTCGAACTTTTTAGCGAAGAAATCCCCGCGCGCATGCAGGCCGGCGCTGCGCGCGACCTGGAGCGCCTGGCGCGGGAGAAGCTGGCGGCCGAGGGGCTGTTGCCGGAGGCGCTGAAGACCTTCGCGGGGCCGCGGCGGCTGACCCTGGTGGCCGAGGGGCTGGCGGCGTCGCAGCCCGACCGCCACGAGGAGCGCAAAGGCCCCCGCGTGGGCGCGCCGGACCAGGCGATCGACGGCTTCCTGCGCTCCACCGGCCTTACCCGCGACCAGCTCACCGAGCGCGACGGCGTCTATTTCGCCCACCTGCACAAGGCCGGGCGCCCGACGGCTGAGATCATCGCCGAGATGGTCGACGGCATCGTCCGCGGCTTTCCCTGGCCCAAGTCGATGGTCTCCGGGACCTCGAAGCTGCGCTGGGTGCGGCCGCTGCAGCGCATTCTGTGCGTGTTCGACGGCCAGGTCGTGCCGTTCGAGATCGACGGCCATGTGGCGGGCGACCTGACCGAGGGCCACCGGTTCATGGGCTCGGGCCAGGCCTTCCACGTCCGCGACTTCGACGCCTACGCCGACGGCCTGGCGCGGAACTTCGTCGTGCTTGACCCGGAGGAGCGCAAGGAGCGCATCCTGGACGCCGCGCGCACCCTCTGTTTCGCGCGCAATTTCGAGCTGGTCGAGGACGAGGGCCTGCTGGACGAGGTCTCAGGGCTCGCCGAATGGCCGACGCCCGTGATGGGCGACATGGACCCGGCGTTCCTGGACCTGCCGCCGGAGGTGATCCGCACCTCGATGCGCGTGCACCAGCGGTTCTTCGCGGTGCGCGATCCTATGACCGGATTCCTGGTCCCGCACTTCATCACGGTCGCGAATATCGAGGCCACGGACGGCGGCAAGCTGATCGCCAGCGGCAATGCGCGGGTGCTGTCGGCGCGGCTGTCGGACGCCCGGTTCTTCTGGAACGAGGACCTGAGGGTCCGCCTGGAGGACCGCCTCGAAAAGCTGAAGGGCGTCACCTTCCACGCCAAGCTCGGGACCATGTACGAGCGGATCGAGCGGATCGTGGCCCTGGCCGGCGAGCTGGCCCCGTTCGTCCGCGACGACGAAGCCACCAAGGCCCTGGCTCAGCAGGCTGCTCTGCTCTGCAAGGCCGACCTGACCAGCGGCATGGTGGGCGAGTTCCCCGAACTTCAGGGGATCATGGGCGGCTACTACGCCGAGAAGCAGGGCCTGGAGCCGGAGATCGTCGATGCGATCCGCTGGCACTACAAGCCGCAGGGCCCGAACGACGACGTGCCGGTGCAGGCCGTGGCCGCCACGGTCGCGCTCGCCGACAAGCTCGACACCCTGGTCAGCTTCTTCGCCATCGACGAAAAGCCCACCGGCAGCCGAGACCCCTACGCGCTGCGCCGCGCGGCGCTCGGCGTGATCCGCATCCTGCTGGGGACGCGGGCACGGCTTGGCCTGCGCCAGGCGATTCACGTTGTCTACGAACAGGTCCGTCTTCAGAATCTACAATCTGGCCGAGCTCTGGGCGAAATTGGCCAAGGTGATCCGACCAAAGAGCCCATCGGCCCTCAAATCCAGCTTCAGATGCTAGAGCCGGTCCAGAGGGATTTATCTCAATTCCTCGCTGACCGCCTGAAGGTCCTCCTGCGCGAGCAGGGTGAGCGGCATGACCTGGTGGACGCGGTCTTCGCGCTCGGCGACGACGATATTGTCCGGATCGTCTCCAAGGTGAACGCGCTCTCCGGCTTCCTCGGGACCGAGGACGGCAAGAACCTGCTGGCCGGCTACAAACGCGCGGTGAACATCCTCAAGGCCGAGGAGAAGAAGGGGCCGTTGCCCAGCGGCGAGCCCAACGCCTCGGCGCCGGGCGAGGAGGGCGCCTTGACCAACGCCGTCGGCCACATGCAGGTCGAGGTCGGCAAGGCGCTGGACAAGGAAGACTACGCCGCCGCCATGGGCGAGCTCGCCAAGCTGCGCGAGCCGGTGGACGCCTTCTTTGACAAGGTCTTAGTGAACTCCGATGTAGCTGCGGAACGGGAAAACCGGCTGCGGCTTCTGGTGAAGGTGCGTGACGCGATGGGCCGCGTGGCGGACTTCAGCCAGATCACCGGGTAGCCAGAGTAGACGACGAGGGACTGCAATGCCGGCCGAGACGATGACCAAGACGCGCTGGGTCTACGCCTTTGGCGGTGGGCGCGCGGATGGCGACGCCTCGATGAAGAACCTCCTGGGCGGCAAGGGCGCGAACCTGGCCGAGATGTCGTCGCTCGGCCTGCCGGTTCCCCCGGGCTTCACCATCACCACCGAGGCCTGCGTCCACTACTACGCCAACGACAGGCGTTATCCCGCCGAGCTGGAAGCCCAGGTGGCCACGGCGCTGAAGATCGTCGAGCAACAGACCGGCAAGGCCTTCGGCGACCCGGCCAACCCGCTGCTGGTCTCGGTGCGATCCGGCGCGCGCGCGTCCATGCCCGGCATGATGGACACGGTGCTGAACCTGGGCCTCAACGACCAGACGGTCGAGGGCCTGGCCAAGCTCGCCGGCGACCGCCGCTTCGCCTTCGACAGCTACCGCCGCTTCATCCAGATGTACTCGAACGTGGTCCTCGACCTGGATCACCACATGTTCGAGGAAATCCTTGATGAGCATAAGGAAAGGCTCGACGTCACCATCGACACCGCGCTCTCCGCCGACGATTGGGAGGCGGTGGTCCGCGATTACAAGAAGGCCGTCGAGGGCGAGCTCGGCGAGGCCTTTCCGCAGGACCCGCAGGCCCAGCTCTGGGGCGCGGTCAGCGCCGTCTTCGCGAGCTGGATGAACGACCGGGCGAAGTTCTACCGCCGGATGCACGACATCCCGGAAAGCTGGGGCACGGCGGTCAATGTCCAGTCCATGGTGTTCGGCAACATGGGCGAGACCTCGGCCACGGGCGTCGCCTTCACCCGCAACCCCTCCACCGGCGAGAACCGGCTCTACGGCGAATATCTGATCAACGCCCAGGGCGAGGACGTGGTGGCCGGTATCCGTACGCCCCAGGCCCTGACCAAGATCGCCCGCGAGGAAATGGGCGAGAAGAACCCCTCCATGGAGGAGGCGCTGCCCGAGGTCTTCGTGCAGTTCAAGGCGGTCGTCGAGAAGCTCGAGACCCACTACCGCGACATGCAGGACATCGAGTTCACGGTCGAAAAGGGCCGGCTCTACATGCTGCAGACGCGCAACGGCAAGCGCACCGCCAAGGCCGCGCTGAAGGTGGCCGTGGACCTGGCGTCCGAAGGCCTGATCACCCGGGAAGAGGCGGTGATGCGGGTCGAGCCCGCCAGCCTCGATCAACTGCTGCACCCCACCATCGACCCCTCGTCCAACCGCGAGGTGATCGCCACCGGCCTGCCGGCCTCGCCGGGCGCCGCCACCGGCAAGATCGTCTTCACCGCCGCCGAGGCCGAGTTGCAGGGCGGCTCGGTGGGCGCGGTCATCCTGGTGCGCGAGGAGACGTCGCCGGAGGACATCCGCGGCATGGACGCCGCGCGCGGCATCGTCACCGCGCGGGGCGGCATGACCAGCCACGCCGCCGTGGTGGCCCGCGGCATGGGCCGGCCTTGCGTCTCCGGCGCGGGCGAGATCCAGATCGACGCGAAGTCCGGCGAACTGCGCACGCGCGGGCGGGTGTTCCGCGCCGGCGACATCATCACCATCGACGGCTCGACCGGCGAGGTGCTGTCGGGCGTGGTCAAGATGATCGAGCCGGAACTTTCCGGCGACTTCGCCACCCTGATGAGCTGGGCCGACGGCGTGCGGCGCCTGAAGGTCCGCGCCAACGCCGAGACCGCCGTCGACGCCCGGACCGCGCGCCAGTTCGGGGCCGAGGGCATCGGCCTGTGCCGCACCGAGCACATGTTCTTCGACCCCGCGCGGATCGCCGCCGTGCGCGAGATGATCCTCGCCGACGACGAGGCGGGCCGCCGCGCCGCGCTCGCCAAGATCCTGCCCATGCAGCGCGACGATTTCGTCGAGCTGTTCGGGATCATGGAGGGCCTGCCGGTCACCATCCGCCTGCTGGACCCGCCGCTGCACGAATTCCTTCCGCATACGGAGGAGGACGTGGCCGCCGTCGCCGAGGCCACGGGCTTCGACGCCGCAAAGCTGATGCGCCGCGCCCAGGAGCTGCACGAGGTGAACCCCATGCTGGGTCACCGCGGTTGCCGCCTCGGCGTCTCCTATCCCGAAATCTACGAGATGCAGGTCCGCGCCATCATCGAGGCCGCCTGCGAGGTGGCCGCCGCGGGCCGTCCGGCTCCCATCCCGGAGATCATGCATCCCCTGGTGGCCAAGGGCGAGGAGATGAAGTTCCTCCGTGAGCTGACGGACCGCACGGCCAGGGCGGTGATCGCCGAGAAAGGCCGCGAGATCGAGTACCTGGTCGGCACCATGGTGGAGCTGCCGCGCGCGGCGATCCGCGCCGGCGACCTGGCCGCGCACGCCGAGTTCTTCTCCTTCGGCACCAACGACCTGACCCAGACCACCTTCGGCATCAGCCGCGACGACTCAGGCCGGTTCCTCAACGCCTATATCGACAAGGGGATCTTCGAGAAGGATCCCTTCGTCAGTCTCGACCAGGAGGGCGTCGGCGACCTGATCCGCATCGCCGCCGAGCGCGGCCGGGCGGTGAAGCCCAACATCAAGCTCGGCATCTGCGGCGAGCACGGCGGCGACCCGGCCTCTATCCAGTTCTGCGAAAGCGTCGGCCTGGACTACGTCTCTTGCTCGGCCTACCGCGTGCCCATCGCCCGGCTGGCCGCCGCCCAGGCCGCCATCGGCGAGCGCGAAAAGGACCGCTGACCCTCGCGGGCGACGGAGGCCGGAGCGAGGACTATAGTCACCGCCCTCAGCCGCTGATCGCCGGAGGATGGCCATGTCTGAAGTCGCCGAACGCACGCTCCACGACAGGCGCTTCCCGAACGAGAGCGCCGAGTACCGCGCCGCACGCGAGCGGCTGCTGGAGGCCGAGATCGACCTGCGGCGCCAAACCGAGGCGGTCGCCGCCCAGCGCCGCGCCCTGCCGCCCGGCGGGGCGATCCCGCAGGACTATGTGTTCGAGGCTGCCGAGGGGCCGGTGAAGCTCTCCGAGCTGTTTGGCGACAAGGACACCTTGCTGCTCTACGGCTTCATGCTCGGGCCGAACATGGACCACGCCTGCCCGTCCTGCACCGCCTTCATCGACGCCCTGGACGGCGAGATGCGCCACATCCGCCAGCAGGTGGCGATCGCGGCGGTCGCCCGCTCGCCGCTGGCGCGGTTCCAGGCCCATGCCGCCAGCCGCGGCTGGCGCGACACCCGGCTGCTGTCCTCGGCCGCCAACAGCTTCCATCGCGACTATCACGCCGAGACGCCGGAAGGGTCGCAGCGGCCGATGATGAACGTCTTCGCGCGCCGGGATGGACAAATCCGCCACGCCTGGGGCAGCGAACTCGCCTACGCTCCGGCCGATCCCGGCCAGGATCCGCGCCACATCGATGCGATCTGGCCGCTCTGGGCCGCGCTCGACCTCACTCCGCAGGGCCGCGGCGATTTCCGGCCGAAGCTCACCTACGACTACCGCCCGTGATTGTTGATCCAGGCGTCGACCTGCGGCAGGCGGCGGGCCTGGATGTCGGCGTTGTTGCGGATGCGGGCCAGGGCCACCTGCACCTGGCCCTGGGCGTCGGGTGGGATGTTCTTAGCGGCGAAGGCGCGTAGCTCGTCGGCCAGCCTCGGGTCGTTCGAGCCCTCGGCGATGCGCGGCACGAAGGTCGATCGGCCGAGCGTGTCCAGGGTGCGGGTGATCGCCGGCAGATTGGCGATGGTGAAGCGCCAGGCCAGTTGCGGATGCAGCGCGGAGACCTCACGCACCAGGGTCGGCGCCAGGTTGGAGGGGGCCTCGTCGGTGATCGAGAGCGCCAGCACCTGGTCGGCCAGGGCCTCGTCCTCCACGGCCGCGAGGTCCACGTACAGGTCGTTGCGCTCCAGCGGGTCGCGCGCCGCGCGCGCCAGGGCGCGGATCGCCTGGAAGGTCGGCGGGTCTGCCGCCCGGGCCGCGCCCACCAGCACCCAGCGCCGTTCGTCGGCCGAGAGCTTGCCCAGGTCGTCCCGTGCGGCCGCGAAACGCCGCCGGGCTTCGGCCGCCACCTTGGGATCGCCGAGCTGGCTCAGCGCCAGCAGCAGGGTCTCGCGCAGCAGGGCGTCGGCCGCCGGCTCCCCCACGCGGGCGTCGAAGCTCAGGCGGGTGAGCGCCGGCGCGAGCACCCCGGAGGCCCAGGCGCGGTAGGCCGCGCGGCTGGGGCCCGCGGCGTAGTAGCCGTCCAGCCCCGCCAGGGTGCGCGCCTGGCCGCGCCAGACCACCGGGTCGGCGTCGGCAGGCAGGGCGGTGGTGAGGCGCAGGTAGTTGTCGACCGGCGCCTGGCCAGCCATGCCCAGGGCGAGGCCATCCTGCAGCAGGCCGAGCTGGTCGGCGGGGCCCATATGACCGAACGCCTCGGCCAGGCGCGCGAAGGCCGGCCCGTCGTAGATCACCCGGTAGTAGCCGAGCTGGCCGGCGTTCACGATGTCGCCCATCGACCCCGCCTGCGGCGAGGTGCGCGAGAGGAACCGGTCCTTCACCGGCCCGCCGCTCGCCGACTGCAGCCGCACCGGCGCGCGCCAGGACAGGACGCGTGCGTCCATGGCCGCCAGGTCCAGGCGGCTGGCGGCGATATTGACGCCCTGGACCACCACGTCGTCGGTGAGCCGGGTCTCGGTGAGGACGATCCCCGCGGAGCTGGAGGCTACGTGCACCAGGGGCACGCCGGGCTGGGCCGTGAAGTCCCGGGCCACCGCCGACACCGGCTTGCCGGCCGCCGCGTCGATGGCGCGCCACAGGTCGTCGCTGGTGGCGTTGCCGTAGGCGTGCTCGGCCAGATAGGCCCGCACGCCGGCCCGCCAGGCGTCGGGGCCGGCGTAGGCCTCGAGCATCCGGATCACCGCCTCGCCCTTCTTGTAGGTGATGGCGTCGAAGGCCTGCTCGGCCTGGGCGACGGTGGCCACCCGCTGGACGATGGGATGGGTTCCGGTCCGCGAGTCCAGCAGCATCGCCTCGTCCTTGTCGGTCTGCGCCGACAGGAGGGAGCGCCATTCCGGATGGAAATGGTCGGTGGCCTTGGCGGCCATCCAGGAGGCGAAGCCCTCGTTGAGCCACAGGTCGTCCCACCAGGCCATGGTCACCAGGTCGCCGGACCACAGGTGGGCCATCTCGTGCGCGATGGTCCGGTAGATCCCCTCGCGGTCGCCCGCGCTGGAGAACCGGGGGTCGAAGACGACGTTGGTCTGGCTGAAGAGGATGGCGCCCCAGTTCTCCATGGAGCCTGAGACGTCGCCCGGCGCGGCCACCAGGTCGAGCTTGGGCAGGGGGTACTTCTGGCCGAAGTAGTCGTTGAAGAAGGGCAGGAGCTGGGCGGCGGTGTCGAGGGCGTAGGCGGCCTGGGCGGCCTGGCCCTTGCGCACCACGACGCTGACCGTGACGCCGTCCACCTCGCGGCTGACCCGCTCCATGTCGCCGACCCCGAAGAACAGCAGGTAGCTGCTCATCTTGGGCGTGGGCTTGAACGTCACCTTCTTCAGGCCGGCCCCCAGGGGCTCGCTGGCCGCCTCCGGCATGTTGGAGACCGCCATCTGGCCCTGCGGGACGACGGCGCTGAGGGTGAACACCGCCTTCTTGGACGGCTCGTCGAAGACCGGCATGAAGCGGCGCGCGTCGGCCGGCTCGAACTGGGTGGTCAGCATCCGGCCGCCCGCATAGTCCACGTGGAAGAAGCCGGTCGCGCTGCCGACGATCTTGCCGGAATAGTCGAGGGTCAGTTGATGGCGGCCCGGCCTCAGCGCATGGCCGGCAGAGAAGGCGGCGGTCTGGTTTTTGGGATCGATGGCGGCCGCGGCGGGCGCGCCGTCGATCTGTGCCTTGTCGATATCGAGGTTCAGCGCGTTCAGCACCACGCGGTCCGTGCCGCGGCTGACGTCGATCTCGATGGTCTCGTGGCCGGCGAAGGTCAGCGCCTTGGCGTCCGGGGTGACCGTCAGGTCGTAGGCGATCGGCTCGACGCCCACCGGCAACTGGGTCGGGACCGGGGTCGCCGCGAGGGCGGCCGCCGGCGCGGCGGCAAGGGCGGCGAGGAGCGCGATCGGGCCGCGCACGGCGCCTACCAGCTCCAGGCCTGGGCCGAGGCGCGGCAGCCGCCGTCCTTCCAGCCCTTCCAGCCGCGCCCGCGCACCACGCGTCCGGCCGGGGCGCCCGTGGCCTCGCTGTCCTTCAGCACCTGGGCGCCGTTCACCCAGACGTCGGTGACGCCGGTGGCGTACTGCTGCGGCTTCACGAAGGTGGCGTGGTCGGTGACGGCGGCCGGATCGAAGATCACCACGTCGGCGAAATAGCCGGTCTTCAGCATCCCCCGGTCGTGCAGGCCCAGGTTATGGGCCGGCAGGGCGGCGAGCCGACGCACCGCCTCGGGCAGGGTCAGGAGCTTCTCGTCGCGGGCGTACTTGCCCAGCACGCGCACGAAGTTGCCGTAGGCGCGCGGGTGGGTCGAGGACAGCAGGAAGACGCCCTCCGGCGCCTGGGCCGAGGCATCGGAGCCGAAGCTGACCCAGGGCAGCTTCATCTGCCTGGCGACATTGGCCTCGCTCATCGAGGAATAGACCACCTGGACGCGGGAGCCGTCGGCGATGATCAGGTCGATGATGGTGTCCTCAGGGCTCGTCCCGCGCGCCCTGGCGACTTCCGCCAGGGTCTTGCCGGTGAGCGGCTTCAGCGCCGGGTTCTTGAAGCCCACCAGCAGCGTGCCCTCCGCGCCGCCGGCCTGGCGGAAGGAGTTCTCCCAGTCCTTCGGATGCTCCTCGCGCATCTCGGCGATCACCTTGGCCCGGGTGGCGGGGTCCTTGAGCCGGGCGATCCAGGCTTCCACGCCGCCCGCCTGCACCCAGGTGGGCATGGCCGCGTCGAAGCCGGTGGAGGAGGCGGCATAGGTGTACATGTCGGCGGTGATGCGCTGGCCGCGCGCGCGGGCGGCCTCGATCCTGCCGATGAAATCGTCCTCCTTGGCCCAGTTGTCCTTGCCGGCGGTCTTCATGTGGAAGACCTCGGCCGGCGCGCCCGAGCGGCGGGAGATCTCGATCAGCTCGTCGGTGGCCTCGAAGATATGGTCGCCCTCCGAGCGCATGTGGCTGATGTAGATGCCGCCGCAGCGGCCGGCCTCGGTGACGAGGGCGGCCAGTTCGTCGGTCTTGGCGAAGGTCCCGGGGGCGTAGATCAGGGCGGAGCCCACACCCATGGCGCCGTCTTCCATGGCCCGGTCGACGATCCCGCGCATCTGCTCGAGCTGGGCCGGCGTGGGCTGGACATTGTCCTCGCCCAGCACGTTCACCCGCACGGTGGCCGCGCC
>NZ_DATMNA010000089.1:0-35977 GCF_035569475.1 Phenylobacterium sp.
CTGGAGTGCGCGCGGGAGTTCGGCTGCCACGGCCTCCTGGTGCTGGGCGACCCCGCCTACTATGGGCGTTTCGGCTTCTCGGCGGACGAGGCGCGGGGCGTCGTGGCCCCCTATCGGGGGCTGCCCGCCTTCCAGGCTCTCGCCCTTGAGGAGGGTGCGTTTTCAGCCCCTCTCAGCGTCGCCTATCCGGACGCCTTCGGCGCAGCCTAGTTCTCGCCGGGCCCCTTGGGGGCGGCGGCCGGGGGCTTCACCGGCGCGGAGGCCGAGGCGTCCATGCCCTTTTCCATCGCCGCCAGGCTGTCGTTGATGCGCTTGACCTCGTCCGGGGTGGGCTGCCGGCGCGGGGCGTAGAGCACCCCCATCACCCGCGTGCGCTCGCCGGTGGCGGTGGTCGGATCGATGACGTTGTAGGTGCGCACCTCCCCGGCCACGGCCAGGGTGATCTTACGCTCGGCCGGGACGCCCTGGGCCTGCGGCGCCAGGAAGCCCTGGGTCCGCGGATCGAGGCTGGCCAGAAGTTGCGGGGACAGGTCGGACTCGCGGCCCTCATAGCGGCCGCTGAAGGCCGGAGGCTCGCCCCACGGGCCGGTCCAGCGATAGAAGATGTGCTGGCCGACCTGGGTCATCTTAACCAGCGTGGGCGCCCAGTAGGGCACCACATAGGCCGCGTGATAGTGGGTCGCCGAGCCCACTTCCTTGTCCACGAAGCCGGCCAGGGCGCGCCGGGCCACGTCCTGCGATTGGCGCCAGAGGGTCGCCTGCGGCTGCCAGCGCAGCGCCCCGTCGCAGGTGAAGGTGAACTGGCAACCGGTGGGGCGCGCCGAGCCCTGGTAGACCACGCCGCAGATCGACTTCGGATAGGCCGGGTGGCGCACCCGGTTCAGCACGACCTGGGCCACCGCCTGCTGGCCCTTCACCGGCTCGCGCGCGGCCTCATAGTAGATCGCCTGGGTCATGCAGTGCAGGGCGCGTGCGCTGTCGTCGGCGTCGGCCTTCAGCACGAAGGGCCGCATGGGGCGGATCGGCAGGCCGGCGAAGGGGCGCAGGTTGTTGACCGCGACCGCGCCCTCCCCTTCCTGGGTGGAAAACCCGAGGTCCGGAACCTGGCGCAGGTCGAGGTTGGCCCAGCCCAGGGGCCGGCCCCAAAGGTCGGGGCGGCGCAAGGCCGGGTCGTGGCGGCGCGCGATGTCGCGAACGCCGGGGTCGAGGTTGGCGGTCGCGGCGATCAGGGCGGGGTCCGACAGGCCCTGGGCGGCCAGGGCGTGGGCGTCCGGCGCCTTGGCCGACGTGGAGGCGCGCTGGGCCCCCGGCTGGCAGGCGCAGAGCGCCATGCCGGCCAAGGCCGCCGCCAAGCCGGCGCGGCGCCATCTGTCGAGAGCCCTGCGGATCTTGTCTCTTCCCTGTCTCAGCCCCTCGAACCTGAACCCAGGATTTCATCCCGGGTTAGGCCGCAACTCGGCCACAGCATGAACAAGCGGCGCCGGAACGGGACGGTTCCCGCGGCGGCCCAGCGTCATATCCCCGGTTGCGCCCCGCCGCCAGGGCTCCCATTCTGACGTCGCAGGCGCAGCTTGCAGTTCGCGTGCCGGAGAGAGCTGTTCGCATGACGACGCCTGGGTGGCCGCTCCGCTTCCTTCCGCGACGCACGCCGCCCCTGTGGCAGGCCGCGCTGATCGTGGCGGTGGCCTTCGCCGGCGCGATCCTGCTCCGCGGCCTGATGCTCGGCTTCGACAGCGCGACGGGCCTTTCGGCGACCTATTTTCCGGCGTTCATCGTCGCGACCCTCTATGCGGGGCCGCGCTGGGGCTGGGGCTCGCTCGTCGCCATCATGCTGATGGGCTACTTCGGCAACACCCCGGTGGCGAGCAGCCTGTCGCGGGACATGGTCATCCTGCAGTTCGCCCTGTCCGGCGCCGCCACGGTCCTGGTGGCGCAAGCCCTGCGCGAGACCCTGCTGCAGCTCGACGAGTCCAAGGCCGCCGAAGCCAAGGTCCAGGCCGACCTGATCTCCACGGAGGCCCGTTTCCGCACCTTGGCCGACAGCGCGCCGGTGCTGATGTGGGTTTCGAGCCTGAGCGGGACGCGGGAGTTCGTGAACCGCGCCTACCTCAGCTTTCTGGGCCTCGACTACGAGACGGCCATCGCCTTCGACTGGCGCGCCCTGATCCACCCCGACGACCTGGACCGGATCGCGGCCGAGGAGGCCCGCAGCATCGCGGACGGCGGCGACTTCATCTGGGAGGCCCGCTACCGCCGCCACAACGGCGAATATCCCTGGATCCGCTCGCATTCCCAGCGCCGCTTCGGGCCGGACGGCGAACACACCGGCTATATCGGCGTCGGCTACGACATCTCCGACGCCAAGCGCGCGCAGGCCGACCTCACCCGGATCAACGACCTCCTGGCCGAGCGGGTCCAGGCCGCGCTCAGCGAGCGCGACGAGGCCGAGGCGGCCCTGCGCCGCGCCCAGAAGCTGGAGGCGGTGGGCCAGCTCACCGGCGGGGTGGCGCACGACTTCAACAACCTGCTCACCGTGATCATCGGGGCGCTCGACCTGATCCAGCGGCATCCCGACGACGCGGCGCGGCGCGACCGGATGATCGAGGCCGCGCAGGGGGCGGCCAAGCGCGGCGAGCGGCTGACCCAGCAGCTCCTGGCCTTCTCGCGCCGCCAGGCCCTGAAGCCGGAGATGGTCTGCGTCGACGAGTTGCTGACGGAGAGCGAACCCTTGCTGCGCCGCGCGGTGGGCGAGGCCGTGAGCCTCACCATCGAACCGGGGGCTCCGCACGCGGTCTGCAGCATCGACCCCAGCCAGTTCGAGGCCGCCGTGATGAACCTGGTGGTCAACGCCCGCGATGCGACCCCGCCGGGCGGCGGTATCCGGGTGGAGAGCCACGCCTGCGTCCTCGCCGGCGGCGAGGCCGAGGACGCGGCCCCCGGCGACTATCTCTGCGTCTCGGTGCACGACACCGGCGTCGGCATGGACGCCGACACGGCGAGCCGGGTGTTCGAACCCTTCTTCACCACCAAGGAGCCCGGCCGCGGCACCGGCCTGGGCCTGAGCCAGGTCTATGGCTTCGCCCGCCAGAGCGGCGGGGCGGCTGTCGTCGAGAGCGCGCCGGGCAAGGGCGCGACCTTGCGGGTCTACCTGCCCTTGGCGCAGGCCGACGCGGCGCGCGCGGCCTCCTCGCCCGAAGCGGCCGCCACCGCCCGCGGGCCGGCGCGGCGCGTGCTCTTGGTCGAGGACGACGCCAGCGTCGGCGAGATGGTCGAGGCGATGCTCTGCGACCTGGGCCATGAGGTGCTGCGCGCCGAGGCCGCCGCTCCGGCCATCGAGATTCTGCAGCGCAAGGACGGCATCGACCTGATGCTCACCGACCTGATCATGCCCGGCGGGATGAACGGGGTGGAGCTGGCCCGCGCCGCGGTCGCCCTTCGGCCGGGCCTGCCGGTGATCCTGACCTCCGGCTACACCGGCGAGACCCTGGGGGCCGCCGCCGAGGCGCCCTGGCCCCTGCTCACCAAGCCCTACCCGGCCGAAGCCCTGGCGGCGGTCATCGACGCCGTCATGGGGAAGGCTCCCGAAACCGTGTAGCAATCCGTGACTTGCGAAATCGCGCGGGGGGTCTATATCTCCCTGACCAGTTTTGCTCGAACTGAGCATAACTAGCGCCAGCGATCGTCTCGTCTGGCGTCTTTTTAGGCCGATGAAATGCTCAAATTGAGCATAAGGAGGCTCGCATGGCCGCCGACGGGTTCCAGTTCGCCTTCACGCCGGATGTCGAGGTCGAGACCGCGCCGATCTGGCGAAAGGTCCAGCGCCACGTCACGCCGATGGAATGGCAGGCCCAGGCCCCGCTGATCGCGGCCATCAACCGCCTGAAGGCCGAGAAGGACGCGGTGATCCTGGCGCACAACTACATGACGCCGGAGATCTTCCACGGGGTCGGCGACTACGTCGGCGACAGCCTGGGCCTGGCCAAGGAGGCCGCCAAGTCCAAGGCCAAGATCATCGTCCAGGCCGGCGTGCACTTCATGGCCGAGACCTCGAAGATCCTGTCCCCGGACAAGACCGTGCTGATCCCCGACCTGCGCGCCGGCTGCAGCCTGGCCGCCTCGATCACCGGCGCCGACGTTCGGCTGATCAAGCAGCGCTATCCGGGCGTGCCGGTGGTCACCTACGTCAACACCACCGCCGAGGTGAAGGCCGAGACCGACATCTGCTGCACCTCCGCCAACGCCGTGCAGGTGGTCGAGGAGGCCGCTCGGCTGTTCGGGACCGACCGGGTCATACTGATCCCCGACGAATACCTGGCCCGCAACGTGGCGCGCCAGACGGACATCAAGATCATCGCCTGGCAGGGCCGCTGCGAGGTGCACGAGCGGTTCACCGCCGCCGACATCGCCGAAGTCCGCGAGGCCTATCCCGACGCCGAGGTGCTGGCCCACCCCGAATGCCCCGCTGAGGTGATCGCGGCGTCCGACTTCGCCGGCTCGACCGCGGCGATGAACGACTATGTGCTGACCCGCAAGCCCAGGCGCGTGGTGCTGATCACCGAATGCTCCATGGCCGACAACGTCGCGGCCGACGCCCCGGACACCGAGTTCGTGCGGCCGTGCAACCTCTGCCCGCACATGAAGCGGATCAGCCTGGAAAACATCTACGAGACCCTGCTGCACGGCCGCCACGAGGTGACCGTGGCCCCCGCCATCGCCGAGCGCGCGCGCCTGGCGGTGCAGCGGATGGTCGACCTGCCGCCGCCGGCCACGCCCGCCCGCTACGACCTGGTCAAGGCGCGCCACCACGTCGACGTCGAGCTGATCTGATGCAGCGCCTCGCCCACGACGGGGTGCTGATCGTCGGCGCGGGCCTTGCGGGCCTCTCCGCCGCCCTGGCCGCCGCGCCGCGCAAGGCGCTGGTGCTGACCGACGCGCCGCTCAACCGGGGGTGCTCATCGGCCTGGGCGCAGGGGGGCATGGCCGCGGCCTTGTCCGAGGGCGACACCGCCGCACGGCACGCGCAGGACACCATCGCCGCCGGCGCGGGCCTTGTTGACCCGGCCGTGGCGCGGCTGCTGACCGAAGAGGGCCCCGCGGCGGTCCGCGCCCTGGCCGGGCTCGGCGCGCCCTTCGACCGCGCGGCCGACGGCGCCTTCGCCCAGAGCCTGGAGGCGGCCCACTCCTATCCTCGGGTCGCCAGGGTGAAGGGCGACCAGGCGGGCGCGGCGATCATGGCCGCGGTCATCGCCGCCGTCCTGGCCGCACCGCACATCGAAGTTCGCACCGGCCATCGCCTGCGCGGCCTGCTGCAGGACGCCGGCGGCCGGGTCCGCGGCGTGGTCTGCGAACAGGACGGCCGCCTCGTCGAGATCGCCGCGGCGGCCACCATCCTCGCCACCGGCGGGATCGGCGGCCTCTATGAAGTGACCACCACACCGGCCGAGCTCATGGGCGAGGGCCTGGGGCTGGCGGCGCTCGCCGGCGCGGTCATCGCCGATCCGGAGTTCGTGCAGTTCCACCCCACCGCCATCGACGTCGGCCGCGATCCCGCGCCGCTGGCGACTGAGGCTCTGCGGGGCGAAGGCGCGGTGCTGGTCGGCGCGGACGGCGCGCGGTTCATGGCCCGCTATCACCCCGACGCCGAACTCGCGCCGCGCGACGTGGTGGCCCGCGCGATCCATGCCGAGCGGCAGGCGGCACGAGGGGCCTTCCTCGACGCCCGCGAGGCGGTGGGCGCGCACTTCCCCGAGGAATTCCCCGCGGTGTTCGCCGCCTGCATGGCCGGCGGCGTCGATCCCCGCGTCCAGCCCATCCCGGTCGTGCCGGCCTGCCACTACCACATGGGCGGGATCGCCACGGACGCCGACGGCGCGACCTCGCTGCCGGGCCTCTTCGCCGCGGGCGAATGCGCCAGCACAGGGGCCCACGGCGCCAACCGCCTCGCCTCCAACTCCCTGCTGGAGGCCGCGGTGTTCGGGGCCCGCGCCGGCCGTGCGGCGGCCGCGGCGCCAGAGGCCGCACCGGCGCGGCTGGTTCGGCTGGTCGCCCCGTCCCTGCCGCCCGCAGCCCTGCAGAGCCTGCGCCGGGCGATGAGCCGGGACGCCGGGGTCATCCGCTCGGCCGACGGCCTGCTCCGCCTGCTGGACGAGATCGAGGCGCTGGCGACCCAGCATGGCCGAAGCGCCGCCCTGGTGGCCGCCCGCCTGGCGGCGGCCTCGGCCCTGGCCCGCGCCGAAAGCCGCGGCGGCCACTTCCGCAGCGACGCGACCGCCATAGACGCGGTCCCCCGGCGGACCTTCATCCGCTGGCCGGATCTGCCGCCCGCCGCCTGGAAGCACGCCGCCGAATGACCGAGCCTCTGCCGGATTTGCTGATCGCGCCCCTCGTCCAGGCGGCCTTGCAGGAAGACTTGGGGCGGGCGGGCGACGTCACCTCCCAGGCCTGCGTCCCGGCCGAAGCGCGGCTGCGGGCGGTGTTCGCCAGCCGCCAGGGTGGGGTCGTCGCGGGCCTCGCCTGCGCGCGCCTGGCCATAGCCGCGCTGGACCCGACCGCGGACTTCAAGGCCGTCGTCGAAGACGGGGCCCGCGTGGGCGCCGGCGACAAGCTCGCCTGGGTCGACGCCAACGCGCGCGCCCTGCTGGGCGCCGAGCGCGTGGGCCTGAACCTGCTCGGCCGGCTGTCCGGCGTCGCCAGCCTGACCCGGGCCTATGTGGACGCCGTCGAGGGGACTGGCGCGATCATCGTCGACACCCGCAAGACCACCCCAGGCCTGCGCGCCCTGGAGAAGTACGCGGTGCGTTGCGGCGGCGGGACGAACCACCGCTTCGGCCTGGATGACGCGATCCTGATCAAGGACAACCACATCGCCGCCTGCGGATCGGTCGGCGAGGCCGTGCGCCGCGCCAAGGCCGCGGCCGGCCACCTGATGAAGGTGGAGGTGGAAATCGACGGTCTGGACCAGCTCGAGGAGGCCCTCAAGTACGGCCCCGACGTGGTCATGCTCGACAACTTCAGCCTGGACGACCTGGCCGAGGCGGTGCGCCGCGCCGCCGGCCGCGCGGCGCTGGAGGCCTCCGGCGGGGTGACCCTGAAGACCGCGCGCGCCATCGCCGAAACCGGGGTCGACGTGATCAGCGTCGGCGCCCTCACGCACTCGGCCGCCGTGCTCGACATCGGCCTGGACGCCGCCTGACCTCAGGCCGCGGCGGATCGCGCCCTGGTTTCGGGCGTGGCCAGCACGGCGTTCAGGGCCTTGGCGAGAATCTCCGCGCTGACCGGCTTGGGCAGGTGCGCCTGGGCGCCCGCGGCGCGGCCGGCCTGCACATGTTCCGGTTCGCCGTTGGCGGACACGATGATGACCGGGACCGCCGCGCGGCCCGAGGCCCGTTCCTGGCGCCGGATCTCGCGCGTGGCGGTGAGGCCGTCCATGACCGGCATCTGGATGTCCATCAGGATCGCGGCGAAACCCTGGACCGCGGCCACGTCCACCGCCTGCTGGCCGTCTTCGACGGAGACCCATTCGACGCCGAGCTGGTCGAGGATCAACTCCAGCACCTTGCGATTGGTCGGATGATCGTCGACCACCAGGATGCGAAGGGGGGCCGCGTCCGCCGGCGCCGCGGCGGGACCGGTGTCCGCCGCCGCGCCGCCGCCGCCCTCGGCGTCCGCTGGCAGCTCGATCTCGAGGGCGAAGACCGACCCTTCCCCGGGCGCCGAACGGCAATCCAGCCGGCCGCCCAGTTCGCTCGCCAGCCTGCGCGCCAGCGCCAGGCCGAGCCCGGCCCCGCCGTGCCGCCGGGTAGAACTGTCGTCGGACTGCGAGAAGGTCTCGAACAGTTCGGCCTTGCGCGCCTGGTCGAAGCCGACGCCGGTGTCGGCCACCTCGAAGCGGTATCGCGCGCCGCCGAGCGCCTCGACGACCAGGCGGACATGGCCCCGGTCGGTGAACTTGACGGCGTTGGACAGCAGGCAGCTCAAGAGCTGCTCCAGGCGCGCGACGTCGCCGGTCACGCTGCGTTCCGCCTGAGGATCGATCAGTGTTTCGAGCCTAAGTCCCTTCAGGTCCGCCGGGGGTCGATGCTCGGCGGCCAGGTGTCGGACGGTCTCGCCCAGCCCAAAGCAGCGCCGGTCCAGCGGGCGCGTCTCGGCCGTTCCCCGCGAAAGCGTCAGCAGGTCCCCGATCAATCCGTCGAGCGTCGCCGCCGAGTCGCGGATCACGCCCAGAAGATTTCGCTGGTCAGGCGAAAGGTCCGTCCGCGCCAGCGCCTCGGCCATCCCCGCCACGCCGTTGAGCGGGGTGCGCATCTCGTGGCTCATGTTGGACAGGAACACGGTCTTGGCGCGCTCGGCGGCGTGCGCGCGTTCCAGGGCGTCGGCCAGCCGGGCCGCCGCGGCGTGCGCGGCCCGCTGTTGCTGGATCAACCGCCGCAGGGACCGGACCGCGATGACCATGGCGAAGGCCAGCGCAGCGCCGGAACCCAGAAGCAGGGTGAGCCGGCTCTTCCAGATGGCCGCCCCCCACTGTCCGTCGCGGGCGTCAACCAGGCTCAATTCTTCATGGCGCAGAACAGCGAAGTCGTCGCGGATGGCGTCTAACTGCGCCTCTCCAGCCGGTCCGTCGCGCCGGCCGTCGCCAGCCCGAGCGGCCACGATCTGCGGCTTTGCAACCGTCTCGGTCCAGGTCCTGGCCTGTTGAATTACGTCCTCGACCCGTCGGCGCATGAAGAGCGGATCGTCCGCCGCTTGAGAGATCATGCGCGGTATTCCAGCCTCGAACCGCTGGCGGGCGCGCTCGTAGATTTGCAGGTACCCGGGATGCCCGCGGAGCGCGAAGCCCGATAACCCGGATTCCTGCTCCTGCAGGGCCTCAAGCATCGCGCCGTAGTGCATGAGCTCCGAGCGAGCCTCGTCGTCAGCCGTGTCCAGCGCCTCGAGGCGGTCGATGGTCGACCAGACGATCGCGGCCTGGACGACGACCGCGAGCACCAGGGCGCCGAGGCCCGTCACTAGCTCGCGAAATGTCCCGCGGCTGGTCCTGCGCATTCATCGCCTCCGGTGTCGCGCCCGACCCTTAACCACGCCGGCTTAACGCCCCCGCCAGGATGCGTGCGGCATTCGGTCATCGGACAACTACCTAGGCGGAGACCCCCTACAGGTGCGCCTCGGCGGGGATGACGGTCTCGTCGTCCTTCTTGGACGCCTGGGCGCCCATCAGGCTTCGGTCGCGCATGGGCACGTTGGGGATCAGGAGCGTCACCAGAAAGGCCACGACCACCACATAGAGGCCCAGGGCGAAGACGTGGGTGATCGCGTCGGAGATGATCACCTTGACGAAGGTCGGCAGGGCCGGCGCGGCGCCCGCGTGTGCGCCGGCGCCCATGGCGCGCAGCTTGCCCACGTCCACGCCGGGCATGATCTTGCCCAGTCCGGAGTTGAGGTTTGCAGTCAGGAAGGCGCCGAAGATCGCCACGCCCATGGTGGAGCCGATCTGGCGGAAGAACTGGCTGGACGAGGTCACCACGCCCAGCTTGTCGAGCGGCATGGCGTTCTGGATGGCCAGGCCGAACAGGCTCTGGCCCGGCCCCAGGCCGATCCCCAGCACCAGCATCCGCCAGGCCAGATCGGGCCGGGAGGTGTCAGCGTGCATGCGGCTGAGCAGCCAGATGCCGGCGAAGGTCACGACCAGGCCGCCGATCATCAGGGCCCGGTACTTGCCGGTCTTGCTGACCAGTTGTCCGCAAAGGATCGAGGAGCCGAAGATGCCGACCATCAGCGGAAGCTGCGCAAGGCCGCTGGTGGTGGCCGCCACGCCCTGCCCCAGTTGCTGGAAGAGCGGCAGGAACGCCACCGTGCTCATGAACGCCATGGAGACCAGGAAGCCCGCCAGGTTGGCGGTGGAGAACACCCGGTTCTTGAACAGCTCCAACGGCAGGATCGGGTCCGAGGCGAACCGCTCGTTGACGATGTAGAGCAGCAGGCCCGCCGCCGAACCGCCGAACAGGCCCAGCACGGTGGGCGAGCCCCAGGGATACTGGTGGCCGCCGAAGGTCAGCGCCAGCAGCAGTGGAACCACGGTGGCGATGATCAGGGCCGCGCCGATGAAGTCGATCTTGCCCTTCGCCTGGTGGGACATCTTCGGCATCTTCACGATGATCATGAAGAGCGACAGGATCGACAGCGGCAGGTTGATGTAGAAGACCCACCGCCAGCCGGCCACCACATGCCCGGCAAGGGTGACCGTGCCGTGGTCGGTGAAATAGCCGCCGATCAGCGGGCCGATGGTGCTGGCAAGCCCGAACACCGCCCCGAACATGCCGCCGATCTTGCCCCGCTCCCGCGGCGGATAGAGGTCGCCGATGATCGCGAAGGCCGTGGTGAACAACGCCCCGCCGCCGATCCCCTGGAGGGCGCGGAAAACGATCAGCTGCACCATGCCGCCGCCGATCAGCGGCAACGACCCGAACTCTCCGGACAGCCCCGAGAGCCACGAACCCGCCAGGAAGAACAGGATCCCGGCCAGCAGCACAGGCTTCCTTCCGAACAGGTCGCCCAGCTTGCCCCAGATCGGCACCATCACCGTGGACGACAGCAGGTAGGCCGTGGTCACCCAACTGTAGAGCGCCAGGCCGTTCAGCTCGGAGATGATCCGCGGCATGGCCGTGGCCACGATCGTCTGGTCGAGCGCCGACAGCAGGAAGACGATGGCGACGCCCCAGAGCGTGACCCGCTTCTCGACCTCAGTGAATTCTGTCGTGCTCACGGTCTCGCGCCCCCCAACGCCGGTTCCCCGGATTCATAACCCAGGTATGCCACCGGGCGCGACAACCGCGGCGCCATAGAACCCGGCCGCGCCGCGCGGCGCGGCTATTTCGGCTGGTGGCCGACGGCCCAGACGTAGGCGCTCACCGCCGCCAGGTCGTCAGGCGAGAGCTGCGCCCCGCCCATCGGCGGCATCGGGCTGCGGTATTGCTTGGGCGCGGGAACGCCCTTCGAGATCAGGTCGGTGATCTGCGCCAGACTGCCGTCGGTCCAGAGCGGACTGCCGGTGGTCAAGGGCGGGCCGATCGATCCGCCGGCAGCGTCCTTGCCGTGACACGCGCCGCAACTGCCGCCCTGGAAGAGCGCCATGCCCTTGGCGACCTGCTCGGCGGTCGCGCCCGGCGGCACAGGCAGGGCGCCGGGGCCGGCGGCCGGCGCCGCGGGCTGGGCGTAGGTGGGCGCCGGCGCGCCGGTGGCCGGGGCGCTCACCGGGCCCTGGTAGGTCACCCGCCAGATGCGGCCCTTCACGTCGTCGGAGATGTAGAGGGCGCCGTCGGGTCCGACCGCCAGGCCGCTGGGCCGGAAGACCGCCTTGCCCGAGGCCTTGTTCGGCCCGGCGAAGCCGTCGGCGAAGACCACGTAGTTCCCCGAGGCCTTGCCGTCCTTCAGGGGCTGGAAGACCACGTTGAAGCCGTCCTGCGCCGCAGGCGCTCGGTTCCACGAGCCGTGGAAGGCGATGAAAGCGCCGCCTTGATAGGCCGCGGGGAAGGCCTTGCCGCCGTAGATCTGCAGGTCATTGGGCGCCCAGTGCGCCGGGAAGGCCGCAACCGGCGGGATCTTGCTCGCGCAGACGCCGACCGCCTTGCCGCCGTCGCCTGCGTATTCCGGCGCCAGCACCAGCTTCCTCTGGAAGTTGTCGTAGTAGCAGAAGGGCCAGCCGTAATCGCCGCCCTGCCGGACCATCATCAGCTCTTCGGACGGAAGCTCGGTGGCCATCTTGGCGTCGGGGTAGAGCTTGGGCCAGTTCTGCAGGAGCTGGTCGCGGCCGTGCTGGGTCGCGAACAGGCGCCCTGCGCCGTCGAACGCCAGGCCCATGCCGTTGCGGATGCCGGTGGCGTAGCGCTCGGCCGGCGAGAAGGCCTGGCCCAGCTTGTCGGCGGAATAGAGCCAAGTCCCGCCGCGGGTGATCAGCTCGTCACAGGGCTGGGCGCCCGGCACGCCGGCCACGCGGTTGCGCGGCTGGCAGGCGTTGGTCGCCGTGCCCATGTCGACGAACATCTGGCCCTTGGCGTTGATGGCGAAGGGATGCATCGGGTGGTCGCCGCCCAGCGGCATGCCCGAAACCACCACCTCGGGCTTGTCCGCGGGAACCGCGGAGCCGGCCGCCAGCGGATAGCGGACGATCTTGTCGTTCATCTCGGCGTAGACGAAGCCCTTGTAGAGCCCGATGCCGGTGCCGCCCTTGGAGCCTTCGGCCGGCGTCTGGCCGAAATGGGTGATCCTGTCAGCCTTGCCTTCATGGCGCGTGTCCTGCAGCGCGATCAGGAAGCCGTCAGGCGCCGGCGTGCTGCGCGGGAAGTAGGACGAGCCGTTCCAGGTGTTGGCGTAAAGCGTCCCGTCGGCGGCCACGGCGATGTGGCGCACATTCCCCAGGTTGTCGGCGAAGACGGTGGCGCAGAAGCCGGGCGGAAGCGTGATGCCCGCATCGCCGCCAGGGCAGGCCGGCCCGCCCGACGCCGGAGTCCTGGGCTGGGCCTGGACGGCGAGCGCGCCCGCCCCGGCCGCCGCCACGGCGGCGGCGAGCCCCAGGGCCGCCGGCCACAAAGCCCGCTTCCGATCGCCCGCCCGCTGGGTCATTCCGCCGTTCCTCCGCCGCCGAAGCGTTATGCGGTGGTTCTATCCAGGGCGCGGCGGCCCGTCCAAGGCGATTTCCCCCGCCGCGGCGGTCAGGATTCGGCGGGCTGCTGCGGCGCCGCCGTGTCGGCCGCCTTGGCGGAAGCGTCAGTGGCCTTGGTCGCGGCGGCCTTGGCCTCTTGCGCAGACGCGGACGGGGCCAGGCCGGCGGCGGCGGCGACCGTCACGTCGGAGGCCTTTTCCAGGACGGCGGTGGCCAGGCGCAGGTTGGCCCCCGGCACGACCGGCAGGCCGGCCAGCAGGCCACGGTCGTCCGGCCGGTTCAGCGGCGCGTGCGGATTGAAACGGTAGAAGACGTGCAGGCCCACCTGGGCGACGCGCAGCATCTGCGGCCCCCAGTCCGGCTGGACGTCGATGGTGTGGAAGTGGGTCGCCGCCCCGATGTTGGCCACCCGCACGCCGGAGAGCGCGCGCTCGGCCACCTGGCGGGCGCGGTCCCAGGCGTCGGCCTCGCGGCCATGGCGCATGGAGCCGTCGCAGGCGAAGCTGAACTGGCAGCCGTGGGTGGCCACGCCCTGGAAGACGACGCCGCAGACGGTCTTGGGGAAGCTGGGGTTGGCGACCCGGTTCAGCACCACCTGGGCCACCGCGGCCTGGCCCCGCAGGGTCTCGCCGCGGGCCTCGAAATAGACCGCCTGGGTCAGGCAATCGAGCTCGCGGGCGCTGTCCAGGGGCGTGACCCGCCGGCCGACCGGCGCCCGCTCGTCGGGGCGCGACGGCCAGGCCTGGGCGACGTCGGGCTGCGCGTCGGCGGCGAAGGCGTCGTGCGCCCGGGCCAGGCGCAGGGCGGCCGGATCCATGAGATCCATCTCGCGCTGCAACATGGTTTCCGAGAAGGCGCCGCCGGCCGCTTGCGCGATCCGAACCGCCCGGTGGTGATCGCCGATGGCCGGAGCCAGGCCGCCGATCAGATAGGTCGCGCCCAGGGCCAGGCCGATTCCGGAGCCCATCAAAGCGGCGCTCATCAGCCCGCGCCGATCGGCGCTGGCCTGCGTTCCTGCAAACAAAACAAACGTGTCCTACACGGCGAGGGCGACTCTGGCCCCCCGACATTGTCGCCGCGATCGCCCCTGCTCTTGCTGGCAGTGACCGCTGGCAGGCCCACCCGGGACTCGTTGGGGGTGGGCGACGGCAATTGGTAAAGAGGGTATGAACAACTTCGGCCGTTTTGGCAAGCTTCTATTGCAGTGCAACCAAAGCTGAGCTTCCCGGCGTGGGTTGTTCCCTTCTGAACCGTCGGGGTTTCTCACCGCAAATCACGGGCCAATCTTGGGCCTTGCTCGGGCGCAATCGTGGCGAGCCCGGAACCGAAGCGGCGCCGTTCCGTTTGTCTCGCCGACATCCGTGGAGTGGAGAGTTCGACATGCGCAAGACGCTTAGCCTGTTCGTCGTCGCCGCGGGCCTGATGGCGCTCGGCGCCTGCAGCACCACCACCGAGCAGAAGGCCGCGGCCGGCGCTGTCGGCGGCGCGGTGGTCGCCGGTCCGGTGGGCGCCGTGGTGGGTGGCGCGGCCGGCGCCGTGGCCGGCCACGTGCAGGAGGATTCCAGCAAGCCGCACAGCTAGGGTCCGCCTCGCCGCCACGGCGGCGTCCGAGGCCTGGCCGCGTCCGTACATCCTCCCAAGGAACTGGGAAAGCGTGCGGACGTGCGCCACATCTTGCTCGCGCTCGCCGCCCTGGCGGCCAGCGTCTTCGTCCTGCTCAACGCCACGCACGGCTTGTGACCGGCGAGCTTCCGTTTACGCCGTAAGCGGTGCTAGGGTCTCCCAAACGGGAGGCTTCCAGACATGCGCAGACTGACCTTCGCCGCCGCGATCGCCGTGGCGACGACCCTGGCCCTCGCCGCGCAAGCCGCGCCCGCCGCGAAGATCGAGGACCACTACGCCCAGAACGGCCCGGTGAAGATCCACTACGTCACCCAGGGCAAGGGCCCGCTGGTGGTGCTGGTGCACGGCTTTCCCGACTACTGGGCGACCTGGAAGCCCCTGATGGCCACCCTGTCGGCCGCCGGCTACCGGACAGCGGCCCTCGACATGCGCGGCTACAACCTCTCCGACAAGCCGCAGGGCGAAGCGGCCTACGCCATGCCCAACCTGATCGGCGACATCGCCGCGGTGGTGAAGGCCGAGGGCCAGGCCAACACCATCCTGATCGGCCATGACTGGGGCGCGGCGATCAGTTGGCAGACGGTCTTCGCCCGGCCGGACCTGGTCAACAAGCTGGTGATCATGGCCGTGCCGCACCCGGCCGGCATGGCCCGCGAACTGGCCACCAACAAGGCCCAGCAGGAAGGCTCGAACTACGCCCGCAACTTCCAGAAGCCGGGCTCGGAAAAGAACCTCACCGCCGAGGGCCTGGCCGGCTGGGTCAAGGATCCGGCGGAGAAGCCCGGCTACGTCGAGGCCTTCAAGCGCTCCGACTTCGGCGCGATGATGAACTACTACCGCGCCAACTACCCCAAAGGGGTCGGCGACAGCGCCGCCCCGCCGGCGACCTATCCGCCCATCAATGTGCCGGTGCTGATCATCCACGGCATGAAGGACACCGCGCTCAACGCCGCCGGCCACGCCGGCGCCTGGGACCACGTCACCGCCGACACCAGCATCCTGATGATCCCCACCGCCGGCCACTTCGTGCAGCACGACGCCCAGGACCTGGTCGACCGCACGGTGAAGGACTGGCTGAACGAACGGCGGTGAAGCTCACTTCCCTCCCCTTTCATGGGGAAGGACAGGCCGCCAGCGGCCAGGGTGGGGAAGTGTGGGTCGGCGTGCGGAGCCAGCGCTTGAACCCGACCTCCCCACCCGCCTCGCTTCGCTCGCCACCCTCCCCATGAAGGGGAGGGAATGCTGCCACCTTGCTGTCAGCAACCGCGTTCGGCGGGGTGGCGCTCAGGCGGCAGCCGACCTACCTTGCGGTTCATGGCCCGTTCTCCCGCTCCCACCGCCGAAGCCGGCGTCGCCGACATGTCGGCGACGTTCGACTACGACGAGAACACCATGCCGATGCTGTGGAAGCCGCACCGGCCGGACCGCCCCGCCAAGTCCGAGGGCGGCAAGCTCTTCAAGCTGGTCTCCGACTACGAGCCGGCCGGCGACCAGCTCACCGCGATCCCGGAGCTGGTGGCCGGCGTCAACGCCCGCGAGCACGACCAGGTGCTGTTGGGCGTCACCGGCTCGGGCAAGACCTTCACCATGGCCAAGGTCATCGAGCTGACCCAGCGCCCGGCCCTGATCCTGGCCCCCAACAAGACGCTGGCCGCCCAGCTCTACAGCGAGTTCAAGAGCTTCTTCCCGGAGAACGCCGTCGAGTTCTTCGTCTCCTACTACGACTACTACCAGCCCGAGGCCTACGTCCCGCGGACCGACACCTACATCGAGAAGGACTCATCGATTAACGAGCAAATCGACCGCATGCGCCACTCGGCGACCCGGGCGATCCTGGAGCGCGACGACGTGATCGTGGTCGCCTCGGTGTCCTGCATCTACGGCATCGGCTCGGTCGAGACCTACACGGCCATGACCTTCACCCTGGAGCCCGGCCAGAAGCTCGACGAGAAGAAGCTGATGGCCGACCTGGTGGCCCAGCAATACAAGCGCAACGACGCGGCCTTCGAGCGCGGGACCTTCCGCCGTCGCGGCGACACCATCGAAATCTTCCCGGCCCACTACGAGGACCGCGCCTGGCGGATCAGCCTGTTCGGCGACGAGATCGAGGCGATCACCGAGTTCGACCCGCTGACCGGCAAGAAGACCGCCGACCTGAAGGGCGTGAAGATCTACGCCAACTCCCACTACGTCACGCCCAGGCCCACGCTCAACCAGGCGATCACCCAGATCAAGGACGAGCTCAAGGAGCGCCTCGACTGGATGGTGGCCGAGGGCAAGCTGCTGGAGGCCCAGCGGCTGGAGCAGCGCACCACCTTCGACCTGGAGATGATCCAGGCCACCGGCTCCTGCGCCGGCATCGAGAATTACAGCCGCTACCTCACCGGCCGCCGGCAGGGCGAGCCGCCGCCCACCTTCTTCGAGTACATCCCCGAAAACGCCCTGCTGTTCGTCGACGAGAGCCACCAGACCGTGCCGCAGATCGGCGGCATGTACCGCGGCGACTACCGGCGCAAGTTCACCCTGGCCGAGTACGGCTTCCGCCTGCCCAGCGCCATGGACAACCGCCCGCTGAAGTTCGAGGAGTGGGAGGCCATGCGCCCGGACACGGTGCACGTCTCCGCCACCCCCGGTCCCTGGGAGATGGAGCGCACCGGCGGGGTGTTCACCGAGCAGGTGATCCGCCCCACCGGCCTGATCGACCCGCCGGTGGAGATCAAGCCGGTCTCCAAAGGCGGCTTCAGCCAGGTGGACGACGTCATCGACCAGGTCCGCCAGGTGGCCGCCGCCGGCTACCGCTCGCTGATCACCGTGCTCACCAAGAAGATGGCCGAGGACCTGACCGAGTACATGCACGAGCAGGGCCTGCGCGTGCGCTACATGCACTCCGACGTCGACACCCTGGAGCGCATCGAGATCATCCGCGACCTCCGCCTGGGCGCGTTCGACGCCCTGGTCGGCATCAACCTGCTGCGCGAGGGCCTGGACATCCCCGAGTGCGGCCTGGTGGCCATCCTCGACGCCGACAAGGAGGGCTTCCTGCGGTCGGAGACCAGCCTGATCCAGACCATCGGCCGCGCGGCGCGAAACGTCGACGGCCGGGTGATCCTCTACGCCGACAGCGTCACCGGCTCCATGGAACGCGCCATGGCCGAGACCAAGCGCAGGCGGGAGAAGCAGGAAGAGTACAACGCGCTGCACGGCATCACGCCCGCCAGCATCAAGAGCCGCATCAAGGACATCCTGGCCAGCCCCTACGAGAAGGACCGCGTCACCGTGCCGGTGGGCGTCGCCGAGGACGGCTCCAAGCCGTTCCTGGGCGACAATTTCAAGGCCACGCTCCGCGACCTCGAGGGCCGCATGAAGGCCGCCGCCTCCAACCTGGAGTTCGAGGAGGCCGCGCGCCTGCGCGACGAGATCAAGCGCCTGAAGATGCTCGACCTGGAGTTCGCCAACGAGATCCTCACCGCCCCCGGCGAGGACGTCGACCGCGGCGCCGTCAAGCGCGTCAAGGCCGAGGCCCGCGCCGAGGCGGCCGAGCGGTTCCGGAAGGGGCGGCTGTAGGGAGCGCCTCGCGCCTCTCCGATCCGCTCATCCCCGCGAAGGCGGGGACCCAGGTTTTTTAAACCACGGAAGGCGCGGAGCCCGCCATAACAACCCGAACTAGAGCATGGAAATCGGCATCATTCGATGCTGCGTTTCGTGCCCAAATCGGAGCTGGCACGATGCGCACCACCCTCGCCCTGGACGATGATCTACTGTCCGCGGCCCAGGAGCTCACCGGCCTCAAGGAGAAGTCCGCGCTGATCCGAGAGGCCCTCACCGCCTTGATCCAGCGCGAGAGCGCGCGGCGGCTGGCCCGCCTCGGCGGGAGCCAGCCGCACCTCGAGGTCCCGCTGCGTCGGCGATGATCCTGGCGGACACCTCCGTCTGGCTCCAGCACCTCGCCGGCGGCGAGCCCTTGCTCGCCCGGCGGCTCGACGCCGGCGAGGTGCTCGGCCATCCCCTGGTGATCGGGGAGCTGGCGATGGGGAACCTGCGTCAGCGCGAGATCGTGTTGGCCTCCCTGCGCGCCCTGCCGCAGGCCGTCGTCGCGTCGGACGACGAGGTCCTAGGCTTCGTCGAGCGCGAGGCGTTGCACGGCTTGGGCGTCGGCTACGCGGACGCCCATCTGCTCGCCTCGGCAAGGCTCAGCCCGGAGACAGCCCTATGGACCCGCGATCGCCGCCTGGCCGAACTCGCCGTCCGCATGGGGATCGCGGCGGCCGACAGGTGACGGCGAAGCCAGACGCTTGCGGGCCCGGGCCGGCACTTTCAAGGCCGCCAGCGGCCGCGCCGTCGAAGGCGCCACGGTCGTGGGTGGCGGTGGCGGTGGCGGTGGCGGCCTGCAGGTAAATTAGCTACGCAGCACTATCGGCCAATGTGAGTCTGGGGATAGTTGCCACTGGACGCGGCGACGAGGATCAACCGTCGCAGGTTGCGTCGTCCGCGTTCTCCCTACCCCGCTGTGCCCCGGAATCCCCACCCCCCAACAACCGGCGCCGTTCATGCAGCGGTCAGGGAACCTGTGCTGTTCTCGTCCGTATTCGAGACAACAGGCCTGGGCAGCCCTTCAGCGGTTCATGGTGAACGGCGGGCGGTCCAAGACCTGAGGTTGGGGATTTGAGGTATTACCGCATGTCACCGTCTCTTTCCGTGGTCGCGGACAACGACCTTAAAGCTGTAAGGCCCGAAACCGTCCGGGCCGAAACCGTCGCCGAGCATGTGCGTCGACTGCAGGCCGAGGCGCGCCAGCTCGCCAAGGATCACATCGGCGCCCTGATCGCCGCCATGTCCGACGCGGAGAAGATCGCCGCCGAGATTTCCGAGGGCGGCGAGGCCTATCCGGCCGGCATCCGCGACCTGGCCCGCCGCTTCGTCGACGACTGCGAAGCGCGCGTCCAGACGCTGGAAGCGCTCACCGCGCGGACGTGAGGTCCTAGCGCCCGATTGTCCCGGCGAAAGCCGGGACCCGGACTCACTGTCCGGCTCCTGCCGTTTGCGATGTCGCTGACTCGGCTTGGATCCCAGCTTTCGCCGGGACAATCGGGACAAAGGGGATGATTGAGGCCCTTCCGGCGCCGTGGAACCCCACGTCCATCAGGCTTCGCCTGACACCTTCTCCCATGTTCAGACCGGGGACACCCTACAAGGGGAGAAGGGCGCGGCCCTACCCCACCAGATCCCCGAACTCCCGGCTCCGCTTGAGCCACGCGGCGGCGTAGCCGCAGATGGGGGTGATGCGCAGGTTCTCGTCGCGGGCCTGGGCGGCGATGGCGGCCATCAGCCGGCCGCTGGCCCCCGTACCGCGCAGGGCCGGCGGGGCGAAGACGTAGTCGATGTAGAGGCGCGCGCCCTCGCGGCGGTAGTCGGCGTAGGACGTCTGGCCCTGCTCGTCCATCTCGTAGCGGGCGCCGGTATCGCGCAGGTTGGGGTCGCGCAGGGCAGGGTCCGACATGACTGGGTTCTCCTCGGGAGGGTTCGGCTCTAGCCTCTGTTCCAAACTGGGCATTGGCCGGGAGGGTTCAAGATGAAACGCGCGATCCTGATCTGCGGCGCCGCGGCGCTGGCGCTGGCGGCGTGCTCCAAGAAGACGACCGAGACCGTCACCGCGAAGACCACCCGGACCGTCGACATCACCGCCGCCGCGCCTGCCGCCGCGCCCGCCGGGCCGATGAGCCTGCCGACGCGCAAGGCGGGGCTGTGGGAGCAGACCGTCAACACCGGCCAGATGCATCAGACCGTCAGCATGTGCCTGGACGCGGCCTTCGACCGCAGGATGAAGGTCTGGGGCGGCGAGGCGGGCAAGAACGGCTGCACCGAGGAGCGGATCAACCCGCACCTGGGCGGGGGCTGGGACTTCCACTCGGTCTGTCCGATGGGCGAGAGCGGGACGGTGACCTCGGACGGCTCGGCGACCGGGGATTTCGGCTCGCACTACACCGTGGCGGTGACCTCGACGACGGCCGGCTCGCCGATGGCGCAGGCCAACGGGGCGCACAAGGTCAATATCGAGGCGACCTGGAAAGGCCCCTGCCCGCCGGACATGAAACCCGGCGACATGGCGCTTCCCGGCGGCATGAGGATCAACATGGGCGAGGCGATGAGCGGCGGCGCCGCAGGCGCGAGCGGCCACATGACCTCCGCCGACATGGCCAGGATGCGGGCCCAGGCGATGGAGATGAAGAAGCAGATGGAGGCGACGAAGCCTTAGGCTGAATCGACATTCATTCTGAGGATGGGCCGTGGCTTGGCGTTCCTCCTCCCACAAGGGGAGGAGGCAGCCTTAGGCGCCGGCCTGAATGTCGATTGGTCCTAAGGGGAACCCGGCCTCCTCTGCGCGGCGGGAGGGGGAGGCTGCTACGCAAGCTCCACGGCCATGGCCGTGGCTTCGCCGCCGCCGATGCAGAGGGCGGCGACGCCGCGTTTGCCGCCGCGGGCCTCGAGGGCGGAGAGCAGGGTGGCGAGGATGCGCGCGCCCGAGGCGCCGATGGGGTGGCCCAGCGCGCAGGCGCCGCCGTTGACGTTCAGCTTCGCCCGGTCGATGCCGAGGTCGCGCTCGGCGATCATGGCGACCACGGCGAAGGCCTCATTGACCTCGAACAGGTCGACGTCGGCGACGCTCCAACCGGCGCGCTTCAGGCACTTCTGGATGGCGGGCACGGGCGCGGTGGTGAAGAGGCCGGGCTCGTGGGCGTGGGCGGCATGGGCGGCGACGCGCGCGACGATGGTCATGCCCAGCTTGCGCGCGACGCTCTCGCGGGTCATCACCAGGGCCGCGGCGCCGTCGCTGATCGAGGAAGCGTTGGCCGCGGTGATGCCGCCGTCCTTGGCGAAGGCGGGCTTCAGCGTCGGGATCTTGGCGGGATCGGCCTTGGCCGGCTGCTCGTCGGTGTCGATGAGCACGGCGCCCTTCCGCGTCACCACCTCGAAGGGGACGATCTCCCGGGCGAAGGCGCCGCCCTCGCTGGCCGCCTTGGCGCGGGTCAGGGAGGAGATGGCGAACTCGTCCATCGCCTCGCGGGTGAACTGGTACTGTTTGGCGGTCTCCTCCGCGAAGGCGCCCATCAGCCGACCGGGCTCGTAGGCGTCTTCCAGGCCGTCGAGGTACATGCTGTCGTAGGCGGTGTCGTGGCCGATACGGGCGCCGCCGCGGTGGTTCTTCAACAGGTACGGCGCGTTGGTCATGCTCTCCATGCCGCCCGCCACGATGATGTCTGCGCTCCCGGCGGCCAGCGCATCGTGGGCCATGATCGCGGCCTGCATCCCTGAGCCGCACATCTTGTTGACGGTCGTGGCCTCCACCGACTTGGGCAGGCCCGCCCCGATCGCCGCCTGGCGCGCCGGCGCCTGGCCCAGGCCTGCGGGCAGGACGCAGCCCATGAAGATCTGCTCGACGGCGTCGGACGGCGCCTTGGCGCGCTCAACCGCGGCGCGCACGGCCGCCGCGCCGAGCTCGGTGGCCTTCACGGGGGCGAACACCCCCTGGAAACCGCCCATGGGCGTGCGGGCGTAGCTGGCGATCACGACAGGGTCGGCGGCGGTATGGTTCATGGGGTCCATATAGCGTTCCGTCCCCTTCATGGGGAGGGACGAGCTCAGCCGCGCTTGTGGTTCAGCCCCTTAAGCGTCTCGGCGAGGCGGGCTTCCTTGCCGATCTTGCCACCCTTCTTGGCGGCGGCGTGGAGCTTGGCGGCGGGGATCTTCTCGTCCTTTGGCACGTGCAGGGCGTCGTGCAGCTTGCCCTTCTTCTCCGTCGCGCCGGCGATCCATTTCTTGGCGGGCATGGGCGTCTCTCCTTTGGCGGGAGAACGGCCAACGCTGGGCGGAGTTGCCACCCTTTGAGCCCCCGCAAGCGGGATCGTCCCCTTTCTAACCACCAAGAACGCCAAGAACACCAAGACGTCGGAGCCAGTCTGGGTCCCTTGGCGATCTTGGCGTTCCTGGTGGTCAAAGGACGGCTTCGCCGTCGCACGGCCCTAGAATTCTGCCCGCACGGTCCCGGCGATGAAGCCGCCGCCGAGGACGCGGCTTTGCGCTTCCGGGGCGTAGAGGGCGCAGGCCTGGCCGGGCGCGACGCCTTCTTCCGCGGCGTCGAAGACCACGCTGGGCTGGCCGTCGATCAGGGCCAGGCGGCCGGGCGCGGGCTCGCGGGTGGAGCGCACGCGGGCCAGGACCGGGCGGCGGGCTTCGCAGGCGGCTTCGATGGACGGGCCGTCCCCGACCCAGTTCGTTTCCTTCAAGGTCAGGCTGTGGGTCAGCAGGGCCTCGCGCGGGCCCACCACCACCTGGCGGCTGTCGGCGTCGATGCGCACCACGAACAGCGGGTCGCCCACCGCGACGTTCAGGCCGCGGCGCTGGCCGATGGTGTATCGGGTGACGCCCTCGTGGCGGCCGAGCACGCGACCGTCCAGGTGGACGATGTCGCCGGGCACGGCGCCCTGCGGGCGCAGGCGGTCGATGACCGTGGTGTAGCGGCCTTCGGGGACGAAGCAGATGTCCTGGCTGTCCGGCTTGTCGGCCACGGCCAGGCCGAGCTCGGCGGCGGCGGCGCGCACGGCGGGCTTGGGAAGGGCGCCCAGCGGGAAGCGCAGGTAGGCCAACTGCTCGGCGGTGGTGGCGAACAGGAAGTAGGACTGGTCACGGTTGGCGTCGGCGGCGCGGTGCAGCTCCGGGCCGGCCGGGCCCATCTCGCGGCGGACGTAGTGGCCGGTGGCCATGGCCTCGGCGCCGAGATCGCGCGCCACGTCCAGCAGGTCGCGGAATTTGACCGTCTGGTTGCAGCGCACGCAGGGGATCGGCGTCTCGCCGCGCAGGTAGGCGTCGGCGAAATCCTCCATCACCTGGTCGCGGAAGCGGCTTTCGTAGTCGAGGACGTAGTGCGGCACGCCCAGGCTCTCGGCGGCGGTGCGCGCGTCATGGATGTCCTGGCCGGCGCAGCAGGCGCCCTTCTTCTGGATCGCCGCGCCGTGGTCGTAGAGCTGCAGGGTCACGCCCACCACGTCATAACCGGCGCGGGCCAGCAGGGCGGCGGTGACGGTCGAGTCGACCCCGCCCGACATGGCGGCCACGATCCGGGCCCCCGCGGGCAGGCGCACGGCTTCCCGCGCGGCCTCGATCAGGCCGTCGCTGAGCCGTCCAGCGGTGAGCACGGGCGCGTTCATGGCCGCTATCTAGCGGTTCGGGGACGCTTTTTCGAGGCCGCGCGGCGAAGAAGCCGCCGAAACCTACGACGAGCCTAGCCAGGCCCTGTCTGGAGCCCTTCTCATCCACTCAGGTCGATTCAACCTGAGTGGGAAGGGCTCTAGGCGACCGGCAGCAGGGTCAGCAGCGAGTCGCCCTGCAGGGCCTGCAGCACCTTGGCCGAGGCCTGGACGGTGAGCTGGGCGTTGGAGAGGTCCGTGGCCGCCTTGGCCATATCGGCGTCGGTGATGTTGCCGATCATGCTGGTGAGCGTCGTCTGCTGGGTGTCGAGGTTGGCCTTCACCGTATCGACCTGCTGCTGGACGAGGCCGTTCTGGGCCGCCGCGGTGGTCAGGTTCGTGCCGATCTGCGCCCAGTTGGTCATGGCCGCGGTGAGGAACGCCTGCTGGTTGGCGGTGAGCGGCCCGTTCAGCGGCCCGTTGGGGCCGGCGTTGTAGGCCTGGATCGCCTGGAAGGCGGTCAGCATGGGCGTGCCCAGGTTGCTGGCCAACTGGCCGGTGGTGACCGTGGTGGTGTCGTCGAGCTTGGCCTGGACCTGCAGGTTGTCGTTCTGGAAGAAGCTGGCGATCGGCGGCCCGGCGGTGAGGTCGGTGAGCTGGGTCGCGCTCACCGGCGGGGTGTTGATCTGGCCGCCGGCGAACAGGTACTTGCCGTCGTACTGGGTGTTGAGGCCGCTGACCGCGGTCTGGAACTGGCCCTGCACCTGCTGCATCAGGGTGTCGGCGCTGCCGGTGGCGAGCGCATTGGCGATCGCCTGGCGCACGGCCGTGGCGGAGTCGGCGACCGAGGTCAGGGCCTGGTCCTGGCTGGTCAGCTTGGCGGCGATGATGCTGTTCTGCGCCTGATAGTTGGTGATCCGCGCGTCGACCGACTGCATCGCCGTCAGGGTCTCGGCCTGGTTGGCGAAGTCCTTCAGGTTCGAGCCGTTCTTGGTGGACGAGACCCGGTTCTCGGCGTTGGTCTGCTTGTTCTCCGCAGCCATCAGGTTGGCCAGGATGGCGGAGTAGGTTCCGAGGGTGGATACGCGGTCGACCATGGTTCGATCCTCTTAGTCTCCGAGCCGGGCGGTCAGGCCCAGGCTCAGGGAAGAATGCTCATCAGGGTGGTGAAAAGATCCTTCGTCGCCTGAATCATTCGGGCGTTGGCCGAGTAGGCCTGCTGGTAGGTGGTGAGGTGGATCAGCTCCTCGTCGATGTTGACCCCCTCGACCGACGCACGCTTGGCGTCGGCCTGGGTCTGCACCGCGGTGGCGCTGGCGGACTGGCTGGCGGCGGTGGCCGCGTCTCGGCCGATGGAGCCGCCGAACTGCGCCGCATAGCTGTCCAGCGTCATGCTGACGTTGCCGAGGTCGCCGGCGGCCTTGAACAGGGTGGTGGCCTGCGTGGCTTGGGAGAGCGCCAGCGCGCCGGAGCCGTCGCCGGGGGCGATGGCCGACTGGCCGGCGGGAGCGGCGAGGTTCAGCTTGCCCATCGGCAGCAGGGTCGGAGTAGCCGACAGGGTGGGGTTGACCTGGTAGCTGTCGGCGCGGGTCGAGCGGGGCCCGACGCCCAGGCCGAAGAGCTGGGACATCGAGGGCCCGCCAGCGCCGCGCTGGGTGCTGTCCTGCGCGACCGAAATCTGGGCGTTCTGCGGCGGCGTGCCGGTGAAGGTCAGCCCGCCCTGGGCGTCCAGGGTGAAGGCCCCGTAGAGGCCGACGCCGTTGGCGTTGTTGTTCAGGGCGTTGACCAGGTCGCCCATCGTCGGGGAGCCGGCCGGGGGCACCGCCACCGTGACCTGCTGCAGCGGGCGCCCGTCGGGCGTGGAGAGCTGCAGGGTGATGGTGGAGCCCGGCGCGAAGCCGTTGGGATCGCCGGCCGACAGGCCCGTGTCGTAGGTCGAAAGGCCTGTCGAGGTGATCAGGTCGTTCATGCCGAAGAACTGGGAGAAGCCCTGGCCGGCCTTCTGCGAGGTCCCTTCGTCGATCGCCACGCCGTTGCCGCCGGTGGCGGCGAGGGTCAGGGCCCCGTTGGTGAAACTGGCCGAGCCGGACGCTCCGAGCGCGGTGTTGAGCTGGGCCAGGAAGTTCGCCGGGGTGAAGGCCACGCCCGGCGCGCCGTTGACGCTCATGGTCCCGGCCGTGAAGTCGATGGCGACGGTCTTCTGCACCACGCCCGCGGAATTGGTGATCGCCACCGTGCTCTGGCCGGAGAAGCCGCTGACCGCGGTCGGCAGGTCGAGGCCGGTGTTGCGCCCGGTGAGCGAGGCCGGCGGCGGCGACGCCGTCGAGGCGTTGCTCGCGGCGTTCAGCGCCTGGGCGGCGCGGGAGACGAACTCGCCGAGCTGGTCGGAGATGCCGGGCAGCTTGACGTTCTTCAGGTCGAGCAGGCCGCGGATCTCCCCGGAGCTCACCGTGATCGCCTGGGGACCGCTCGAGGCGCCGGGCGTGGTGGCGGTGATGTACCCCGGTGTGGTGGCGGTGGCGCTGTAGCCCAGCGTCGAGGCGCCGCCGTCGCCCACTAGCTGCACGCCCTCGGTGGAGCGCACCGTCACGCCGCCCTGGCTACGCGCGCTGATCTGCACGTTCATCAGGGCGGAAAGCTGGTTCAGCAGTTGCGACTGGATGTTCTCCGAGCCCGTGGAATCGCCCCCGCTGACCTTGGCGCGCGCGATGTCGGTGTTCAGGCTGTCGATCTGGGTGAGCAGGCTGTTGACCTGGGTCACGTCGTTGTTGATCTGGCTGGTGGCGGTCGAGCCGAGCGCGCCGATCTGGGTGTTGATCCGGTTGGCGTCGCTGAGGAAGTTGCTCACCGAGTTGAGCGCCTGGCCGCCCAGCAGGCTGGAGGACGGATCGTTGGCGGCGCTGGCGAAGTTCGCCGAGATCTGGTTGGGCAGGTTGAAGAAGTAGTCGCTGGCCGAAGGGTCGCCGAACAGGGCCTGGGCGCTGTCCAGGAACGAGGAATAGACGCTGTAGCGGCTGGAATCCGCGCCGGCGGTCAGGCTGGCGGCCTGCAGGTACTGGTTGGTGACCCGCTGGACGCCGGTGACGTTGACGCCTGCGCCGGCGCCCGCCACCACCTGCTCCTGCTGCACGACGGTCTTGCGCGTGTAGCCGGGCGTGTTGACGTTGGCGATGTTGTCGGAGACCGCGCTGAGCGCGGCCTGCGCAGCCTGCAGGCCGGAGGTCGCCGCCGACAAGGCGCTGGAGAGGGAACCGATGGCCATTAAGCCTCCCCCCGGCAAAGACTGATGCGCAGCCCGGCGGATTCTGCCGGGGCGAGATGGAACGCCTGCGCGAGAGGCCGGTAATTCTTGTTTGTTTTCAACATTGACCCCTCCTGGGGCCGGCGAGTTTGCTTCATCAGCCGCAAGACCGGCGCCAGTTCGCGGAACGCCCCCCGCAGCCCGGGCCCGCCGGCGCTGACCGGGGCGGCAGGAAACGCCCCACCCAGCGCCGAACGGCCCGGCAAATTCCGCTCGCGGCCCCTGAAGCGGGCCCTCGCGAGACCCCTCTTAATCATTCCAAATCAATGACTTCCGGAATTGGCGCAAAGGTTGCTCCAGGACATCCGAATGATCCCGACGCAGCAGGCGTCCGAGCATCCCTCCAGATCCAAGGCATCCGAAGCGCATGTCCGCTGCCGCGATCAGTCCCGCCCCGTCCCCAGCCCCCGGCCAGAGCGCCGCGGCCGGCGCCGGCGCCAACCATGGATCCGCGCATGCCCAGACGCAGGGCCTGCCGGCGATCTTCGAAGCCATGCTCGCGACGCTCTACGGCGCGGAGACCGCCACGACCGGGACGTCGACCGGAACGGCGGCGGCCAAGCCTGCCGCCGGCGCGGCCAAGGCCGGCAACGCGGACGGCAAGACCAAGGACGCGGCCGCCGGCGACGGTGCGACCTCGGCTGACGCCCCCGCCGCCGCAACGGACGCCACCCAGGCCCTGGCCGCCGCGCTCGCCGCACCCGCGGCCCAGGCTGTCCCGACCGCCCAGCCCAACGCCGCCGCCGCCGTGACCGGCGCCACCGGCGCCACGGCCTTCGTCGTCGGCGAATTCACATCCTCGGGCCTGCAGGCGAAGGTCGACGGGCCGGCGCAGGCCGCCGGATCCACGGCTCCGGTCGGCGCCGACGCAAACCCCGGCTCGGCCGCGGCTCTCGCCCTCGCCGTCGCGGGCGCCCAGCCTGCAGCCGCGACGAGCGCCGACAGCGCGGGCGTCAAGGCGTCCGCCACCGCCACGGCGCAACCGAACCTGGCGGCGCCCCAGACGGCGCTGTCGCAGGCCGATCTGAAGACCGTTGCGGCGGCCCCGGCGGCCACGCCTCCCACGCCGGCGCCGCAGGTTGAGCCGTCCGCGGCGGCCGCCGCCCCGCAGGTCCAGACCGCCGCGGCCGCCAACGCCGCGGCGCAATCCGCCCAGACCGCTCAAGCGGCTCAATCGGCAAGCGCCACGGCCGCCACGTCGAAAACGACCCGCGTCGAGGCCAGCAAGGCCCCGACCACCCTGGGCGCCCCGTCCGCGGTGGCGACCACCGCGACCGCCAACGCCAAGGCGGCCGACGTGCTGCAGCCCATGGTCGCGGTCGCGGCCATCGGCCAGGCCGCCTCTGGGGACGCCGGCGGCGGCTTTTCCGGGCAGGACCCGGCGCCCGGCGCCCAGGCGGATCAGCCGGGGGGCGCCCCGACGTCGGTCGCCGACGCCGTGGCGAACGGGCCGAATGCCCCGGCCACCAACCCGGCCCTCCTGGCCCAGGCCGCGGCGGCCGAGGTGCGCGGCTCGCCGCAGACCGTCGCCAACCTGGCCGCCCAGATCATCAAGAAGCTCGACGCCCGCTCCAGCCAGTTCGACCTGCAGCTCGACCCCATCGGCCTGGGCAAGGTCGATGTGCGCGTGGCCATCGGCTCCGACGGCAAGATGTCGGCGGCCATGTCCTTCGACACGCCCCAGGCCGCCGCCGAGCTGAAAGCCCGCGCCGGCGACCTGCAGCACGCGCTGGAGCAGTCCGGCTTCGACCTTTCGGGCGGCATGTCCTTCGACGTGGCCAGCGACAGCGGCCAGGGCGGGCAGGCCCAGAACCAATCCCCCGACACCGGGGCCGTCTTCCGCGGGCGCGCCTTCCAGGCGGCGCTCGACACCACGGCCGACATCGGCCCGCAACTCTCCCTTCAACGCCCCGCGACCTCCGGCGTCGACATCCGGATCTGAGGACATCATGACGGTCACCCCCACAACCCAGACCCCGGCGGCCACGCCGAGCACCTCGGCGGCCTCCGGCGCGACGATGCAGGGGCTCGACAGCCTGACGAGCAACTTCAGCACCTTCCTGACGCTGCTCACGACCCAACTGAAGAACCAGGACCCGACCGCGCCGCTGGATTCCAACCAGTTTACCGCGCAGTTGGTGCAGATGACCGGCGTCGAGCAGCAGCTCAACACCAACAGCCTGCTGCAAAAGGTGGTCTCCAACACCTCCGGCGGGGTGGCCACCGCGGTCGGCCTGATCGGCAAGCAGGTGAAGGCGGTCAGCGACACCGCCAACCTGACCAACGGCCAGGCCCAGTGGACCTACAACCTGCCCGCCGCCGCCGCCGACCTGAAGGTCCAGGTGCTGGACTCCAACGGCAATGTCGTCAGCTCCACGGCGCCCACGGACCTCACGGCCGGCGACCACGCCTTCACCTGGAACGGCAAGGACCTGAGCGGCGCGCAGTTGCCGAACGGCGGGACCTACACCCTGAAGGTGACGGCCACCGACGCCAGCGGCACGGCCCTCGCCACCACCAACTACGTCCAGGGCGTCGTCACCGGCGTCACCCAGAACAACGGCACGGCCTCGATCATCGTCAACGGCGGTTCCGTCGACTGGACCAAGGTCGTCAGCATCAACCAGACGGCCGCGACCTCGTGAGCCGAGCCCTGACCCATCAACCGGACGGCAAAACGCCGCCCATTGCACGGCCTAGCGATCGCCGGTCGACCTCCGCAGCAGGCGGCAACCTAGGAAAGAACGGATAGAACCATGAGCATCAATTCGGCACTGCTGGCCGGGGTCTCTGGCCTGGTGGCCAACTCCTCGGCGCTGGCGGCGATCTCCGACAACATCGCCAACGTCAACACCACCGCCTACAAGCGCAACCAGGTGGACTTCTCCAGCATGGTGACCTCGCAGGCCGTCAAGGGCGAGTATTCGGCCGGCGGCGTACAGGGCACCAGCCAGCAGTTCGTCAGCCAGCAGGGCCTGATCCAGAGCGCTTCGTCGACCACCGACCTGGCGATCAGCGGGGACGGCTTCTTCGTGGTGACCACCAAGGGCGCAGGCCTGACGGCGGCGGACCCACGGGAATACACCCGCGCCGGCGCGTTCGCCCCGGACGCCAACGGATTCCTGGTCAACGACGCCGGCCTCTACCTGCAAGGCTGGCCGGTGCAGGCGAACGGAACCTTCGCAACCGATCCGTCGGACCTGAGCAAGATCGGCCCGATCAACGTCAAGAACCTCGGCGCCGCCGTCCGCCAGACCAGCAACCTCGGGATCAGCGCGAACCTCGACCAGACCACTCCCGTGTCGGCCGGCGCGGCGACCTACAACGCTGCGACCAAGAGCATGGCGGCCTATGCCGCGACGGGCGTGGGCACTGCGCCGGATGCGCCGCCGATGGACCTGTCCGTCGTCGATTCCATGGGCGGCACCCACAAGTTCGCCCTGGCGTTCTCCAAGAGCGCGACGCCGAATACCTGGAACGCCGAAATCTACGCCGTCCCCGCCAGCGACGTCACCACCGCCGGTCCGAACGGCCAGATCGCCGCCGGCCTCGTGAAGTTCAACACCGACGGCTCGATCGACCTGGCGAACTCCACCCTGTTCGGTCCGGCCGGTTCGCCGCCGACGATCAACCTGGCGGCCTCTGGCGGCGCCGCGCCGGCCTGGTCGGCGGCCCTCGGCATCGCCGCGCAGCCGCTCAGCTTCGACCTGAGCCAGTTCACCCAACTGGCGGCCGCCACGACGGTCAATTCGGTGACCTCCAACGGCGCCGCGGTCGGCAATATCGTCGGTGTCCAAGTGGGCACAGACGGCGTGGTCTCGGCGCTGTTCGACAACAGCCAGGTCCGTAAGATCGCCCAGGTGGCCATCGCCACCTTCCCGAACAGCGACGGCCTGCAGGCGGTCAGCGGCAACGCCTACGCCGGGACCCTCAACGCGGGCACCATGACCCTGAAGACGCCTGGCGCGGGCGGGGCGGGCAAGGTCTCGCCCTCCAGCCTGGAAGCCTCCACGGTCGACCTGTCCACGGAGTTCACCGGGCTGATCACCACCCAGAAGGCCTATTCGGCGTCGTCCAAGATCATCACCACGGCCGACACCATGTTGGACGAACTCATCAACATCATCCGGTAGAGTTAGTCTTAATTGAGATTAACCGAGTGTGAAATCCACACTGTTCCGAATTAGTACACGGAGATCAAGATGATTACGGCTTCATTCACTAATACGATTCAGTGGCTGTTAGGGGCCGCGTCGTATTGTTCTCATCAACAGTGATGGTGGGAAAGGCGTAAAGCCATGTTGCAGCAACAGCAGACGCGCACGAACAGCCGCGGGGAGTCGTATGTTATCGGCCCCACGGGCGCGCCGTTGACGCTGAGGGACTTGCCGCCGGCGGATACCGGCCGTTGGGTCATCCGCCGCAAGGCCGAGGTGGTGGCCGCGGTCCGCGGGGGCTTGCTCTCCCTGGAGGACGCCCTCGAGCGCTATCGGCTGACCTCGGAGGAGTTCCTCGCGTGGCAACGGTCGATCGACCGCCACGGCCTGGCCGGCCTGCGGACGACTCGGCTCCAGCAGTACCGCTGAGCCCCTCAGACTTCCCCGCAAGGGGTATCGGCGACTTTGCGGCCGCGCCCTCGTACAGGGGCGCGGCCGTTCTGCGTTTCGGGCGTCAGGCTTCGGCCTGGGCGATCAGATGGCGGGCGAGCTCCGCCTCGTCCTCGGGGGCCATCAGCCGCGCGGGGATGACGCCGGCATAGGCCGATCCGCCGTCGAACACGAAGGGGTGCAGGCCCGCCTCCTCCAGCAGCATCTTCAGATAGCCCAGCCGCACCAGGTCGGTGGTCTTCACCAGTTCGATCATCAGCGCACCTCGCCTGCTCGGAGCAGCGGCGAGCGCCCGGCGCCCGACAGCCGGCGCACCGTGACCGTGATCCGCTCCCGCTCGCCGGACGCGCGTTCCACCAACAGCCGCGCCACCTGGGCGTCGTCGTGAAAGGCGTAGCCCTTGATGGCGTCGAGGATCGCCTTGGCCAGGTTGTCGAGGTCGAGCCAGGGCGGATCGCCGACATATTCCATGCGGATCTCGACGGCGAACTCCCCCCCATCGCCGCCCCAGGGCGGCGACGGACTGAGCAAGGATTCTCGGGTCGCGAGCGACCCGGGGGCTGGGCGCGCGCCGCGCCAGGCCTTGCGGAAGAACTCGTAGATCAGCGGCTTATAGTACTTGGCCTGGGTGGTCAGACCGTCGACCACCAGCTCCAGGACGCCCTCGGCCTCGCGGGCGCGTACCTTGCCGTGCTGGGTCCAGGCGTCGTCCACGGCGAGCCGCGCCGGGCCTAGACGCGCTCGGCCTTCACCGCCGTGCCATAGGCCAGGACCTCGGTGATGCCTTCCATGATCTCGTTGGCGTCGTAGCGCATGGCGATCACCGCATCGGCGCCGGCGCGGCGGGCATGGTCGACCATCAGGTCCAGAGCCTCCTGCCGGGCATGCTCGGCGAGCTCGGTGTAGATGGTGATGTTGCCGCCGAAGATCGACTGCAGGCCGCCGGCCAGGTTGCCGAGCACGCTGCGCGAGCGGACCGTCACGCCGCGCACCAGGCCGATATGGCTGGTGATCCTGTAGCCGGGAAGATCGTTGGTGGTCGCGACGAGCATGGGTCAGGGCTCCGAGCTGGACGCCCACCTATACCGTTCGCTCCGGAGCTGCGCCACGCCCGTTGCCGCTGGCCGCGGGGGCGGTTAGACCCGCGAGATTGCAAGCTGGGACCCCCGCGATGACCGCCACTCGCACCGAGACCGACACCTTTGGCCCCATCGAAGTGGCCGCCGACCGCTACTGGGGCGCCCAGACCCAGCGGTCCCTGCAGAACTTCAGGATCGGCTGGGAGAAGCAGCCGATCCCGGTGGTCAGGGCGCTCGGTGTCGTCAAACGCGCCGCCGCGGAGGCCAACCTGGCGCTGGGCAAGCTCGACCCCAAGATCGCCGAGGCGATCGTCGCCGCGGCCCAGGAGGTCATCGACGGCAAGCTCGACGACCATTTTCCGCTCGTCGTCTGGCAGACCGGAAGCGGCACCCAGTCGAACATGAACGCCAACGAGGTGATCTCGAACCGCGCCATCGAGATGCTGGGGGGCGTGATGGGCTCCAAGACGCCCGTGCACCCCAACGACCACGTCAATATGAGCCAGTCGTCGAACGACACCTATCCGACGGCCATGCACATCGCCTGCGCCGAGGAGGTGGCCCGCAGCGTCATGCCGGCGCTGGAGCACCTGCACGCTGCGTTGAAAGCCAAGTCCGCGCAGTTCGACCACATCATCAAGATCGGCCGCACCCACACCCAGGACGCCACCCCGCTGACTCTGGGCCAGGAGTTCGGCGGCTACGCGCACCAGACGGCGATGTCGACGCGCCGGCTGAAAGAGACGCTCTACGGCCTTTATGAGCTGGCGCAGGGCGGCACGGCGGTGGGCACCGGCTTGACGGCGCCAGTCGGTTTCGCCGAGAAGGTGGCCGAGCGGATCGCGGCGATCACCCGCCTGCCCTTCGTCACCGCCCCCAACAAGTTCGAGGCCCTGGCCGCCCATGACGCCATGGTGTTCAGCCACGGGGCGCTGACCGCCACCGCCGCGGCCCTGTTCAAGATCGCCAACGACATCCGCTACCTGGGAAGCGGCCCCCGCGCGGGCCTGGGCGAACTGTCGCTGCCGGAAAACGAGCCCGGCTCCTCGATCATGCCGGGAAAGGTCAATCCGACCCAGGCCGAGGCCCTGACCATGGTCTGCGCCCATGTGATGGGCAACCAGACGGCCATGGGCTTCGCCGGCAGCCAAGGCCAGTTCGAGCTGAACGTCTACAACCCGGTGATGGCCTACAACTTCCTGCAGTCCTGCCGCCTGCTGGCCGACGCGAGCGTCAGCTTCACCGACAACATGGTGGTGGGTATCGAAGCCCGCGAGGACAACATCAAGGCCAACCTGGAGCGGTCGCTGATGCTGGTGACGTCGCTCAAGGAGCACATCGGCTACGACAAGGCCGCCAAGATCGCCAAGACCGCCCACGCCAACGGCACCACCCTGCGCGACGAGGCGGTCGGCGGCGGCTATGTGACCAACGAGGAATTCGACGCCTGGGTGCGGCCGGAAGACATGATCCGTCCGGGGTGAGGCCCCAGACCATTGACGGGACTCGCCGGCGGGCGCGTGGGTGGGTCATGGCCAGTGAAACCGTCTACATCCTGCAGACCTATGTCGCCGGGCGCGGCAAGGCGCTGAAAGCCGAGCCGCAGGTAGGCTGCAAGACCGCCGAGGAGGCGCGCCGCAAGGCCGAACGGCTGGCGCCGCTGCGGCTAGGCGTGGTGGCGTTCTCGGCGACGGCGGACACCGAACTCGGCGACTATGACGAGAACCCGGTGATCCTGTTCAAGTCCGGCCAGCTGCCGCACCCGTTCAACAAGCTTTGAGATCCCCCTGAGGATGACGACCGGACGGGTTCGCGTTAGCATTCGCGCCATGGGCAAGCTTGAGCCAAACATTCACCTGGACGCCGACTTGCTCGCGCAGGCGCAGGCGGCGGGCATTTCCCCCGAGGAAGTCGCCGAGCACGCCATCCGACGCGAGATGGTCCGACGGATGACCTCGGAGCAGCAGGACGCCCGCGCGCGGGCGTGGGCCGAAGAGAACGCCGAAGCGATCAAGGCCCATCGAGAACGGATAGAGAAGTACGGCGTGTTCGGCGAGGATTTGAGGACCTGGTAGTTGCGTCAGTTCGACGTCTACCCGAATCCGTCGGTCCGCTCCCGCGAAGCCGCTCCATATGTGGTGGTTCTGCAATCCCATTTCCTGGCTGCGACCCCCACGACGGTCGTCGCACCTTTGCTTATCGATGACGATCGATCGGCCTATTCGGAAGCGAGCGTGAAGATCGTCTTCGGCGGCGAACGATATGTCCTGTCGATCCCTGAGCTTGCGGGCATTGAGCCGTCGAGGCTCGGGCGGCGCTCAGGGGCCGTGACCGAATACGACTACGAAATCCGGCGCGCCCTCGACCGTCTGTTCACCGGCTTCTAGGCCGTCCGCGCGACCGCGACGTCGGCGAGGTCTTCCAGGGCCGGGCGCCAGGGGTTGGCGCCGAAGTCGGCCAGGGCGGCCTTGGCGCTGGCGGCGTAGCCGGCGGCCAGCTCCAGGGTGGCCTTCAGGGCGCCGGTCTGGCGCATCAGCTCGCGCGTACGGTCGAAGTCGGCGTCGGTCTGGTCGCGCCGGTCGACGGTGCGGATCCAGAACTCGCGCTCGGACGCGCCCGTGCGGGCCATGACCAGCAGCAGCGGCAGGGTGGCCTTGCCTTCGCGGAAGTCGTCGCCCGGGTTCTTGCCCAGGGTCTCGCTGTCGCCCGAATAGTCCAGGGCGTCGTCGACGAGTTGGAAGGCGAGGCCCAGGTCCTGGCCGTAGCTTCGCAGGGCCCGGCAGCGCTCGGGCGAGGCGCCGGCGCTGACCGCGCCGGCTTCGGCGGCTGCGGCGAACAGCTCGGCGGTCTTGGCCCGGATGATGTCGAGGTAGACCTCCTGCGAGAGATCCAGGTCGTGGGCGCGGGTGAGCTGCAGCACCTCGCCCTCGGCGATGACGCGGCTGGCCCGGGCCAGGATCTCCAGCGCCGGCATGGAGCCCGCGCCGACCATCAGCTCGAAGGCCCGGGCGAACAGGAAGTCGCCGACCAGCACGCTGGAGGGCGCCCCCCAGATCAGGTGGGCCGCGACCCGACCGCGGCGCAGCTCGGATGAGTCCACCACGTCGTCGTGCAGCAGGGTGGCGGTGTGGATGAACTCCACCGCGGCGGCCAGCTTCAGGCAGGCGTCGTCGCGGGCTCCGGCGAGGCGAGCGGCGGCCACGGTGAGCAGCGGGCGCAGGCGCTTGGCGGAGCCGGCGATCAGGTGGTCGGCGAGCGCCGGGATCACCGGCACCGGGCTATCCATATGGCGGCGGATCAAGCTGTCGACGGCGGCCATGTCCGGGCGCGCGAGCACCAACAGCGCATCCAGGGACGGCGGCTTTTCGGCGACGATGGGGCGTGCGGCGACGGCCAAGCGGACCTCAACTCCTGGCGGTAGCGGCCGGACCGTGGGGGAGCGGCCGCCGTTGCGAGGGACAATGGTGACGCGATAGGGCACGGTCAAGCGGACCCGCCTCCCGGATCGCGTTAGCTTGGTTCACGGATGA
>NZ_DATMNA010000090.1:0-24499 GCF_035569475.1 Phenylobacterium sp.
GTCGAAGCCGGCGGCGGCGATCCGGGCCTGGGCGGCGTCGGGGTCGGCGACACGCCAGGCGAGGCCGCCGAAGCGGTCGGGGGCATCCAGGCTCTCGGGGGTGACCGGCGCCTTCAGACTGGCGCCGACCTCGAAGACCGCGCCGCCGCAGCGGAAGAACAGTTGCCGCGCGCTCCACTGTTCATTGGTGCGGTCCAGTCGCAGGTCCAGGCCGAACCTCGCGCCGTAGAGGCCGAGCGCGCGGTCGGGGTTGGGGGTGTGGATGACGATGTGGTCGAGGGCTGTGACCGCGGCCGATTCGTCGCCGGTGGCCGCCGATGAGGCGACGCCGTGTGCAGTCGCCAGAACGAAGGAGAGGCCGGCCGCCTGCACCCGTGCGAGCGCACCGGCCGGCTCGACCTCAAGGCCGCGACGGCCCATCAGTCGCGAAGCCGCGGCCACGTCTTCGACGGCGAAGGCCGCCAGCCAGATCCCCTCGCCGGCCGCCTCGATACGGGCCCGGATTCGATCCCCGGCGGCGCCCTCGCCGTTGGGCGCGATCACCTCCAGCGCCATGTTGGGAAACCGGAACCACGCCCGGTTCGCCCCGTCCCTGGGCGCGAAGTCGGGCTCGCGCCCCAGCAGGCGGCGATAGCCGTCCACCGCGGCGTCGAAGTCGCGGACCGCGATGGCGACGTGGTCCAGGCCGATGATCACGAGAGGGCGCTCACAGATAGTCCCTGACATCGGCGATGTGGCCGGCGATGGCGGCGGCGGCGGCCATCACCGGGCTCATCAGGTGGGTGCGCCCGGCGCGGCCTTGCCGGCCCTCGAAGTTGCGGTTGGAGGTTGACGCGCAGCGCTGGCCGGGCGGGACTTTGTCCGGATTCATGGCCAGGCACATGGAACAGCCCGGCTCGCGCCACTCGAAGCCGGCCGACAGGAAGACCTCGTCGAGGCCCTCGTCCTCGGCCTGGGCGCGGACCAGGCCCGAGCCCGGGACGACCATGGCGCGCACGTGACCGGCGACCTTGCGGCCCTCCACGATCTTGGCGGCGGCGCGCAGGTCCTCGATGCGGCTGTTGGTGCAGGAGCCGATGAACACCACGTCGACCCTGGCGTCACGGATCGGCTGGCCGGCCTCCAGCCCCATGTATTCCAGCGCGCGCACGGCGGAGGCGCGCTTGTCGGGGCTGGCGAAGTCCTCCGGCGCCGGCACCCTGTCGGTCACCGCGATCACGTCCTCGGGGCTGGTGCCCCAGGTGACCAGGGGCGCGATCTTCGCGGCGTCGAGGGTGATCTCCCGGTCGAACCGGGCGTCGGGATCGGTGGAGAACCCCTTCCAGTAATTCAGCGCCATCTCCCAGGCGCCGCCCTTGGGCGCGGCGGACCGGCCCTTGAGGTAGTCGAAGGTCGTCTCGTCGGGGGCCACCAGGCCCGCCCGGGCGCCGGCCTCGATAGTCAGGTTGCAGAGCGTCATGCGTCCTTCCATCGAGAGCGCCCGCACCGCGGAGCCCGCGTATTCGATGACGTAGCCCGTGCCGCCGGCGGTGCCGATCTCGCCGATCACCGCGAGGGCGAAGTCCTTGGCGCCGACGCCGGGGATCGGCTCGCCCTCGATGTTGACCCGGAAGTTCTTCGCCTTGGCCTGGCGCAGGGTCTGGGTGGCCAGCACGTGCTCGACCTCCGAGGTGCCGATGCCGTGGGCCAGCGCCCCGAAGGCGCCGTGGGTCGAGGTGTGGCTGTCGCCGCAGACGATGGTCATGCCGGGCTGGGTGCGCCCCTGCTCCGGGCCGACCACATGGACGATGCCGTTCCGGACATCGCCCATCGGGAAGAATTCGATGCCGTAGTCCTTGACGTTGCGCTCCAGGGTCTGGAGCTGCAGGCGCGCCTCCTCGTCGGCGACGGCGGCCACGCCGAGCGCCTGGCCCTCGGTGGGCACGTTGTGGTCGGCCACCGCGAGGGTGCGGTCCGGGCGGCGCACCGGGCGCTTGGCGAGCCGGAGGCCGGCGAAGGCCTGCGGCGTGGTCACCTCGTGGATCAGGTGCAGGTCGATGTAGAGGATCGCCTCGCCGTCCTGTTGCGTGACGACGTGGGCGTCCCAGATCTTGTCGTAGAGGGTCTTGGCGGGCATGGGGCGCATGTAGGTCCGCACCCCCGCGCACGTCTAGTGCTGCGGCGCCGCATTCTGCGGGCGACCGGCGCAATTTCTTGCCTCTCCCTCCGCCGTCGCCGCCGCGATGGGGGAGGCAGGGCGTCAGGCCGCCAGGGCCTGCGGCCGCTGCGGCAGGGCGCCCAGGCCTTCGAGCGCCGCGCGCAGGGCGTCGACGATCGGGGTGTGCGGCTCGGCGCCCAGTCGGGCGACCAGCTTGGCGTTGTCCAGCAGGACCGGCGTCTCCCAGAGGTATCGCATCTCCAGCATCTCGCGCATCGTCTCGTTGAACGGCGCGACGGCGCGGACCGCCAGCCAGGGCAGCCGGCTCACCGGCAGCTTGCGGCCGGCGACGGTTTCCAGGGCGGCCACGAGTTCGTCGCCGGTCAGGGCCTGGCCACGCATGTGGAAGACCTCGAAGTCCGCGAGACCGGCGCCGTCCTCGGCCAGCCGCACCATGGTCTCCGCCACGTCGGGCAGATAGGCCCAGCCGTGCGCGATCGACGGCGGCCCGGGATAGGTCACCGCGGCGATCGGCTTGCCGGGTTTGATCAGGCCCTGGGACAGCCAGTTGTTGCCGGGCTTCGGGCCGAAGAAGTCGCCGCAGCGGACGATCAGCACCTTCAGGCCGTCCTCCCTCGACGCTCGCGCCAGGGCCGCCTCCATCTGCACCCGGATCGCGCCCTTGCGGGTGCGGGGATGCTGTGGCGAGGCCTCGGTCAGGTCGGGGAAGGCGTCGGGGCCGTAGTTATAGACCGTGCCCGGAAAGACCAGCCGCGCGCCCACAGACCTGGCCGCGGCGATGCTGGCGTTCAGCATGGGGGCCTGCAACCCGGCCCAGTTCCTGTAGGCGGGCGGATTGGCGCCATGGACCACCAGGCTGGCGCCTTCCGCCGCGGCGACCACGTCGGCCTCGACCATGGCGTCGCCTTTCACCCACTGAAGGCCGAGGCGGCCGCGGGTGCGCTCTGCCGTCTGTGGGTCGCGGTTGAGGGCGCTCACGCGCCAGCCCGCGGTCAGCAGCCGCTCGGCGACCGCCCCGCCGACGCCGCCGGTCGCGCCGATCACCAGGGCCAGCTTTGCTTCGTTCCTGAGGGTCATCTCATATCTCCGCGTTCCTTGAACGAGAGATGCGCCATCCCTACCTCCAACAGAATTGCCGAATCCTCTGGATCAGCTATTCATTCGCGCATGCCTGGGCCGAACGACTGGGACCTGTTCCAAAGCCTGCACGCGGTGCTGGAGTCCGGCACCCTGTCGGCGGCGGCGCGGCTTCGGGGCCTGACCCAGCCGACCTTGGGCCGCCATATCGAGACCCTCGAACAGCGCCTGGGCTCGCCGCTCTTCCTGCGCAGCCCGCGCGGCCTGCAGCCCACGGACCTGGCGCTGGAGCTCAAGCCCCACCTGCACGACATGTCGGCCGCGGCGTCCGCAGCCGTGCGCGACGCCTCGGGCGCGGCCAACTCGCTCTCCGGCTCGATCCGCATCACCGCCAGCGAGATTGTCGGCGCCGAGGTGCTGCCGCCCATGCTCACCAGCTTCCGCGAGCAGCACCCCGGGGTGGTGATCGAGCTGATGCTGTCCAACATCAACGACGACCTGTCGCGCCGCGAGGCCGACATCGCCGTGCGGATGACCCCGCCCAGCCAGAGCACCCTGGTGGCCAAGAAGGTGGGTGACGTGTCGCTGGGCTTCTACGCCACCGCCGACTACCTGGAACGCCACGGCGCGCCGGAGATCCTCGAGGACTTCGAGAACCACGCCATGATCGGCTTCGACAGCCCGGCGCGCGGCATCCGCGACCTGCCGGGGATCAACATGCCGGTCAGCCGCGAGATCTTCACCTTCCGGTCGGACAGCGACCTGGCCCAACTGGCCGCCACCCGCTCGGGCTTCGGCATCGGGGTCTGCCAGGACGGGCTGGCCCGCCGGCTCGGCCTGGTCCGCGTCCTGCCCGACTTCACCATCTTCGTCCTGCCGGTCTATGTGGTGATGCACGAGAACCTGCGCGGCAGCCGGCGCATGCGGCTGATGTTCGACCACCTGGTCGAGGGCACGACCGCCTATGTGCGGGAGAGCCGGGAGGCGTGACGGCGCCCTACGAGGGCGGCTGCCTGTGCGGCCAGGTGCGCTGGCGGGCGTCGGCCGAGCCGATCAACCTGCGCTTCTGCCATTGCCGGAACTGCCAGCGGGCGACGGGCGGGCCCTATTTCGCCCGCGCCCTGTTCCATGACGCCGATGTGGAACGCTCAGGCGAGACGACCCGCTGGGCCTCGTCCCATCGGCTGCATCGGCTGTCCTGCGCCCGCTGCGGGACGCCGGTCTTCGCCGAGCCGCAGGACGGCCCCTGGATCGCGGTGTCGGTGACGACCCTGGACGATCCGACGGCGCTCACCCCCCGATCGCACATCTGGGTCAGCAAGAAACTCGACTGGGTACGGATCGACGACGGCCTGCCGCAATATCCGCAAGGGAATTGAGAGTGCCGCTTCTTGCGCCGCTTAGGCAGTTGCCGTTACCAAACGTTCTTCGCGACAGTGAGCTGTTCCGATTGCGCCCCGACGGGATTACCAAGGGTGAGATGTTCGCCCGGCACATTCAGTCGGACCCGCAGTATTTCGGCGGAAAGATATCGGATGAGTATGGCGGCGGTGGCTGGAACGGTGCGCATGCAGGTCTGCAGAAGCTCAGTCCGGCTCTTCGAATGTGGTACGGCGCATCACTTCCACTGAAAGTGACGGTCGGTGGTGGCGTGCTGGGAGGCGCGGTTGCGAGCAGCTATCTGGACGACTGGAGCAGACCGTGAGGATCAGGCCTTGGGCGGTGTTCTTGCGGTCGGCCCCTTTGGGCGATGGTCCTGACGACCCGCGGTGGATCGTCGAAAGCCGCGAGGCTGGGCAGATTATCCAGGGCATCTTCGCCAAGCTTGGCGCGTCGGTATCGGTCACAGACGCTCAGGACGATCGATGGACCTTCGAACTGATCTACAAAGATCACCACTACCTTTGCCGATTTATGGCGCTTTATCCGCTGTTCGTACTTCGACTGTACGAACTCAAGGGCGGAACGCCCTTTTCAAGGCGACCAGCTATCTATGCGGCGCTCGTCGAGCGATTTGCGCAAGAGTTGGCAAACAACCCCCGGTTCTGCGAAGCGCTCTGGTATCCTGCTCAAGAGGGTGGGCCACCGGTTGTCACGGATGGGTCAGGGACGTCATCGCCGCTGGCGCCTAGCGCGGATTTGATCTGGCGAATCCAGTGTGTGCTGTTTCTCGCCGCCTGCGGCGGCCTCATCGCTTCCGTCCTTAGGCTCTTTTCCGGCGATTTTGGAATCGCACTATCGACCCTGATCGGGAGCGCGATCTTTTTTTGTCTCGCCCACAATGTCGTTGAGACAGCATGGCGGAGCCTCGTGTCGAAGACCTCGGCCCCAAAGGGGGAAAAGGGCGTGCTGCCACGCTAGTCGGGGCGTTTCGCGGCCACTCAAAGCGAAAACGGCGGCCGCATCGCTGCGGCCGCCGCCTGAATTCGCTGGGTCGTCGTAGCGCTTAGGCTTCCGAGGTTTCCGGGGCCTCTTCCGTGGCGCGCGCCATGGAGCGCTCGGCGATGCGGGCCGACTTCCCGCGGCGGTCGCGCAGGTAATAGAGCTTGGCGCGGCGCACCACGCCACGGCGCTTGACCTCGATGGACTCGATCATCGGGCTCATCACCGGGAACAGCCGCTCGACGCCTTCGCCGAAGCTGATCTTGCGCACGGTGAAGCTCTCGTTGATGCCCTGGCCGCCGCGGGCGATGCAGACGCCCTCATAGGCCTGGACGCGCTCGCGCTCGCCTTCCTTGATCTTCACGTTCACGCGCACGGTGTCGCCGGGCTGGAACTCGGGGATCTTGCGGGTTGCGAGGAGGCGGTCGGCCTCTTCCTTCTCGAGGGTCTCGATCACGTTCATGGTCTTGGTCCTTCCGGGCTTAATCGCCCTTTGCCTGTTGATTGGCGGATCGCTGCGCCCACAAGTCCGGCCGCCGCTCCCGCGTGGTCTGCTCCCGCTGCGCCTGGCGCCACTTGCGAACCTCGCCGTGGTTCCCGCCCAGCAGGACCTCGGGGATATCGCGCCCTTCGAACGTCCGCGGCCTCGTATACTGCGGATGCTCGAGGAGCCCGTCCTCGAAGCTTTCTTCACTCAAACTCTGCGCCTGGCCCAACACACCCGGGACCAGCCGCACGCACGCCTCGATCGCCACCAGCGCGGCGGCCTCGCCACCGGCCAGGACCGCATCGCCCACGGCGATCTCCTCGAACCCGCGCGCCTCTATGACCCGCTGATCCACCCCCTCGAACCGACCGCACAGGACGATCAGTCCCGGGCCGTCGGCCCACTTGCGCACCCGCGCCTGGGTCAGGGGCCGACCTCGGGCGCTCATGTACAAAAGCGGACGTTCGCGACGCTCCACGCTGTCCAGCGCAGAGGCGATCACGTCCGCCCGCATCACCTGTCCAGGGCCGCCACCCGCGGGGGTGTCGTCGAGGAAGCCGCGCTTATCTGTGGAAAAGGCCCGAATGTCCACTGTTTCCAATGACCACAGGCCGGCCTCGCGCCAGGCTGTGCCGATCAGCGAGACGCCCAGCGGGCCCGGAAAAGCCTCTGGGAACATGGTCAGGACGGTGGCGTCGAAGGACATGGCCCGCGGTTAAGGCCCCGCGGGGCGTGCGCCCGTCAAGGCCGGCGTGTAGCCTCAAGGCCATGCTGCGGCGTCGACTCCTCGCGCTTTTCGCCGGCCTGGGCCTTCTCCCGGCCGGGCGGGCGGCCTGGGCCGGGCCGGCGGCGCGCCTGGACTTCCTGTTCGTCCACGACCGCCAGATCCTGTTGCCGATCGCCGTCGACGGCCGCCCGGCGGAGGCCTGGCTGGACTCCGGCGCCGGGGCCACTGTGCTGGACGCGGCCTTCGCCAGGACGCTGGGCGTCGCGCTCGGCGGCGGGATCGAGGCGCATGGCGTGGCCGGCGGCGTGGCCGGCGTGCGCGAGGCCAGGGTGAACCTGGAGGCGGGCGGCCTGACCATGACGGACCGCCGCGTGGTGGTGATGGACCTCAGCGCCGTGGCCCGGGTCGTCCAGCGGCCGGTGCAGGTGCTGCTGGGCCGCGACGTCTTCGACCAGGCGGTGGTCGACATCGACTTCCAGGACCGCCGGATCAGCCTTATCCCCCGCACCGAGTTCATCCCGCCGGGCGACGCGCCCCTGTCGCTGCGCCCCTCGGCCGACCTGCGCAGCCTGTTCATCGTGGTGGCGGGGGCGCCGACCGAGGCGATCCTCGACCTGGGCAACGCCGGGGGGCTGCTGCTCGACCGCGACTTCGCCGAGGTGAACCATCTGCTGGCCGGCCGCAGGCTCTCGACCGAGCTCGCCGTCGGCGCCGACGGGCCGCGCGAGAGCGTCCAGGCCAGCCTCGACCGTGTGCGGCTGGGCGGCCTCGCCTTCGATGGCGTCCCCACGGTGGTGACCCCGGGCCTGACCAGCCGCGTCCCGGCCAACGTCGGCCTGCAGCTCCTCAGCCGGTTCCGCCTGACCATCGACTTCGGCGGCGACCGCATCTGGATGACGCCCTATCCGGACGCGACGTCCCGGCCGTTCCGCAAGAACCGCACGGGCCTGTCCCTGACGCCGCAGGGGCCGGGCGCCGCCCTGGTCGTCGACCACGTCGCCGCCGGCAGCCCGGCCGCGCTGGGCGGGTGGAAGGTGGGCGAGCTGATCACCGCCCTCGACGGGGCGCCGATCCCGCCCGACTATGCGGCGGGCGAGGCCTGCATGTGGATCTATGGCGCGCCGGGGCGGACGGTGATCCTCACCCTGGCCGGCGGGGCGCGCCGCAGCCTGACGCTGGCCGACTACTTCTGAGCGCGACCTTGCCCGCGCCCGGCGCGCGGCGTAAGCGGCGCCTCATGAAAACCGAGAACCTGGCCGAGACGCTCAAGCTCGAGCGCATCGAAGTGAACCTCTTCCGCGGGACCACCGCGGACAATTCGCCCGGCCGCATCTTCGGCGGCCAGGTGATCGGCCAGTCGCTGCTGGCGGCCTATGAGACGGTGGAAGACCGCATCTGCCACTCGCTGCACTGCTATTTCATCCGCCCGGGCGACCCGACCGTGCCGATCGTCTTCGAAGTGGACCGCAGCCGCGACGGCGGCAGCTTCACCACCCGGCGGGTGATCGCCATCCAGCACGGCCAGCAGATCTTCAACCTCGCCGCCTCGTTCATGGCCCACGAGGAGGGCTACGAGCACCAGGCGCCGATGCCCGCCGCCACGCCCTGGGCCGACCTGCCCGACGAGGCGGAGATGCAGAAGGCGGCGATGAAGGACGCGCCGGAGGAGGCCAAGCGCTGGCTGTCGCGCCCGCGGCCTATCGAGATGCGCTCGGTGGATGCGCGCAGCTACTTCCAGGGCGGCGAGGCCAAGGACCCGGAGAGCCAGAGCTGGATGCGCGCCCGCGAACCGATCGGCGCCGACCAGCACATGCACCAGGTGATCCTGGCCTACGCCTCGGACATGAACCTGCTCTCGACCGCGATGCGGCCGCACAAGGTCCACTGGCAGACGCCGGGGTTCCAGTCGGCCAGCCTCGACCACGCCATGTGGTTCCACCGGCCGATCAACTTCAACGACTGGCACCTCTACGCCCAGGATTCGCCCAGCGCGTCGGGCGGCCGGGGCTTCATCCGCGGCTCGATCTTCGCCTCGGACGGGACCCTGGTGGCCTCGGTGGCCCAGGAGGGCCTGATGCGGATGAGGAAGGCGAAGGCGTAGGCGTCAAAGTTCCTCCCCTTTCGGGGGAGGTGGCGCGAAGCGCCGGAGGGGGCTTCCGCTCAAACCTAGGAGGACCCCCTCAGTCAGCTTCGCTGACAGCTCCCCCGAAGGGGAGCAACCTACTCCACCTCGTCGGCGCGGACCGCGACGAGAAACCCGTCCGCCATGCGCACCTCGGGCACGGCCTCGCGGGTGAAGGGCAGCCACCAGCTTTCGCCGGCGGCGCGGGCGACTTCCAGGAGGTCGCCGGCGCCGAAGTCGCGCACCGACCGGACCCGGCCCAGCACGTCGCCCTCGAGGCTGCGGACCTCCATCCCGACCAGGTCGGCGACGTAGAACTCGTCCTCGTCGGGTTCGGGCAGGACGGCGCGGGGGATGTAGAGGTTGAGGCCGCGCAGCGCCTCGGCCTCCTCGCGCGTCGCCACTTCCCGGGCGCGCGCCACCACGCCGCCCTTGGCGACGCGGCCGCCCGACAGCGTGAGTCCGGGCGAGCCGTCCTCACGCAGCAGCGTCCGGTAGTCCACCAGCGCCAGCGGCTCGGCCGTGAAGCTGGCGATGCGCACCTCGCCCTTGACGCCAAAGGCGCCGGCCACCCGGCCGACGAGGATGAGGTCTGCGCTCATCGCGCCCTTCTCCCCTTGTGGGAGAAGGTGTCGGGCGAAGGCCCGACGGATGAGGGGTCGCGCGTCGTCATCCGCTGCGAAGTCCTATCGGCTGTTCGGAGAGGCCAGCGAGACCCCTCATCCGGCCCGCCTGCGCGGGCCACCTTCTCCCACAAGGGGAGAAGGGACCTGGCGTTAGCTCAGCCTTCGGTCGGTTCGGCCGGGGCTTCAGCGGCCGGAGCCACTTCAGCAGCCGGAGCTTCTTCAGCGGGCGCGGCTTCAGCGGCCGGGGCTTCCGGTGCGGCTTCGGCGACCGGAGCGTCTTCCGCGGGCGCGGCCTCGGCGGCGGGGGCTTCTTCCACGACCGGCTCCGGCTCGGGGGCGGGCGGCGGATTGTTCTTGGCTTCTTCCAGGGCGGCGGCGTGGGCGGCCTCGCGCTGGGCCTTTTCCTCGGCGCGTTCCTTGGCCTTGGTCCCCGGCTGGCCCTTGTTCGGGTTGTTGCCGGCTTCCCACTTGGCCAGGCCCTGCTTGGAGAGCTCGCGGGCCACGCGGTCGGTGGGCTGGGCGCCCTTGCCCATCCACTCGGCGATGCGCTCGACGTTCAGGACGACGCGGTTCGGGTCGTCCTTCTTCAGCAGCGGGTTGTAGGAGCCCACCTTCTCGATGAAGCGGCCGTCGCGGGGCGAGTGGCTGTCGGCGACGACGATCGAATAGTAGGGGCGCTTCTTGGCGCCGCCACGGGCGAGACGGATCTTCAGCATTGTTCGTGGTCCCTGGTTATTTCTTGAATGGGTTGAAGCCCGGCGGCAGGCCGCCGCCCAGGCCGGGGAGTTTGAAGCCGCCTTCGCCTTGCAGCTTGGCCGCCATCTCTTCGATCTCTTTTTCCGAGGGCATGGCCATCTTGCCGCCGCCCATGGCCTTGAGGCGGTCCATGCCGCCGCCCGCGCCGCCGCCCAGCATCTGGGCCATCTGGGCGAAGCCCTTGCCGCCGCCTTTGCTCATCATCTTGAAGGCGTCGGCCATCTGGCGGTGCTGTTTTAAGAGCCGGTTGACCTCGGCCACGTCGACGCCGGCGCCGGCCGCGATCCGACGCTTTCGCGACGCCGCAAGAATGTCCGGCTTCTTGCGCTCCAGCTTGGTCATGGAGGAGATGATCGCGCCCTGGCGGTCGATCATCCGGTCGTTGATGTTGGCCTCGGCGATCTGCTTCTTGATCTTCTGGACGCCGGGCAGCATGCCCATCAGGCCTTCCATGCCGCCCATGCGCTTCATCTGCTGAAGCTGCTCGGCCATCATGTCGAGGTCGAACTGGCCCTTGGCGAGCCGCTTGGCCATGGCCTCGGCCTTGGCGACGTCGAGCTCCTGGCTGGCCTTCTCGACCAGGGCCACCACGTCGCCCTGGCCCAGGATCCGGCCGGCCACGCGGGCGGCGTCGAACACCTCCAGGCCGTCGATCTTCTCGGAGACGCCGAGGAACTTGATCGGCAGGCCGGTGACCGCGCGCATGGACAGCGCCGCGCCGCCGCGCCCGTCGCCGTCGGCGCGGGTCAGCACCAGGCCGGTGAGCGGCAGGCGTTCGTGGAAGGCCTTGGCGGTGCGCACCGCGTCCTGGCCGGTCAGCGCGTCGGCGACCAGCAGGGTCTCCGAGGGATTGGCGATCTTCGCGATCTCGGCCGCCTCGCTCATCATCGCCTCGTCGAGCGTGGTGCGCCCGGCGGTGTCGAGGATGACGACGTCGAAGCCCTGCAGCTTGGCCGACTGCAGCGCGCGCCGCGCGATGTCCGGCGCGGCCTGGCCGGCGACGATCGGCAGGCTGTCGACGCCCGCCAGGGTGGCCAGGGTCGCGAGCTGCTCCATGGCGGCCGGACGGCGGGTGTCCAGCGAAGCCAGCAGGACGCGCTTGCGGTCCTTGGCCAGTTTCAGCGCCAGCTTGCCGGCGGTGGTGGTCTTGCCCGAACCCTGCAGGCCGGCCATCATGATCACGGTCGGCGGGTTCAGCGACAGGTTGAGGCCTTGCGCCTCTTCCTCGCCGCCCAGCATCTCCACTAGGCCGTCGTAGGTGATCTTCACCACCTGGTCGGCGGGCCGCACCGAGCGGATCACCGCCTCGCCGGTGGCGGCTTCCTTGGCCTTGGCGATGAAGTCGCGGACGACGGGCAGGGCCACGTCGGCCTCGAGCAGGGCCACGCGCACCTCGCGCAGGGCCTCGTCCACGTCCTTCTCCGACAGCACGCCCTTGCCGCTCAGGCGGTCAAAGACGCTGGAGAGCCGATCTGTCAGTGCGTCAAACAAGCATCGCTCCTAAAGCCCAAACGCAGTCGACCCCCGTGCACGATTGCGTGGACGGGGGGCCTCGCCGCCCTCGTCCCAGATAAGGCCTGGGTGTCGTGGCGGTAGAGGGCGCTGACCGAGGTTGGCGCCGGAAGGGCGCGCTTATGCGCCTAAGAGGGGCGGTGGGTCAAGGAAGGGGGTGCCGACTGAAGAGACGTCGCATGAGGCGGAATACAAAGACGCAGATCGTGATGAAGCCAATCGCGGCGCAAGTCACCCAGGCAACGACCCAGAACGTCCATCCCGAAGGGAGCGGCTGCGGTTGGCTGGCTCCTGTGCTGGAGTTCGGCGGGAGGTCCAGCTTGATGGTGATGTGCGAGATGGGCAGGGCCACCAGCGCTGCCACGACCACTAGAACGCCCAAAATGATCCACTTGGTTCTTGCACGCATCGTCAGATGCCACCCCGCCCTTAGACCTCATGGTCAGATGCGAGCCTGCCGGTCCAGGCGTGTCAAGGCCGCGCTCTTCGGCGCGCCGCGCCGCGGGCGGCCTTAAGGCCGCGCCTTGAGACGCCTGGACCGGCAGGCAGAATGGCCGCCATGGGATTTAAGCCGGAGTTCGCCGGGCATGCTCCTCTCCCAGGCGCGCAGCGCTGTGGGAGAGGCTGGGTGAGGGCGGCTGGGCGGCGCATGTTCCCTAGCATTGGCCCGAGGGCCCTCGGTTCAACGCCGTGGATGCCCCGGAGCCAGCGCCGCCCTCTCCCAGCCTCTCCCTTCGCTTCGCGAGGGAGAGGGGCGCGTCGCGGTGTGCGATTGATGTCCGAAAGCCGCCAGCGGGGTTCGGCGAACGGGCCTATATTCCCCCCATGATCAGCTACACCCTCTTCGAAACGCCCATCGGCCACGCGGGCCTGGCCTGGGGCGAGCGCGGCCTTGTCGGGGTCTACCTGCCCGAGGCCGACCGGGAGAACGCGCGCCGCAGCTTCCTGCGCCGCTACCCCGACGCCGTCGAAGCGCCGCCGACGCCGATGGCCGAAGCCGCCATCGCCGGGATCCGCGAGCTGCTGGCCGGCGAACCCAACGCCCTGCTCGACGTGCCGATCGAGATCGAGCGCGTCCCGGAGTTCAACGCCCGCGTCTACGAGATCGCCCGCGCCATCCCGCCGGGCGAGACCCTGACCTACGGCGAGATCGCGGTGATGCTGGGCGACAAGCTCTTGGCCCGCGACGTGGGCGCGGCCCTGGGCAAGAACCCCTGGCCGATCGTGGTGCCCTGCCACCGGGTGACCGCTGCGGGCGGCAAGCTGGGCGGCTTCTCGGCGCGCGGCGGGGTGAACACCAAGGTCAAGCTCCTGGCCATCGAGGGCGCCAGGGTGCTGGAGCCGGCGCCGCCCAAGCCCGCGCGCGGCAAGGCCGTGGCCGCCGGGGCGCCGCAACCCTCGCTGTTCGACTGAACCGGGCGGCGGAGTCCGGACTCACTACCGCTCATCCCCGCGAAAGCGGGGACCTAGGTTTTTTCCGTGTTTGTAGAAGCACGAACGGGCATGGACGATCCGCACTCAGCAACAAAAACGCCTGGGTCCCCGCTTTCGCGGGGATGAGCGGTGATTTGGTGGCTCCCGGGACATCGAATTCGCGAACGCGAACCTGAGTCTGACCCTAGCCCTTCATCCGCCCGTAGAGCTCGGCGAGCGTCGCCACCGCCTTCTCGGCCTCGGCCCGGTCGATCACCTCGTGGTCGTCGCCATAGCCGAACATGTCGCCGCCCCACAGCGCCTGGACGACGATGCCGTCGCGGCGGGAGAGCATGCTGACGCTCTTGTAGATCACTCCGTAGTTCACCTCCGGCTGCGGGATCAGCCAGGCGATCTGGCCGCGCACCGGGGTGATGCTCTCGTCGCGGCAGAGCGCGCGGGCGCCGTAGCCCGGACAGTTGATCACAACCTTCTCCTTCAGGCCCGCGAGGTCGCCCAGGGCGTGGAACTCGCGGCGTTCCAGGCGGCCGCCCATGGCCAGGAAGTCGGCCATCAGGGTGTGGCCGTAGTCTGCGACGTTGAACTGCATCGACGAGGCGCGGAGCACCCGGGCGGTCGGGAAGGGCGTCGCGCCGGGGGGCACGGGCTCGGCGTGGCCCGTGAGGTCGCGGATCCGCTCGCCGTAGGACGCGAAGTCGAGGCCGCCGCGCGGCCCGGGCTCGATGAAGCTCGTTCCCGGGTCCGAGCAGTAGTAGCGGTCTGTCCACTCCACCGGGCTGTCCGCCAGGCCGAGGTAGCGGCGGAAGCGCTTGAAGGAGGTGCGGGCCATCTCCTCCCAGAGGACCGGGAACTGCGGCCCCGCCTTGTCGGTGAGCGCGATGCGGCTGTCCGGCGTCCAGCTTCCCGTGGCGCGCGCCGAGCGGGCGTCGGGCAACAGGTCCTTGGCGTAGATGGTCACCTTGGCGCCCGCCTCCAGCGCCAGGATGGCGGAGGAAAGCCCGATCGCCCCGCAGCCGACCACGGCGATCTCCTTCGGGCTGTTGGCCATGGCCTTGCGCACCGCGACGGTCCCAGACCCCCAGGACAGCGACCAGCCCGAACCGCCGTGGCCGTAGTTGTGCACCACGAGCGTGTCGCCCACCTGCTCGGTGTCGAGACGCGGCCCCTGGGCGCGGAACGGGCGCAGGCAGACGGTGATGTCGAACAGCCGGTTCATGCTCGCGTGCACCGGCAGGATCGGCGGCCGGCGCTCGGCGAAGGGGACGCCGTTCGGCGCGGCGGCCGCAGGGGCGGCCGGCGCCATCGTGGCGCAGCCTCCGAGGCCAAGGAGCCCTGCGCCGGCTGAGCCCAGCAACAGGCGCCGACGATCCAGCATGTCCAGCGCGCCCACCGTCCGCTCCCCCAGCCGTTGCCTGGCGAAAGCCTAGCCTTGGGGTGGGCGGAGCGGAAGCGTGTCTCTAGCCGAGGGGCGCGGCGGAGCGCCCGGCGCGGCTCACTTGAGCTGGTCGAGGTGGCCCTTGATCAGGGTGGCGACCAGTTCGGCGACCGGTCCGCCCTGCGCTTCCTGCACGGCGGCTTCGACGCCGAGCGCGTCCATCATGGCGCGGTGGGCCTTGGGCGAGATGGCGATAACGGCGCGGGTGGTGGCGCGCGACAGGGCGAGCGCGGTCTGGACGTCGACTTCCAAGGCGACGTTCGGCGTCGCCTCGAGGTTCATGGCGGGGAGGGCGGGCATGGTCTGTTCAGGTCCGGAGAGAAGGGCGGCGCGGAGGGGCGGCGGCGGGCGACGAGCGCCGACGCCGGGGGTCCGGCCGTTAAGCATGGCGGTTCGGGCGGCATATGGGTCGGGCCCAAATGGGTGTCAACTTTGAAACAGAAAACGTGATCGGACGATCGGCCGGCTGAGAAGGGTTGAGCTTCAAGCGCTTAGGCGCGTCGGACGGGACTTCCACTTCGCCCTGACGCGCTCTAACACCGGTCCATGGCCATCGGCGTATTCGATTCCGGCGTGGGGGGCTTGAGCGTCCACCATCGGCTGGTGGAACGCTTCGCCGAGGCCGACTTCGTCTATCTGGCCGACCAGGCCAACACGCCCTATGGCGGCCGGCCCGGCGAGGAGATCGTCGACCTGACGCGCGCCGGCTGCGAGCGGCTGTTCGCGCTGGGCTGCAGCCTGGTGGTCCTGGCCTGCAACACCGCCTCGGGCATCGCGCTGCGGCGCCTGCAGCAGACCTGGCTGCCGGGCTACCGGCGCGACCTGGGCCGGCCGGTCAATGTGCTGGGGATCATCGTGCCGACCATCGAGGCCGCCACCGGGCTTCCCTGGGAGCACGAGGCCGAGCGGCGCGGCGAGAAGGTCGAAAAGCTCGACATCCTGGCGGTGTTCTCGACCCCGGCCACCGCCAACAGCCGCGTCTACGAGATCGAGATCGACAAGCGCCGGCAGGACGTGGCCGTCTTCTCCCAGCCCTGCCCGGAGCTGGCCGGCCTGATCGAGCAGGGCGCGCCGCGCGTGGCGCTCGCCGCCGCGGTCGAGGGGCACGTGAAGGCGATCGCCACGCGCATCGGCCGCCCGCCGGACCGGGCGATCCTGGGCTGCACCCACTACGAGATCGTCGGCGACCTGTTCCGCGCGGCCCTGCCGCCGGGCACGCCGCTGATCCACCAGCCGCAGGCCACCGCCGATGCCTTGGCGCTCTACCTCGAGCGGCATCCCGAATTCGCGCCGGGGACCGGCGGCGTCCGCCGGTTCCTGACCACCGGGCGGCCGGGCGCCCAGTCCGGCCTGGTGGAGGCCTTCTGGGGCGCGCCGCTCCGTTTCGAGGGCGCCTAGCTCCATAGGCGGCGTCGATACAAACGGATAATTTAATCGATTGGCGCTATCGACCTGGGCGCGGCATCTAGCGGCTCCGAATTCAACAGGAGCCATCCATGTCCTTGATCAATACCACCATCAAACCCTTCAGCGCCCAGGCGTTCAAGGGCGGCAAGTTCATCTCCGTCAGCGACGCCGACCTGAAGGGCAAGTGGTCGGTCGTGTTCTTCTACCCGGCGGATTTCACCTTCGTCTGCCCGACGGAGCTGGAGGACCTCGCCGACAGCTATTCGCAATTCCAGAGCCTGGGCGTCGAGATCTACTCGGTCTCCACGGACACCCATTTCGCGCACAAGGCCTGGCACGACACCTCCGAGGCGGTCGGCAAGATCCAGTACACGATGGTCGGCGACCCGACCGGCGTGATCAGCCGCAACTTCGAGGTGATGATCGAGGCGGACGGCCTGGCCGACCGCGGCACCTTCGTCATCGACCCGGACGGCAAGATCCAGATCGTCGAAATCACCGCCGGCGGCATCGGCCGCGACGCGAGCGAACTGCTGCGCAAGATCAAGGCCGCGCAGTATGTCGCCGCGCACCCGGGCGAGGTCTGCCCCGCCAAGTGGGAAGAAGGCGAAGCCACCCTGAAGCCGTCGCTGCAGCTCGTCGGCAAGATCTAACCGACCGGGCGCCGTCTCAGGTTTTCGAACCGGGACGGCGCCGCTCCCGGACTCCCCTCCGGCCCCCGCCTTCTTGAGGAACACCGCGATGTTGGACGCCACCCTGAAGGGCCAGTTGAAGGCCTATCTCGAAAACCTGCGCCAGCCGATCGAGCTGGTCGCCTCGCTGGACGAGGGCCCGAAGTCCCGCGAGATGCTGGAACTGCTCGAGGACGTGATTTCGGTGTCCGACAAGGTCAGCCTGGCCCGCCGCGACGACGACACCCGCACGCCCTCCTTCGCCGTCACGCGCGCGGCCGGCGACGCCGAGGTGCGGTTCGCGGGCCTGCCCCTCGGCCACGAGTTCACCTCGCTGGTGCTGGCCCTGCTGCACGTGGGCGGCCATCCCCCGAGGATCGAGGCCGACGCCATCGAGCGGATCCGCGCCCTGGACGGCGACTACCGGTTCGAGACCTACTTCTCGCAGACCTGCCAGAACTGCCCCGACGTGGTGCAGGCGTTGAACACCATGAGCGCGCTCAATCCGCGAATCTCCCACGTCGCCGTCGACGGCGCCCTTTTCCAGGCCGAGGTCGAAGCGCGCCAGGTGATGGCCGTGCCGGCGGTGTTCCTGAACGGCCAGCCCTTCGCCCAGGGCCGCATGACGCTGGACGAGATCCTCGCCAAGCTCGACGCCGGCGCCGGGGCGCGGGCCGCCGAGAAGATCAAGGCCAAGGACGCCTTCGACGTCCTGGTGGTCGGCGGCGGCCCGGCCGGGGCGGCGGCGGCGATCTACGCCGCACGCAAGGGCATCCGCACCGGCCTGGCGGCGGAGCGCTTCGGCGGCCAGGTGCTCGACACCATGGCGATCGAGAACTTCATCTCCATCTCCCACACCGAGGGGCCGGAATTGGCCGCGGGCCTGGAGCGGCACGTCAAGGATTACGAAGTCGACGTGATGAACCTCCAGCGGGCGGTGAAGCTCGTCCCGGCGTCGCGGCCGGGCGGCCTGATCGAGGTCGAGTTGGAGAACGGCGCGAGCCTCAAGTCCCGCACCGTCGTGCTGGCCCCGGGCGCGCGGTGGCGGCAGATGAACGTCCCCGGCGAGGATCGCTACCGCAACAGGGGCGTGGCCTATTGCCCGCACTGCGACGGGCCGCTCTACAAGGGCAAGCGGGTGGCGGTGATCGGCGGCGGCAACTCCGGCGTCGAGGCGGCCATCGACCTCGCCGGCATCGTGGCCCACGTCACCCTGATCGAGTTCGACAGCGAGCTTCGCGCCGACGCCGTGCTCCAGCGCAGGCTGGGAAGCCTGCCCAATGTCCGGGTGGTCACCTCGGCGCTCACCACCGAGGTGCGCGGCGACGGCGCCAAGGTCACCGGCCTGCACTACAAGGACCGCAACAGCGGCGCCGAGCACGACGTCGACCTGGAAGGCGTGTTCGTCCAGATCGGCCTGGTCCCCAACACCGAATGGCTGAAGGATGCGGTGGGCCTCACGCCGCGCGGCGAGATCGAGGTGGACTACCGCGGCCTGACCTCGGTTCCCGGGGTCTTCGCCGCCGGCGACGCCACGACGACGCCCTACAAGCAGATCGTCATCGCCATGGGCGAAGGCTCGAAGGCGGCCCTGTCGGCCTTCGACCACCTGATCCGCCAGGAGCCGGTCGCCCCGGCCCTGGCGGCGGCCTGACCCCAAGCTTCGACCGCGCCATTTGGCGCGGTCGATTGTTTCTTGGATTTCGAAAGAGCGGGCCTATGTTCAGGCCATGCTCCCGACCCTTCGCCAACTGCAGTACCTGAAGCTTCTCGCCGAACAGGGCAGCTTCGGCCGCGCCGCCGAGGCGGCCCATGTCACCCAGCCGACGCTGTCGTCCGGCATTCAGGAGCTGGAGCGGACGCTGGGCGCGGCGGTGGTCGACCGCGCACGCTCGGGCGTGATCCTCACCGCGGTGGGCGAGGAGGCGCTGCGACGGGCGACGGTGATCCTCAACGAGGCCGAGGAGCTGGTGGAGTCGGCCAAGAACGCCGGCCAGCCGCTCAACGGCCGCTTCCGCCTGGGCGTGATCCCGACGGTCGCGCCGTTCCTGCTGCCGCGCGCCCTGCCCCTGTTGCGGGCGCGGTTCCCCAAGTTGCGCCTGTTCCTGCGGGAGGACCTGACCCAGCGGCTGATCGCGGCGCTGAAGGCCGGCCAGCTCGACGCCGCCCTGATCGCCCTGCCCTTCGACATGCACGGGCTCAACTGGGCGCACGTCTCCGACGACGAGCTGCTGGCCGCCATGCCGGCCGGCCATCCCCTGGCCCGGCTGAAGTCGGCGGACCCCGACGACCTGGAACGCGAGGACATCATCCTCCTGGAAGACGGCCACTGCCTGCGCGACCACGCCATGGCCGCCTGCGGGCTGAAGCCGCCCAAGGTGGCGTCCGGCGAGGAAGCCTTCGCCGCCACCTCCCTGCCGACGCTGGTGCAGATGGTCTCCTCCGGCCTCGGCGTGACCTTCCTGCCGGCCATGGCGATCGACGCCGGCCTCACCGATCCGGCCAGCATCGCCGTGCGCCCCATCGCGCCGGGCCACGCCAGCCGCGAGATCGTCGTCGCCTGGCGCGCCGGCTCCAACCGCGCCGCCGAGGGCCGCCTGCTCGCCGAGGTGCTTCGAGAATAGATCTATTCCGACATATCTAAATGCAGTTGCAATTCCGATGCGGTTTAGATATATCGATAGCGCCCCTGAAAAGGAGGGGGCTTCGATATGCACAGACACCATCACTTTTTCGGCGGCCGGGACGAACACCGCGGCCGCCATCCCTGGGGCGGCCACATGGGCGGTCCCGGACACCACGGGCGCCACCGCGGCGGCCGGGTCGGCCGGTTCCTGGAGCACGGCGACCTGCGCTTCGTGGTCCTGGCCCTGATCGCCGAGCAGCCGCGCCACGGCTACGAACTGATCAAGGAACTGGAAGACCGTACAGGCGGCGCCTACCGGCCGAGCCCCGGCGTGATCTATCCGACGCTCTCGCTGCTGGAAGACGAGGGCTTCATCCGCCCAGTCGACAGCGAGGCTGGCCGCAAGCTCTATGAGGCCACCGACGAGGGCCGCGCGGCCCTGGCGGAAAACCAGGCCGGCGTCGACGCTGTCTTCGGGCGCATGGCTCAGGCCGCCGAAGGGGCCGACTCTACCCGGCCCCGGATCGCGCGCGCCATGGCCAACCTGCACACCGCCCTGATGCAGCGTCTCGCCAGGCGTCCGATCGCCCAGGACGAGATCGACCGGGTCATCGCCCTGATCGACCAAGCCGCCTCGGCAATCGAGAAGGTCTAACGGCCTAAGGTCCGTCGCCCCGCGCGATCGAGCGCCAGGGGTCCCGATCCGCCAAGCACGAGGGCGGCGAGCCCGGCGAGATACAGGAGATCGGTCTCGTAGCCCGGCTGGCCGAAATGCGCGCCGGTCGCGGTGACGGACTGCAGCTTGATGGAGCTGAAGCCGTTGGGAAGATGCACGGTGAAGATGGCGACCAGCAGCACGGCCGCCATCGGCACGCTCGCCAAGGGAACGGCCGCGCCAAGCAGCACAGCCAATCCTCCGGCAAGCTCCACGATGATCGTCAGCCAGGCCATGAACTCCGGCGCGGGAACGCCGATCGCGCCAAGCATGGCCACGAAGTGCTCAGGCCCGTGCATCAGCTTGGAGACGCCGTGCTCCATGAAGCCGTAGCCGACGATCAGGCGCATCGGAATCGCCCACCAACCCGGAGGCGCGGGAACGGCGAAGGCAAGGTCTGCGAGGCGGCGAATGGGGAGCGTCATGCTCCGCAATTCGCGCGGTTGAGCGGACTGGTTACGTCTCCGGACGTCAGTCCATCAGCTTCTGGGACAGGTACACATAGTGCCGGGCCCAGCGGGTGGCGTTGAGTTGCGGATCGGCGTCGTTGGCGTGCCCGCCGAAGGTCTGCTCGTAGTAGAGGTAGGGCAGGCCCATGGCTTCCATCTTGGCGGCGAACTTGCGCGGATGTCCCGGGTGCACCCGGTCGTCCCGCGTGTTGGTGGTGATGTAGGGTTCCGGGTACTTCACGCCGGGCATGAGGTTCTGATAGCCCGAATATCTGGCGATGAAGGCGCGGTCGGCGGGGACGTCCGGGTCGCCGTACTCCGCCACCCAGGACGCGCCGGCCGACAGGTGGTTGTAGCGCAGCATGTCGATCAGCGGGCTCTCGATGACGATGGCGTTGAACAGCTCCGGATGCTGGGTCATCGACACGGTCGTCAGGATGCCGCCGTTCGAGCGGGCGTAGATGCCCAGGCGCCGCGGCGAGGTGATCTTGCGCGCCTCCAGGTCGCGGGCCACCGAGGCGAAGTCGTCGAAGGCCAGTTGCCGCTTCTCGCGCAGCACCGCCTCGTGCCAGGCCGGGCCGAACTCGCCGCCGCCGCGGATATTGGCGATGACGTAGGCGCCGCCGCGCTCCAGCCACAGCTTGCCCATCTGGGGGATGTAGGCCGGCGGCTCGGAAAGCTCGAAGCCGCCGTAGCCGAACATCTGGGTCGGGGTCGAGCCGTCGAGCTTCATCCCCTTCGGGCGGACGACGAAGTAGGGAATCCTGGTCCCGTCGGTGGAGACCGCCCAGTGCTGGTCGACCACGTCCTTCGAGGCGTCGAACTGCGGCGGGAGCTGCTTGACCTTGGCGGCCACGGCGCTGTCGGCGTCGGCGAGCCACAGGGAGGTGGGATCGAGGAAGCCCTCGGCGGTGAAGAACATCTGGTTGTCGTCGTCGGACGCGCTGACCAGGTTGATGTTGGCGTTGGCTGGCAGCTTCACCCGCTTGGCCAGCCAGACGCCCGCCTTGTGGTCGTAGACGTCGACCGCGCCCTTCACGTCCTCCAGCAGGACGATGGCCAGCCGGTCCTTCGACGAGGACACGCGGTCGACCGCGTCGTGCGGGCCGGGATGGAAGACCAGTTGGGCCTTGGCGGTCGCGGCGTCGCGCTTCAGGTCGGCGAGGTCGTAGCTGACCACGTCGCCGGCGGCGAAGGTCTTCCAGGCCTGCTTGATCGTGAACACCGCCTGGCCGTCGACATAGGTGTCGAACTCCACCTTCCTCGGCAGGGGGATCGGCGTCAGGCCCTTGTCCCCCAGCAGCGAGAACTCGCGCTCGTAGAAGGTCAGGCCGTGGTTGATCAGTACGGCGTCGGCGCCGTGCTCGCCCTCCAGCACCACCGGGCCGGCCTGCACGTCGGTCTTGGCCCCGCGGAACACCTCGCGCGGTTCGGCGCCGCGTTTGACGATCTTCACGACGTAGGCGTAGCCGGACTTGGTCACCTCGTCGGGCGTCCAGGGCCGCGCGACGATCAGGGTGTCGCGGTCGATCCAGCGGATGTTCTGCTTGGCGTTGGCGAAGACGAAGCCGCCGTCCACGAACCTGCCGGTCGCGGTGTCGAACTCGCGGTCCTCCACCGCGTCGCTGCCGCCGTTGGAGAGGTGGACGAGGCATAGCGTCTGGGCGGGCCGCAGGCAGTCGGCGCCCTTCCAGATCCAGTTCTTGCCCTCGGCCTTCGACAGGGCGTCGAGGTCCAGCAGGGTCTGCCACTGCGGGCTGGCGGCCCTGTAGGAGGCCAGGCTCGTGTGGCGCCAGACCCCGTGAATGTGCGTGGCGTCCTGCCAGAAGTTGTCCACCCCGCCGGCCCGGAAGCGCGGCGTCGGGATGCGGTCCTGGGCGGTGAAGATCTTCAGCGCCTGCTGGCGGAAGGTCTCGTAGCGCGGGTCGCCCTCCAGGCGCCTGGCCGACTTGGCGTTCTGGCCCTCGACCCAGGCCATGGACCGCGGGGCCTCGATGTCCTCCAGCCACTGGAAGGGATCGTCCGCCGTGGCGGCCGCGGGGGCCGGGGGCGACGTCTGGGCTTGGACGGGGAGGGCCAGCGGAGCGGCGGACGCGAGGGCGGCGAGCGCCGCGAGCAGGGCTTTCATGCCCGCTTTTCTAGCTGCGCCGGAACGGCCCTGTCTCGCCTCTCGTGCGTTGGGGGCCGTCTTCGCCTATATGTCCGCCCCCATGAGCCGTCCGTTCCTGAAGATGAACGGGCTCGGCAACGACTTCGTCGTGGTCGAGGCCCGCAGTACGCCGTTCCAGCCGACGGCCGAGCAGGTGCGCGCCATCGCCGACCGGACGAGCGGCGTCGGCTGCGACCAGCTCATCGTGCTCGAGCCGCCGGCGCCCGGCGACGGCGTCGACGCCCGCGTGCGCTTCTGGAACTCCGACGGCGAGGAGGTCGCCGCCTGCGGCAACGGCACGCGCTGCGTGGGCTGGCTCCTGATGCAGGCCTCCGGCCAGGACCAGGCCGTCATCGAGACCAAGGCCGGCAAGCTCTACGCCCAACGCGCCGGCGAGCGGCTGGTCAGCGTCGACATGGGCAAGCCGGGCCTCGACTGGCGCGACATCCCGCTGGCCCGCGAGCAGGACACCCGCGCCCTGGACGTGACGCTCTACCCCGACCCCGTCCTGGCGACCGCGCCGGGCTGTGTCTCCATGGGCAATCCGCACGTGGTGTTCTTCGTGGCCGACATCGACTCCGCGCCGGTGAAGGCGGCCGGCCCGATGGTCGAGCATCACCCGCTGTTCCCGGAAGCCGTGAACGTCGGCTTCGCCCAGGTCCTCGACCGCGGCCGCATCCGGCTGACGGTCTGGGAGCGGGGCGCGGGCCTCACCCAGGCCTGCGGCACCGGCGCCTGCGCGGCCCTGGTCGCCGCGGCGCGCCGTGACCTGACGGACCGCACGGCCGTGCTCGTGCTGGACGGCGGCGAACTGCTGATCGAGTGGCGCGACGACGACCACGTGATCATGACCGGCCCGGCCGCCGTCGACTTCGCGGGCGAACTGCCATGAGCGAAAACGTGGACGTCGTGACCTTCGGCTGCCGGCTGAACGCCTACGAGAGCGAGATCATCCGCAAGCAGGCGGCGGCCGACGGCCTCAGCGACGCCATCGTCTTCAACACCTGCGCGGTGACCGGAGAGGCGGTGCGCCAGGCCCGCCAGGCGATCCGCAAGGCCCGCCGCGAGCGGCCGGGCGCGAGGCTGATCGTCACCGGCTGCGCGGCCCAGATCGATCCCGCCGCCTTCGCCGCCATGCCCGAGGTGGACCTCGTCCTGGGCAATGCCGAGAAGTCCGCGGCCGGCGCCTACCTGCCGCAGCCGGAACTCGGCCGCGTGCGGGTCAACGACATCATGAGCGTGCGCGAGACCGCCGGCCATTTGATCCCCCTTGAAGGCATAGGGGGGCTGAAGGACCGTGCGCGGGCCTATGTGGAGGTTCAGAACGGCTGCGACCACCGCTGCACCTTCTGCATCATCCCCTACGGCCGCGGGAACTCGCGCTCGGCGGCGGCGGGCGAGGTGGTGGCGCAGGTGAAGCGCCTGGCCGCCCAGGGCTACCGCGAGGTGGTGCTGACCGGCGTCGACGTGACCAGTTGGGGCGCCGACCTGCCCGGCGCGCCGACGCTCGGCCAACTGGTGGCGCGGATCCTGAAGCTGATCCCCGAACTGCCGCGCCTGCGGCTGTCGTCCATCGACGCCGCCGAGATCGATCCGGACCTGATGGCGTGCCTCGCGACCGAGCCCAGGCTGATGCCCTATCTGCACCTGTCGCTGCAGGCCGGCGACGACATGATCCTCAAGCGGATGAAGCGCCGCCACAGCCGGGCCGACGCGCTGAAGCTGGTGGCCGCCGTGCGGGCCGTCCGGCCGGACACCGCCTTCGG
>NZ_DATMNA010000091.1:0-62857 GCF_035569475.1 Phenylobacterium sp.
CGCCCCGCTCAACGTGCCGCCGATCACCGAGAAGGAAGTGGCCCCCGCGCCGCCGCCGGCCGCCGAGGCCAAGCCCCCGGGCGTTCCCGAGCGCCGCGCGCGCTACGACGTCGCCGTCATCGAGGCCCTCGACAAGGTGACCGCCCAGAGCCTGCGCTTCGAGGCCGCGGTGGGCCGGCCGGTGCGGTTCAAGAGCCTGGTCTTCACGGTGAAGGCCTGCGAGCGATCGGCGCCCGAAGAGGCGGTCGAGGACTCGGTGGCCTATGTCACCGTCGACAGCCAACCGCGCGGGGCGCCGGGCAAGCCGGCGCTGGCGCCGCGCCAGGCCTTCAAGGGGTGGATGTACGCCTCGTCGCCGGGGCTCCATCCGCTGGAGCACCCGGTCTATGACGCCTGGCTGATCACCTGCAGGGCCGCCGCGCCGCCCATCGCGCCCGCGCGCTGAAACTCGCCCTCGGCCGACAGCGCCGTGTTCAGCCGGCGGTGATAGTCGCGCCGTGAGATCTCCACAGCCCCGAACTGGGTCAGGTGCGCGGTCATGAACTGGGCGTCCAGCAGGCGGTAGCCGCCGGCGATCAGTCGGGCGACCAGGTGGACCAGGGCCACCTTGGAGGCGTCGCGGCGGCGCGAGAACATGCTTTCGCCGAAGAAGGCGCCCTCCAGCGATACGCCGTAGAGGCCGCCCACCAGCTCGCCGTCCTCCCAGCATTCCACGCTGTGGGCGAAACCCAGCTCCTGCAGCCGGACATAGAGATCCTCGATCGGGTGATTGATCCAGGTCTCGAGCCGCCCGGGGCCGGCCTCGGCGCAGGCCTGGACCACGGCGCGGAAGGCGGTGTCGGTGCGGATCTCGAAGGGCTCGGCGCGCACCGTCCGCGCCAGGCGACGGGAGACGTGGAAGCCGTCGAGCGGGATCACGCCGCGCCGCTCCGGATCGATCAGGAAGACGCGCTCGTCCTCGCGCGCGTCGGCCATCGGGAAGACGCCGCGCGCGTAGCAGGCCAGGAGATCGCGGGCGTCGAACTGCGCCATGGGCCGACAGTACAGAGGTTCGGCGTGGCCGGTAGCGTCTAGCCGCCCGCCGGCGCCACCGGCAGCACGATCCGCGAGGCCATGTCCGGCGCCGCATAGACCTTCTGGGTCGCGGCCACGAAGTCGCCGGCCTTGGCGTCGTAGATGCTGGGGGTGAAGGTCTGCGGATTGCGGTCGATCAGCGGGAACCAGCTCGACTGGACCTGCACCATGATCCGGTGCCCGGCCTTGAACACATGGTCGCGGTCGCGCAGCGGCACGTCCCATTTCACCGGCTTGTCGGGCGTCAGCGCCTGCGGGTGCTCGAAGCTCGTCAGATACCGGCCGCGGCGCACCTCCATGGCGATGGGCAGCTCATACCCGTCGGGGCTGCGGGCGTATTGGCCGGGCAGGGGGCCGTCGTCCGGCGCCCATGCCGGCTTCTGGGCGTCCTCCGGGGCCACGTCGATCAGCTTGACCACGAAGTCGCTGTCGCTGCCGGAGGTGGAGGCGAACAGCTCCGCGGCCACCGGGCCGGAGACGGTCAGGTCCTCGGTCAAGGGCGCGCTGACGTAGGTGAGCACGTCGGGGCGATGATCCACGAACCGCTGGTCGGCCGACTCCCAGGTGCGCCAGTCGCCGCCCGGGTAGGTCGGCGAGATCGGGCGCTGGCGATAGGGCACGGGGTTGGCCGGGTCGGAGACGTAGGTGCGGTGCGCGCCGGCCTCGCCGGGGCCGGGCGCCGTGAAGCTCAGGGTCCCGTCGGCGTGGAAATAGAGGCTGGTCGGCTTGGCGGCGGCCGGCGGCCACGCCGCGTAGGTCTTCCAGGCGTTGGAGCCGGTCTGGAACATGGTCGCCGCCCAGGCGGGCTTCTGCCCCTTGCCGTGCAGCCAGTAGGCGAAGAACGGCGCCTCGATCGTTTCGCGGAACGCGAGGCTGGTGTCCTGGCCGAGCGGGGTGGCCCCGATCGTGCCCACGCTGCGCCGCCAGCCGCCGTGGTACCAGGGGCCGGCCACCATCAGGTTGGTGTGCTTCGGATCGTTCTGGGCGGCGTGGCGATAGATCTGCCAGGGGCCCCAGGGGTCCTCCTGGTCCCAGAACCCGGCGACGTTGAGGTTCGGCACGGTCGAGCCGTGCAGCGCCTGCACCCAGGCCTGGCTCTTCCAGAAGTCGTCATAGTCCGGGTGGGCGATCGTCTCGTTCCAGTAGCGGATCTTGCCGTGGGTGTAGTCGGCGTTGAGCGTCGAGAGCGGCCCGGCGGCCAGGTACCACTCGTAGGTGTCCCACCTGTCGAAGGCGAAGTGGGTGTTGGCGTTCTTGTCGGCCTCCTCGTAAACCGCATATTCGAAGTCGTAGCTGAGCCGCAGGGCGCCGTAGCGGTGGTCGTCGTCGTTCATCCACTGATCGACCGGCGAGGCCTGTTCGCTGACCGCCTTCAGCGCCGGGTGCGGGCCGAGCAGCGTCGCCCCGGCGGTATAGCCGTCGTAGGAGACGCCGTAGATGCCGACGCGGCCGTTGTTCCCGGCGACGTTCTTCACCAGCCAGTCGACGGTGTCGTAGGCGTCGCGGGTCTCGATGGTGCCCTTGCCGGGGTCGACCTTCACGTCCTCCGACAGGCTGAAGGTCCCCTCGGACTTGAAACGCCCGCGGATGTTCTGGATCACGAAGATGTAGCCGTCGGCGTAGAGCTGCTTCAGCGGGTCCGGCACGTCCGTGTAGGGCTTGTCTGGCACCCCGTAGGGCGAGCGCCGCAGCAGGATCGGCAGGGGCCCCTTGGCGTTGGTGGGCGTCATGATCACGGTCTGCAGGCGCACCCCGTCGCGCATGGGGACCATGACTTCCTGATAGGTGAAAATCTGGGAGGCCGCGGGCGCCGCCGCGGCAGGCGCCGCCGTCGCCGGAGGTTGGGCGAGCGCAACCCCGCCGCCTGCGCAAACAGCCGCGGCCGCCACCCAAGCCAACACTGTCTTCATGCCAGGCTTCCCCCGAGACTCCCGCGAGCCTAAGGGATGGCGCGGCGCGCTGGAAGGCCGCCCGTTCAGGCGGCGGCCTGGGCCTTCATCCAGTTTTCCAGCCAGTGGATGTTGTAGTCGCCCGCGATGATGTCCGGCTGGGTCAGAAGCTCCTGGAAGAGCGGGATGTTGGTGTCGATCCCGGCCACCACCACCTCGCCGAGGCAGCGGTTCAGGCGCGCGATGCACTCGGCCCGGTCGCGGCCGTGAACGATCAGCTTGCCGATCAGGGAGTCGTAGTAGGGCGGGATCGTGTAGCCGGCGTAGAGGGCGCTATCCATCCGCACGCCCAGGCCGCCCGGCGCGTGGAAGTCGGTGACCAGGCCTGGCGAGGGGGCGAAGGTCTTCGGGTTCTCGGCGTTGATCCGGCACTCGATGGCGTGGCCCTCGAAGACCACGTCCTTCTGGGCGAAGCTGAGCGGCAGGCCGGCGGCGATGCGAATCTGCTCGCGCACCAGGTCGATGCCGGTGATCGCCTCGGTGACCGGGTGTTCCACCTGCAGGCGGGTGTTCATCTCGATGAAGAAGAACTCGCCGTTCTCGTAGAGGAACTCGATGGTGCCGACGCCCAGGTAGCCGATCGCCTTCACCGCATCGACCACCACCTTGCCGATCTTCTCGCGCGCGGCGGCGTCGATGGCCGGCGAGGGCGCCTCTTCCAGGACCTTCTGGTGGCGGCGCTGAAGCGAGCAGTCGCGTTCGCCCAGGTGGCAGACGTTGCCGAAGCTGTCGGCGACCACCTGCAACTCGATGTGCCGCGGGGTCTGGAGGTAGCGCTCCATGTAGACCGCGTCGTCGCCGAACGCCGCCTTGGCCTCGGAGCGGGCGGTGGACACCGCCTCGTAGAGATCGGCTTCGGTCTGGGCGACCTTCATGCCGCGCCCGCCGCCGCCCGCGGCGGCCTTGATCAGCACTGGGAAGCCGATGGCCTTGGCCGCCGCGAAGGCTTCCTCCTCGCTGGTCACCGCGCCGTCCGAGCCGGGCACCACCGGGATGCCAACCGCCTTCACCGCCTGCTTGGCGGTGATCTTGTCGCCCATCATCTTGATGTGCTCGGGCTTGGGTCCGATGAAGGTGAAGCCGTGAGCGCCGACGATCTCGGCGAAACGGGCGTTTTCCGAAAGGAATCCGTAGCCTGGATGGATCGCCTGAGCCCCGGTGATCTCCGCGGCGGCGATGATCGAGGGGATGTTCAGATAGCTCTTGGCCGCCGAAGGCGGCCCGATGCAGACGCTTTCGTCGGCGAGCCGCACCCACATGGCGCCCGAGTCGGCCTCGGAGTGCACGGCGACGGTGGAAATGCCCATCTCCTTGCACGCGCGGTGCACGCGAAGGGCGATCTCGCCGCGGTTGGCGATGAGGATCTTGTCGAACATGGGTCTAGTGTCCCGACCTCGAAATTCGCCAGCGCCTGGATCGATCTCGGGCGAATTTCGAGGTCGATGAGGACACTAGCAAGTATATGTTTTCTAGCGTGGTTTTCGGATTTGAAGTTCCCAGCGGCGCTTGCCGCTGGCGGGGTGGGAACTTCAAATCCACCACGCTAGCCGATGACCGCGAGCGGCTCGCCGAACTCCACGGGCTGGCCATCCTCCACCAGGATCGCCACGATCCGGCCGGCCTTGGGCGCGGGGATCGGGTTCATGGTCTTCATGGCCTCGATGATCATCAGGGTCTGGCCGGCCGCCACGGTGTCGCCGACCTTCACGAAGGGGTCGGCGCCCGGCTCGGGCTGCAGGTAGACGCTGCCCACCATCGGCGACTTCACCTCGTCGCCGGCGGCGCGGGCCGACGAGGCGGCCTCGGCGGAGGCGGCGGCCGACGCCACGGCGGCCGCGGCGACGGGTGCGGCCATGGCGGCGGGCGCGGCGTGCATCACCTGCATCGGCTGGGCGGTCAGGGTCTTGGCCACGCGGATCTTAAGGCCCGAGTGCTCGACCTCGATCTCCGACAGGCCGGTTTCCGTCAGGATGTCGGCCAGTCTGCGCACCAGGCGCGCGTCGATCGGATCGGCGGCGGGGGCCTTGGGAGGGCTAGCCATGGAGTTACCTTCGCTTCTTGTCTTTAGGCGTGTGGTCTAGGTCGGGCCGGTCAGGCCCGCGGCAGCCTCGACGGCCAGTTCATAGCTCGCGGCGCCGAACCCGGACACGACGCCGGTCGCGGCGAGGGAGACGTAGGTCTGATGCCGGAACGCCTCGCGCGCGGCGGGGTTCGAGAGGTGGCATTCGATCACCGGGACCCCGACCATCTTCAGCGCGTCGAGGATCGCCACCGAGGTGTGGCCATAGCCCGCCGGGTTGATGACCACGGCGCAGGCCTTCTCGCGGGCCTCCTGGATCCAGTCGATCAGCTCGCCCTCGTGGTTCGATTGCCGGAACACGACGGTGCGGCCCAAGGCCGACGCGCGGGCCTCGCAGAGCCGCTGCACGTCTTCCAAGGTCTGATGTCCGTAAATCTCCGGCTCGCGGGCGCCCAGGAGGTTGAGATTGGGCCCGCTCAGCACATAGATCGGTTTCGGCATTCGGCTCCGCCGTCGATTCCGGTGTCTTGTACCGGTAGGGCGACAGGGTCACAAGCTTGCTGGATTTCGAGGAGCCCGCATGAACCTCATCGTCAACGGAGAGGCCCGCACTTTCGAGCCGCTGCCGCACCTGGCGGCCCTGGTTTCGGCCCTGGGCCTGGACGGGCGCAAGGTGGCGATCGAGCGCAATCTGGAGATCGTGCCGCGGTCGGCCTATGGGAAGATGGCGCTCGCCGACGGCGACCGGATCGAGATCGTGCACTTCATCGGAGGCGGCTGACATGGACGGATCGACCCACGCAGCCCCGGACACCTGGACCGTCGCCGGCCGCACCTTCACCTCGCGGCTGATCGTCGGCACGGGCAAGTACAAGGACTATGCCGAAAACGCCGCGGCGGCCGACGCGGCGGGGGCCGAGATCGTCACCGTGGCGCTGCGCCGGGTGAACCTGTCGGACCCCAGCCAGCCCATGCTGGTCGACTATGTGAAGCCCGACCGCTTCACGTTCCTGCCCAACACCGCCGGTTGTTTCACCGGCGAGGAGGCCGTCCGCACCCTGCGCCTGGCGCGCGAGGCGGGCGGCTGGGACCTGGTGAAGCTGGAGGTGTTGTCCGACACCAAGCACCTACTGCCGGACATGGAGGAGACGCTTCGGGCGCTGAAGCTGCTGATCGCCGACGGCTTCCAGGTGATGGTCTATTGCTCGGACGACCCGGTCTACGCCCTGAAGCTGGAGGAGGCCGGCGCGGCGGCGATCATGCCGGCTGCGGCGCCGATCGGGTCGGGGCGCGGCATCCAGAATTTCCTCAACCTCGGCCTGATCATCGAGCAGGCGAAGGTGCCGGTGCTGGTGGACGCCGGCGTCGGCACGGCCTCCGACGCGGTGCTGGCCATGGAGGCCGGCTGCGACGCGGTGCTGATGAACACCGCCATTGCCGGGGCCAAGGACCCGATCCGCATGGCGGTCGCCATGAAGCACGCGGTGATCGCGGGCCGCGAAGCCTTCCTCGCCGGACGGATGGCCAAGAAGTCCTACGCCGATCCGTCCTCGCCGATGGCGGGGTTGATCTAGACCCCTTCCTTTCCCGCGTTGTGGCAAGGGAAAGTCAGGCGGCGGCGCGCTCGCGCACCCGCTCGATGTCGAGCTCCGGCGAGAGCCCGAGGCCCTGCAGCATCTCGGTCCGCTCGGGACCGCCGCGGGGCCGGTAGGCCTCGGCGTTGGCCGCCTTGCCGCGCGCCCAGTAGCCCAGCACCTTGGCCAGGTTCTTCGGCCGCTTCAGCCAGGCCTGCGGGTCCTCCAGCATGTGGAAGCCGCGCAGGGCGGCGCGCAACAGGTCCACGTCGGAGCGCACGGCGATGGCCACGCCGTCCTCCAGAAAGCCCTTGGCCAGGCGGCTCCTGAGGCTGGGCTGGTGGCCGGGGGTCAGCGCATGGCGGGCGCGGCGGATGGCGCTGCGGTCGGCGTCGCGCATGACCTTGTAATAAGGGCGAAGCTCCGCCTCCGTGCGGCGCTGATAGGCCTCCAGCCGCGCGGCCGGGTCCTCGAACATCTGCAGGGCGTCGCGCAGCAGGTGGGCGCTGACCGCGGCGAAGGAGCAGCCGCGCCCATAGAGCGGGTTCGACCGCACCAGGCTGTCGCCGACGGGGAAGAAGCCCAGCGCCGCGGCCTTGCCGCCGGGTGCGAAGTCGCGCCAGCGGCTGTGCAGGTCGCCCATGCCGAACACCCGGCTGATCGGCGTCGCGGTCGCCGGGTCGATCCAGGGCGCCAGGCCGGGCAGGCGCGCGCAGACGCCGTCGAACGTGGCCGGGTCGACCACCTTCTTGCGCAGCTCTTCCTCGACCTCGGGCACGCACAGGGTGATGGAAAAGCAGCCGTTGTCCCCCGGGAAGACCCCGAACTTCAGGTATTCCAGGTCCCCGGTGACCGGCGCCTTGCCGCGCGGCGGCTCCTCGACGCCCGGGTTCAACCGGTAGTGGCGGGTGAAGTAGAGGATGCCGCAGTCCTCGGACTCCTCGATGATCGTGGCGCCGGCCTCGCGCAGTTGCTCCACGGCGTCGGAGGTGCGGCCCGCGGCGTCGACCACGATGTCGGCCGAAAGCTCATGGACCCCGTCGGCGTCCTCGACGATCACGCCGGTGACGGTTGGAACCGGGCCGGGCGCGATTCTGAGCCCCTTCACGAAGGCGCTCGGGCGGATCGTGACATTGGGCTGGCGCTCGACGTAGCGGCGGATGATCAGCTCCAGCGTGGTGCGCCGGCTGGTCAGCACGGCCAGATCGCGGTCCACCGGATCGGGCGCGTAGCTGCGCTTGTGGATGTCGGTCAGGCCGCCCTCGAAGCCGAGGTCGCGGCAGCCGGCCGCCAGCAACTCCGCCAGCAGCTCCGGGTGCTGGTCGCGGATCAGCAGGCGCAGGCGGGCCAGGAAGGCGTGGCTGTGCCGCAGGTGGCCGACGCCGCGCCGGGCCCAACTGTCGAAGGCCGCGTCCGCGCCGCCCTCCGGCGGGCACGGGTCGCGTTCCAGCAGGGTCACGTGGCGACCCGTCGGCGCGAGCGCCAGCGCCGTCCAGAGCCCGGCCATGCCGGCGCCGATCACCAGCACCCGTTGCATCATCTCGTCGGCTCCCATTCGTCAGGACCGAACACTACGCCAAATGCTCGCTGCCCTCGCGTCAAGGCGCCGACCGCGGGTCAACTTGTGCTTTTGGCCGGGGCCGGGCCGCCCTTGGCGGCGGCGATGGCGGCCCGCAACGCGGGCAGGTCGGCGCCCGGGATCATGGTGTCGCCGATGATGAAGGCCGGCGTGCCTTCGATCTTCAGGTTCTCGGCGAGTGCGTGCGAATCGAGGATCTGGCGCTCGATCAGCGGATGCTCGGCGTCCTTGCGCGCCGCGGCGGGATCGATCCCCAGCTCGGTCAGGTGGCGGTCCAGCGCCGCGTCGTCCAGCGCCTTCTCGCTCATCAGGGCCTGATAGAGTTGCACGCCCTTGGCCTTGGCCTCGCGGGTGAGGGCCACCTTGGCGGCGGTGTCGGACACCTCGCCGAAGATCGGGAATTCCTTGAAGACGAACCGGATGTCCGGGTTCTGGTCGATCAGCTTGACCACCTCAGGCGCGGCCAGCTTGCAGTAGCCGCAGCGGTAGTCGAAGAACTCCACCACCGTGACCTTGCCGTTCGGGTTGGCGACGAAGTCGCGCGGGTCGTGCTCCAACTGGCCGCGAAACTTGGCGATCGCGTCGGTGGAGGCCTTCTCGGCCGCCAGTTTCTCGTTGTGATTGAGCTTCTCGGCCGCCTCGCGGATCACCTCGGGATGGGCCATCAGATAGGCGTGGACGCGTTGGCCGAAGGCCGCGTCGTCGGCTCTCTGGCATCCGGCGAGGCCGGCCGCGGAGAGGACCAGGACAGCGAGGGTGCGGGCGCGCAGGCCGCGAAGCAGGAATGTCATGCCCGCCAGATAGGCCGGATTGGCGACTTTTGCGAGGCGATCCAGCTAGACCCTGTCCCGGCTGACTTGGATCAAGTCAGCCGGGAAAGAACAGGGTCGTCGCCTATATCTGGAGCCCTTCTGGTCCACTGAGGTTGATTCAACCTGAGTGGGAAGGGCTCTTGGCCGTCAGTGGAACTGGCTGGTGATCTGCAGGCCTTGCCCGCCGCCGCGCCGCAGGTCGTCGCCGGTCGGCTGGGAGACCAGCACGATGTCCGTGGCGCGCCGCCAGTCGGCGCTGTCCTTCGGCAGCCGGTCACGGGCGCGGATCGCGAACTGGCGGGCCAGGACCATGTTGCCGACATTGAACTGGAATTCGGCGGTGGCCAGCCGCGCGAGGCCCTCGTCGCCATGCTTGTCATAGGCCTCGGCGAGGACCCGCCAGGCCGCGGCGTTGTCCGGTTCCTGGGTCAGCGCCTTCTTGAGCTCCGAGATGCCCTCCTCGGTCTTGGGGCGGCTATTGAGCGCGATCAGCGTCTGGCCAAGGTTGATCCGCAGCAGCGGGGCGTCAGGGCGCAGCTCCACGGACTTGCGCTGCGGCGCTTCCGCGCCCTCGACCTGGCCGAACTCGAACATGATCTGGCCCTTCAACTCGTAGAGGAAGGCGTTGTTCGGCTGTTCCTCGAGCAGGGCGTCCACCCGCTTCAACGCCTTTTCGGGCTCCTTCATCTGGTAGTAGGCGATCGCCCGGGCGTAGCGCGCCGGATAGGACGTGTCCTTCTCGTCGTACTTGCTGGCCGAGACCTGCGGATTGATGAAGCCGTCCAGCTTGGCCTTCATGATCTCGTGCTCGGCGATCGCCTCGGGGCTGTCCTTCTTGTAGTAGTGCGGCAAGGCCGCCACCCGGCTCTGCAACGACTCGATGCGGTCCGACGACAGCGGGTGGTCGATGAAGAACTTGTAGCGGCGGTACTGGGCGAAGACTTCCTGGTAGCGGTACTTGTTGAAGAACTCGGCCAGGCCGCGGGCCGAAAGGCCGGCCTTCTCCATGTAGGTGGCGCCGGCCTGGTCGGCTCGGCCTTCCTGTTCGCGGCTATAGCCGGCGGCGCCCAGGGCGCCGAAGTAGGGCGCGCTGGAGATGAGCCCCGCCGCGGCGTCCCCGGCGCCGGCGACGGCGGCCAGCACGCCCAGGCCCATGGTCAGGATCATCGGAACCATGCCGGCGCGCTGCATCTCCCCGGATCGGAAGCTGTGGCCGCCGGCCAGGTGGCCGATCTCGTGGGCCATGACGCCCTGCAACTCGTTGGGATTGTCCGACTGCAGGATCAGCGCCGTGGTGACCATCATCACCCCGGGCGCGGCCGCGGCGTTGGGCTCCTTCGAGCCCACCAGGACGATCTGGATGCCCTTCGGGTCGATTCCCGCGGCGGCGAAGATCGGCGCCACGTCGCGGTGCAGGATCTCCTCGATCTCGGTGTCGCGGATGAGGCTGTCACCGGGCGCGAATTGCGCCGCCGCGATCCCCGGCCTCAGCACCGTGCTGAAGGCCAGGGTCGCAGCCAGGGCCATGCGGAAGACCGAACGGGCAGGAGCGGCCATGCTCAACTCTCGACTGCGCCCCCCTGTTCGGAACCTAGCGCGTCAGCCGCGCCGCCACCAGCCTTTGCGGGGCGCGGCGGGCGGCGCGGAAATCTCCGCAGGGTCCGGCTCGCGCGGGGCGACGGCCACGGGTTCCGGAGCCGGTTTCGGCTCGGGCGCGACGATCGCTTCCGGTGCGGGCTCGGCGACCGCCTTCGCCTTCGCCCGGCTGGCGCGCGGCTTCTTGGCGGGCGGCGCGGCCTCGGCGGCGACAGGCTCCGGCGTGGGCTCGGGCTCCGGCGCCGCGACGGCGACCGCTTCCGGCTCCAGGACAGGCGTCGGGGCCTCGACGAGGGACTCCTCTGCGCCGCCGCGGCCGCGGCCGCGACCGCGGCGGGGACGCTTCGGGCGATCCTCGGCGGCGGGCAGCTCGACCCAGATCTCCTCGCCGCCGCTGTCGGCGGCGCGGGCCGCGGTGGTGGGAGCGGGGGCCGCGGCCTCAGCCGCCACGCGCGGCGCCTCACGCTGGTCGTTGGCGGGCGACGGCGCGGGTTCCTGCGCCTTCTTCATGTCTTCCGACGGGTCGTACCAGACGAACGGGTCGTCGCCGTAGGGCACCCAGGGGCGGGTCCAGGAGAACGGGTCGGCCGGGCGGCTGTCGTCGCGCATCCGGCGTCCGCCGCGGCGGCCCCGGCGGCGGCGGCGGCCCTCGCCGCCCTCGCTGTCGTCGCGCGGACCGTCGGCGGGGCGAGGCGCGGAGGCGCCGGCTTCGCGCGGCTCCCGCGGTTCGCCGTCCCTGCGGCCCCGGCGGCGGCGGCGGCGGCCGCGGCGGGCGCCTTCGCCCTCCTCGGACTCGTCGTCGCGCCGGGCGCGATCGGCGCGGGCGTGCGGCTCGTCGTCGTCGGTGTCTTCACGCTCGAGAGCGACCTCTTCCTCTTCGTCTTCCTCGTCCTCGTCCTCGACGGCCTCGTCGTCGTAGCCGTCGTCGACCATCGGCGCATAGGCCGCGGCCGGCGCGGCGACCAGGGCGTGGTCAGGCCGCTGCTCCATCGAGGTGCGCTCGATCAGGCAGTCGGCCTGGGTCATGGCGTCGTCCACCAGGATGGTGACGAACAGCCCGAGCGTCTGCTGCAGCCGCGCCAGGTGGGCGCGCTTCTCGTTCAGGATGTAGAGGCCGACCGCGCGGGGCGTCTTCAGCGTCGCCTCGCCGCCGCCCTTCAGGGCCTCCAGCTCCAGGCTGCGCAGGGCCGCGAGCGCGCTGGACTCCACCGAGCGCACCCGGCCGGTGCCGGCGCAATGTTCGCAGACGTGGGTGGTGCCCTCCAGCACGCCGGTGCGGCGGCGCTGGCGGGAGATTTCCATCAGGCCGAAGGCCGAGATCTTGCCCATCTGGACGCGCGCGCGGTCGTCCTTCAGGCAGTCCTTCAGCTTCTTCTCGACGGCGCGGTTGTTCTTCGACTCATCCATGTCGATGAAGTCGATGACGATCAGGCCGGCGAGGTCGCGCAGCCGGAGCTGGCGCGCGGCCTCCTCGGCGGCTTCCATGTTGGTCTTGAGCGCCGTGGCCTCGATGTTCCGCTCGCGCGTGGACTTGCCGGAGTTCACGTCGACGGCCACCAGGGCCTCGGTCTGGTTGATCACCAGGTAGCCGCCGCTGCGCAGCGGGACGACCGGCGAATAGATCTGGCTGAGGTGGTCCTCGACCCGGTGCTTGACGAACAGCGGCGTCGGCTCGCGGTAAAGCTGCACCTTCTTGGCCTGGCTGGGCATCAGCATGCGCATGAACTCGCGTGCTTCCTTGAAGCCGGCCTCGCCCTCGACGAAGACGCCGTCGATGTCCTTGTCGTAGAGGTCGCGGATCGCCCGCTTCACCAGGTCCTCTTCCTCGTAGATGAGGGCCGGCGCGATGGAGTGCAGCGTGGTCTCGCGGATGTTTTCCCAGAGCCTGAGCAGATAGTCGTAGTCGCGCTTCAGCTCGGCCTTGGTGCGCTTGGCGCCGGCGGTGCGCACGATCAGGCCCATGCCCTGCGGCACGTCCAGGCTCTGCACGATGCCCTTCAGGCGGCGGCGGTCGGTGGCGGTCTCGATCTTGCGGCTGATGCCGCCCCCTCTTGCCGTATTGGGCATGAGCACGCCGTAGCGGCCGGCCAGCGACAGGTAGGTGGTGAGCGCCGCGCCCTTGTTGCCGCGCTCTTCCTTGACGACCTGGACCAGCATGATCTGCCGGCGGCGGATCACTTCCTGGATCTTGTACTTGCGCATCAGCCGCCGGCGGCGCCGGGCGACCTCTTCCTCCATGACGTCGTCATCGTCCTCGGAGACGGCGTCGTGATCCTCGTCCTCGTCCTCGGAGCCGCCCTCGGAGGCGTCGGCCGACTTGCGGCGGCCGCGCGGTTCGTGGTGGTCATCCTCTTCCTCCGCCTCTTCGCGCATCAGCGCTTCGCGGTCGGCGACCGGGATCTGGTAGTAGTCGGGGTGGATTTCGTTGAAGGCCAGGAAGCCGTGGCGATTGCCGCCGTACTCGATGAACGCTGCCTGCAGCGACGGCTCAACGCGCGTCACCTTGGCGAGATAGATATTTCCCCTGAGCTGCTTTCGGTTGGAGCTCTCGAAATCGAACTCTTCAACGCGGGTTCCGTCGACCACCACCACGCGCGTCTCTTCCGCGTGGGCAGCGTCGATCAACATGTTCTTGGACATTAAGATTATCTCCGCGGCGCGCTCTGGGCTTTCGGACCAGGCGCAGCTCGCTTTTTGTGGGATGGACGCGCGCGCCGGCGGAGCAGGCGCCGCGAACGGCGTCTCCGAGGGCCTGAGGCCGGTATGTGGCGTGAGCAGCGCTGCCCATCGAGTGTGTTCCTAGGCGCGCCGGAATGGCGCGGATCGGATAGGGCGTCGGTCGCCGAGAAACGGTCAGCTGACGCGGGCTTTTGTTCGCGCGACCCTTCGCCCCGCATGACGCGAGAGGCGGTTTGGCGCGCGGCGGGACATTGCAACACCAGGCGGCAAAAGGAAAGCCGAACCGCGAAGGTCGCATGCCGCAAGGTGTGGTTAATCTTTTCTCCACCGGCTCAGCGCGTATATGGCTGTCGGATTGAGGACTTGAAGTACTCCTCGAGGGGTTGAGGCCAGAATGCGGTTGGGGGCAGGGGTCCTGATGCGGAACCGGGGGCGCGTGGCGATAGCCGCGGCGGCCGCCGTCGCCGTGGGCCTGGCCGGCGCCGTGGCCTCGCACGCCGCGGGCGCGCTGGGGGGTCTGCTGAAGGTGCGCCTGGGCGGCGATGCGCAGGCGACCCGGCTGGTCATGGACCTGGACCAGGCCGCCAGCGGCCGGCTGGTCGCCGACGGCGCCGGCGACGGCCACGCCGTCCTCGTCCTGCCCACCGTTTCGGCCGCCGGCGGCCTGCAGGGCCAGGGCCAGGGCCTGGTGAAAGCCTGGTCCGTCGACCAGACCTCCGGCGGCGCACGCCTGCAGATCGACCTCGCGCCCGACGCCAGGATCAAGGGCCGCTTCCTGCTGCCGCCCGCCGACGGCATCGACCACTACCGCTATGTGGTGGACGTGATTTCCGCGCCGGGCCAGGTGCGGATGACCAGCGCCAAGGCCTCTGCGATTCCGGTGTCCCTGAAGCTACGGCCGCAGATCGTGCCGGTGATCCACGCCGCGCCGGTCTCGCTGAAGAAGGTCATCGTCATCGACCCGGGCCACGGCGGCCACGATCCCGGCGCGGTCGGGGCCCAGGGCTTCGAGAAGGACGTCAACCTGGCCGCGGCCCTCGCCCTGAAGGAGCGCCTCGAGCGCTCGACCCGCTATCGCGTGGTGCTGACCCGCGAGGACGACACCTACGTGCCGCTACAGGACCGGGTGCGGATCGCCCAGCGGTCCGGCGCCGACCTGTTCATCTCCTTGCACTCCGACTCGGGCGGCGACGCCAGCGTGCGCGGAGCGTCCGTCTACACCCTTTCCGACAAGGCCTCGAACCGCGCCGCGCGATTCGTGAAGCAGGACGACTGGTTCATGAAGGCGAGCCTCACGGGCGACCGCGGGGTGCAGGACATTCTCTTCGACCTGACCCAGCGCAACACCAAGAACCGCTCGGCGGCCTTCGCCAACACGCTCGTCACCCACATCGACGGCAAGGCGCCGCTGCTGCGCCGCAGCCAGCGCGACGCCGGCTTCATGGTGCTGCTGGCCCCCGACGTGCCGGCCGTCCTGCTGGAGATGGGCTTCGTCACCAACGCCGAGGACGAGGCGTTCCTGCGCGACCCGTCCGAGCGCAAACGCCTGATGAGTTCGGTCGGCGACGCCATCGACGACTACTTCGCCGAGGCCACGCGGTTGGCGTCGCGCTGACGCAGGCGCGGCGCGCGCCCCGTTGGCGCCGCATTCGAAGCCGTTTAGACCGGGCCTGATGGGGCGGGGCGCCTCTGGAGGCCGTTAGTCCGTTGGATCTTCCCCGCGAAAGATGGGTCGCGATCGCCGGCGTGACGGTGCTGAGCCTCATCGCCGTGGCCGGCTTCGCCGTCGCCATCTGGGCCGCGTGGCTGTTCCACGACATGCCCGACGCCTCGGACCTGGCCGACTACCATCCGCCGACGGCCACCCGCGCCTACGCCTGGGACGGGACCCTGATCGGGGAGTTCTCCCGCGAGCGGCGGATCTTCGTGCCCTACGACAACATCCCGCCGCAGCTCGCCCAGGCCTTCCTGGCGGCGGAGGACCGCAATTTCTTCAAGCACGCCGGCCTCGACTACACCGGCATCGTCCGCGCCAGCGCCAAGGACATCATCAACATCGCCCAGGGCCGGCGGCTGGAGAGCGGCTCGACCATCACCCAGCAGGTGGCCAAGAACATCCTGCTGACCAACGACGCCACCCTCGGCCGCAAGCTGAAGGAGGCGATGATCGCCCAGCAGCTCGACGGCGCGCTCTCCAAGGAGCGGATCCTCGAGCTCTATCTGAACGAGATCTGGCTGGGCTACCGGTCCTATGGCGTGGGCGCGGCGGCCTACAACTATTTCGGCAAGTCGATCACCGACCTGGACCTGGCCCAGTGCGCGTACCTGGCGTCCCTGCCCAAGGGGCCGGACAACTACCACCCGATCCGGCACAAGGCCCAGGCCATGCAACGCCGCAACTGGGTGCTGGATCAGATGGCCGATTCCGGCTGGGTGACCCGCGCCCAGGCCGCCGCCGCCAAGCAGGAGGACCTGGTCGTCCAGCCGGAGCCGACGCGGGCGAAGTACCGCGACGCCGACTATTTCGTCGAAGAGGTGCGCCGCCGGGGCCTGGCGACGCTCGGCCCCCGCCTCACCGAGGGTGGCTACTACATGCGCACCACCCTGGACCCGCGCCTGCAGAGCGCGGCGCGTACGGCGCTGATGGACGGGCTGGAGCGCTACGACCACCGCCACGGCTGGCGCGGCGCCTGGGGCCATGTGGCGACCTTGGCCGGCTGGGAAGCCGTCGCCAAGAAGACGGTCACGCCCGCCGAGCGCCGCACCTGGCGCGCCGCCGTCGTCACCGACGTGAAGGGCGGAGCCCATATCCAGACGGTCGAGGGCCAGTCCGGCGCGCTCGCGCCCGAGGACGTCGCCTGGGCCCGCGCGGGCAAGGGCATCGGCGCCGGCGATCTGATCTTCGTGGCGCCCAACGAAAAGGGCGGGCCTGACTTCCGCCTGAAGCAGGTGCCCGCGGTGAACGGCGCCCTGGTGGCCATGGACCCGGACTCCGGGCGCGTGCTGGCCATGGTCGGCGGCTATTCCTTCTCGCTCTCCAGCTTCAACCGCGCCACCCAGGCGCTGCGCCAGCCCGGCTCGGCCTTCAAGCCGATCGTCTACGCCACGGCCCTGGAGAACGGCTACACGCCGGCCAGCGTGGTGCTGGACGGGCCGATCACGCTCACCGGCGCCAACGGCCAGGCCTGGACGCCGGAGAACTACGAGCACGACTACCTGGGCCCGCTGCAACTTCGGAAGGGCCTGGAGCTCAGCCGCAACACCATGACCGTGCGCCTGGCCCAGGGCGTCGGCATGCCGAAGATCAGCGCCTCGGCGATCCGGCTGGGCGTCGTCACCAAGATGGAAAACGTGCTGGCCATGGCGCTGGGCGCCGGCGAGACCACGGTGTTCAAGCTGACCGGGGCCTATTCCGCCTTCGTCAACGGCGGCCGCAAGGTCGAGCCGCACCTGATCGAGCTGGTCCAGGACCGCGAAGGCAAGACCATCTTCAAGGCCGACCAGCGCGAGTGCGACCGCTGCACCGCGGGCTTCAACGGCGACGAGAGCCCGCGCATTCCGCCGACCGGCGCCCAGGTCTGGGACCCGATCACCGCCTATCAGATCACCTCCATGCTGCAGGGCGTGGTCCAGCGCGGCACGGCGGCGGCGGCCAACGTCCTGGGTCGGCCCACCGGCGGCAAGACCGGCACCACCAGCGAGTTCCGCTCCGCCTGGTTCGTGGGCTTCACCCCGCACATCGTGGTGGGCACCTATGTGGGCTTCGACGACAACCGCAGCCTCGGCAACGGCGAGACGGGCGCCCAGGCCGCCCTGCCGATCTTCATCGGCTTCATGCAGGAGGCCAACAAGCTCTACGTCCCCGACGACTTCAAGGCGCCGGTCAACGCCCGCTACGCCATGGTCCGCGGCATCCGCGAAGCCTTCAAGCCCGGCACCGAGCCGAGGGTGGCCGACATTCAGGACCTGACCGGGCCGCAGCCCTACGACAAGGTGTTCGGCGCGGGGATCACCGGCGCCCCCAACGCCGCGGCCGCCGTCAACCCGCCGCCCAAGCCGCCCGCCAAGAAGGACGAGGTCAACGGCCTGTACTGACCCCAATCCTCTCCCCCGAGCGAAGCGAGAGAGGGAAGAGGCGAGGAGAGGGCGGCCCGACATTTCAGCCGCGCCGGAGGTTGACCGAGGATCATGGCGTGAACGTCTCGACGGGATCGTGCGCCGGCGCCGCTCTCTCCCGGCCCCTCCCTCTCGCTTTGCGGGGGAGAGGAGTTGTCGCGCCCGCTTGTCCTCGCGCCCGGAGCAGCCTATCTGGCCCGTCCGCTACCTGGAGTGTCCCCATGAGATTGGATGTCGAGGCCGCCAAGGCCGACATCGAGCAGTCGGTCGAACTGCTCAGGAGGCGTCTTTGACTGGGAGCCCGCGCTCCGCAGGCTCGACGAGCTGAACGCCCGGGTCGAGGACCCGACCCTCTGGGACAACGCCGAGGCCGCCCAGGCCCTGATGCGCGAGCGCAACCGCCTGGCCGGCCAGATCGAGGCCGTGAAGGGGCTGGAGCGCGATCTCGCCGACGCCCTGGGCTACGCCGAAATGGCCGACGAGGAGGGCGACGAGGCCTCGCTCGAGGAAGCCCGCGGCCAGCTCAAGGCGATCAAGGAGCGCGCCGGGCGGGCCGAGCTGGAGGCCCTGCTGAGCGGCGAGGCCGACGGCAACGACGCCTTCGTGGAAATCAACTCCGGCGCCGGGGGCACCGAGTCCTGCGACTGGGCCGGGATGCTGCTGCGCATGTACACCCGCTGGGCCAACGCCCACGGCATGGAGGTCGACTTCCTGGAAGAGACCGCCGGCGACCAGGCCGGCATCAAGTCGGCGACCCTGCAGGTCAAGGGGCCCAACGCCTACGGCTGGCTGAAGACCGAGGCTGGCGTGCACCGCCTGGTGCGCATCTCGCCGTTCGACGCGGCCGCCAAGCGGCATACCAGCTTTGCCTCGGTCTGGGTCTATCCGGTGGTGGACGACACCATCGTCATCGACATCAATCCCGCCGACGTGCGCACCGACACCTACCGGGCCTCGGGCTCCGGCGGCCAGCACATCAACAAGACCGATAGCGCCGTGCGCCTGACGCACATCCCGACCGGGATCGCGGTGGCCTGTCAGGCCGGCCGATCGCAGCACCAGAACCGGGAAGAAGCCTGGAAGATGCTGCGCGCGCGGCTCTATGAGGCGGAACTTCAGCGGCGCGAGGCGGCGCAGCAGGCGCTGGAAGACCAGAAGACCGACATCGGCTGGGGCCACCAGATCCGCAGCTACGTCCTGCAGCCCTATCAGATGGTCAAGGACCTGAGGACCGAGGTCGAGACCTCCGACAGCCAGGGGGTCCTCGACGGTGACCTCGACCCGTTCATGGGCGCGGCCCTGGCGCAGCGCGTGGGCGTGACGCGGGAAGCCTAATCATCCTTCCCCATGAAGGGGAGGGAAGGCTACTCCGCCGCCATCGGCAGGCTGAGCTGTTCCTGTTGCGGCTCGCCCAGCTTGACGCTGCGGCCGGCGAAGTGGGCGCCGGGTTCGATGGCGAGCTGGGCGTGGGTGATGTCGCCGTCGACCTTGGCGGTCGCGTAGAGGCGCACCGTCTTGGCGGTGATCGTGCCGGCCACCCGGCCGCGGATTTCCACGGCCTCGGCGCTGATCGCGCCTTCGACCTGGCCGGTCTCGCCGATCGACAGGTGGGCCACCTTCAGGTCTCCGTGCACCGCCCCGTCGAGCTGGATGTCGCCGTCGCTGGCGAGGTCGCCGTCGACGCTGACGTTCTCGGCGATCAGCGACATGGCGATCGCCTTGCGCGGCGCGGCGTCCGCCAGCTCCTGGCGGGCGGAGGAGGACGGGGCCTTAGCCGGCTTGCTGAACATAGTCGCCTGCCTTGAGGAAACGGTCCGGGTTCATGGCGCGGCCGTTCAGCCACACCTCGTAGTGCAGGTGGGTGCCGGTGGAGCGGCCGGTGGAGCCCATGCCGCCCAGGCGCTGGCCCACCGCCACCTGCTGGCCGACGGCGACGGAAATTACCGCCAGGTGGGCGTAGCGGGTCTTCAGCCCCTTGCCGTGGTCGATCTCGACGGTATTGCCGTAGCCGGACCGCACGCCGGTGAAGGAGACGACGCCGGGGCCGGTGGCGTGGATCGCCTCCATGCGCGCGCCGGAGAAGTCCTGGCCGGAGTGGAAGGCCGGCCGGCCGGTGAACGGGTCGACCCGCACCCCGAAGCCGCTCGACCGCTCGGCGTCGGTCGTAGGCTTGGCGAAGGGCAGGTCGTGGGCGGCCTGTTCCAGGGCGTGGGCCTCGCTCATGTCGCCGGCGGCGTGCTGGATGCGGTCGGCGAAGCCCTCGTCAACGTCGAGCACCGCGGCCAGGGCGCGGGGGTCCTTGGATTCGATCAGCGGCCCGCCCAGCGCCGCGCCCTGCGAGACAAAGGTCGAGGGCGTCAGGCCGGCGAGGCGGAAGGCCAGGCGCAGCCGGTCGGCGCGGCTCTTGGCGAAGGTGTCGGCGGCGTCGAGCAACTGCTCCTGGCTGACCCGCACGGTCTCGACGATGTGCGCCGGGTTGCGGTCGTTGGAGGCCACGGCCCTGTTGATCACCGGGGTCAGGGCGGCGGCCGCGCCGGGCGCGCTCTTCATGTCGGTGAGCAGCATGGCCAGCGCCGCGTGGCGCTTCTCGATGTCCGCGGCCACCCCGGCGTTCGCGCTTCCGCCGCCGGCGTTGAGCTGCGCTACCGCCGAGTTCAGCCGCGCCTGGCGGTCGGCGATCCAGCGTTCGTACTTCGCCTGGGTGCGGGCGATCTCGCGGTCGGCGGACGAGGCCGACAGCATGTTGACGAGCATGGCCGCGCTGCAGACGCCCATCCACAGCGCCGCGGCGGAAATCCCGGCGGCCACCAGCATCTGGGTTCTGGGGGTGAGGACGTAGCCCTTCATCTCACCGCCCGAGCGGACATAGAGATGGCGCTCCGGAAACAGCTCGAGGAGCGTGCGGCGGAGGCGCGCTAGGCGTGACATGCGGTCGCTGAAGTCCCCATCCCCGTGGACCCCGGGGATATGCAATGAGATTTTCCGGGCGCGCAAGATGGTTTACGCCCGGAGTTGGCGGAAGGTTAACGCTTGCGCATTTGGGATATCCGAATCGCCGAAATCCGGACGTCGGATGGGGCGGACGCCGCCGGTTCAACGCCCTGGGCGGACGCGGAAAGGAAGGACGCGCGTCGCATCGGCCGCGTCGACGCCTCAGCTCAGCTGCCGTCGTACGACCCCAGGTCGCGCCGGATCAGAGCGCCTTGGCCGCGTCCAGCACCGCCTGGGCGTGGCCGGCAACCTTCACCTTGCGCCAGATGCGCTTGATGACTCCGTCCTTGATCAGGAAGGTCGAGCGGTCGATGCCCATATATTCGCGGCCGTAGAGCTTCTTCTCGACCCAGCTTCCGAAGGACTCGATGGTCCTGCCCTCGGGGTCGGAGCCCAGGGGGATGGTCAGGCCGTACTTGGCCGCGAACTTCTCGTGGCTCTTCACGCTGTCCTTGGAGGCGCCGACCACGGTGACGCCGGCCTTGTCGAAGGCGGCCTTCAAGGCGCTGAAGTCCTGGCCCTCGGTGGTGCAGCCGGTCGTGTCGTCCTTCGGATAGAAGTAGAGCACCAGGGTCTTGCCCTTGAAGTCGGCCAGGCGGATCGGGCCCGCGGCGCTCTCCATCGCAAAATCGGGGGCGGGCGCGCCTTCGGAAATCTTGCTCATCTTCGTGTCTCCTCAGACCGGTTTCACCAGGACGATCTTCTTCTTGCCGGCGGCCAGCTTTACGACCCCCTCGATCAGGTCGGCGTCGGTCACCAGGCGGTTGGCGTCGGCTTCGGCCTTGTCGTTGACCCTCAGGCCGCCGCCTTGCGCCAGCCGCCGAGCTTCGCCGCGCGATCCCGCGAGGCCCACGTCCGCCGCCAGGGCGGCCAGCACGATGCCGGCCGACAGCTCTGCGGCCGGGACCTCGTGCGTCGGCAGGTCGTCGGAAAGGCGCCCCTGCTCGAAGGCCGCTTCCGCCGCCGAGGCGGCCTTGGCGGCTTCCTCGGCGCCGTGCAGCAGGGCGGTGGCCTCGTTGGCCAAAACCTTCTTGGCCTCGTTGATCTCCGCGCCCGGCAGGGCCTCCAGCCGGGCGACCTCGTCCAGCGGCAGGTCGGTGAACAGCCGCAGGAAGCGGCCGACGTCGGCGTCCTCGGTGTTACGCCAGAACTGCCAGTAGTCGTAGGGGCTGCGCAGGTCCGCATTGAGCCAGACCGCGCCCTGGGCCGTCTTGCCCATCTTGGCGCCCGAGGCGGTGGCCAGCAGCGGGGTGGTCAGGCCGAACGCCGGCTTCTGGTCCACGCGGCGGATCAGTTCCACCCCGTTGACGATGTTGCCCCACTGGTCCGAGCCGCCCATCTGCAGCACGCAGCCGTAGCGGCGGTTCAGCTCCAGGAAGTCGGTGGCCTGCATCAGCATGTAGTTGAACTCGATGAAGGTCAGCGGCTGCTCGCGCTCCAGCCGCAGCTTCACGGAATCGAACGCCAGCATGCGGTTGATCGTGAAGTGCACGCCGTAGTCGCGCAGGAAGTCGATATAGCCCAGCTTCGACAGCCACTCGTCGTTGTCGACCATGATGGCGTCGGTGGGCCCGTTCCCGAAGGTCAGGAAGGTCTCGAAGACCGTGCGGATCGAGGCGATGTTCGCCTGGATATCGGCCTCGGTGAGAAGCTTTCGGCTCTCGTCCTTGCCTGATGGATCGCCCACCTTGGTGGTGCCGCCGCCCATGACCACGATCGGCTTGTGGCCGGTCTGCTGCAGCCGGCGCAGCATCATGATCTGGATCAGGCTGCCCACGTGCAGCGAGGGCGCCGTGGCGTCGAAGCCGATGTAGGCCACCACCGGGCCGGAGACCGCCGCTGCGTCCAGTTCCTCCGGATGGGTGATCTGGTGGATATAGCCGCGGTCCCGCAGGACCTGCAGGAACGTGGACTTGAAGGCGACGTCGGTCATTCGGGGATTCTCAAGCAACGAGCCGGTGCGCTCTAGCACGGCCTTGTCGGCGGTTTCGAGGGACATCGCGGGACTCCGGTGGGAAGGAGGCCGGCGCTTTGTCTCTGATCTGAGGAAAGGGCGCCGGCCGGGTGAGGGCAGGCGCGTCGGATCGGTCGCCTGCGGCTAGGGCAGGCGGTAATAGCGGCCGAAGCGGGCGGCTTTTCCGAACATGGCGGCTGACTACGGGCGCGGCGCATGGCAGTCAAGCCGGATGCGCGTGCTCGGATTCATGACCGGAACTTCCCTCGACGCCGTCGACATGGCGGTGCTGGAGACCGATGGCGAGGCCATCTCCGCCTTCGGCCCGGCGGGCGAACGCAAGCTGACGGACGCCACCCGCGACCTCATGCTGGAGGCCACCAAGCAGGCCCTGGCCTGGCCGCGCGGCGCGCCGGAGCCTGCGATCTTCGCCGAGGCGGCGTTGGCCGGAGCCGAGGAGCATTTTGCAGCCGCCGAGGCGTTTCTCGCGGCCGACGGCCTGAAATGGTCCGACATCGACCTGATCGGCATGCACGGTCAGACGGTGCTGCACGAACGTCCGCAGGAAGGCCGGGCCGGCCGAACGGTCCAGCTCGGCGACGCCGCCTGGCTGGCCAAGGCGACAGGCGTGCCGGTCGCCTACGATTTCCGCACCGCCGACCTCGCTGCGGGCGGGGAGGGCGCGCCGTTGGCGCCGATCTACCACCTGGCCCGCGCGGTCGCCTCGGGGCTCAAGGCGCCGCTCGCGGTGCTGAACGTCGGCGGCGTGGCCAACGCCACCTTCTGGTCGGGCGGCGACGAGATCGCGGCCTTCGACACCGGCCCCGGCAACGGCATGATCGACCTGATGGTGCAGGCCAGGGGCGCCGGCCGCTTCGACGACAAGGGCCGCTACGCCAGCGTGGGCCGCGTCAACGAGGGGGTGCTGGCGGGCCTGCTGGGCCATCCCTACTTCTCAGCTCCGCCGCCCAAGTCCCTGGACCGTTTCGATTTCTCGCTGGAACCGTTGGAGCCCCTGGAACTGGAGGACGCCGCAGCGACCCTGGTGGCCTTCATGGCCGAGGCGGTGCGGCTGGGCTTCGATCTGATGGGCCAGAACCCCACCGAGGTGATCGTCGCCGGCGGCGGCCGCCACAATCCGGAGATCATGAAGGCGCTCGCCGCGCGCCTGCCGATGCCGGTGAGGGCGGCCGAGGACCATGGCTGGCGCGGCGATTCCATCGAGGCCGAGGCCTTCGCCTACCTGGCCGCCCGCACGGCCAGGGGGCTGCCGATCAGCTTCCCGAAGACGACGGGCGTCCCGGCCCCGATGACCGGCGGGAAGATCGCGCGGCCTTAGGCGAGCAGCAGGTTGTCGATCAGGCGGGTGGTTCCAAGCCGCACGGCGGCCGAGGCCAGGGCCTGCGATGTGACGCGGGTGAGCTCCCGCAGGGTCTCGGGATCGGCGACGCTGACGTAGTCGATAGACATCTGCGGCTCGGCCTCGACGGCCGCGCGGATCGCCCGGCGCAGGGCCTCGGCGTCGCGCTCGCCGCCATCGAACAGGGCCTTGGCCGCCTGGAGGCCGCGGTAGATCGCCGGCGCGACGGCGCGCTGCTCGGGCGTGAGGTAGCTGTTGCGGCTGGAGAGCGCCAGGCCGTCGGCCTCGCGCACCGTCGGCGCGACCACCACCTCCACCGGCAGGTCCAGGTCGCGGGCCATGGCGCGGATCACCACGCACTGCTGGGCGTCCTTCTGGCCGAAATAGGCCCGCGTCGGCTGGACGATGTTGAACAGCTTGGCGACGACGGTGGCGACGCCGGCGAAGTGGCCGGGGCGCACCGCGCCTTCCAGCACGTCGGTGACGCCGCGTACTTCGACGGCCGTGGCGAAGCCCGGCGGATAGATCTCCGCGGCCTCGGGAACGAACACCAGGTCGACGCCGGCGGCCTCGAGCAAGGCGAGATCCCGCGGCAGGTCGCGTGGATAGCGGGCGAGGTCCTCGTTGGGCCCGAACTGCGTCGGGTTGACGAAGATGCTGGCGGCCGTGGCGGCGTTCTCGGCCCGGGCGCGGGCCACGAGGCTCAGGTGACCTTCGTGCAGGTAGCCCATGGTGGGCACGAGCCCGAGGTCGCCCACCGCGTGGCGCGCGGCGCGCATCTCCGCGACGGTCCTGACGACTTTCATCGGCGTGGCGTCAACCGAGGGCCTTGGCCAGCTCGTCGGCGTCCATGCCGGCGCTCTGGGCCTGGGTCGGGAAGCGTTCCGCCGCCACGTCCTCGGCGTAGGCGCGGACGGCGGCCTCTATGGCCGCGCCGATTTCGGCATAACGCCGGGCGTGCCGCGGCGAGGTCTCGAACAGGCCGAGAAGGTCGTGCCAGACCTGCACCTGCCCGTTGCAGCCGGCGCCCGCGCCGATGCCGATGGTGGGAATCCGCAGCCGGGCGGTGACCTCGGCGGCCAGCGGCGCGGGCACGAGTTCCAGGACCAGGGCGAAGGCGCCCGCCGCCTCCAGCGCCAGGGCGTCCTCGATCAGGCGCTTGGCGCAGGCGGCCTGCTTGGCCTGGACGCGGACGCCCAGGGTGTGTTGCGACTGCGGCGTGAAGCCCAGGTGCCCCATCACCGGAACGCCATGCTGGACCAGGTGCTCGACCACCGGCGTCACATGCGCGCCGCCCTCGAGCTTCACCGCCTGGACCTGGGCCTCCTGCATCAGCCGGCGGGCCGCGGCGACGGCGGAGCCCTTGTCGGCATAGGTCAGGAAGGGCAGGTCGGCGATCACCAGGGCGCTTTCGGATCCCCGGACCACGGCGGCGGCGTGGCGGACCATGTCGTCAAGGGTCACGGGCAGGGTGGTGCCTTGCCCCTGCATCACCATGCCGAGGGAGTCGCCGACCAGCAGCAGCGGGACGCCCGCGCGGTCGGCGATGCGCGCCGCCGCATAGTCGTAGGCGGTGAGCATGGCGATCCGGCGGCCGTTCGCCTTCATCTTCCGGATGTCGAGGAGGGTGGTCCGCATCGGGTACTCCATACAGCCCGTACAGGTGGGGCTCCCGCCCCCAATTCGCCAGCGCCCCCGCGCTTGTCCGATCAGTCCTTGGCGCGCTCGTGGTAGGAAAAGTCTTCGGTCAGCACCACGACCCGGGTGCCCGCCGCGATGTAGGGCGGCACCATGATCCGCGCGCCGTTCGACAGGATCGCCGGCTTGTAGGACGAGGACGCCGTCTGGTTCTTCACCGCCGGTTCGGTCTCGGTGATCTCCAGGGTCAGGAGGCGCGGCAGCTCCAGGGCGATCGGCACGCCGTCGTGGGTCGATAGCATCACCGTCATGCCGTCCTGCAGCCAGGGCGCGGCCTCGCCCACGACCTCGGGGGTGCAGACCACCTGGTCGTAGGTTTCCGGGTTCATGAAGTGGAAGCCCTCGCCGTCCTGGTAGAGGAAGGTGAAGTTGCGGTCGTCCACGAAGGCGCGCTCGACCTGCTCGGTCGTCCGCCAGCGTTCCGACACCTTCACCCCGTCGGAGATGCGGCGCATGTTGAGCTGGGTGACCGGCGTGCCCTTGCCGGGATGGATGTTCTCGGCGGTGAGCACGACGTAGAGGCGGCCCTCCATGTCGACGACGGCGCCCTTGCGCAGCGAGCTGGCGATCACTTTCAAAGTCGGTCTTCCTTAGGTGACGGCGGCGGCGATCTGAGGTCGCGCGATTCCGCTGATGAAATTCTTGTCGCGCCCCTATAGCGATTGGCGGCGAAATCGCCACCCCCTCCAAAACCGCAGAGGCGGTCGCAGCCTTGCCCGAACTTGAACCCTCGCCCTGGTGGACGCCGGACCGGCTGGCCGATCGCAGGCCCTATCTGATGGCCCGCGGGCGCATCGTCGCGGCGATCCGCGGCTGGTTCGCGGGCTGCGATTTCGTCGAGGTCGAGACGCCGGCCCTGCAGGTCTCGCCGGGCAACGAGGCGCATCTGCACGCCTTCGCGACCGAGGCGGTGGGGATAGCCGGGGCGCGCGCGCCGCTCTACCTGCGCACCTCGCCGGAGTTCGCGGCCAAGAAGCTGCTGGCGGCCGGCGAGCCGCGGATGTTCGAACTGGCCCGGGTGTGGCGCAACCGCGAGCGCGGCCCGCTGCACCATCCGGAGTTCACCCTGCTGGAATGGTATCGGGCGGGCGAGCCCTATGAGACCCTGATGGCCGACAGCGCGGCCTTGCTGGCCCTGGCGGCAGAGGCGGCGGGCGCGAAAGCGCTGAGCTTCCGGGGCCAGGAAGCCGATCCCTTCGCCGAGCCGGAGCGGGTGACCCTGGCCGAGGCCTTCGATCGCTTCGCGGCCATGGACCTGCTGGCGACCGTCCAGGCCGATGGGGCGACCGATCGCGAAGCCCTCGCCGCAGCCGCGTCCCGGCAGGGGATCCGCGTCGCCGCCGACGACACCTGGGCCGACGTCTTCAGCCGGGTGCTGGTGGAGAAGATCGAGCCCAATCTCGGGCGGGGTCGCGCGACGATCCTCTGCGAATATCCGGTGAGCGAGGCGGCGCTGGCCCGGCCCAAGGCGGCCGACCCGCGGGTCGCCGAGCGCTTCGAGTTCTATGCCTGCGGGGTCGAGCTGGCCAATTGCTTCGGTGAGCTCACCGACCCGGCCGAGCAGCGGCGGCGGTTCGAGGCCGAGATGGCCGAGAAGGCCCGCGTCTACGGTGAGCGCTATCCCATCGACGAGGACTTCCTGGCGGCGCTGGCGGCCATGCCCGAGGCCAGCGGCGGGGCGCTGGGCCTGGACCGCCTGGTGATGCTGGCGACCGGAGCACGCCACATAGAGCAGGTGCTCTGGGCGCCGTTGGCGGAGGGCTAGGCGGGCGCGGCAGCCGGCGCCGCGGCGAGGACGGGGCGCGGCTTCCACACCCAGGCGAGCAGGGCGTAGGCGAGCATCGACACCACGCCCAGGCCAGCCTCCGTCAACAGCATGCCTGTCGAGCCGTGCTGACGAAACCCATCTGCAGGCCCACGGGCAGGAAGGTCGGCGCATAGAACGGCGGCGCGAGGCCCCGCGGCATGAAGCCGTCTGCGACCGTGTCCAGCGCTTCGTCCATCGGCGTCCCCGAATTGCACCGACATGCGCGCCCTTTTTGCGCTGCCTACCTGGCCGCCGTTATCCTGATTGGGATCGTCATTGGACTATCGATCAGTACAGAGCCACCAGATGTTTCTTGAGCCAAATGCCTCTAGTTCCAGCCTGACGATGCGGAGGTCAAGGCGGCGTTGGTGAAGGTCCGATTTCCGCCACCGTCCACCGGCCTGTTCGCGCCACCGTCTCCGTTTGAAGTATATCCGAAGACGCCGCTTTCAAGAATGCAGTTGGTGATCGTAACGGGCGTCACTTGTCCATAGGTGATGAAATATGGAATGTGGTTGTTGCCCACCGTGCTAGCGTTCATCTCGGTCAGGCCGATGAAAATGCAGTTCTGATAGAGAACTACCCCAGTGCCGACAGGAGACGTGACAATGGCGGTCCAGCCATAATTTGACTGTCCAGATCCAACATTTGGCTGACCTTCCGCAGCTACATTAACCAGGCAACTCTGCCAAGTCATCGTCGCTGGAGAGTTGGCGTTAAACTGAATAGCCTCAATATGGATTGTTCCAGAGGTTGGTGGCGCAACGCCAAGTCCTGGCACGTAACACCACGTGTTGGTGATCGTCGCCGCGGACGCGCCGCCCCACTGTTGGTTCAGGTTAGTGCCTAGGCAGTGGTCATTCGCCCACGTCCCACTGCCCGCAAAGAATACGCCTTGGTTGTAGGTGCAGTAGTTGCAGGTCGTCGTGAGGGTCGAACCGGGCGTTGTGTTGATGGTGCCGTTTATGTTGCACGGGGAAGCGAGGGCGTTCCCCAGGAACGCCGCGGTCTGCGGGAACGTGCAGTCGTTGAAGATCACCGCGCCAGTCCCATCCCAAGTTATCGGGGGGGCTAGGGTGAAGTCGTAGTTCGAGATGGTGACTGTGCTGGAGCCGACATTGAGGAAGATCGCCCCGTCGTGATTGGCCCACACGAAGCCGACTCCGGTGGAAATGATGTTCGCTAGATAGGCTGGGATGCCCGTGTTGGTATTTCCCGATCCCGGCGTGATGCCGCTGGGCCACGCCCCATTGATGTAGCCGCCCCGGGGGCCCGTCCCGCTGTACTGCAGGTTCCATATCGCTACGAGGCTCGTGCCCTGGACTGGGGTGCTGACTGAGGGTGGAGGCGCTCGGCCGCGAAGGACGGTGAACGCGCCCATCAGGTCATATCGAAGATCGAACCAGCGATAGTCTCATAGGTCTCGGTCGCCCAATTCGTCCATGAATAAGACGTGTTGGAAACGGTCGTGAGATTGTCGCTGATCGTGCTGAAAAATACCGGCCCGATGCCCGGGTCGATGCCGCTGGCGCTGTTTAGCCGTGCGGTCCAACCGGACGGCGGCGTCATGGGGGTGTTGTGACCTCCGTTGATCCGTTGGCCGATGAAGGCGAGCGCGCCGCGGCTGGTTCCGACCGGGGTGTAGCCGGTGATGCTGACCGACGTGGCAGTGACCGCGCTGTTGCCGAAGCTCTTCTTCGTCAGGGTCGTAGGGCCCATGTAGATAATCGAGACTGCGGTGGAGTTGCCGCTGCTGGTCGCTTGGGTGTAGGTCGCCGCCACAACTCCTGCCGAAATATCAGCTGCCTGCAAAATGTATAAATAGGTCGATGCCACGTATGTCCCATCCCCGGTCGGAGGCGTAAGCGTCGTATTGTCCACCACCGCCGCGGTCGCGCCGCTGCCCGTGATGGTGATAACCGGCGCCGCGTCGGTGTGGTAACGCATGACGTTGATAAACAGGGCATCGCCTGCCGACGCGCCTGTGGCGGTGATGTTCCACGCGCCACTCGACGACATGGCGTTGAGGGCTCCCGCTGCGCGGAAGACAGCGGGGGTGGCCGATACCGTGGTCTCCAGGGCAGCAACGTTCGTCGCGATAGTGGCCTGTCCGATCATGGGGTGAACTTGCCAACCGCAATGACTGATACGTTGGCCCCGGTGGTGACCTTCCATGCTCCGCTGACGCTGGCGGCGGAGTTCAGGGCGATCCAGAACGGAACTAGGTTGGAGACGGATGGCGATCCTCCAGCAAACACCGTGATCGAGGTCGCATTGTCGAGGATGATGACGTTTCCGGCATTTACGGAAGCCGGGACGATCAGGAGGCCGTCGAGAACGTCGCCGGTCGCGCCCGTGCCGAGGGTCTGGGCCGTCTGTGAGGCCGCAATGGTCTTGTAGGTCCGGCCGGTGGGGGCGACGGTGCCGATGGCCGCGGCCCCCGCCACAAGCCCGACCGTGCCCCCGGTCGCCTGCATCGGCGTGCCAAGCGTAGTATTGATGGTCGTCAGCGCCGTATTGCCGGTTGTCTGAAGGGCGGAGGTCGCCGCGCCGGTCGGAAGGCTTACCGTTCCAGAGATGTTGGCGAGGCTCCAGGTGCCGCTCTGGGTGACCGGTGAGGCTACCGAGAAGTTGATATCGGCGCCGGTGTTGTCGCTCAGGACGACGCGCTGGAGTTTCCTGGTCTCGGCGTCCTCGGTGATGTCGTAGGTTGCGACGTTGTTGCCCGATCCTGGGGTGATCTTGACGTCAGAGGTCGTGGCCATGTCAGGATGCCTTGGTTAAAGCGAGGAGGAGCCCAATGGGCTCGCCCTCTTCGGCGGGCGGCGAACTTCGAGTCAGAGCGAGCAAAAGACCGATGGGTTCGCCCTCCTCGCTAAGTGGCGAACTTCGGGTCAGAGCGAGGAGGAGCCCCAGCGATTCCCCTGGGCCACCGGTGCTCATTGGGAAATCAAGATTCGATCAAACACGTGATTGTTCGATCTCGATACTACGTCCACGCGGAACTCCCTCTGAGTGGCGCTCGGTGAAAATGAACGCAACGATTAGTGTTGCGCGTTCGCGTATAAGTTGCAAGGTCGCGGCCCATCTTCCTGACATTCTTCAGAAAGATTTTTCATCGGCTGACGGGCCACATCCAACGTCAGATGCTGGTTGAGGCGCGCCTCGTTCCCGCCCGGACCTACCTAGCCGCTTTGCGAACGGCTATTGGTGGATGTCCAGTTTCTGGAACGAAGGCAGGTTTCGCCAGTGGCGCTCAGCCGACCATCTGACTAGCAAGCCAAACGCGCCTGCTGGCGGCCGGACAGCTTCACGTTAGTGGCTTCACGCGCCCCGTGAACTGCAGATTTTTGACGGGGCCGCCCACGCAGCCCATAAGCCCGCGCAATGACCACCAAGACACTTCGCACTGTGCAGGATCTGGCCGCTGCCGGCCTGGTCGCCCCCGATCGCCTGGCGGCGCTGGAACGGGTGGCGGCGCAGTACGCCGTCGCGATCACCGGGCCGATGGCCGAACTGATCGACGCCGCCGACCCGCACGACCCCATCGCGCGGCAGTTCATCCCCTCCGAGGCCGAGCTTGAGCTGCGCGCCGATGAGTCCGCCGACCCCATCGGCGACCTCGCCCATTCGCCGGTCGAGGGGATCGTCTACCGCTATCCCGACCGCTGCCTGCTGAAGCTGAACCACGCCTGCGCGGTCTACTGCCGCTTCTGCTTCCGCCGCGAGATGGTGGGGCCGGAGGGCGTCCGCCCTCTCTCGCCGGACGCTCTGGACGCCGCCATGGCCTACATCGCCGAGCGCCCGGACATCTGGGAGGTGATCGTCACCGGCGGCGATCCCTTCATCCTGTCGCCGCGCCGGCTGCGCGACGTCATGCGCAGGCTGGGCGAGATCGGCCACGTCAAGGTCGTGCGCTTCCACACCCGCGTGCCGGCGGTGCAGCCGCAGACCGTCACCGACGAGCTGGTCGCTGCGCTCGAGGCGCCCGGCAAGGCGGTCTATGTGGCGCTGCACGCCAACCACGCCCGCGAGCTGACGCCACAGGCCCGCGCCGCCTGCGCCAGGATCGTCGACGCGGGCATCCCCATGCTCGGCCAGACCGTCCTGCTCGCCGGGGTCAACGACGACCCGGAGACGCTCACCGCCCTGATGCGGGCCATGGTCGAGACGCGGATCAAGCCCTACTACCTGCACCACGCCGACCTGGCGCTCGGCACCGGCCACCTGCGGACCTCGGTGGAAACCGGCCAGGCGATCCTGCGGGCCATGCGCGGCGCCGTCTCCGGCCTCTGCCAGCCGACCTATATCCTCGACATCCCCGGCGGCCACGGAAAGGTCCCGATCGGGCCGGGCTATCTGGCCGACGGCGGCGTCGAGGACCCGGCGGGCCGTCGCCACGCCTATCCGGCGCAATCTTCGACAAGGAAGAGCTCCGGCTGATGGCCTGGACCGGACGCTACGACGAGGCCGAGCCGCAGCGGGTCAACAAATGGCTGGGCCAGAGCGGCGTCTGCTCGCGCCGGGAGGCCGAGGGCTTCATCGAACGCGGCCTGATCTCCATCGACGGCGAGGTGGTCACCGACACCGGCCGAAAGATCCTGCCGGGCCAGACCCTGACGCTCGCCGACGGCGCCGGGCCCGCCCCGCTCAGCGTCGTGCTGCACAAGCCCATGGGGATTGTTTCCGCGCAACCGGAGCCCGGCCAGACGCCGGCGGTGCGTCTTCTGACGAAAGCCGCTCTGGTCGGTGACAGCCCCACCATTCCCGACCGTGACACCCGACTGGCGCCGCTCGGCCGGCTGGACATGGACTCCCGCGGTCTCTTGCTGCTCTCCGACGACGGGGTGCTGGCCAAGGCGATCATCGGCCCCGACTCCGATCTGGAGAAGGAGTATCTGGTCCGCGTCACCGGCAAGATCACGCCCGAGAAGATCGCCCGCCTCTGCCACGGCCTGACCATGGACGGCCGCCAGCTCAAGCCCGCCAAGGTCAGCGTCGTCCAGCGCCAGGAACTTCGCTTCATCCTCAAGGAAGGCCGCAACCGCCAGATCAGGCGGATGTGCGAGCTGGTCGGCATGCACGTCATGGACCTGGTCCGCATCCGCATCGGCTCGCTGCGGCTGGGGGACTTGCCCGAGGGGAAATGGCGGGTGCTGAGCGATCAGGAACGGGCGGCCCTGATCGCACCCCACGCGGGTCAAGGCGCGGGCTAACCCGCCGGCAGCATGAGCTGGAAGACCGCCCCGTTCGGCGAGGCGGCGCGGTGCTCCAGCCGCCCGCCGTGCCCGAGCGCGATCTGCCGCGCCACCGTCAGGCCGATGCCCGAGCCGCCCGGCTTGGTGGTGAAGAACGGCACGAACACGCCCTCCGGATCGTCGACCGGAAGGCCGGGCCCGTTGTCGGCCACGGTGAGGACCACCTGGTCTTCGTCCAGCGAGAGGGTGAGCCGCACCTTCGCGTCCGCCCGTCCGCGCACCGCGTGCACGGCGTTCTTCAGGAGGTTGATCGCCGCCTGCTCCAGGAGATCCGGGTCGGCCTCGAGGGTCAGCCAGGAGGGCTGCACGGTGCTCGAATAGGCGATCGGATCCTCGCCGATCATCGCCACGGCGAGGCTGTCGAGGTCGCGGACCAGCTCGGCGCCGGAGGTCCGGCTCTTCACCGCGGCCGGGGCGTCGGTGAGGCGGCGGTAGCGCTCCACGAAATGCATCAGGCCGTGGCCGCGGCGGGAGATCACCTCCGCCGCCTCGACGATCTCGGCCCGGGCGGCCGGGCTTTCGGCCTCCGCCAGCCGCGCGGCGATGCTTTCCGACAGGGAGCAGATGGGCGTGAGCGAGTTCATCATCTCGTGGGCCAGCACCCGCACCAGGTCCTGCCAGGCCTTCACCTCCACGGCGTCGAGGTCGGCCGAGACACTCTGCAGGGCGATCAGCCGTCGCGGCCCGCCCGCGGCCGTGAACCCGGAGACCTGGGCCAGCATGGCCCGCTGGTCGGCCAGCCGCACGATCTCACGCGCGCCCGCCGGCAACTCGCGGAGCCGCTGCGCGGTCGCCGCGCCGAGCGCCGGGATGGCCGATATCGGGCCGGGGCCGGCGTCCAGGCTGACCCGCGCCGCGCGGTTGACGGCGGTGACCAGGCCGTCGTCGTCGATCACCAGCAAGGCGGCGCTGACGGTGTCGGCGAGGGCTTCCAGGAAGTCGGTGCGTTGCTGCCGCTCGGCGCGGGTCGCCGCCAGCCGGTCGAGCGCGCCCTGAATCGCCACGCCCAACTCGCTCAGGCCCATCGGTGTCGTGGGCCGCTCGTAGCCCTCGGCCATCAGCCCATCGACGAACTGCGCCAGGGTGCGGTCGGCGGCGCGTGTGCTGCGGATCAGGTCCATGACCACCAGGGCCAGGACGCCGGCCAGCACCAGGGCCGTGGCCCAGAGCGCGCGCTCGCCCGCCAGCAGGGCGCCGAACGCCAGGACGCTGATCGCCACGGCCCTCAGGCCCGCGCCGAGCGCAAATCCCGCGGCTCCGCCCCAGCGGGAGCGCCTAGAGGCCATGCCGTTCCATCCTGCGGTAGAGCGCCGGCCGCGTCAGGCCGAGCGCGACGGCGGCGTGGCTGACATTACCCTCATAGAGGGACAGGGCCCGCACGATCGCCCGGCGCTCCATATCGTCGAGATTGAGCGCCGCGCCGGACGCCCGCCGCTCGGCGGTGAGGGCGCTGGCGGCGGCCATGGCCTCCACCAGGGCCTCGTTGCGCCAGGGCTTCAGCACGAAGTCGGCGGCGCCGCGCTTCAGGGCCTCCACCGCCAGCGCCACGCCGCCAAAGGTGGTCATCAGCACGACCGACAGCGCCGGGTCGGCCTCATGCAGGCGGTCGAGGCTGTCGAGCCCCACCATGCCGTCCCGGGCGCCGGCGGCGAAGTTCATGTCGAGGAGGACGGCGTCATAGAGATGCGCCTGCGCGGCCAGCCCGTCCGGAGAGGTCGCGGTGTCGACGCGTTCCGCCGCCCGGGCCAAGGTCGCGGCGGCGGCCTTCAGGACGTCGGGGTCGTCGTCGACGATGAGCAGGGTGGGCGGCACAGTTCGAATCTACGGGGTTGCGCCGCTCCCGGCAAAGCCAGCGCCGTCAAAGACTTGCACCGGGGCGCCTGCGGGAAGGACCCGCCGGCTGTCCGTTTCCGGACAGTCCGGCGAGGTGCAGGCGTCGCGATACGGCCTAACCGCTTGAAGCTGTAGCGTTTCGTCTGAGGCCGGGAGCGGGCGACACTGATCGCCATGAGTTCGGATATGGACAGACGGATCGTCCTGCCCTGGTGGCGTCGCCGCAGGACCCTGATCGCCGCGGGCGCAGTGGCCGCTGCGCTGGCGGCCGGTGGCCTGGGCGTGGCGGTGGTGGGCGCGGCCAAGCCGAGCGTCCGCGTGCCGGCCCAGAACGTGACCATCGCCGCCGTCGAGCGTGGCGTGTTCCACGACTTCGTGGTGCTGCGCGCCATCGCCCAGCCCAAGGACGTGATCTACCTGGACGCCCTGGAGGGCGGACAGGTGCAGCAGGTGATGGCCCAGGCCGGCGACATGCTGGCCGCCGGCCAGCCGCTGCTGCGCTTCCGCAACACCGAGCTGGAGCTCGAAGTCCTGGATCGCGAGGGCCGGCTGGTGGAATCCATCACCCAGTTGCAGACCTATGAGAAGCAGCTTGAGGACGCCCGCGTCGCCAACGAGAAGGCCGCCGCCCAGATCGAATACGACATCACCCGGCTGCAACGGACCGCCGAGCGGCGCGACGCCCTCGCGGCCAAGGGCTACGTCACCAAGGACCTCTACGAACAGGTGCACGACGAACTCGACCACGACCGCAGGCTGCTGCCGCTGCAGACCACGTCCAACGCCCAGCAGGACGCGCTGCGCCGCCGCCAGATCCCGCAGATCCAGAACGAGCTGGCGACCTTGCAGGAGAGCCTGCGGGTGACGCGGGGCAAGCTCGACAGCCTGGTGGTGCGCGCGCCGGTCGCCGGGCGGCTGACCGACATGGACATCAAGGTCGGCGAGATCCGCAACCGCGGCCAGCGCCTGGGCCAGATCGTCGCCGACACCGGCTTCAAGCTGCAGGCCCAGATCGACGAATACTACCTGGAGCGCGTCCGCGCCGGCCAGACCGGCGTCGTCACCGTCGAGGGCCGCGAGGTCCCGGTGCAGATCACCCGCGTCGATCCCCAGGTGAAGAATGCGACCTTCCAGGTGGATATCGCCTTCGAAGGCGCCATGCCGCGTGGCCTCCTCCCGGGTCAGGCCCTTGAGGGCCGGTTGACGCTAGGCGGCGATCAGCCGGCCCTCGTTTTACCGGCCGGGCCCTTCCTGGAGCGCACCGGCGGCGACTGGGTCATGGTGGCGGACTCAGGCGGGACCAAGGCGGACCGTCGCCGCATCAAGATCGGGCGACGCAGCGCCGAACAGGTGGAAGTGCTGGGCGGCCTGAAGGCCGGCGAGCGGGTGATCATCTCGGATTACGCGGCCTTCGAAAAGGTCGACCGCGTCGATTTGGCGAAGAAATAGGGGGGGCAGGCATGCTCAAGCTCACGAACGTCAGCAAGATCTACCGCACGGCCGAGGTCGAGACCCTGGCGCTGAATGAGATCAGCATGGAGGTCGGGGGCGGGGAGTTCGTGGCCGTCATGGGCCCCTCGGGCTGCGGCAAGTCGACCCTGCTGAACACCCTTGGCCTGCTCGACACGCCTTCCAGCGGGTCGTTCGAGTTCTTCGGGCAGGAGGTCGCGCGGCGCTCCGAGCGCGAACTCACTGCGCTCCGCTGCGAGCGCATCGGTTTCGTCTTCCAGAGCTTCAACCTGATCGACGACCTGAGCGTGGCCGAGAACGTCGAGGTGGCGCTGCTCTACCGCAAGGTTCCCTCGGGCGAGCGCCGCCGCCGCGTGGCCGAGGCGCTGGAGACCGTCGGCATGGGACACCGCGCCAAGCACCGGCCGCAGCAGCTCTCCGGCGGCCAGCAGCAGCGGGTCGCGGTGGCCCGGGCCCTGGTCTCCAACCCCAGCCTGATCCTCGCCGACGAACCCACCGGAAACCTGGACACCCACAACGGCGAGGCGGTGATGGCCATGCTGACCGCCGCCGCCGACAGCGGCGTCACCGTGGTGATGGTCACCCACTCCCTGGCCCACGCCGCCGCCGCCCAACGCACCGTCAAGCTGCTCGACGGCCGGGTGGTCTCCGAAACCCTGCTCGCGGCCTGAGGAGGAGGTTTTCCGATGTTCGGCAACTATCTCTCAGCGGCGCTCCGCAACCTGCAGCGCAACGGCGTCTACGCCTCCCTGACCGTCACCGGCCTCGCCATCGGCTTCGCCTCGGCCATCCTGATCGGCCTCTACCTGCGGCACGAGCTGACCTACGACCGGTTCATCCCCGGGCACGAGCGGGTGTTCCTGATGAGTCAGGCGATCATCCCTCACGATAAGCCTCGGATCACCATGGACTTCAGCTCAGGGCGGCTTGCCGACGACCTGAAGCTCGACTTCCCGCAAATCCAGTATGCGGCGCGGATCAGCAACTCCGGCTTTCCGCCCACCCTGCGCCACGGTGACATCAGCATCAGCGAGCAACCCTTCGTCTATGCCGATCCGGACTTCTTCAAGGTGCTGCCGATGCCGGCGGTCGCCGGCGATCCGGCGACCGCCCTGGAGGCCCCCGACGCCGTAGTGATGACCCGCTCGGTGGCGCGCAAGCTGTTCGGCCGTGACGCGCCGCTGGGCGAACAGCTACTGGTGGATGGTCACCCTTCGCGCGTTGGCGCGGTGATCGAGGACTTGCCCACAAACAGCCATCTCGGCTTCGAGTTCTTCATCTCCTCGAAAGCCCCCAATTCGATCCTCCCCAGCCTCCGCGCCGCCGGATACACCTCCAACTCGAACCTGACCTATATCCGCCTGAAGCCGGGGGCTTCGGCAGCGGCCATGCAGGCGGCGATGCCTGCTTTTATCGAGCGGCGGATCATGCCCGACATCCGGGCGACGAACCCCGACCAGAAGCTCGACCGCTATCAGCTCACGCTGAAACCCTTGACCGCGATCCACCTGCAGCCGGCCGATGGCGGCGACTACAAGCCCGGCGCCGACGTGAAGGTGCTGGCCGGGATCGGCATCATCGGTGTGCTGATCGTGGTCGTCGCGGCGATCAACTTCGTAACCCTGATGACCGCACGGGCGTCGCGCCGGGCCATGGAAGTCGGCGTGCGCAAGGCGCTGGGCGCCCAGCGTCGCGACCTCATCATCCAGTTCATGGGCGAGGCGATGATCTATGTCGCCGTCGGCCTGGTCCTGGCTGTATCGCTCGCCGAGCTGCTGTTGCCCCCCGTGAGCGCGGCCCTGCAGCGAAAGATCGCCTTCAACTATCTCGCCGATCCGCAGCTTCTGGCGGCCACCCTGGGCGTCACCCTGGTGACCGCACTGCTGGCCGGCATCTATCCGGCGCTCGTGCTCTCTTCGTTCCGACCCTCTTCGGTGCTGAAGGGCGGTCCGGTCGCGGCGTCCGGGGGCGGCTTCGTCCGCCAGGCCCTGGTGGTGGCGCAATTCGCGGTGCTGGTCGCGCTGCTGCTGAGCGCGCTGACCATCTACCGTCAGACCGCCTTCGCCCTAAAGGACGCGAGCCATATCAACAAGGACGGCGTGGTGATGCTGTTCGCCTCGCCCTGCACCGCGTCACTGCGCGACGCCGTCAAAGCGGTGCCAGGGGTTCGCGATGCGGCCTGCGCCTCGGCGAGCGCGGTTGGTCTGGGCAACAGTAACGATATGACCTTCGCCCGCGGCCACAAGGCCATGCTCAGCTATTCGCCCATCGATTTCGGGTTCTTCGAGGTCTACGGCGTCAAGCCTCTAGCCGGGCGCCTACCGGATGCGGCCAGGCCGGCGGACGACGGAGGCAAGCTCGGCGACATGCCGCCACCGATCGTCCTGAACGAGACCGCGGTTCGCGAACTTGGCTTCAGGTCACCCCAGGCCGCCCTCGGCCAGTCTTTGACCTGGCACTACAACCCGCGCATGAACCTGGACAACCTTGACTTGCCGACGCCTCCCGGGCGGGCCTCCGAGGTGATCGGCGTGGTTCCGGACTTCACCTTCGGCTCGATCCGCCAGAAGGTCGGCGCAACCTTCTTCTACGTCGGCCCCAAGACCAATGTGCTGAATTCGGTGGCGCTGAACATCAAGCTCGGTCCGGTGGGCGCCGCCGAAACCCTGACGCGCGTCGACAAGGTCTGGGCGAAGATCAGCCACGGCATGCCCCTGCAGCAGTATTTCGCCGACCAGTTCCTGCTGAGGCTCTACATCGACAACGTCATCCAGGGCGGATTCATCGCGGTCTGCGCGCTGATCGCGGTGTCGATCGCCTGTCTTGGCCTCTTCGCACTCTCGGCCTACACCGCTGAGCGCCGGACGAAGGAGATCGGAATTCGCAAAGCCATGGGCGCGACCTCGTCGGATATCCTGCGGCTGCTGCTCTGGCAGTTCGCCAAGCCGGTGCTCTGGGCCAATGTCCTGGCCCTGCCGTTGGCCTGGCTCGCCATGGACAACTGGCTGAAGGGCTTCGCCTATCACGTGACCCTGGCGCCCTGGACGTTTGTCGCGGCCGCCGGCGCGGGCGTGGTCATCGCCTGGGCGACCGTGTTCGTTCACGCCCTGCGCGTCGCCCGCGCCCGGCCAGTGGGAGCGCTGCGCTATGAGTAGGATCGTCATCTGGGTTGCGGGCCTGCTGGCGGCTGTTCTGGTTGTCGCCCAACAGGCGCGGGCCGCGACGGACCCGGTGTTCGGCGTCTGGCTGACGCAGACCAGGGACGGCAAGGTCAGGATCGCGCCCTGCGCCGCCGATCCGGCGCTGACCTGCGGGACCATCATCTGGGCGCGCGGGCCGAAGGGCGAGGACGGGCGCACGCTTACCGACCTGCGCAATCCCGACGCGGCCCTGCGCAATCGCCCGGTCATCGGCATGCCGATCATCTGGGACTTCCGCCGCGACGCAGCCGGCGGCTGGACGGGCGGCAAGATCTACGACCCGGCCGGCGGCAAGACCTACAAGGCCAAGATGGAAGGCGGCGCCGGCGGCACGCTGAAGGTGGCCGGCTGCGTGCTGGTGTTCTGCCGGGCCGAGACCTGGACCCGGGCGGAGTAGGCGCAACCCTCCGGGGGTTCAGGCCAGGGTGACGTAAAGCTCGCTCTCGATCACCCACTGGCCGGTCACCTTGCGCCAGGCGGCCAGGTAGCTGCCGGACATGCCGTTGCCGGTCCAGCGGCCGGTCTCCGCGGCGCGCAGGCCGGCGGCGTCCACCTCGATGGCGTCGGGGGTCCGCACATAGGCGACGAAGCCGGGCTCGCGGAACTGCGCGGCGAAGGCCTCGACGATGGCGTCCGCGCCGAGGATCAGCCCGCCGCCGCCGGGGATCAGTTGGGCGTCGACCGCGAAGAACGGCCGAAGGCCCTGCGCCTCCCGGGCGGCGATCCGCTTGTTGGTGAGGCGCCGCCGCGCCGCGATGGCGTCCTGCGGGGCGGCCACGGCGCGGCCCTAGGCCGGATCGGCGGCCAGGCGCTTGTCGAGATAGGCGCCCACGCGGCTTTCGACGTCCGGCAGGTTCTCCATCCAGAAGTGGCTGGCGCCGTCCACCACGTCGTAGTCGATGACGATTCCCTTCTGGGTGCGCAGCTTGGAGACCACGCGCTCCACCTCGATCGGCGGCACCACGCTGTCGGCGCCGCCGTGCAGGATCAGGCCGGAGGCGGGGCAGGGGGCGAGGAAGGAGAAGTCGTAGGCGTTGGTCGGCGGCGAGACCGAGATGAAGCCGTCGGTCTCCGGGCGGCGCATCAGGAGCTGCATGCCCACCCAGGCGCCGAAGCTGTAGCCGGCGACCCAGCACTGCGAGGCCGCGGGGTTCGTCGATTGGAGCCAGTCGAGCGCCGTCGCGGCGTCCGCCAGTTCGCCGATGCCTGAGTCGAACTCGCCCTGGCTGCGGCCGACGCCGCGGAAGTTGAACCGCAGCACCGAGAAGCCACGCTTCATGAACAGGTGGAAGAGCTGGACCGTCACCGGATTGTTCATCTGGCCGCCCGCCTTGGGGTGCGGGTGCAGGATCAGCGCCACCGGCGCGGTCTCCGTCTTGCCCTGCGAATAGCGGCCTTCGATCCGCCCCGCCGCGCCAGTCAGAACCACTTCCGGCATCAGAACCCTCTCAGCTCGCCCGCGAATTCAGGGCGTTGGAATACTTGACTACTGCGCTGGGTCTTCCTAAGTCGCATCGCGACCGCGAGGACCGGTCCTGCGCAAGGCGGCGGCCTATAACATAGGGTCGCTGCGGAACGCGAGAAAACTGCACTGGACGGACTTGAGATGCGTCTCTCCACCAAAGGCCGCTACGCCGTCATGGCCATGGCCGACCTGGCGCGGCGCCAGGACGAGCCGTGCCGCGCCGTGGCGCTGGCCGACATCGCCGCGCGCCAGGAAATCTCGCTCTCCTACCTCGAACAGCTCTTCGCGCGCCTGCGACGCAAGGGCCTGGTGCAGAGCGCCCGCGGGCCGGGCGGCGGCTATCGCCTGAGCCGCACCGCCGAAGACACCTCCATCGCCGACATCGTGCTGGCGGTCGACGAGCCTTTGCACGCCACCCGCTGCGCCGAGCAGGGCAAGGGCTGCATGCTGAAGGGCGAGCGGTGCCTGACCCACGACCTCTGGGACGACCTGGGCCACCGCATCGAGGACTACCTGGCCTCGGTCAGCCTGGCCGACGTGATCACCGGGCGCCTGGGCGCCAAGCGGCAGGCCGCATGAGCGTCTATCTGGACCATAACGCCACGGCCGTGGTGCGGCCCAAGGCCCGCGAAGCCATGGCGCGCGCGCTGGAGATCGGCGGCAACCCGTCCTCGATCCACGCCGCGGGCCGCGCGGCCCGCGCCCTGGTGGAGACCGCCCGGGAGCAGGTCGCGGCCCTGATCGCCGCCCCGGCCTCGACGGTCGTCTTCACCTCGGGCGGCACCGAGGCCAATGCGCTCGCCATCGAAAGCGCCGTCGCGGCGGGGTCGCACCGGCTGATCGTCTCGGCCATAGAGCACGACAGCGTGCAGGAGACTTCCCGCGTCCTGGGCGTGGCGGTCGAAGCCCTGCCGGTGGACGCCGACGGCCGCGCCGACCTGGGCTGGCTCGCCGCGCGCCTGGCCGCTTGGGACGCCGCCGACGGCAAGCCCTTCGTGGCCCTGATGCTGGCCAACAACGAGACCGGCGTGATCCAGCCGGTGGCCGAGGCGGCCGAGATCGTCCGCGCCGCCGACGGCTGGCTGCACGTCGACGCCATCCAGGCGGCCGGCAAGATCCCCGTCGACAGCCGCGCCCTCGGCGCCGACACCCTGGCCATCTCCGCCCACAAGATCGGCGGGCCGCAAGGCGTGGGCGCGCTGACCTTCGGCTCGCGCGCGACCTTGTCGCGCCGCCAGCACGGCGGCGGGCAGGAGCGCGGCCGCCGCGGGGGCACGGAGAACGTTCCGGGCATTTCCTCGTTCGGATCCGCGGCCTCCGAAGCCCGCGAAGGGCTGGAGGAATTTCACCGCCGCGCGACCTGGCGCGACGCCGCCGCCCAGCGGCTGAAGGCGGCCGGGGCGGTGGTGATGGGCGAGGCCGCGCCGCGCCTGGCCAACACGCTTTGCGTCGCCACCCCGGGTTTCCCGTCCGACGTCCAGGTCATGGGCCTGGACCTGGCCGGCGTCATGGTCAGCGCAGGCTCGGCCTGCTCGTCCGGCAAGGTGAAGGCCTCGCCGGTGCTGGAGGCCATGGGCCAGGGCGAACTCTCCGGCTGCGCCATCCGCGTCAGCGGCGGCTGGAGCACGACGCAGGACGACTGGGACCGCTTTGTGGAAGCCTGGTCCGCCGCCCGCGCCCGCCATGCGGCGCGTCACCTTCAATCCGCGACCGTGGGAGCCTGACCATGGCCGCCGTCAAACAGACCGTCGAGCACGTCGAAAGCCTCGAAAAGTACAAGCACGGCTTCGTCACCGACATCGAGCAGGACTTCGCGCCGAAGGGCCTCAACGCCGACATCGTGCGCTTCATCTCGGCCAAGAAGGACGAGCCGGACTGGATGCTGGCCTGGCGCCTGGACGCCTTCGAGCGCTGGCAGGCCATGGATGAGCCCAACTGGGCGAAGGTGAACTTCCCGCGCATCGACTACCAGGACAGCTACTACTACGCCGCGCCCAAGGAGAAGGTCGGGATCAAGAGCCTCGACGAGGTCGATCCGGACATCCTGGAGACCTACAAGAAGCTGGGCATCCCGCTGCGCGAGCAGGAGGTGCTGGCGGGCGTCGAGGGCGCGCCGCGCTACGCCGTGGACGCGGTATTCGATAGCGTCAGCGTGGTCACCACCTTCAAGAAGGAGCTGGCCCAGGTCGGGGTGATCTTCTGCTCGATGAGCGAGGCGATCCGCGAGCATCCGGAGCTGGTGCGCAAGTACCTCGGCTCTGTCGTGCCGGTCAGCGACAACTACTTCGCCTGCCTGAACGCGGCGGTCTTCTCCGACGGCAGCTTCGTCTATGTGCCGCCGGGCGTGCGCTGCCCGATGGAGCTCTCGACCTATTTCCGGATCAACGCCGAGAATTCGGGTCAGTTCGAGCGCACCCTGATCATCGCCGACGAGCGCGCCTACGTCTCCTACCTGGAGGGCTGCACGGCCCCGATGCGCGACGAGAACCAGTTGCACGCCGCGGTCGTGGAGCTGGTGGCCCTGGACGACGCGGAGATCAAATACTCCACCGTCCAGAACTGGTATCCGGGCGATCCGCAGACCGGCAAGGGCGGCATCTACAACTTCGTCACCAAGCGCGCCGACTGCCGCGGCGACCGCTCCAAGGTGTCCTGGACCCAGGTCGAGACCGGTTCGGCGATCACCTGGAAGTACCCGTCCTGCGTCCTGCGCGGGGAGGGTTCGTCCGGGGAGTTCTACTCCATCGCGATCACCAACGGCCGCCAGCAGGCCGACACCGGCACCAAGATGATCCACCTGGGCGCCAACACCCGCTCGCGGATCATCTCCAAGGGGATCAGCGCCGGGAAGTCGTCCAACACCTACCGCGGCCTGGTCTCGGCCCACCCCAGGGCAAAGGGCGCGCGGAACTTCACGCAGTGCGACTCCCTGCTGATCGGCAAGCACTGCGCGGCCCACACCGTGCCCTACATCGAGGCCCGCAACGGCCACGCCAAGTTCGAGCACGAGGCCACCACGACGCGGCTCTCCGAGGACCAGTTGTTCTACGTAATGCAGCGCGGCCTTTCGCAGGAAGAGGCGGTGCAGCTCCTGGTCAACGGCTTCGTCAAGGACGTGCTGCAGGAACTGCCCATGGAGTTCGCCGTGGAAGCCCAGAAGCTGGTCGCGATTTCGCTGGAGGGGAGCGTCGGATGAGCATGCCCAGCCGCCGCAACGCGCCGACCACGCTGTCGCTGCGCCACGCCTTCGAGGTGGAGCAGGCGCGCCGCGAGGCCGAACGCTATGCCCGCGAAGAGGCCGAGCGCCGGCAGCAGGAAGAGGACCTCTCCCGCGCCGAACAGCTCTATGACGCCCTGATCGGCGACCCGATCTTCCTGTCGGCCCACCACCTGGTCGCCGACTGGCGGCGCTACACGGTGCTGCTGGAAAGCCCGGACTTCCGCATCCGCGCCTATTTCGAGGCCGGCCAGGCCACCGTCACCGTCGGCGACAAGCGTAACGTCGCCGTTTCCGCCACCCCGGCGCCCCTGAAGCGCGAGGAGGTCGACAGCGTGGCCGATGCGCTGCGCGTGGTCGCCCAATTCCTTGCCGATGAGATCCAGTGATGTTGAGTGTTTCGAACCTGCATGCCGCGGTCGACGGCAAGGAGATCCTGAAAGGGCTGTCGCTCGACGTCCCCGCGGGCGAGGTGCACGCCATCATGGGTCCGAACGGGGCGGGCAAGTCGACGCTGTCCTACGTGCTCACGGGCCGCGACGGCTATGAGGTGACGCAGGGCTCGGCGACCCTGGACGGCGAGGACCTGCTGGCCCTGGCGCCCGACGAGCGGGGGGCGCGGGGCGTCTTCCTGTCGTTCCAGTATCCGCTGGAGATCCCCGGCGTCCCAGCCCTGACCTTCATCCGCACGGCGCTGAACGCTCAGCGGCGCGCTCGCGGCGAGCCGGAGATCACCGCCCCGGAGTTCCTGAAGCTCGCGCGGACCAAGGCCGCCGAGCTGAAGATCGACTTCGAGATGCTGAAGCGCGCGCTCAACGTCGGCTTCTCCGGTGGCGAGAAGAAGCGGATGGAAATCCTTCAAATGGCGATGCTTTCGCCGCGATTCCTCATCCTGGACGAGACCGACAGCGGCCTGGATATCGATGCGCTGCGCATCGTGTCGGACGGCGTCAACGCCCTGCGCTCGCCCGACCGGGCCATGCTGGTGATCACCCACTACCAGCGCCTGCTCGACTACATCAAACCCGACCGCGTCCACGTGCTGGCCGGCGGTCGGATCGTGGCCTCCGGCGGGCCCGAGCTGGCCCACGAGCTCGAGAAGAACGGCTACGAACGCTACGAGGAGGCCGCGTGAGCCTCACCACCGCCATCCGCGACCGCGACGTCGCCGAGCTGCCGGGCAAGCGCGACGAGGACTGGCGCTGGACGGACCTGCGCGGCCTGATCCGCAAGCTGCCGCCGCCGTCGGAGCCTTTCACGGCCGAGGTCGGCGCGGGGCCGTTCGACGCGCTGGCGTCCGACCGGCGGCTGATCGTCAACGGCCGCGGCGCCGACCCGATCGAGATCGCCCGCGGCAAGACCGCGCTCGTCGCGGCGCGCTTCGTCTCGCGCGGCGCCGGGGTCCATGTGGCGCGGCTGAACATCATCGTCGGGCCCGACGCGCGGCTGACGCTGCTGGAGAGCTACGAAAGCGACGGGGCGTCCCTGTCGCAGGCGGCCATCACCATCACCCTTTACCCCGGAGCGCGGATCGAGCGGCTGGTCCTGGCCCAGGACCATGCCGAAGCGGTCTCGGTCAGCCAGGCCCAGGTAAGCCTCGCGGCGCGCACGCATTTCGCCCAGACCGTCGTCACCTCGGGTGCGCGCCGGCAGCGGCTGGAGACCCGTGTCCAGCATCCGGGCGCCGGCGCGGAGCTGCGCCTCGATGGCGTCTACCTGCTGGCCGACAAGCGCCATTCCGACCAGACCACGGTGGTCACCCACGCCGGCCCTGACGGCGTCACCGTCCAACTCGCCAAGGGCGTGGTCCGCGATCAGGCGCGGGGCATCTTCCAGGGCCGCATCGTGGTGGAGGAGGGGGCCGACCGCACCGACGCGCGGATGGGCCACCACGCGCTGGTGCTCTCCGACCGGGCCGAGGTCGACGCCAAGCCGGAGCTGGAAATCTACGCCGACGACGTGGCTTGCGCGCACGGCAACACGGTGGGCGCGCTGGACGAGGACGCGCTGTTCTACGCCCGGCAGCGCGGCATGCCGGAAGCCGAGGCCCGCGCGCTGCTGACCGAGGCCTTCATCGGCGAGGTCGTCGACCGCATCGGCCACGAAGGGGCCCGCGAGGTGGTCCGCGCCTGGGCCGCCGAACGGCTGTGGGACTGACCATGGCCTTCGACGTCGAAACTGTCCGCGCCGAGTTCCCGATCCTGGGGCGCCAGATCAACGGCAAGCCGCTGGTCTACCTGGACTCCGCCGCCTCGGCCCAGAAACCGCGGGCGGTGATCGACGCCATGACCCGCGCCATGGAGCACAGCTACGCCAACGTCCACCGCGGCCTGCACACCCTCGCCAACGAGACCACGGAGGCCTACGAGGCCGCCCGCAAGTCCGTGGCGGGCTTGCTCGGCGCCGACCCGGCGGAGATCGTCTTCACCAAGGGCGCGACCGAGGCGATCAACCTCGTCGCCTCCGGGCTCGGCGCGGACCTGAAGGCCGGCGACGAGATCCTGCTCAGCGAGATGGAGCATCACGCCAACATCGTGCCCTGGCACTTCCTGCGCGAACGCCAGGGCGTGGTGCTGAAGTTCGTCCCGGTCACCGACGACGGGCGGCTGGACGTCGAGGCGTTCAAGGGCCTGTTGACCGAGCGGACCAAGGTCGTGGGGCTCACCCACATGTCCAACGTCCTGGGCACCGTGAACCCGGTGGCCGACCTGACCCGCCTGGCGCATGACGCCGGCGCCCTGGTCCTGCTGGACGGCTGCCAGGCCGTGGTCCACCAGCCGGTGGACGTGAAGGCCCTGGATTGCGACTTCTACGTCTTTTCAGGCCATAAGCTCTACGGCCCCACCGGCATCGGCGCCCTCTATGGCAAGGCCGAGCGGCTCGCGGCGCTGCGTCCCTACCAGGGCGGCGGCGAGATGATCGGCAACGTCAGCCTCGACACGATCACCTACGCCGACCCGCCGCACCGCTTCGAGGCGGGTACGCCGCCGATCCTGGAGGCCATCGGCCTGGGCGCGGCCATCGACTGGCTCTCGGCCCTGGACCGTGCGGCGATCGCCGAGCACGAGCACGCCCTCTATGACCGTGTGCGCACCCGCCTGAACGGCGCCAACTGGCTCAAGGTATTGGGCGAGGCGCCGGGGAAGGGCGCGATCTTGAGCTTCACCGTGGACGGCGCCCATGCTCACGACGTGGCCCAGATTCTCGACAAATACGGGGTGGCGGTGCGCGCCGGGACCCACTGCGCCGAGCCGCTGATGAAACGTTTCGGCGTCACGTCGAGCGCGCGCGCCTCCTTCGCCCTATATAACACCCACGAGGAGGCCGACGCCTTCGTGGACGCCCTTACCAAGACTCAGGCCTTTTTCGCGTAGCATGACCCCGATGGACGACGCCGCCCAACTCGACAGCCAGACCGCCGCCCCGCTCTCGCAGGCGGAGCTCGACGTGCTGACCGACAAGCTGATCGAGAAGCTGAAGACGGTCTACGACCCGGAAATCCCGGTCGACATCTATGAGCTCGGCCTGATCTACAAGGTCGACGTGTCCGACGAGAAGGACGTGGTGATCGACATGACGCTCACCGCCCCGGGCTGCCCGGTCGCCGGCGACATGCCGGGCTGGGTCGAGGACGCGATCAAGGAACTCCCCGAGGTGAAGTCCTGCAAGGTCGAGCTGGTGTTCGATCCGCCGTGGGACCCCTCGCGGATGTCCGACGAAGCCAAGCTGCAACTGAACATGTTCTGATGGACCTCAACGTCGCACCCCAGCCCCGCGCCCGCCGCGAACGCCCTAAGGTGGTCTCCCTGACTGACGCCGCCGCCGAGCGCGTACGGGAAATCATGGGCAAGGCCGAGAAGCCCTATGCGGGCCTTCGCGTGGGCGTGAAGAACGGCGGCTGCGCGGGCCAGGAATATGTCCTGGAATACGCCGACGCCGCCGGTCCGCTGGACGAGGTCGTCGAGGACAAGGGCGTCACCATCCTGGTCGAACCCAAGGCCGTGCTGTTCCTGATCGGCACGGTGATCGACTACGACGTGACCAAGCTCTCGGCGAAGTTCACCTTCCGCAATCCCAACGAGACCGACGCCTGCGGCTGCGGCGAGAGCGTCACCATCCAGCCGGCGACCCCCGACTAGCTTTTGCGGTGGCGGATGGCGTCGATGGCCAGGGCGGCCGCGGCGATGATCAGCGGCAGGATGTAGAAGGCCAGCCGATAGCCCAGGAAGGCCGCCGCCAGCACGGCGGGATCGATTTCCGGGAGCAGCGCCGCCATGGCGCTCTCGAACACCCCGGCGCCCCCCGGCACCGATGAGGCGAGGCCCGCGATACAGGCCACCGCATAGGCGCCGACGAAGGTCCCGTAGCTGGGGCCGCCGGCCGGCAGCAGGATCCACAGGATCGCCGCGGCGATGCCGTTGTCGACCACGCCCAGCACGAGCTGCGCCAGGGCGTCCCACACGTCGGGCAGGGTGACGCTGCGTCCGAAGGCGGTGAACGGACGCCGGCGCAGGGCGCAGAGGGCCACATAGGCCAGGGCGCCGGTCAGCAGGGCCGCTCCAAGCCAGTGGCCGACCGTGGGGGCGATCGCCGTGGCGTCCAGTTCCGCGCTCGACGCCAGCAGCAGGCCCGCGCCCGACAGCGCCGCTAGGCCCACGCCGAACGAGGCGGCGGCGAACACCGTGGCGCCCGCCACCTGGGTCAAGGTCACCCCGTGCCGGTCATAGGTCCGGGCGCGGATGGCGCCGGAAATCAGCAGGTTGGCCCCGATGGCGTGGGCGATGGCGTTGGCCAGGAACGAGCCGAGCGCGACCGTCCGCAGCGGCACGCGGGCGCCGGTCCAGCGCAGGCCCACCCACTCGATCACCGCCATCAGCACGAAGCTGGCGGCCGACAGCGCGATCGCCGCCGCCACGGCTGCCACGCCCCAGCCGGCGATGGCGTGGGTGACGGCCTGGAGGCTCAGCTTGTGGAACTCGCGCCAAAGCACCCAGGCCGCGGCGATCAGCATGACCACCGGCACGACGCGCAGCGCGATCCGCGTGGCGCGCGTCAGCCGCCGGCGCGGCGCGGGCGGAACCCCGGCGAGATCCACCTCGACGGGCTCTGTCTCCAAGGAGCGGGTCGGGTCTGGAGCTTTCACGGCGATGGACACTCTCGGTTGAGTCGGGCGACGGAGTCAGGCCGCGCGACCGCAAGCCGGTTGGCCTCAAATGGGAACCGAAGTCCACGGCGCCGGTTCTGCCGCGGGGGAGTCCGCAACGTAGAGGAGACCAGGTCATGGCGCGCGAAGATTGGCAGGACCGCGAGGAAGACCGCCGCCGTGCGGCGCTCCGGGGCCGCGATCGCGACGATTTCGGCCAGGCTGACTACTCCCGGGACTATGGCTACGACCCGGGGGCCCGCTCCGGCTACCGGGTCGATGACGAGCTGCGCCCGGCGCACGACGACTATGGACAGGCCGATTATTCGACGGATTACGCCTATGACGCCGAGCGGGGCGAGGCCTATCGGCGTCAATCGCCGCTGGACCGTGACGACGGCCGGCGCCCGGATGGCGGTGACTACCGACCGGCGGGCCCGCCGCGGTCGTGGATGGACAAGGCCGGCGAGTTCTTCTCGCCCGGTCCCCGCGAGCCAAGGGTCGAGACCCGCGCCGGGCGGCTGCGCCGCGGCCCGTCCGACCGCGTGCTGTGGGCGGTGATCGTCGAGCGGCTGGAGGACCAGCGCGGCCTCGATCTGCGCGACCTCGAGGTGATCGTGCAGGACGCCGAGGTCACCTTGAACGGCACGGTGCGGCACAAGGCCGACAAGCGCCGGATCGAGGACGTCGCCGATGTCGACGGCGTGCGCCACGTGCAGAACAACCTTCGCCTGCGCAGCCACAGCCACTGGACCTTCCTCTAGGCCTGCGAGCGTGTTCTGCGCCCGGTGTTTCGGGCAACCTAGCCAGGCCTTGCGGGTTCTAGTCCCACGGCAACAGCCGAGGAGACACCGATGACAGGCAAGCAGACCCAGGACGAGGCCCGGCGCGCCTTCAGCCACGGCTCCGGCGGCGCCAACGCCGACATGGCCGTGGAAGCGGCCCCGATCCACGAGGACCGGCACGTCGACGTCCCGCATTCGCGCGAAGTCGAGCCTTTGAAGGAAGGCGAAAAGCACGACCACATGGCCGCCCGCGAAAAATGCGCCGAAGACCGGCAGGAGGCCCTGCTGGACGAGGCGATCGAGGAGACCTTCCCGGGCAGCGACCCGATCAGCCCCAAACACATCACCTGACGACCGCCGGCGGCGCGGCGGGTCCTTCGACGGGTCCGCCGCGACGTGCTAGCAAGGCGGCGTGAAACTGCCGCCGCCCCGCATCGACATGAGAGGCATGAGCGCCGTGAAGGTCGGCGTGCGGCGCTTCGCCATCGACGATCCCTACTATCTGATCCTCGCCCTGCGCTGGCCGGCCTTCCTGGGCCTCGTGCTGCTGATGTTCCTGGCGGCCAACCTTTTCTTCGCGCTGCTCTTCTGGCTCCAGCCGGGCTCCGTGGCCAACGCCAGGCCGTACGCCTTCGGGGACGCCTTCTTCTTCAGCGTCGAGACCCTGGCCACCGTCGGCTACGGGGTGATGACGCCGGCGAGCCTCTATGGCCACGCCGTGGCGACGGCGGAGATCTTCGTCGGCATGTTCCTGACGGCCCTGGCCACGGGCGCCTTCTTCGCCCGCTTCGCCCGGCCGCAGGCGCGGATGGTGTTCAGCGACTCCGCCGTGGTCGCGCCCTACGAAGGCCGCCAGGCCCTGATGGTCCGGGTGGCGAGCCGCCGCCTGCAGGGGATCAGCGAGCCCACGGCGCGGCTCAGCTATCTGCGCAACGTCCCGGTCGGCGAAACGAGCTTCCGCCGGTTCGACGAGCTGAAGCTGGTTCGCAGCAACATTCCTGTCCTCAGCCTGACCTGGACCCTGATCCATCCGATCGACGAGGACAGCCCGCTCTGGGGCTTGAGCGAGGAGCGCATGGCCGCCGAGGCGCCCACGGTGATGGTCTCGATCGCCGGCTTCGACGAGGCCATCTCGGCGGTGATCAACGACCGCAAGACCTACCGCCGCGAGGACGTCCGCTTCGGCCACGTCTTCGCCGACATCCTGCGCGACCTGCCGGGCGAGATGGTCGAACTCGACATCACGCGCATCAGCGAGACCCGGCCAGCGGCGCCGCCCCTGAAGGCGGTGGAGGTTCAGGAATCGGCGGTGAGGGCCTCGTAGGCCTCCTGGGCGGCCAGCCATTCGGCCTCGGCGGTTTCCACCGCGGCCTGCGCCGCGTCGCGCTTGCGTCCCAGGTCGGCGGCCTTGGCCGGATCCCTGGCGAAGACGGCGGGATCGGTGAGCTGCGCGTCGATCGCGGCGAGGGCCGCCGTCGCGCGCCCCAGCGCCGCCTCCGCGGCCCCCGCCCGGCGGCGCGCGTCGCCGGTCGGGACCTTCGGCCGGGACGCCGGCGGCGGGGGCGGAGCCTTCGCCGGCTCGGCGGCCACCTGGGTCGGGGCGCGAGCGGCGACCCGAGCGCGGTCCAGCACGAACCTGGCGTAGTCCTCCATGTCCCCGTCGAAGGGCTCGATGCCGCCGTCGGCCGCCAGCCACAGCCGGTCGGCCACCAGCTCCATCAGCGAGCGGTCGTGGGTGATCAGGATCACCGCCCCGTCATAGTCGTTGAGCGCGTCCAGCAGGGCGCGGCGCGAGTCGATGTCCAGGTGGTTGGTGGGCTCGTCCAGGATCAGCAGGTGCGGGGCTTCCATCGCGACCATGTTCAGCAACAGGCGCGCCCGCTCGCCGCCCGAGAGGTTGGCGACCGTGGTCTCGACCTTTTCGTAGCCGAGGCCGAACTGGGCGAGCTTGGAGCGGCGCTGAGACTCGCTGCTCTGCGGCATGGCGCGGCGGATGATCTCCAGCGGCGTATCCGCAGGATCCATCGCCTCGATCTGGTGCTGGTGGAACCAGCCCACCTTCAGACGCGAGCTGCGCAGCAGGGTTCCGCTTTCCACGTCCAGCGCGCCCGCCACCAGCTTGGCGAAGGTGGACTTGCCGGCGCCGTTGACGCCCAGCAGGCCGATGCGGTCGTCGATGTCGAGGCGCAGGTTGAGCCTTTTGAGGATCGGGGCGCCGCCGTATCCGACCGCGGCGCCTTCCAGCCGCAACAGGGGCGGCGGCAGGGGCCGCTCGGGCGAGGGCAGGGTGAAGGGCGCGACGCGGTCCTCAATCACGTTGGAGACCGGCGGCAGCTTGGCGATCATCTTCAGGCGCGACTGGGCCTGCGTGGCCTTGGAGGCCTTGGCGCCGAAGCGGTCGACGAAGGACTGCATGTGGGCGCGCTTGGCCTCGATCTTGGTCCGCATGGCCTCCTGCAGGCGCAGCTTCTCGATCACCTGGCGCTCGAAGCTGTCGTAGCCGCCGGTGTAGAGGTCGAGCTTGCCGTTCTTCAGATGGAGGATGTGGTCCATCGAGTTGTCGAGCAACTCGCGGTCGTGGCTGATGACCATGGCGGTGTGCGGGTATTTCTTCAGGCGGGCCTCGAGCCAGAGCGCGCCTTCCAGGTCGAGATAGTTGGTGGGCTCGTCCAGCAGCAGCATGTCCGGCGCGGCGAACAGGGCCGCCGCCAGGGCCACGCGCATCCGCCAGCCGCCGGAGAACTCGGACATGGGGCGTGAGAGGTCCGGGGTGGAAAAGCCCAGGCCCGCCAGGATTTCCGCCGCCCGCGACGGCGCGCGGTCGGCGTCGATCTCGATCAGGCGGTTGTAGATGTCGCCCAGGTCCTCGGGCTCGGCGGTCTCCAGCCGCGCCAGCAGGTCGGCGCGCTCGACGTCGGCGGCCAGCACGGTGTCCAGCAGGGGAATCGGCGTCGCCGGGTGTTCCTGGTCGACGGAGCCGATGCGGGCCGCGCGAGGCAGGCCGATCTCGCCGGAGCCGTGGACGAGCTGGCCGAGGATCAGCTTGAAGAGCGTCGACTTGCCGACGCCGTTGCGGCCCACCAGGCCCACCTTGGCGTCCTTGGGCAGGCTGACGGTCGCGCCGTCGAAGAACCGGCGGCCCCAGGCGTCGAAAACGAGGTCTTTGATCTGCAGCATCGGGACACGAACAATGGGGCGCGGACCAGCATTCGCCGGACCTGCGGGAGAAGGGGAAGGTCAGGGATGAGAAGCCGCGCTGCCGCCTGACCGGGCGGGTCCATAGCAGACCGCCACGCCCGCGTCTTCCCTGCCCATGGAAGGAGAGGGAAAAGCCGGCAGCGCCTTGGCGAGCGCGGGCGAGGCGGGTATAGAGCCCGCCACCGCGTGGCGCTTCGCGGAAATCCCACTCGCTTTGACCGTAAAGAGACCCATGACCGAACGCACCTTCTCGATCATCAAGCCGGACGCCACCAAGCGCAATCTGACCGGCAAGATCAACGCCGTGATCGAGGACGCCGGCCTGCGGATCGTCGGCCAGCGCCGCATCCGGATGACGGAAGCCCAGGCCAAGAAGTTCTACGAGGTGCACGCCGCCCGCCCGTTCTACGGCGAGCTGGTCGAATTCATGATGTCGGCGCCGGTCGTGGTGCAGGTGCTCGAAGGCCCGAACGCGGTGGCCAGGTACCGCGAAGTGATGGGCGCCACCAACCCGGCCGACGCCGCCGCGGGCACGATCCGCAAGCTCTACGCCGAAAGTGTCGGCGAAAATTCGGTGCACGGCTCCGACAGCGCCGAGAATGCGGCGCTCGAAATCGCGCAGTTCTTCACCGAGGACGACATCGTCGGCTGAGCCCGACTGTCGTCAGTGTTTCGCAAAGGCTTGCGAAACCCAAATCGCAACCCAAATCCGCCGGGCGGGAGTTCTCCCCGTCTGACATCCAACCCCATACGAAAGCCGCGATGAGAGAAGACAAGATCGGGGGCTTCAACGAGCGCCTGGCGTCCCAGGCCGAAGCCCGCAAGGCCCTCCTGGAGAAGTTCAAGCCGAAGCCGATGATCCAGGCCGAAGTCCTGGAAACCCGGGCGCAGCGCAAGGCGCGCGAGATCGAAGAGGTCCGCGCCAAGCGCGCCGCCGAAAAGGAAGCCGCCCGCCTGAAGGCGGAGGCCGAGGAGCAGGCCCGCCTGCACGCCCTTGCCAACGACGAAGAGGCTCAGCTCGAGCTGAAGCGGCAGGAGCGCAAGGACCGCAAGGCCGCCGCCAAGGCCGAGGCCCGCGCCAAGCGCGAAGCCAAGTCCGCCGCCCGCCGCAACTAGAGCGCGCCTGGGGAAGTCGCAGCCGGCTCAGGTGTTTCCCCGCCTGAACCGCGGCGGGTCTAGTCGGGCGACTTGCCGTCCGCGCCGCCGGTCAGCTTGCGGGCCAGGTCGCCGTAGTAGCCCTGGATGAGCAGCTCGACGGTGTCGCCACGCTCCTCGGCCTGGAAGGCCATATCCTTGGCCATCTGGATCGCGGCGGAGCGGCTGAGGCCGTGTTCGATGGGCTTGCCGTCGGAAAAGACGGTCCAGTCGCCGTCCTTCAGGGTCACCGCATATTGAACCATGTTCTCCAGTTCCTTCGCTCAGGCTTGAGCGCACGAACTGCGGTGACGGTTCCCTAGAGCTCGACGGGTCTTCCGTGTGCGGTGCGCCGATAGGCCTCCGCCCAAGCTTCCTTCCGCTCGGCGAGCTCAGAGCCGGCGGCAAGCCGTTTCTCCCGCACCAGATCCTCCAGCGCCGCCAGCCAGTGCTCGTAGTAGCGGGCGCCGTCGTCGTCCGGCCCAGCCGCCTTCAGGCGCCGCGACAGGGCCTCGGCCCATTCCGTCCAGGCGAAGCAGCCCTGGGCGTGCAGTTGCAGGGCGAGCGCGAAGGCCTGCGCCTGCCAGGGCTCGGCGAAGACCGGGCCGTCTGCGTCGCGCGGCAGGCGCGGCAGGGCCAGCGGATCAGGCGCGCTCAAGGTAGGGCTCCCACAGGTCCAGGCAGACGCTGTCGCGCGGGTTGGCCGCCTCGCCCCACAGCTCACGCGCGGTAAATCGCACCGTATAGAGCGGGCGCGGGTCCTCGCCCTTGCCGTGGGCGTGGCTGTCGGGGAAAACGTGCGCCCCGCGCCGGGCGACGATCACGCCGCGGCGGCCGCGCACATAGCGGGGCAGGCGCGTGTGGCCATGCGGATTGAGGTCGCGGGCCCGCACGGCGTCGCCCTCGGCGAACAACGGCGGGGCGGCGGCTTCGCGAACATAGGAGCCGCGGCGCATGAATCGCGGCGTCACCTCCTCGGCGCTCAGCAGCGGCGTGGCCTTCGCCGCCCCGGGCGCAGCGTGGCCGGAGGCCATCTCGGCGGGCGACACGAAGCCATGGGCGACGAGCAGTTCGCTCAGGCCCCGGAACCATTTTTCGTAGTAGCTCATCGCCAGATATTCGGGGCCCGGGATCTTCTCCCGCTGGTGGCGGCCCTCGTCGATATTGCGGCGGGTGGGCGAGGCGACGCTCAGCGCATGGACCCGGCCTTCCCAGGCGTGGTGGAAGACAGGCTCGTCGGCCTCCGGGGCGATCGGCCCCAGGTTCTCCATCCCGCCCATGTCGTGGACGCCGTTCACAGCCGGGCCGTCCCGATCATGCCGTCGCGGGTCACGAGGGCCGCAAGCTGGTCCTCGCTCAGGCCCTCGGTTCCCGCCGGCCGCTCCGGCAGCACCAGGTAGCGGATCTCGGCGGTGGAATCCCACACGCGGACCTCGACATCCTCGGCCAGGGTCGTGCCGAACTCGGCGACGACGCCGCGCGGATCGATCACGGCGCGCGAGCGATAGGGCGCGGACTTGTACCAGACCGGCGGCAGGCCCAGCACCGGCCACGGGTAGCAGGAGCACAGGGTGCAGACGACGAGGTTGTGGACGGCGGGGGTGTTCTCCACCACCACCATGTGATCGCCCTGACCGCCGGCGTAGCCCAGTTCGGCGATGGCCGCCGTGGCGTCTTCCATCAGCCGCGCCTTGAAGGCCGGGTCGCTCCAGGCGCGAGCCACGACGCGGGCGCCGTTGCGCGGCCCGACCTTGTGCTCGAAGTGGTCGACGATGGCGTCCAGCGCGGCCGGATCGACCAGCCCCTTCTCGACCATCAGCGATTCCAGCGCCTTGACCCGCAACGCCATGTCGGACGGCGGCTCCTGGCCGTGGTCGTGATGATGGTGGTGGTGATCGGGATCGTCGTGGTCGTGCGCCATGGCGGCAAACTGGCGCAGACGCGCGCAAAGGTGAAGTGCGGGCAGGTGACCGGCTCGCCGTCTCCTGCGATGCTGGCCGCCTTGGGAGGCTAAGACGCCCATGACCACACCGCACCTGATCTACTTCTCCGACCCCATGTGCTCCTGGTGCTACGGGTTCTCGCCGGTGATCGAGGAGATCGGCCGCACCTTTGGCCGGGCCCTGCCGGTGCGGGTGGTGATGGGCGGCCTGCGTCCCGGAACCGAGACGCCGATGACCGAGGAGGCCAAGCTCGAGATCGCCGACCACTGGACCCACGTCCACGAGGCGACGGGCCTGCCGTTCAACGGGACCGGCATGTCGCGGCCGGGCTTCGTCTACGACACCGATCCCGCGGCCCGCGCCGTAGTGGTCGCCCGCCGCGACGGTGAGGAGATGGCCGCGGCCTTCCTGGGCCGCACCCAGCGCGCCTTCTACGCCGAGGGCCGCGACGTCACCCAGGCCGGGACCCTGGCGGAGATCGCCGAGGAACTGGGCCTGGAGCGCGAACGGTTCCTCGCCGCCTGGGCGACAGACGAGATCAAGCAGGAGACCTGGCGCGACTACGCCATCTCCCAGCGCGCCGGCGTGACCGGCTTCCCGACCCTGGTGGCCGGCCCCAACGCCGAGGGGGTCTACGGCGTCGTCACCCGCGGCTTCGCCCCCGGCGAGCAGGTGTTGGGCATCCTCAAGGAATGGCTGGAGCGGATCGCGGCGTAGTTTTCCTTTCCCGCGTCGCGGGAAGGGAAGATCACTTCAACCGTGGCGGCGGCTGGTGGCCGAGTTCCTGTATAAGCTTGGTCAGCAGGTACAGGCGCGGCGTCAGCGACCCCAGCAGCAGATATTCGGTGTCGGCATGGAAGCCGCCGGCCGCCGGGCCGAGCCCGTCGAGCGCCGGGATGCCGCCTTCGTAGGCCAGCGCCGATTCCGAGGCGCCGCCGTTGCCGCCGCGGGTGATGGTCTTGCCGAGGCCGGCGTAGATCGCTTCGGCGCGGTCGGCCAGGGCGTCGGTGCCGGGGTTGCTGGCCAGCGGCGGGAAGAACCGCTCCTGGCGCCAGACCTTCACCGTGGTGTCGGGCACGACCGTCGTCCGGGCGTTCTTCTGCAGCACCGCCTCCACCTTCGGCAGGTCGGACTTCTCGCGGATCCGGAGGCTGTAGGTGGCCGAGGCGTCTTCAGGGATGATATTCTCCCGCGTGCCCGCCTTCAGCGTGGTCAGGTTGAAGGTGATCCCGTCGCCGGTCTTCGGGAAGATCTCGTCGGCAGCGATCTGGTGGATGAGTTCCGTCGCCGCGTTGCGGCCCTCCTGCGGGGCGATGCCGGCGTGTGCGGCGCGACCGTGCACATCGATATGGATGGCGGTCGCCCCCTTGCGCCAGACGGTCAGCACGTCGGGCGTGTCACCGGGCTCGAGGTTCAGCTCCACGTCGGCGTCGGCCACCAGCCGATTGATGAGGCCCTGCGCGCCCGGCGACCCGCGCTCCTCGGATGTCTCGATCAAAAAGACGACCTGCTTGAAGTCCTTGAAGCCCAGGTCGTGCAGGATCTGCAGGGCGTAGACGCCCTCGACCACCCCGCCCTTTTCGTCGGAGACCCCGGGGCCATAGGCCTTCTCGGCGTCCATGCGGAACGGCCGCTGGGCGACCGTGCCGGGCTCGAACACCGTGTCGATGTGGCCGATCAGCAGGACCCGGCCCTTGCCGGTCCCGCTCAGGGTGGCGACGGTGTTGTCCGGCAGGCCGTCCGCCTCGGCCTTCACGCTCTCGACCGCGAAGCCCATCGCCTTCAGGCGCGCGCCGAGGATGCCGGCGACCTTGCGGCCGCCTTCGACGTCGCCGGTGCCGGAATCGATGTTCACCACCTGCTCCAGCAGCTTCAGTTGCGCCGGCCTGGCGGCCTCGGCCGCGGCCCAGACCTTGGCGTCCCTGGCCGGGGCGGGCGCGGCATGGACGGGCAGGGCCAGCAACACGGCAGCGCCGGCGAGCGCGATGAGCTTGAACGTCATGGAATCCCCCTCAACTCGGTTGCGCCACCATGGCCGGACGGCGGGCGGGATCAAGGCCGAAAGGCTCCGCGCGCTCACGTCACCTTGCGCCTGCGCCCGCGGCACGCGATATCCTGTGGGGAACGAGCCGTCGGCAGGCTCGCCCAAGAATCCAAGAAGGACTTCCTCCCTATGCGTGACCCCGTCACCACCGCGCTGGGCCTCGTGCCGATGGTCGTCGAGCAGACGAGCCGAGGCGAGCGCGCCTACGACATCTTCTCCCGGCTCCTGAAGGACCGGATCATCTTCCTGGCGGGCCCCGTCGAGGACAACATGGCGGCGCTGATCTGCGCCCAGTTGCTGCATCTCGAGGCGGAGAACCCCAAGAAGGAAATCCAGATGTACATCAACTCGCCGGGCGGCGTGGTGACATCGGGCCTCGCGATCTACGACACCATGCAATACATCAAGAGCCCGGTGATCACCCTTTGCCTGGGCATGGCGGCCTCCATGGGCTCTTTCCTGCTGATGGCCGGCGAAAAGGGCCAGCGGATCGCGCTGCCGAACTCGCGGATCATGGTGCACCAGCCGTCGGGCGGCTTCTCGGGCAAGGCCAGCGACATCGAGCGGCACGCCGAGGACATCATCAAGACCAAGCAGCGCCTGAACGAACTCTACGCCAAGCACACCGGCCAGACCGTGGAGACGGTGGAGCAGGTCCTCGACCGCGACAGCTTCATGACCGCCGAAGAAGCCAAGGACTGGGGCATCGTCGACCACGTCTGGGAAAAGCGCGAAAGCGAAGGCTAGACGCCCAGGCGCCTCCGGGCGGCGGCCATCAGCGCCGCCTGACCCGCCGGCTCGGTGACGTCGATCCGTTCGTCCGGGTCGCTGATATCGGCGAACATGCCCTTGGGGTCTTCGTGGAAGTGCAGGAAGCCGCGGGACTTCCGGTAGAACACCCCGCGCTTCTTTTCGACCAGGCCGGGCAGGGCGCGGAGCTGGGCCAGGAGGTCCTCCAGGCGGTCCAGGTCCTGGTCGCGGGCGTGCCTCATGCCGGTCCCTGGGGCGTCCCCTTGAACACCCGGTAGCCCTTGATCTCCGCCATCGCCAGCATCTCGCGGTCGCCGCCGGTGTCACCGTAGGCGGCCCGAAGCTCCAGGTCCGGCCCGAACGCCGCCTTCAGCCGCGCCACCTTTTCAGGCCCGCGGCAGTTGGGCGTCCCAAAGCCGCCGACCACCCGGTCCTGGGCGTCGAAGGCCAGTTCGGTGCCGAGCAGGGCGTCGGCCCCTAAGCCGCGCGCGAAGGGCGCGACAATCAGCTCCGGCGACGCGGTGACGATCACCAGCCGCACGCGCTCGCCGCGCCAGCGCTTCCAGGCCGCCACGGCGTCGGGACGCAGCAGGCTGCGTGAGAAGCGCTCCGCGAAGGCGCGGGCGTCCGCCTCCAGGACCTGGCGCGGGACGCCGCCCAGGAACTCGCGCGTGGCGGCGGCCTTGATGCGTCCGCGATCGCGATGGAAGAGATAGGCCAGGGCCGCGGGGATCAGGCGCGCCATGCCCTGGGCGTAGCGCCACGGGCCCGCGCGCCATTTCAGGAATGCGGTGTAGCTGTCGCGGACCGTCAGCGTGCCGTCGAAGTCGAAGGCCACAACCGGCGGGGGCCGAACCGGCGATTCAGCGGGCGGACCAACCTCGGGTCGCGGCTGGTCTTGTCCCATTTCGGCCTGTTTCCCATTTAGAATTGAAGACTGCCCTGGATTCGAGCGCCGCGCCGCCTATTGTCGCGACCCCGCGCCAAGGCTTGTGATCCGAGGCCGGATCGGGGAATGTCAAGACTTAGACAACCCGCGGCGCGTAGTTTGCATCGATTGGGCGGCAACGCCCGCGGGGCGATCAGGGGCTAGGACGCCCAGCGGATCGCCTAGAGAGTGAGAACCGACAATGACCAAGGCCGCAAGCGGGGACTCCAAGAGCACGTTGTATTGCTCTTTCTGCGGCAAGAGCCAGCATGAGGTCCGCAAGCTTATCGCGGGCCCAACCGTATTCATCTGTGATGAATGCGTCGAGCTGTGCATGGATATTATCCGCGAAGAACATAAGATTTCCTTCGTCAAATCGAAGGATGGCGTTCCGACACCTAAGGAAATCCGCGAAGTCCTCGACGATTACGTGATCGGGCAAGATCACGCGAAGAAGGTTCTCTCGGTCGCGGTGCACAACCACTACAAGCGGTTGAACCACGCCTCGAAGAATAACGACGTCGAACTGGGCAAGGCGAACATCCTGCTGATCGGCCCGACGGGCACCGGCAAGACGCTGCTGGCCCAGACGCTCGCGCGAATCATCGACGTTCCGTTCACCGTGGCCGACGCCACGACGCTCACCGAAGCGGGCTACGTGGGCGAAGATGTCGAAAATATCATCCTGAAATTGCTGCAGTCGGCCGACTACAATGTCGAGCGGGCGCAGCGCGGCATCGTCTACATCGACGAGGTCGACAAGATCAGCCGCAAGTCGGACAACCCCTCGATCACCCGCGACGTGTCGGGCGAGGGCGTGCAGCAGGCCCTGCTGAAGATCATGGAGGGCACGGTCGCCTCCGTGCCGCCGCAGGGCGGGCGCAAGCATCCGCAGCAGGAGTTCCTGCAGGTCGACACCACCAACATCCTGTTCATCTGCGGCGGGGCCTTCGCGGGCCTGGAGAAGATCATCTCCGCGCGCGGGCAGGGCACCTCGATCGGCTTCGGCGCCAAGGTCACCGACCCGGACGACCGCCGCACCGGCGAGATCTTCCGCCAGGTGGAGCCGGACGACCTGCTGCGCTTCGGCCTGATCCCGGAATTCGTCGGCCGCCTGCCGGTGATCGCCACCCTGGACGACCTGGACGAGAAGGCCCTGGTGAAGATCCTCACCGAGCCGAAGAACGCCTTCGTGAAGCAGTACGTGCGCCTGTTCGACATGGAGAACGTCGGCCTGACCTTCACCGACGACGCGCTCAACGCCGTGGCCCGCAAGGCCATCGCGCGCAAGACCGGCGCGCGGGGCCTGCGCTCGATCCTCGAGGCGATCCTGCTCGACACCATGTACGAGCTGCCCACCTACGACGGCGTCGAGGAGGTGGTGGTCAACGCCGAGGTGGTCGAAGGCCGCGCTCAGCCGCTGATCATCTACGCCGAGCGCCGCGACAAGGGCGGCGCGGCCTAAGCCCCGAGCCGATCAGACTTCGGAAAGCCCCGCTGGTGACGGCGGGGCTTTTTCGTGCGCGATACTGCGGCCTCACAATCGGAGGCGCGCCGTGGCGATCCTGGGCCTGGACCACGTGAACATCCGCACCACGGACCTGGCCAGGACCCGCGCCTTCTTCACCGAGGTGCTCGGCCTGACCGTCGGCTGGCGGCCGGACTTCAGCTTCGGCGGCGCCTGGCTCTACGCCGGCGGGCGGGATGTCGTGCACCTCGTGGAGGTGACCCGCGCGGGCGGGGCCAGCAAGGGCTCGTCCCTGGACCACTTCGCCTTCGCGATCGACGACTATGACGACGCCAGGCACCGGCTGGAGGCTGCGGGCATCGCCTATGAGGCCGGCGCGTCGCCGAACGGCGGCATCCGCCAGGTCTTCGTCACCGAGCTCAACGGCGTCACCTTCGAGCTGAACTGCCGGGAGCCGGCCCCGACGCCGTGAGCCACGCGCACCTGCATCCGCCGTGCGACCGCGCCCTGGCGCAGGCGGTTGCGGGGGTCGCCCATCCGCCCCGGGCAAGGGGCTGGGTGTTGGCCGGCACGGTGCTGGGCTCCGGCCTCGCCTTCATCGACTCCTCGGCGGTGAACCTGACCCTGCCGGTGATCCAGCAGCAGCTCGGCGGCGGGGTGGCCGCCGCCCAGTGGATCATGAACGCCTACGCCCTGCTGCTGAGCGCCCTGGTGCTGGCCGGCGGAGCGGCCGCGGATCGCTATGGCCGCAAGCGGGTGTTCGTGGCCGGGGTGGCGCTGTTCACCGCGGCCTCGGTGGCCTGTGGACTGGCCTCCAGCCTGCCGGTGCTGATCGCCGCCCGGGCCGTCCAGGGCATGGGCGCGGCCTTGCTGACGCCGGCCAGCCTGGCGCTGCTGGGCGCGGCCTACGACGCCAAGGGGCGAGGGCAGGCGGTGGGGATCTGGGCGGGGGCCAGCGGCCTGACCAGCGCCGTGGGGCCGGTGCTCGGCGGCTGGCTCACCCAGGCGATTTCCTGGCGGGCGGTGTTCTTCATCAACCTGCCGGTGGCGGCGATCGCCGTCTGGCTGGTGCTGGCCAACGCCCGGGAGAGCAAGGGCGCGCGGTCCGGGCCGGTGGACTACGCCGGGGCCGCCGCCGTCACCGCGGGCCTGGCGGCCGTGACCTGGGCGCTCACCGTGGCGCCGAAGCAGGGGGCGGACCTTGCCGTGCTCAGCGCCGGCGGCTTGGGCGTCCTGGCTCTCGCAGGCTTCCTCATGATCGAAAGAAACGCCGCCAACCCCATGATGCCGCTGGTGCTTTTCAAGTCGGCCACCTTCTCGGGCGTGAACGCCCTGACGCTCGTGCTCTACGCCGCCCTTGGGGGCGCGCTCTTCCTGCTGCCCTTCGAGCTGATCCGCGCGCACGGCTATGCCCCCTCGCTGGCGGGCGCGGCCCTGCTGCCGATGTCCGTGGGCCTGGCGGCGCTGTCGCCGCTGGCCGGGCGGCTCGCCTCGCGGATCGGGGCGCGGCCGATGCTGATCGCCGGCCCGCTGCTGGTGGCCGCGGGTTTCACGCTCCTGGCCTTGCTGAGTTCGCGGGAGGGCTACTGGACCAGTGTCTTCCCGGGGCTCGCGGTCCTGGCGGTGGGCGCGGGCGTGGCGGTCGCCCCGCTCACCGACGCCGTCCTGGGAGCGGTCGCCGACGAGTACGAAGGCGCCGCGGCGGGCATCAACAACGCCGTGGCGCGGGTGGCGGGCCTGCTGGCGGTCGCTCTGGTCGGGTTCGTGATCGGGGGATCGGATCCGCGGTCGGTGGCGGCCGGCTACCGCGAG